>JAFYHS010000035.1 GCA_017539045.1 Bacteroidales bacterium
AAACGTTTCGTTGGAAACCGGTTTCTTTTTGGAAAGAAAAGGGTTGCTTTACAAGGCTGCATGATGAGATGGCAACAAATACGGCGAGAATATATACCAGTTTCTTGCTCATTTCATTTGCTCGGCTTGTTTTTTCGGTTCTCGGCGGGTGTCCTAGAATGCAACGGCTTCGGTGTGATGAAGTTCTTCAGCCGCAAATTCTTCTTCCAATTCTCGGAACATGTCTTCCGAGTCTTGCCATTTTCCTTCTGCAAATTGTTGTTCGCCTGCAGCAACCATTTGATGCAGTTCCTCTATGGTGTATGGCTTCACTTTTCCCTCATCGGCATCGGCGTGAGCCATCAAGTGCATCGCCATCCAACGCATGTTGTCGGGGGTAAGGGTGCTGTATAGGTAATCCAACAGGCCTTGCAATGTTGCTTCACTCATGGTATTATGATTTGTAATTGTTGCAAAAATACACATTTTCGTCTAAAAAGAGAAAAATCCGTCATTGTATGGCGGATTTTTCTCTAACAAGACGGAAATAATCTTGCTTTAAGCCTGCTCCAACTTGTTATTCGAGCCCAAGACATTAATGATCTTGTGCATATAGAGCTTCTTCATGCTGTCTCTGGCGGGGCCGAGGTACTTGCGCGGGTCGAACTCGGCGGGCTTTTCGGCGAAGGTCTTGCGGATGGCGGCGGTCATGGCCAAGCGGCTGTCGCTGTCGATGTTGATCTTGCAGACGGCGCTCTTGGCGGCCTTGCGCAGTTGCTCCTCGGGGATACCGACGGCAGCCTTCAGCGCACCACCATATTTATTAATGGTGTCCACCTCGTCTTGTGGCACTGACGACGAGCCGTGCAGCACGATGGGGAAGCCGGGCAGTTTCTTCTCGATGGCTTCAAGCACGTCGAAAGCCAACGGAGGCGGCACGAGGCGACCCGTGGCGGGGTCGACGGTGCACTGCTCGGGCGTAAATTTGTAAGCACCGTGCGAGGTGCCGATGCTGATGGCCAAGCTGTCCACGCCGGTCTTGGTCACGAAGTCGATGACTTCCTCAGGTTTGGTGTAATGGCTTTCTTCGGCGGCCACTTCGTCTTCTACGCCGGCCAACACGCCGAGTTCGCCTTCCACGGTCACATCAAACTGATGCGCATAGTCGACGACCTTGCGGGTGAGGGCTACATTCTCGTCGTAGGGCAGGGCAGAGCCGTCGATCATCACCGACGAGAAGCCCATGTCGATGCAGCTCTTGCAGGTCTCGAAGCTGTCGCCGTGGTCGAGGTGGAGCACGATTTCAGGATGGGCGCAGCCCAGCTCCTTGGCGTATTCCACGGCACCCTGGGCCATGTAGCGCAGCAGGGTCTGGTTGGCGTAGTTGCGCGCGCCTTTCGACACTTGCAGGATGACGGGCGACTTGGTCTCGACGGCAGCCATGATGATGGCCTGCATCTGTTCCATATTGTTGAAGTTGAAGGCGGGGATGGCATAGCCGCCGTCCACAGCCTTGGCGAACATTTTACGGGTGTTCACAAGCCCTAATTCTTTGTAGCTTACCATTGTTTTCCTAATTAGATTTGGTGCAAAATTAGCAATTACTTTCCAATAATTGTCACCGGACGCTCACTTTCTTTGAACAACTCCCGTTTTCAGTGCTCAATTTGACGATATAGAGTCCCGAGACAAGGTGGCTTAAATCCAATGAAATCGTCTCGCCTTGTAGCAAGCGGCCCAAGTTTTTCGCCATCATCCGTTCGCCCAGCAGGTTGTAGACTTCCACTACAGCCTTTCCTTGCAGTGTTTCGCCAACGACGAGGTTGATTTTGCCATCAGTGGGGTTGGGGAAGAGTTCGAATTTATTGGATGGCCGTTCGGATGTGGCATTGTTGACCAATCTGATTCGCTTTGTCACGGGTTCCACTTGGCAAGCGTTTTCTGTAGTTACCGAAAGCATGACTTCGGTGTAGTCTTCTTCCATGTTCCAAAGGATGTCAACGGTGTTGCTCAATGCATAAATGAAACCAGCTTCAGCGGGTTCGAGTTGCCAAAGATAATGTATGCCTTCTTGTGGATCAATGGAATAGCGAGAAAAGGGGGTGGAGTATTTGTTGACTATGCTGTCGCCTATGATGTTGCCTTCCAGATTGAATTCGTCAAGCAAAACCACTTTCAGTGAATTAACCATTGAATGAATGCTGTCTGAAGCATGGAGGGATAGCGTGACCTCTCCGTTGGCAAAATCTTGTGTACCTGGGTAATAATGGGCGTTGACCATATTGTTGTTAACAAAAAGGCCATCGCCTTCGGTAGTCCAATAAACAGTATCATAATCGTAAGCGTAGGCTTCGTGAAGCTCGATGTTGGTTCCTTTACATGAGATTTGGTCGTTACCGGCAAAAATAATAGGGAAGTGTGGTGGAGGGAAGCAGATGTTGTCGATGCGGATGCCAAATTCTTCTTCACCATACTTGTTCATCCTAAATCTTAGCGTTTCGCATTCGGTAAACACATAGGCTTCACGATAATTCCACTCCTCGCTTGAGAAGGTTTGGGTCTTATTGCCAGAGGCGGTTGCTTCTTCGATGGTTAGCGTTTCAAGTGCGTTGGAAGCATAGCGGCCTGTTTTGACGTAAAACGACATTTTCCCAGCAGGAATGTAACCTTCTGTGCTTAATGTGAGCGCTGAAGGTTTGTTTTTAGGTGGGGTGGCCTCAAAGCAGCGCTGGCCTTCAGCTGCATCGGCTTCAGTATAAAACCAAGGGTAATGCACATAGTTTTCCCAAGTAAAAAATGGATTCAGCGTGTCGGTTTCAAAGTTCTCAAAGATGCCTCCATATTGAATTGAAGGCTCATAAATAGCTTCGGTAATACCGTCAGTGATGCAGAGCCTCGCTTTCAGCCAAGCACCGGATAAGTCATTTGTTTGGGTCTCAACACGGAAGGTTAAGTGTGTAAGGCTGTCGGGTAAAAGTGTTTCCATGACAAAATGAGGCGTTTCAACCGTCACGAAAGGTGCCAGCACGTTGAAATCTATAATAACAGGACCGCTTTTGCAATGGCCTGTGTTTGCTATTGTGAAGCCGATGAGTGTGGTGCCTTCATTGAGAATATGGGTGGTTCGTTGCTCGTCGGCAGTAATAAGGCTAAAAGAGGGTTGAATGCTGAGTAACGGAGCCGATACGGTTTTTTGAAATACGAATTCTTGGACCACGAAGCCGTTATCAAGTGAGATTTTGAAGGTGACTTCGGTTTGGTCGGGAATGTCATGCTTTGCTTTTATGATGAAAGCATTTTGTAGGGAAATCTGCTCGCCGTGATCCAATCGGTGGCAGACGGCGGTGCCCTTAATGACCTCTATATAAGGTGAGTCGCATGAGAGGTTGACTTGGGCGTTTTCGGCAATGCCTACTCCGGCATTGAACAAGGTTAAGTCAATATAGGCTTTTTCGCCAAATTCGAGAGTGTCGTTGGTGCTTGCGTCATAAAAGCCGTAGTCTTTCATGATGACATAGGGGCCTGAAGCAGGGATAATGGTGACGTTTTGATGAAATCGGATGCATCTAGGCTTGGTTACAGTGACATCGAACTGCTCGCCAGGCTGCATCTGAGGGAGGACGAATGACTGAGCTTGTCCCGTGCCTTGGGCAATGTGCAGGACCTCGTCGCCTTTGGCAAGGCAAATTAAAGCGCCTTCTTCGACTGTCATTGTATAGTCGGGCATGTCCTCTCTTTGATATACAACGGCTGAAATATCCATGGTTCGCGGCACTTCAGTGAAAAGGTTGAGATAGGTCTCTCCCAAATAGGAAAAAAGGTTCAGTGTTCTATGAACGCCTTCCGTCCAATACGGTCTGAAACTTTGTTGCGTGAGAAATACCTTGCCTGCTACCAAAGAAAACGAAGGATAAGCTGATTCGGGCTGGTTGTGGGTGCCAAGTGTAGGCATGAAATCGGGCCAGAAGTAGTCTAACATACCCCAGCTTACGATGTCATTATAGTGGGAATAGGTGACGCTGCTGGTCCCAATGAATCCGATGGCCCCGGGTTCTGCTCTTAAAAAGGCCTCGGAGAGGCACATGTTGGCTGACCAATTGTCCCAAAAGTTGTTGGTTAGGCAGCCGATGGAAAAAATAAATGTTGGTTTTTCATTCTGTATTAAGGGTATGTGGTTGCGGTAAAAATAGGGGCTGCCCCAGGTTTCGATGCTTGAATGGTCTCTGTAGAAGGTTAGGAACCCACCTTCACTCATGGCGTTGATGAGAGGTTGATTGTCGCTCATGTTTCCCCAATTATCGAGTCCGCCAATGGTTGCAGGAATGTATCCTGTGCCATTTGGCCCGAAATAATCCAATACGGCCTCTGTGTTGGGGTCGGTAGACCAAATAGAGTCTGGTGGTGTGGGCTCTGGGTTCATTTGGTCGTAGACCATGTATTGATTGGCAGGATGCTTCGCAAGGTGATTGCGCAAAAAGCCGTCAACGCTTTGGGAGGTGATCAGAAACCATTTGTCTTCCTCGTATCCGGAAGTGATGACGGGATGATCGTAATAATGAGGGTCGGTTGGAGGGTAAAGCTCAAAATTGATGAGCTTTTCCACTTGTTGTTGACAATCGTCAGCATTGTAAACCGCCATGCGGCTGATGGCTATGTCAGGAATGCTGTCGCCATTCATGTCGGCAAAAGGATTGTCGGTGGGATAGCTATATTCGTAATTTGTGTTATGGGGCATCCTGTAGATAAAAGGCTTGAGGCCGAATTCGGGTTGGGTGACTTGGTTGCCACCAAACAGCAAAACTGCCGCTGGTGGGATGGCCCAACTCTCGTATGCGTTGAGGATAAAGCTGCGGATGTCCTCTGGTTCATTGCTGACGCAATCGGCGGTGGTAATAACTTTGGTGAGTATGCCCTGCTTTGTGCGGAATAGTTTTAAGGTGTCGGCCCAAGCCATAAAGGCTGAGTCGTCAACAGTGATGATGAGGTACTCGCATCCTTCTTCTCGGTTTTGGATGGCTTCGTTGAGACGCTCGTAGTAATGCGCTTCGGGTAGCATGTCGTCGTTGATGACCAGGTCGTGCAAGATGCCGTCCCACTCGGGGTTACGGTAGCGTGCATCTCCAAACTGGCCGTTGCCGCCTTTAAAGCTGATTTCGATGTCCATGTCGTAGATGACTTCCAAAGTCTTTCTGACAGGGTTGTAGCGGAAAGGCGTTACGCTGAGCATGACCACATCCAAACCTCGGATTTGGGTGGTCTGAGCGATGGTCACGTTATCGGATGGGAAGTTGTCATCCTTGCCAAAGATGCTCATATCCTTGTCCAATTTTGGCTGGTCTGTAGCGTTATTCAAAATGACTTCTGCAGCAGGTAACAAGTCGATGCCGCTCAGTACCTGACTGCCATTTTCCTTGACTTTGACCAATGCCTTCGCGCCATGCGGGATGGCGACGAAACGATTTTCAAAAGGAAGATCGGGTAAGCCCTTGGCAAAGGAGCCGAAACAGCCTTTCATGATGATTTCCTGCCCTTTGGTGCTGCCGTTGTTGTAGTGGGCAACGAGGATTTCGTTAACGGAGTAATGTAACAAAAGTCCTGAAGACGTGCTGCTTTTGATGCTGATGCCTTGGGGGGCATCAGTGCGAAAGCGATAGGTTTCTTGTGCATTGGTGATGCCAATGGCCAATATGAAAACGGTAAAAAGGGAGAATAGTCGTTTCATGGCAAGATTTGTTTGTTTCAGGCGACAAATATACAAAAAAATCCGCCAAACTTTTGGCGGATTTTCTTGAGGTTTTGTCGCTGTAGAGACGCGCCATGGCACGTCTCTACAAACAAACGATTAATCCTTTGCCAAGAAAGGATACCCGTAAGCGGCGGCAGGAACGAAGGTGTTCTTGATGGCGCGGGGGCTGGTCCAGCGGATGAGGTTCCACAGACCGCCGGCCTTGTCGTTGGTGCCGCTGGCGCGGGCGCCACCGAAGGGCTGCATGCCGACCACGGCTCCCGTGGGTTTGTCGTTCACGTAGTAGTTGCCGGCTGCGTGGCGCAGCTTGTCGTTGGCAATCTTCTGGGCCTTCAGGCAGTTGCCGAAGAAGGCACCGGTGAGGGCGTAAGGCGAGCTCTGGTCGCAAACGTCCAGCATCTCCTCGAACTTGTTGTCGTCGTAAACGTAGATGGTGATGATGGGTCCGAAGATCTCTTCCACCATGCTCTCGTAGTTCGGCACCTTGGCGAGGATGATGGTAGGCTCAACGAAGTAACCGACGCTCTTGTCGCAGTTGCCGCCGAAGACGATTTCAGCGTCCTTGCTGGCTTTGGCGCGGTCGATGTAACCCTTGCAGTTGTCGAACGAAGCCTCGTCGATGACAGCGTTGACGTAGTTGGTGAAGTCTTTCACGTCACCCATCTTGATGGTGCTCATCATGTCGCCCACGCGGTTCTTCACGTCGTTCCACATCGAAGCGGGGATGTAGGCACGCGAGGCGGCGGAGCACTTCTGGCCTTGGTATTCGAAGGCGCCACGCACGATGGCCACGGCCACCTCTTGCGGGTCGGCGCTGTGGTGGACGAAGATGAAGTCCTTGCCGCCGGTCTCACCCACGAGACGAGGATAGGCCTTGTACATGTCAAGGTTCTGTCCGGTGGTCTTCCACAGGCTCTTGAAGGTGGCGGTGCTGCCGGTGAAGTGGATGGCGTTGAAGTTCTTGTCCTTCAGGGCCACGCCGCTGATCACGCTGCCCTTGCCAGGCAGGAAGTTGACGACGCCAGCGGGAAGGCCGGCTTCCATGAAGATGCGCATGTCGGTGTAGTTCGACAGCAGGGCGGTCGTCGAGGGCTTCCAGATGGTGGTGTTACCCATCAGGGCGGGGGTCATGTTCAGGTTGGAGGCGATGGAGGTGAAGTTGAAAGGCGTGATGGCGAACACGAAGCCTTCCAAAGGACGGTATTCGGTACGGTTCAGCTGGTCGTTGGCCGAAGCGGGTTGCTCGGCGTAGAGCTTGCTGGCGTAGTGGTTGTTGTAGCGGAAGAAGTCGATGGTCTCGCAGGCGCTGTCGATTTCGGCTTGGAAGCAGTTCTTCGACTGGCCGAGCATGGTGGCAGCGTTGATGCGGGCGCGGTACTTGGTGGCCAGCATCTCGGCGATGCGTGCCATGATGGCGGCGCGCTCGTCCCAAGGCGTGTTCTCCCAGTCGTGCTTGGCGGCTTGGGCGGCGTCGATGGCCATGCGGACTTCCTTTTCGCCTACCTTGTGGTAGCGTGCGATGACGTGCTTGTGGTCGTGGGGCATCACCACCTCGCCCATGTCGCCCGTGCGGACTTCCTGGCCGTTGATGATGGCGGGGATTTCAACGATTTCGTTGGATTGTCTTTCGAGTTCCTTCTGGAGTTCGATTCTCTCCGGACTGCCTGGCTTGTAGCTTTTTACAGGCTCGTTGTCCGGCTTCGCAAATGTGATCAGTGCGTTGTTCATTAT
>JAFYHS010000013.1 GCA_017539045.1 Bacteroidales bacterium
CGGGATATTGAGGTGGGTGGTGAAGCCCCAGTGCGGGCTCTCAACGCCTTCCTCGCAAGCGCCGCCGTTACGGAACACCACATACCAGAAGTAGTTGGTGTTGTTCCAGAGGTTACGGACGGTGAAGCTACCAGTAGCGCCGTTCACAGGAGTCCAGTCGGAGATGACGGTCTGCGGGTGGCCGGGCTGCGGATAGTAGGTGCTACCAAAGACCACTTGGTATTCAGTGGCGTTGGCGGGGTTGTTCCACTTCAGCGTGACGCTGGCGGGCTCGAGCTCGTCCTCGTCGTCAGCCGGGATCGGGTTGAAGGCAAAGCCTTCTAGGTCCGGGCAAGGCATCTCTTCGGCGTTGATGGTGACCTCGAGGTCAGCATCGGTCGAAGAGGCGACCAGGTAGTAGGTACCGGCAGCAACAGGAGCGTTGGTAATGACAGGACCGTAGGCAATGTCGCCAGTGGGCTCTTCGCCACCACCGTTGCTAGCCTCAACAACGACGTCGTCAAGACCGACACCATAGCCGTAGTTGTCAAGCATCATGAAGCCAATTTGATAGTTGGCAGCAAGACCAGTAAGGGCAACAGAGGCTTCAGTCCAAGTGGAGTGAGATTCATCGGTATAGAACAATTCGTTCCAAGCACCGCCGTTAACACGGTAGTAAACACCAAACTCATCGGTGTCACCAGCCCAACTCCTATTAACATAGGCAAAGCTGAGGGTGGCTTCGGTGGCGCCGCTCAAATCCATGGCGGGAGTGACAAGATAAGTCACATCGTCTCTGTAATCGTGAGTAATCAAAGCGTTGTAAGAGCCAGTGTGGGCACCAGTACTAGTGCTGTAGTCACCAGTTCCGACTTCCCATTCATAATCGCCTTCGGAAACCCAGCCAGTCGGCATAGAACCGCCTTCGAAGCCTTCTTCCAAAACCACATCACCGCTACGGCTACCGCGAGCGCTCTTCATGATGATGTTCGGGCGAATGGCGCTCGTGTACATCGTGTTAGCAACAGTCGGGTCATAGGCACCGCTGTCTTGGTAACGGTAAGCCATGCAAGTGAAAGGCATGGAGCTAGTGGCTTGCCAGTTCACAGTGCTGTTCCAAGCGCCATTGTTGCGTTGGCAGAAGATCAACACGTTGCTCTGGCCGTCCCAGCTGAAGGTGCCCTCGTTGAAGACGAACTCGTTCCAGCCGATGGCGGGAGTCATAGCACCCGTGTAGACCTTGGTCATGTTGGTGACAATGTGAGAGGTCGTCGTCAGAGCGGCATCCTCAACATTGGCCATCCAGATGGTGATACCCTGCTGGGCATAGCCAGGAGCGTTGGTAGCATACCAACTCAAGCTAGTCATAGGAGCAGAAGTCACACCAGCCTCAGCCAGTTCAGTGGCGAGGAAGAGGTTCTCAGAGATGCTGTAGTTGTAGAGGGTGTAGAAGGGGAAGTAACCAGTCGTGGTGGTACCTTCACCGATCTGAGCCTCAAACGGAGTGGCGGCAGCACCGCCAGCACCTGACAGAGGACCATTGTAGTTGTTGGTAGCCATGGGACCGCCTTCACCGTAGAAGTCCTCGGTGTAGAGGGCCACCTTGCCGTTTTCACCTTGGGTGACTTCGGCATTCAGCACCATGTCGTTTTCAAACACGAGCTTGTAGACGGCATCGTAGCCTTCCGGAATCTCGGGGAAGGGCAACGTGTAGTCGTTGTGAAGCTCCATGTTGTGGGCCGTCTGGGGCACTTCCACGAAGGGGAATTCAGTGGCCTCTTCGCAAGCCAGCTCCCATACATCGGGAGTCAGAGGCTCGTAGAGCTCAACAACAACAGGCCAGATGTGGGCCGAACGGTTGCCTTCGGTGATGGCAACGAACTGACGCTCGACGACACCAGCCTCAGTGGCGTTGGTGGCCATGGTCAGTTGCACGCCTTCCTCGTCAACCACCTGGAAAGGCAGTTCTTCGCCTTCAACGCTGAACATGCCATCGCTGGGGGTGAAGTCGAGGACGGTCACCGTGTAGCGGCGACCCTCGGTGTACATCGTGAACTCGAAGGGCTCCATCCATGCGTTGATCGGGCGGACGCCGAGGTTCAGGGAGTCGATGACTTCCTCTTCACCATCCATGTACTTCACATGGAGCTGGTCCTCAACCATACCGCCACCACCGCCACCTTCGGTAGTGATGTCAATCTGGATGTTGGCACGGTTGGGCGAAACGTACTTGTTACCAGTGTACGATCCCAAATCATAAGGATTCGGGTTGGCACCGTCGCTGTGGAAAGAGATCACCTTGTCAGCGGCAGAGGTGTAGTAGAAGTAACGCGTGCTGTAGCCCGAGGTGTACTCGTGCATACCGATCAACAGGTTACTTGTACCATCATACTCAAACGGAGTGTCAAGTGTGATGGTCGTCCAGCCGGGGCTGAACGTCACGGTGCCGCTAAACACCATGTCATTGGCCGTAACGGCCTCATAATCCGTCGCGTCCGAGAAACTGCTTCTCGTCACGGCTTTCATGAAAACGTCGACCGAGTTAGTTTGCGCGGCGTCGCTTTCACGCAAGTTGAAGCTGATGGCATTGATCGTGCCAGCAGTTCCAATTTCGTCGGCAGTGAAAATCTGCTCAACGAAGGAGTAGCCCCAAAGGCTGTTGAACGGGGTCACGTAAGTCGTGCTCGTTCCTTCGCCAATGGTAACCACCTCAGCCTTTGCCACACCCATGAAGGCGAGCAAAAGCATCATCATCAAAGAAAATACTTTCTTTTTCATAATGAATGGATTTGGTTAATAAATGAGTGAATTAATAGGTTTTCTTGCATATAAACTCGAAGAGCCCCCATGCCAAACGGCATAGCGGCAGCATTTTTCCTAAGCAAAAACCGAACATTCGAATGCATAGTAAACGCGTTGTTTTGTTGTCTAGACATCTACAAGACTAACAACTTCGGTTTTACCCTTAGTGGATAACCACAAAAAATTGTATTATTTTTCAAAATATATCGTATTATATTGTAATTCAATATAATACAATTTCACTTCATTTGCATATAATCTCGCGCAAGGCCACCTTGTGAGGTCTCCTTATACAGCGAAGGAAGGTCTTTCCCGGTTTCCTTCATGGTTTCCACCACCTTGTCGAACGAAACGCGGTGACGACCGTCAGAGAAGGAAGAATAGATGTTGGAGTCTAAGGCGCGGGCAGCGGCATAAGCGTTACGCTCGATGCATGGGATCTGCACCAAGCCGCACACAGGGTCACAGGTCATGCCCAGGTGATGCTCCAAAGCCATCTCAGCGGCATACTCAATTTGTGCCGGGCTACCTCCAAACAGCTGGTTGGCGGCGGCAGCAGCCATGGCACATGCCACGCCCACCTCGCCTTGACAGCCCACCTCGGCGCCAGAGATGGAGGCATTGGTGCGCACGATGTTGCCCACCAGTCCCGCCGTCACCAAAGCACGAACGATGCGAAGGTCGGTGAACTCATAGCTCTTTGAGAGATGATAAAGCACTGCCGGCATCACGCCGCAGGAGCCACATGTGGGGGCAGTGACGATACGTCCGCCCGAGGCGTTCTCCTCGGATACAGCCAAGGCATAGGAATAGACCAGACCACGGCTACGCAAGGTATGCGTGTAGCCCGAAGCCTTAATGTGGTAAGTGGCGGCCTTACGGCTCAGGTTGAGCGGTCCAGGCAAGACGCCCTCAGCCTGTAGGCCACGCTCAACGGCGGCTTTCATCACCCGCCATACCTCCATCATGTAATCCTCAATTTCCTTTTGGTTTTCGTGTTCGAAGACATATTCCCAATAGGTCCTTCCCCGCCTCTCGCACCAGTCGAGGATGTCGGTCATCTTCGTTAAAGGATACAGGTCAGGCTGTTCGCTCTGTTTGCCTTCTTCGGCCAGATTACCTCCACCGATGCTGAAGACGGTCCACTCCCCCATAATCTCCTTGGCAGCATCGAAGGCCTTGAAGTGCATCCCGTTAGGATGGAAAGGCAAGACGACGTCGGGACGCCATACAATCTCAGTCGGCGCTTGAAGCGTATTGAGAATGGCCCAATCGGTCATATGGCCTTTGCCCGTAGCGGCAAGGCTGCCATAGAGCGTCACCTCGAAGGAGGCGGCATCGGGATAACGGTCATTGAATTGCGCTGCAGCCTTCTGTGGGCCCATGGTGTGGCTGCTTGAGGGGCCTACACCTATTTTATATATGTCTCGGATGGTTTTCATGGATGCAAATTTACGGTTTTATTGGGCTTCAAGGGCAACTTGAAGAAAAAAAATGGAAAAATTTTTCCAAAAATGTTTGGCGAATTGAAAAATGTTGTATTTTTGCAGCCGCAAATGAGGGGCATTAGCTCAGTTGGCTAGAGCGCTTGCATGGCATGCAAGAGGTCATCGGTTCGACTCCGTTATGCTCCACAAACTAAAAAAGCCTCACACTGGTGAGGCTTTTTTTGTATTACAGCCTGACGCAGGTACTACTTATCAGGGCTTTGCACCCGCGTCGCTTTGCGCCTCCCCCTCTGAGAGGGGGATGAAGGGGGAGTCAAGAAAAACTCTCCTTTTCTCATTTTCCTCTACAGCTTGCTCAATAATCCAGTCAGCAATTCTCTCGGCATCTTTTCTAACCTCGCCATCATTCACTCGTATCACCATTAAGCCTATCGCTTGCATTTGTCTGTCTCGCTCAGCATCCTTTTCTTGAGCATCGGCAGAAAAATGCGAATAGCCGTCAATCTCAACCACTAAATTCAATTGCTTGCAATAAAAATCAGCAATATAGTTCAATATGGGATATTGCCGGCGAAATGCGCAGCCCATATTCTTTGCTCTTAAACATTTCCACATCTTTACCTCAGCAATCTGATGGCCTTTCCGCAAATCACGACTATACTGCTTCAACCGTGAATTATAAGGCAAAAAGTTGGGACCAAAAGTCAAACCCTCTGGGTTGATGCCTTGATTTGAAAGATATTCAGGGGTGATGTCGTGATAGAACATGTGTTTATACTGTTAGTTGCTAGGAGTGTTTTTTTACTCCCCCGCCCTTCGGGCACCCCCTCTGAGAGGGGGAAGCCTACCGGACGCAAGACCTACCGGACACTGGTTTGTAACTCTTCTATAGCGCGTTGTAAGATCTCGTCCATTGGGGCGTAGATGGGATAGAAGCCTTCGTCGTCGAAGAGGTTGCGGGCAATGTAGGCCTTGAGCAAAGTGTTGGCCTCTCGGCGTGCCACCTGCCGCTGCACCTCCGTGCCCACGATGCCTCGCTCATCAGCAAGGCGCACCATCTCATCAAACATGGCATCGGTCACAACAAACCGCTGGTCGAAGGCGGTCACGGTCTGATATTGTTTCAGCTGCTGACGGTGGCGGTCGGTATAATCGAAGGCATACTGATAAAGCAAACCCAGATTGACGATACGATTGAAGTAATACTCTGTGCTGTCGTCGATGAGCGGCACGTAGATGTCGGGCATGATGCCTCCCCCACCGTAAACAGTCTTGCCTTTCGGCGTGGTAAACTTCAACGAGTCGGCGAAATGTATGCTGTCGGGATGGAAAAGCTCGCCGTTTTCATAACGGTCGTATGACTCCAGCAGATACTCTTCCTTATTACCAGTATAAGGTTTCTGAATGCAACGTCCCGTCGGCGTGTAATAACGCGCCACGGTGAGACGCAAGGCCGATTGGTCGCTGAGAACAATCTGCTCTTGCACCAAGCCCTTACCGAAGGAACGGCGACCGATAATGGTACCTCGGTCGTTGTCCTGCAAGGCACCTGCCACGATTTCGCTGGCGCTGGCCGACTCACCATCGATGAGCACCACGACGGGGATGTCCTCCAGCTGTCCATGCCTGCGGGCCTTCATATAATTGCGCGGACGGTTACGCCCTTCGGTGTAGACGATGAGGCTGCCCTTGGGCAGAAACTCGTCAGCGATCTCCACAGCCGCATTGAGATAGCCACCCGTATTGCCTCGCAGGTCGAAGACCATTTGTTTCATGCCTTGTGCATTCAAATTGGCCACGGCTTTTTTGAACTCACTCACGGTGGTCGCCGAGAACTTGCTCAACTTGAGATAACCTGTCTGCTCATCCAGCATGTAGGCGATGTCGACGCTGTAGGTCGGGATAGCATCACGGATGATGGTGTAGTCGAGCAAGCCCTCCACGCCACGACGCTGCACCTTGACGCGAACCTCTGTGCCCTTAGGTCCTTTCAGCTTACGCATCACGTCCTCGTTTTTCAGCTTCTTGTTAGCCACAAGGCTGTCGTCGACATAGAGGATGCGGTCGCCAGCAAGGATGCCCACCTTCTCGGACGGACCGCCTTTGATGACATTGACGATGGCAATGGTATCCCTCTCGAGACGGAACTGCACACCGATGCCGTCGAAGCTACCCAAGAGCGGGTCGTTCACCTCGTTGAACTCTTCCAATGAGATATAGGCGCTGTGAGGATCGAGCTCTTCCATCATCGCAGCGATGGCTTCGTCTTGAAGCTTTTGTGCGTCGGGCTTCTCCACATAGTCGTTGCCCACATACCACATCACCTCATCGAACTTGCTGCCACCATCGACAACGGGAGCATTTCGCTTTACACCTTTATTAATTAATAAACCCATAAGGATGCCCGTCATCAACAACAAGGCGGTCCAAATGGGTCTTGTTTTGTAGTTATCCATAGATCAATCTGTCATTCAGACCGCGGCGCTCGACAACTCCAAGTTTCTATCCATCTTGCGGAACAGGCCTTGCAACACTGTGCCAGGACCCACCTCAACGACGGAACGGACGCCCGTGGCGAGGATATTACTCATGGTCTGCGTCCACAACACGGGAGAGGTCAGCTGAGCGATGAGGTTCTTCTTGATGATCTCGGGGTCGTTGACCGACTGTCCGGTAACATTCTGGTAAATCGGGCAGATGCCTTGGTTGAAGTTCGTCTCCTTGATGGCTTCGGCCAGTTCAACGCGGGCCGGCTCCATCAGCGGGCTGTGGAATGCGCCGCCCACACTCAGCGGCACCACGCGCTTGGCACCAGCTTCCTTCAGCTTCTCGGAAGCTTCGGCGACACCTTCCACCGAACCGGAGATGACCAGCTGTCCAGGGCAATTATAGTTGGCAGGCACCACTACGGCATCTTTCACCGAGTTGCAGATACCTTCGATGGCGGCATCCTCCATGCCGATGACGGCGGCCATTGTGCCAGGTTGGGCCTCGCAGGCCTTCTGCATGGCCATGGCGCGTTTGCTCACCAGGCGCAAGCCGTCTTCAAAACTGAGCACCTTATTGGCCACCAAAGCCGAGAACTCGCCAAGAGAATGGCCAGCCACCATGGTGGGGTCGAAATCCTCCAACATCGTGGCCAAGATGACCGAATGGAGGAAGATGGCGGGCTGTGTCACTTTGGTCTGACGCAGGTCCTCTTCAGTGCCCTCAAACATGACATCCGTAATCTTGAACTTGAGGATGCTGTTGGCTTTCTTGAACATATCCTTGGCTTTCGACGACTTGTCAAACAAGTCTTTGCCCATCCCAACAAATTGGGCCCCTTGTCCGGGGAAAACGTATGCTTTAATCATGGTTTGTTATTTATGTAAATTACTTCCTATCAGTTGAAAGAACTCCTCGCGTGTCGACTCGCGCTCGAAGGCGCCGATGAAATCGCTCGTGGTGGTCACTGCACTCTGTTTCTGCACGCCGCGCATCGACATGCACATATGCTGGGCTTCGATGACAACGGCCACGCCCAAGGGATGTAAGGCATCGTTGATAGCGTTCTTGATCTGCGTGGTTAGGCGTTCCTGCACCTGAAGGCGGCGGGAATAGGCCTCCACCACACGGGCGATCTTGCTCAAGCCAGTGATGTAACCGTTGGGGATATAACCCACATGCGCCTTGCCAATGAACGGGATCATGTGATGCTCGCACAAGGAATACACTTCGATATCCTTGACGATGACCATCTGCCGGTAGTCCTCCTTGAACTTGGCGGACAGCAGGATCTCCATGGGGTCAAGATAATAGCCATGGGTAAGAAACTGCATGGACTTGGCCACGCGGAAAGGCGTCTTCAGCAGGCCTTCGCGATGCGGGTCTTCGCCTAACAGTTCGAGGATGGCAGTATAATGCTCTTGCAGTTTGGCCAGCTTCTCTTCATCAAATCTCTCAACGGCCTCGTAGCCAAAACGCTTCATAAGCTTTTCGTCCATCATCAGCCGATTTTTTGCTTGGGCATCGCCACCGTCGATTGCTGACCCATCGTGCACTTGCCGGTAAACTGGGCACCGACTTCGATGAGCAGCTGTTTCGTGGTCAGGTCGACTTCCACCTTTGAGGTGGCCTTAAGAGCGGTGAGCTCTTCGGTATTGATGTTGCCTTTCACCACGCCTGAGACCTCTGCCTGCTTGCAGGTCAAGTCGCCTTCCATGACGCCAGTCTGGCCAATCACGACCTTGCCGTTTGATTTCAGTGAGCCAATCAGATGACCGTCAATGCGGATATCGCCGTTCGACTCGATGTCACCCTTGAAGGTGGTGCCATTGCCTATGAGGTTGCGTACCTGTGATTCCATAATAGCCATAGTATATAGTTTTTATTGTTTGGATTCGTTGATGAATGTCTTGTATTCCTCCAGATCCTTAGCTTGATAGAAGATGGGATAGTTCTTGCTTGAGATGGGGATGGCGGTATATTTCGACTTGTCGATGCCACCAAAGACATAGTCGCCTATGAACATGGAGGAGATGTAATCGGCGGCTTTGCTTTCGCTATCGAAGTTGCCGATGGTGATGATGCTGTGGTCGTCGTCGAGGACGACATTCTTTAGGTTGAAAGTGCGCGTACGGTGTTCCTTCTTGTTGAAGTCGCTGATACGCACCATGAGCGGGTCGACGCGGACCGACTTCGAATCGCAGACGATCATGACGAAATGCTCGGAATTGGGTTGGTAGACGTAGGGCGAGGCCTTCTTCACCTCGGGCTGGTCGCCACCCTCCTTGTTATTGATATCGGTCAGCACGAGGCCGAGATGGTATTCTTCGTTGATGTTCTGCAGCACCTCGAGGGCATAGGGCGTGATGCTGCTCTGAGGATAGGTACGCACCAGGTCATACAGGGCAAAGGCCATGGTGTCGATAGCGACGAGACGGCCTTGGGCCACGGCATGGAGGAAGGCGAAGCGCGGCATGAAAGCCGTGTCGGACTCATAGAGGCGCATGGCACGTTCGGTGTTCATCTTCACACGATAGAACTGTCCCTGCTCAAAGGCATCGTAGGTCTTGCTATAGAAGTCGGAGGCTTCTCTCTCCTGTGCCTGCAGCTTTTCGAAATAGGTCGGGTCGTTGATAAACTCGGCATAGCTCGAAGTGGGATATTTATCGAAGATCTTGCCTTTGTAGAACAGCGACTGTTCCTCATGGTTAAGGTCTTTGTGCATCTTATAGAGGGCATACCAAGTCGGGAGTTCCTTCTTGTTGCCAGGATAGCGGCTGTCGAGGCGTTCATACGATTCGATGGAACGCGGCAAGTCGGAGAGGCGGTCCATATACAGGAAGCCAAGATGATAAAGGCCGTCGGCGATGAGTGAGTCGCAGATCTCCTTCTCTTCCATGGTGAAAGGCAAGTCTTGCAGGTAATAACCGCGGTCGTGATTAGTGTATGTAGCGTTGATTGAATCCTGCTTGGCCTTGGCGTTTTTGGCTTCGGTGAGGCCCTCGTCGCCTGTATTGTTAAGGCTACGTTTGTCGCTGATGCGCCAGTTGTCCTCCAGCTTACGCATACCCCACTTTTTGGTGAACTCCGTGATGCCTCTCGACACTGAGCTGGGGTTGTAGAAATACCACGAGGCTCCCGTCGAATTGGTCGGTTCGGAGGTCTTCGGGACGTCGCCACCCACGGTAGAACCCATGAGGGCGAGCTGTTCCTCATACTCGCGTTGTTCCTTTTCAATCTGTTCCTGTTCGATGACGCGGGCGATGATCTTATCGATGAGGATATTGCGCGACACCGAGTCCATGGCGGCCACACGTAACAGGCTGTCCTGGTCGCGCACGACGGTGGCATACATCACCAGCTCGTTCAAAGTCTGGGAGATGTTCATGATGCTGTCGTAGCCTTCAAATTCGCGGTCCATGCTAGTGACAGCGGTATCGTAGTAGGCCTGTGCCAACTCGTATTCGTTACGGTCGAAGAGCATGGTTGCGGCCTTGAGCGACGAGTAGGCACGTTGTATCCTGTTGTCCTTATAGGCGGCTACCGACTTACGGAGGTAGTTGATGGCTTTGGCTTCGTCGCCTTCGCGGAGTGCGAGTTCTGCCATGGCGTAATAGATGCGGTCGCAGTATTCCTCGTTGTTGGGGTCGCGCAGCATCTTGTTCATCATCTTATAGAGCTCTTTGGCGTTGCTTGACGTGCCGACCTTGGCCATGTTCATCTTCGACTCGAAGACCATCTCGTATTCGGGGTTGCGCTTGATGACTTTCTTGAACTGGGCCGTGGCACGGTTAGCGTCGCCTTGCAGCATGTAGATCTGACCCAGAATGAACATCGCACGGGTACGAAGGTCACGGTCTCTGTTGAGCAGGATGCCGTTCTTCAGGTATTTCACCGCAGGGTTGTAGTCCTTGGTGGCGATATAGTAGTCGGCGATGGTGAAGTCGACATTACGCATCAGCTCCTTGGGCAGCTTATTGACGCCCGAGGTCTTGGCCAGCAGCTGTTCGATGGTGGCAACGGCCTTGGGGTATTCTTCGGTCTGGATGTAGGTCTTGATCAGCCACATGTTGGCCACATAGGCGATGTCGTTGTAGTTGTATTCGGTGGCCACGAAGTCGAAGGTGCGTTTGGCCGGGATATAATCGTGCTTATAGAAATGTGCCTTACCCATGACGAGATAGGCGTCGTCGATCCACTTCACGCGTTCGCGGCTTCCAAACTTCATGGAGTGTTTCTGCACACAGATGGAGGTCTTCTCGAGGGCGCGGTCCATGGTGGAGTTCATCGTCATGCCATCTTGTTGCGAGCCGTAGTTGTAGACACGCAGCACCTTGGTATAGTCGTCCTTGACGGTGCTACGCAGTTGCTTGTCGCCGTCCTGAAGGCTCTTCTCACCGTTCCAATAGATGTTGTAATGGCTGGTCAGGTTATGGTACATGCGACGGGTGATTGTGTTCTTCTTGGTGGAGCAGCCGCTCAGAAGCAGCAGTCCCAGGACACAGCCCATCATCACGATTATGTTGGTTTTTCTTTGCACTTCGTTTTCGTTTAATATAACTATAACTCCATTTCCGCCCGATTATTACAAGGGCAGAACGAAAATCACTGACGCTGGCCGTACCAGACTTTGGCGTTTTGGAGGAGCACCGTGTCGTTGGGTTCCTCGATGGCCGACCTCATTTGGATGGCGACGCTGTCGGTCGAGGTCTTAAACTCCTCGAGAAGCAGGCGGTCGAAGTCGGCACGACGGCTGTCGGTGATGGCGAGTCCCTGGTCATGAAGCACGCCGAGGGCCTGACGTCTATATTCATCCATGGCGAGGAACTGTACGAGATTCTCCGCCTGGACGAGGCTGTCTTCGCTCCAATCCACGGCCAAAGGCTCGTCGATCGACTTCAGCGCATATTTCTTGCAGAGCTCAGGCAGTTGGGCCTGCATCTTCTCCACCTCACGGGCAAAGTCGACGGCCATGCGCTCGGCACGCTCCTTCTCCACATTGGCCTTGATTTTGGGCACGTAGATGAAGGCAAGCGCTGCCAAGATGAGGGCCACTACCGCCAAGATGATGATCCTGACGATGGAATGGCTCTTGGTGATGGCAGAGCGCACGTCGGAGATGCTGTCGAAACGTTGTTCTCTCGAGAACTGCGTGCAGTGGGTGGCGGCAGCGCCAAACTGCTTGGAAATATTGCGTTCGCCGATGAACTCCATGATCTTACCCAAGGAATAGATGTCGGAACGCGAGTCGATGTCCTCACCCTTGATGATTTCGGGGGCGACAAACTCCATCTCCTTGATGAGTAGTTCGCGGTCGGCATCCTGTTTCGTCTCGGGGATGCCTATGTCGATGAGCTTGGTGCGGCTGTCGGCAGCTGTCACCAAGATGTTGTCGGGATTGAGGTTGCAATGCACGACGCCGTTGCGGTGCAGATAAGTCAAGCCATCGCACACCTCGATGAGGACGCTCTTCACCTGTTTCTCGGAGAGGGTGCCCACACGCACATGTTCGGCCAACGACTTGCCCTCGATGTATTCGAAGATGATGCAGTCGCCCAATCCTTCGATTTGGACGAAGTCCAAGGCCTTGCGGATATATTTGTTGTCGAGCATCGAGGTGGTCTCATACTCCTCTTTCAGTGAGGCACGACAAGCGGCATCGTTGGCCAGCTCCTGCTTCAACGTCTTGACAATGACTTTCTTACCGTTGTTTGTTGCCGTAAAAACGCGGCTGTTTCCATAGCGCGAGGCATGGAGAAGCCTAAGGTTAGTGTATTCGGTTGAATAGTTGTTTTCTGACATTCCTATTAATGTATTTGGGTGCAAAGATAACGCATTTTTCCAAACCTACGGTAAAAGTAATCGGGAAAGTGAAAAAAATCTTGTGGTGCACAAATAAAAACGTGACATTTTGGCAGAATTTTGTATTTTTGCCGTTTCGTAAAAGCGCAATTTAGGCAAACTGCGGAATATGGTTTGCGACAATAGATTGAAAATTAAACAAATACAAATAAGATGAAGATTTCTTATAACTGGTTGAAACAATACGTCAACTGCGATTATCCGGCCGAGAAAGTCAGCGAGCTGTTGACTTCAACGGGCCTTGAAGTGGAAGACCTCGAGCGTTTTGAGTCGGTGAAGGGCGCCCTGAAAGGCGTCGTCGTGGGCAAGGTACTCACCTGCATCGACCACCCCAACTCCGACCACCTGCACATCACCACCGTCGACGTAGGCGGCGAGGAGCCCCTGCACATCGTTTGCGGCGCACCCAACGTTGCAGCTGGCCAAAAGGTGCTCGTGGCCACCATCAACACCGAACTCTGGATGGGCGACGAACACATCACCATCAAGAAAGGCAAGATCCGTGGCGAGGTCTCGGAAGGCATGATTTGCGCCGAGGACGAACTGCAACTTGGCACCTCACACGAAGGCATCATGGTGCTGCCCGACGACTATGAAGTAGGCAAGCCTGCCTCGTTCTATTTCCCTGTGGAAGAGGACTATACCATCGAAATCGGCCTCACCGCCAACCGCAGCGACGCCACCTCGCACATCGGCTCGGCCCGCGACCTCGTGGCAGCCCTCAACCAGCGCGAGAACACCACGAAATATCACCTCATCCGTCCCTCAGTAGATGACTTCAAGGTGGAAAACCACGACAACGACATCGAAGTGGTCGTTGAAAACACCCAGGCCTGCCCGCGCTACTCGGGCGTGACCGTCAGCGGCGTGAAAGTCGGCGAGTCGCCAGCCTGGCTCAAGAACCGCCTTGCTGCCGTCGGCATCCGCAGTATCAACAACATCGTCGACATCACCAACTACGTGTTGATGGAAGTCGGCCAGCCCATGCACGCCTTCGACGCCGACAAGATCACAGGCAAGAAGGTCGTGGTGAAATGCCTGCCCGAAGGCACGCCTTTCGTCACCCTCGACGGCGTAGAGCGTAAGCTCAACAGCCGTAACCTGATGATTTGCAACGCCGAAGAGCCTATGTGCATCGCCGGCGTGTTTGGCGGACAGAAGTCGGGCGTGACCATGGAGACCACCAATGTCTTCCTCGAAAGTGCTTACTTCAATCCCACCAGCATCCGTAAGACCTCCAAGTTCCACGGCCTGCAGACCGACGCCTCGTTCCGTTACGAGCGTGGTGCCGACCCCAACATCACCCTCTTCGCCCTGAAACGCGCCGCCTTATTAATTAAGGAGCTTGCTGGCGGAACGATTTCTTCCGAGATCAAGGACGTGAAGAATGGTGATTTCGCCCCTGCCCGCGTGGACCTGAAGTTCGACTACCTGAACAAAATGGCTGGCAAGGTCATCGACCCGACCCAAGCCATCAACATACTGAAGAGCCTTGAGTGCCAAGTCGTTGAGCAAGACGACAAGCACGTGGTCGTCGACGTGCACACCAGCAAGGTCGACGTGACCCGTCCCGCCGATGTGGTCGAGGAAATCCTCCGCATCTACGGCTACGACAACATCGAAATTCCGAGCCGTATCCACGCCTCTATCAGCCGCGCCACCAAGCCCGACGCCGACAAGATGCAGCAGAAGATCAGCGACATGCTTGTCGCCAACGGCTTCTACGAAATCATGAACAACTCGCTCACCAAGGCTGCCTACAGCGAGGCCTTCCCCGCTTTCGACCCTGCCCAGAACGTGAAGATCCTCAACCCGCTCAGCAGCGACCTCAACGTGATGCGCCAGACCCTGATGTGGGGCGGATTGGAGAGCATCGCCTTCAACCAAAACCGTAAGGTCAGCGACATGAAGTTCTTCGAGTTCGGCAGCGTCTATTTCTTCGACGCATCGAAAGTCGGTGACGAGACCAAGCCGCTCAAGCCCTATAACGAGCACACCTGCCTCGACCTCTTCCTCACTGGCAACAAGCAAGCCGAGCTGTGGAACGCCCCGAGCAAAGCCCTCGACTACTTCGACCTGAAGGAATACGTCATGGGCGTGCTCAACCACTTCAAGTTCGACTTCAAGGCCTTGGAAGCCAAGGAAGCCAACCTACCGCATTTCGACTATGCCACAACTTATTTCGTTGACGGCAAGGAGATTGTCACCCTCGGCAAGCTCAGCAAGAAGACCTTGAAACACTTCGACCTGAAGAAAGACGTCTATTACGCCACCTTCAACTGGACGCTGATGATGCAATGCCTGGCCAAGGCCAAGGAAGTGCACTTCGAGCCGCTGTCGAAGTTCCCCGCCGTGCGCCGCGACCTCGCCATGATCTTCGACAAGAACGTCACCTTCGACGAGGTGAAACGCGTCGCCATGGCCGCTGAGAACAAGATTCTGCAATCCATGAGCCTCTTCGACGTCTACGAAGGCGAGAAGATTCCAGAAGGCAAGAAACAGTATGCCATGAGCTTCGTCCTGATGTCGCCCACCACCACCCTCACCGACAAGGTGATTGAGAAGACGATGGGTAAGATTCAAGGCGCTATGGAGAAAGAACTTAATGCTGTTTTGAGATAATGGACGTACAAGCAATAAAACGGACCTTCGGCATCATCGGCACCGACCCTGAGTTGGACCGCGCCATCGGCATTGCGGCACAAGTGGCCGCCACCGACCTCACCGTGCTCATCACGGGCGAGAGCGGCACGGGTAAGGACGTGTTCCCGAAGATCATCCACCAGAACAGCGCCCGCAAACACGGTCCTTATTTCGCCGTGAACTGTGGCGCCATCCCTGAAGGCACCATCGACTCGGAGCTGTTCGGCCACGAGAAAGGCTCCTTCACCGGCGCCGTCAACGAGCGCAAAGGCTATTTCGAGATTGCCGACAAAGGCACCTTGTTTTTGGACGAGGTCGGCGAGCTACCCCTCCCCACCCAAGCAAGGCTTTTGCGTGTGCTCGAAAACGGCGAGTTCATCCGTGTGGGTGGCTCCAAGGTGATGAAGACCAACGTCAGGATCGTGGCCGCCACCAACGCCGACCTGCCTTCGGCCATCGAAAGAGGTCGTTTCCGCGAGGATTTGTATTATAGGTTGAACACCATCCCGATCCATATCCCCGCCTTGCGGGAGAGGAAAGCCGACATTCCGCTTCTGTTCCGCAAATTCGCCTCCGACTTCGCCGAGCGCAACCACATCCCCGCCATCACGTTATCCCCGGACGCGATGAAGATGATGGAAAACTACAATTGGGCCGGCAACGTGCGTCAGCTGAAGAACGTCACCGAACAGATCTCCATCATGGAGACCGAGCGCAACATCACAGCGGAGGCTTTGACCAAATACCTACCCAACCGTGTGCAAAGCACATTGCCTGTATTGCTGTCGCACAGTGACACCATGGATAGCGTCAACGAACGCGACCTGCTCTACCGTGTGCTCTTCGACATGCAGAAAGACATCAGAGAACTGCGCGCCCAGGTCAACAACCTTAGCAACGGTCGCCCCATAGAGCAAAACTACGTGCAGAGCAGCCCCGTGACCCAAATTGGCGATACCGTGGTGACCCGCGTGAGCCAAAACGAGCCCGAAGAAGTCGAGCAAGAGTTTGCCGAGTTTGTCCCCGCCGAGGAGACACATTATGGCACATCGGCAGGCTCGACCGACAACCTCTCCTTGGAGCATCATGAGAGAGAGATGATCATCAAGGCATTGGAAGCCCATAGAGGCAAGCGCAAAGACGCCGCCAAGGCCTTGGGCATCAGCGAACGCACCTTGTACAGGAAAATCAACGAATACGGCATCAATCTATGAGGAGCAAGGCGAAGATAGCGGTTCTTGTTTTGGCATTGGCATTCATCTGCCATGGTTGCGGCATCTATTCCTTCTCGGGAGCTTCTATTCCTGCCGAGGCTAAGACCGTGTCGGTGGACTATTTCCCCAACCATGCCCAACTCGTCAACCCGTTGCTGAGCAACAATCTCACCAACGCCTTACGCGATGCCATGACCAACCAAACCACCCTCGACATGGTGGAATCGGGCGGCGACCTTTCCTTCGAAGGTGAGATAACCGACTATAAGACCATGCCCGTGGCCATCACAGGGCAGACCGCGGCCATGAACCGACTCACCATCACGGTGAGAGTCAGGTTCAGCAACCGCATCGACGACACCAAAGACTTCGAGCAGACATTCTCGCGCTACGAAGACTACCCCAGCGACCAGGACTTAAACTCGGTGCAGGAGTCGCTGACCGCAACGATAGTAGACCAATTGGTGGAAGACATTTTTAATAAGGCATTAGTAAACTGGTAATTATGAATGAGGAATGTGGAATGCTGAATACTGAATGAAGCAACACGTCAACTCTAAACTCTAAACCCTAAACCCTAAACTAAAAAATTGGAGAGCAAGCAACTGATAG
Source organism: Bacteroidales bacterium (assembly GCA_017539045.1). Lineage (GTDB taxonomy): Bacteria > Bacteroidota > Bacteroidia > Bacteroidales > F082 > Limimorpha. Next base: position 17,048 of record JAFYHS010000013.1, read on the forward strand.
GATACATGACACGGCCCGAGCGGCTGAAAGGCGAGGCCGTGAAAGAGGTGGAACAGCTGGTGGCAGAATATCCCTATTTCTCCATCGGACAAGTCCTGCTGGCCATCGCCTACCAGAACACCGACGACGGCCGTTACGAAAGCCAGCTGAGACATACGGCGGCCATCGTCCCCAATCGCGACAAGCTACGCCTGTTCACCCTAATAGCCCGTCACCGTTTGGAGAGCGAACCCGAAGTACCCGCCCTTCCCGATGAACTGCCACAGGCCGAAAAACCCGTCTCTTCCGACAATGTCTTCACCTCTATTGAGGCTATCGATGCCAAGGAAGAACAAAACACCGGCGTCATCCGCGAGAAGGTGTTCATCATCCCCGAGATCGACCTCAGCGGTAGTCACGAGGAACTCTCCGCCGAGATGGCCTTACTCGAAGAAAAACGCAAGTCACTCGACGAGCTGAAAGCCATCATCGCCAACCGTTTGAAAGAGATTGAGGCCGAAAAACAGCGCAAGGAAACCGAAAAGCCTGCCACGAAGAAACTATCCCGCAAAGAATTGATAGACAAGTTTATAACGGAAAACCCGAGCATCTCAAGGCCCAAAGCCGAGTTCTACAACCCTATCTCTGTGGCGCAAAACAGTATCATCGACCAAGAGAACATCGTGAGCGAAACCTTGGCCAAAATCTATGAGAAACAGGGGTATATTGAGAAGGCAATTTCAATTTATGAAAAATTAGGCTTGAAATATCCAAAAAAAAGTCGTTATTTTGCAGCCCAAATTGAACGCTTACAAGAAAGCAAAGAAAGTTGAACAATTAAATAATTAAAAATGTACACATTAGTAGTAATTTTGATCCTGATTGTCAGTGTGTTATTAGGATTGATCGTTCTGGTTCAGAACTCAAAAGGTGGCGGTTTGGTGTCCAACTTCGGTGGTGCCAACCAGATGATGGGCGTTCGTCAGACGACCGATTTCCTTGAAAAAGCCACGTGGACGATGGCTGGCATCCTGGTGATGCTCTGCCTCATCTCGAGCGTCACGCTCCCCAAGGGCAGCAAAGAAGGCACCCCCAAGAGTGAAGTGGAAAGCGTTGTTCCCAACCTTCCCACCACTGAAGCTCCGGCTGCCACGATGGAAACTCCGGCTGAGGCTCCTGCCGAGACCCCTGCTGAAGCTCCGGCTGAATAAAGACAGACAAATAGGACAATTGAAAAAAGGGATGGCATCAGCCATCCTTTTTTGTTTAACGTTTTTTGTAAAACCGATCCATTTCCCATTTCATAGGATTGTTTTGGATATATTGGGCAATGTGGTTCATTTCCGTCCAATTCCGAATGATATGGTCATGATAACGTGATTGCCATGCAAACGGGATGTCGTGTTCGATGGCGTATTTGGTGACAGCAGATTTAATACCACGCACCACCGATGCCAAATTCCCCGATTGCGGTCCAAACTGTAGGGACGCACCGCGTGCGTCCGTTTCACCGCGTGCGTCCGATTCATTTGTTTTATTCAATATTATGGGAACATTCGATGCGGACGCATTCGATGCGTCCCTACAAGGGTCCGACAGGTCTGTAGGGACGCACCGCGTGCGTCCGCCATTCACGTTAGAATAAACAACAATTAGATGAACATGGTTAGGCATAACAACAAACATTGGGATTTCCACATCATTCTGACGAATAATCGCCGTTTGTTCGATTTGTTTCACCGCCCATTCCCCAATTTCCGACAATTCCATCCGACCATCAACCACGTCGCCAAAATACATCAAATGTCAAACCTTTACACTGTCTCCTCTAATACAATTCTGCCTTGCTTAAAATCGATGTTTTTCTTTCGAAAAAAGTCTCTTGCTCTCTCAATTGTAGAATTGCCTGTGTTTTTGGGATAACTTTGAGCCACAATCCGCGCCCATAACTTCTCTATCGTTTTATGTTTAAAAACAGGCTCATCAATAGTGGCCTTGAGTTGTGTTACTGCATGGTCGACATCCTTTCCTTTAAGTTCGACAAAGACTTCTATCCATTTGTTTTGGGATGTATTTGATTCAACCAGAACTAGTTTATCACATCTATCACCTTCCGTAATAATCTTTCCATCAATGGTGTAAACCGCACTTGGTTTGATTTCGGAAAACTTAATTCTGTAAGTCTTTCCCTTTTCAGAAGTAGAGACAATCTTTCGTTCACTAAGAGGAGCATCCGCCTTGTATGACTTCAGATTGGTATTGATAATGGTTTCAATCTCAGCTTCTTTCTTAGCCATAGATAATGTCGTTTAAGCGGTTTAATTCGTCCTCAGTTGTATCAGATACCGCATCAAGGAATTCTCCTTTAATCAGGCCAGTTTCTCTATCCATCATATTCTTCATTTGACCATCCTGCGTCACGAAATATGCTGAATAGTATTTTAGTGGAAGTATGCATTCTTCAGAAATAATATTTATAGTTTCTTCTCTATTTTTAGCGAAAGCCTTTCTTGCTTTTAGGAGAACGTTCAATTGAGTCAAGATATAAGGACTGTGAGAAGTCATTACTACGTATCCTGGGTATCCTGTCTTCTTCATAGCCATAGAAAACTGTGATATGATGTCACGCAACAACCTTGTTTGTAAGGTTGGGTAAAGATGTTGCTCTGGCTCTTCAATGAATAATTGAGGGTAATTATAGTAGTTTAATCGATTTGATCGGTTTTCTGAACTAAAATCAAGGTCTCTATCACTTTGAACCATACGAGGTGTTCGTCGAGAGGGCATCCCGGTGATATAGCATAAATAATGCACAAGCACAGATACAGGTACGGTGGATTGTATTCCACTGGAGGTGTGCTCAAGCAGCAAGGCGGTGTTTGTTTTTTGTAGTTTTACATAATCGTTGAAACCATCGTGATAATATTCCATGTCCTCGGCAAAAGCTAATTTTAATGGATTGTTTTTTGTAAACACAGTATTTGCTTCGGAAAACTCCATAGCACAGTTGAACATGGAGTCATACGATGACACTTTATACTTGTTGTCCAAGTTAGGTATGACAGACAGAAGGTTTCTTTCGGCTGGAATATAAGTGATTTTCGTATTATGACGCAAGCTGTTTTCTATCTTTGAGATTTTTGTTTTGGTATTAAGTCCTTTGTGGAAAATACTAACGACATCACTTGTGTATTCAACGTAGGGTTCTCCGTTTTTAAAATACTCGTCACTTAACTTATGAAATTCCTTAAGTTGTTTAATAAAGCCACCTTTAACAATAATGTCGTCAAACTTTTGAAGCATGACTTTTTTTTCAATCCATCGACAAAAGCTTAAGACTTTCATAAAAGTGCTTTTCCCAACGCTTTGCTCTCCAATAATGAGCATAATGTTCGTTATCGGGATGTAGCCAGTGTCTTTCAGAGGGCCAATGTTTCTAATTCGCAGATGTGTCATTTGGTGTTTGTTTACGTATGTCCTTCTAGTTTTCGGAAAAACCTTTACAGATTGCAAAGTTACAAAAAAAGAATATAACAGGATTTATTTCAACGTCTCAATTATCGCCGCAACATCCTCATCGTTAAGATTAAACCATTCTCCACGGACTCGTTGTTGGCAGTATACGGTATGCAGCGCTGATTCTATCGCTTCAGCAATTTTGCGTGTAGGAAACTTTTTGCAAGCGAGCATCTCTATTGATGGTTTCTCACTCTGCAAGGTCTTTTCTCGATATTCGGGCTTGTTGGAAATACCGATTTTATGATAGCCATTTGTGTTGTCTCGCATCAAATAAACATAGCACCAATTGAATTTGTATTCTACCGATGTCTTTAAGACCGTACGTTGTGGTAACTGGTAATTAGGAACTAGTTGTTTGATTACGTCAAAATGATTCTTGACGTATGCGCGAATTGCCTCGTCTAAATTAGAGTCTTCTGTTTTGATAGTTTCGGGGTGTCTTGAAACTCCTTTGTAGGTCACTCGATATGAAACCAAGGTCGAATTCAAAAAAGTTTCAACGTCTTCTTGATAGAGTACAAAAGAAGCTTCATAGTCATAATCTTTTATTGGCTTCATCGTAATTGGGAAGTCAATTATTCTCCCGTCCCCAAATAAGAAAGAGATACAATCACCGATTTGCAGTTTGTCGCTTTTGCAGAAACGAAATAGCATTTTGTCGTCGATGAAATCGATGCAAAAGCCATCTCCATAATCGAAATAAATCTTATCTGGGTTTATCCATTCAATTCTGCGGAGTCCAGTGTACGGATCTATTTCTAAACTGGACCCTTCACAACAATATTCATAAGAGAAAAGATCCTGAATACTATCAAAAATATTAGCAAGAGGTTTTTTGAAAGGAATATTTGGGAAATCGACATTATGTCGATGCCATCCTTGGTATAGATAACCATCGCAAGGAGATGTTATCTTGGTTTTTATTCGCTCAGAATAGTTGACAAAACATAATGTCTCATTTTCCCTAACAAAAGAATAGTCTTTGGCGATCCATTCGATGTCATCGTCAACAACATATTTTTCTATAAAGATAGTTTCCATTGCAACTTGTTTTATCACTGCAAAGATACAAAAAAAACAGCGCACCCCAACGGGATGCGCTGTTTTCGTTTGAATCAGGGAAGATTACTTCCCTTCGCTCAGCTTCTTGTAGCCTTCGTAGCGGAGCTTGGCGAACTGCTCGGTCTTGGCGAACAGTTCCTTGGCTTCCTCGGGGAAGGTCTTCACGAGCGAGTTGTAACGCACCTCACCCATGATGAACTTCTGGAAGTCGGCCCAGTTGGGCTCCTTCGAATCCAAGTGGAAGCCGTTCTTGCCTTCCTCTTCCTCGGCGGGATTGAAGCGCCAGAGATGCCAGTAACCGCAGTCGACGGCGAGCTTCTCTTCCATCTGGGAGTGACCCATGCCGATCTTGATGCCGTGGTTGATACAAGGAGCATAGCAAATCACCAGCGACGGGCCCGGATAAGCTTCAGCTTCCTTGATGGCCTTGAAGTACTGGGCTTGCGAAGCACCCATGGCGACCTGAGCCACATAGACGTAGCCGTAGCTCTTGGCAATCATGCCGAGGTCTTTCTTGCGGACCTTCTTACCAGAGGCAGCAAACTTGGCGACAGCACCGGCAGGCGTAGCCTTGGAGCTCTGACCACCCGTGTTCGAATAAACCTCGGTGTCGAGGACGAGGACGTTGACGTCTTCGCCACTGGCCAACACATGGTCGAGGCCACCGAAACCGATATCGTATGCCCAACCGTCACCACCGAAGATCCACTGGCTCTTCTTGACCAGGTGGTCCTTCAGGTCGATGATCTGCTGGCAGTAGTCGCAGCCGCACTTCTCGCAAGCCTTGAGGATGCGAGGAGCCAGCTCGGCGGTCTTCACGCCATCCTCGCGGTTGTCGATCCACTCTTGGAAGAGGGCCTTCAATTCCTTCGTGCAGCACTTGCACTCAGCGATGGCTTCCTTCATGATGCGTTCGACGCGGTCGCGCATCTTACGGGTAGCCGTGGCCATACCGAGACCGAACTCAGCGTTGTCCTCGAACAGGGAGTTGGCCCATGCCACACCCTTGCCCGTGCGGTTGTTCTTGCAGTAAGGCGTCGCAGGAGCGGAACCGCCGTAGATGGACGAGCAACCCGTAGCGTTGGCGACGAGCATGCGCTCACCAAACAGCTGGGTGATGGTCTTGATATAAGGCGTCTCGCCGCAGCCGGCGCAGGCACCCGAGAACTCGAACAGCGGCTGTGCAAACTGGCTGTTCTTCACGTTGGCGTACTTGTCGATGAGTTCGTCCTTGTAGGTGACCTTCTTCTGACCGTACTCCCAGTTCTTGGCTTCGTCGAGTTGGCTTTCGAACGGTTTCATCACCAAAGCCTTCTCCTTGGCGGGGCACACATCGGCGCAGTTGCCGCAGCCGGTGCAGTCCATGACGGAGACCTGCATGCGGAAGTGCATGCCAGCCATCTCCTTCGGCATCTTCATGTCGACGGTGGTCATGCCCTTAGGAGCCTTCTTCAGCTCGGCGTCGGTCATGACGACGGGACGGATGGCAGCGTGCGGGCACACCAGCGAGCACTGGTTGCACTGGATGCAGTTCTTGGAGTTCCACTCGGGGACGACGGTGGCGACGCCACGCTTCTCGTAAGCGGTGGTGCCAGCCGGGAAGGTACCGTCGACGATGTCCTTGAAGGCGCTCACGGGCAGGTCGTTACCACACTGGGCAACCATCGGGCGCATCACCTTATTAATAAACTCGGGATCGGCATCGTTGTGCTCGAAAACGAAATCGGTGGTGCAGTCGAGCTTGGCCCATTCAGCGGGGATCTCAACCTTGGTGATCTCGCCACCGCGGTCAACGGCAGCGTAGTTCATATTGACAATATCCTCACCCTTCTTGCCGTAGCTCTTCACGATGAACTTCTTCATCTGCTCGACGGCCAGGTCGTAAGGAATGACGCCCGAAATCTTGAAGAAGGCGCTCTGGAGGATGGTGTTGGTGCGGTTGCCCAGACCAATCTCAGCGGCGATCTTCGTGGCGTCGATGATATACATATTAATATTATTGAGGGCCAGATACTTCTTCACGAAGTCGGGAAGATGCTTCTTGGTCTCAGCCACACTCCAAGGCGAGTTGTAGAGGAACGTGCCATTCTTCTTCAGGCCGCGGAGGCAGTCGTACTTCTTCAGGTAGCTCGGGACGTGGACAGCCACGAAGTCGGGCGTGCCGACGAGATAAGGAGCCAGGATGGGCTGGTCACCGAAACGCAGGTGCGAGCAGGTGTAACCGCCTGACTTCTTGGAGTCGTAGTCGAAGTAAGCTTGGCTGTACTTGTTGGTGTTGTCGCCGATGATCTTGATGGAGTTCTTGTTGGCACCCACGGTACCGTCGGCACCGAGGCCGTAGAACTTGGCTTCGAACGTGCCCTTCGGCAGGATGGAGATTTCCTTGCCAACGCGGAGCGAACGGTGCGTGACATCGTCCTTGATACCCACGGTGAACTGGTTCATCGGTTTGTCGGCAGCGAGGTTCTTGTAGACGGCCAGGATCTGAGCCGGTGTGGTGTCCTTTGAAGACAGACCGTAACGGCCACCGATGATCATAGGCTGCTTCTTGGCATCCTTGAAGGCTTCGACGACGTCGAGGTAGAGCGGATCGCCATTGGCACCGGGTTCCTTGGTGCGGTCGAGGACACAGATGCGCTTCACGGTCTTCGGCATGACATCCATCATGTACTTCACGCTGAAGGGACGATAGAGGTGCACGGTGATGAGGCCGAGCTTCTTGCCAGCCTTGTTCTCCTTGTCGATGACGGTCTTGATGACGTCGTTGATGGAGCCCATGGCGATGATGATGTCGGTAGCATCCTTGGCGCCGTAGTAGACGAACGGAGCATATTGACGGCCCGTGATCTTGGTCATCTGCTTCATGTACTTGGCCACGATGTCGGGCAGAGCGTCGTAATACTTGTTCTGCAGTTCGCGGGTCTGGAAGTAGATGTCGGGGTTCTGGGCGGTACCACGGGTTACCGGGTGCTCAGGATTGAGGGCGCGTTCGCGGTATTCCTTCAGGGCCTTTTGGTTGACGAGCTTACGGAGTTTCTCCATGTCGGCTGCTTCAACCTTTTGGATTTCGTGTGAGGTACGGAAGCCGTCGAAGAAGTGCACAAACGGCACGCGGCCTTCGATGGCGGCGAGGTGTGCCACAGGGGCGAGGTCCATGATCTCTTGGACGCTGCTGGTAGCCAGCATGGCGAAGCCCGTCTGGCGGCACGACATGACGTCGGCGTGGTCGCCAAAGATGGACAGGGCCTGGGCGGCGAGGGCACGAGCCGAGACGTGGAACACGCCAGGAAGCAATTCACCGGCGATCTTGTACATATTAGGGATCATCAGCAACAGACCTTGAGAGGCCGTGTAGGTGGTGGTCAGGGCGCCAGCCTGCAGCGAGCCGTGGACGGCACCTGCTGCACCGGCTTCGGATTGCATCTCAACCACTCTGACGGTCTCGCCAAAGATGTTCTTCTGACCTTTAGCGGCCCATTCATCGATATACTCGGCCATCGGCGACGACGGAGTGATAGGATAAATGGCGGCCACTTCACTGAACATGTAGGCAACGTGGGCAGCAGCCTGGTTACCGTCGCATGTCAAAAATTTCTTTTCTGCCATTTCTATTCTTGTTTAGTAATGAATTATTGTGTTGTTTTGTTCGTAGAAATTTGGCCGCAAAATTAGATATTCCCCGCCAAATAAACAACCTTATTATAAAAAAGATTTTTTTCGTAAAAAATAACATTTTTTGTGGCCGTATTGAAATTATTTGTATTTTTGCGCGCTCAAATGAGACAAAAATTCATTAACAATAACTCTAAACCAATTAAAAATGAAGAAATTATTTCTTACTCTCGGTTTGGCCAGCCTCTTCATGGTGGCCTGCAACAACACTCCTAAGCAAGAAGAAGCCGTCGCCGAGCCGGCTGAGGAGCAGACTGAAGTTGTCGAAGAAAAGCAAGAGTGCCCCATGCACGCTCTGAAAGATGAGTATGCCAAGTGGGACGAGATGACTGACGAAGCCAAGGCTGAACTCAACCAGAAGGCTGCCACTCTCTTCAACGAGATGGATGCCAAGATGGAAGAAATGAAGGCTGCCGGCGAGGAAGTCTGCAAAGAAATGGCCGAAATGACCGAAGAACAGAAGGCTGAATGCGAAGCCAAATGCGCTGAGATGAAGGCCGCCTGGGAAAACTTCGCCAACATGACCGTTGACGAACAGAAGGAACTCATCATGAAGCGCCTCGAAGGCTGCGAAGGTGAGAAGCCTTGCTGCAAGCAAGAAGCCGCTGAGACTCCTGCTGAATAACTTAGAAACAAAACCAAACGAAAAAGAGGGCTGAAAAGTCCTCTTTTTTTGTTTATTTTCCGCCTCCCCTATTCCTATTTTTTGTATTTTTGCAGTTTAAACCAAACTGCGCCAAATGTACGCCTATATCACCGGTAAAGTAGCCGAAAAGTCACCCACCTTCGTTGTCCTCGACAACCAGGGCATCGGCTATCTCATCAATATCACGCTCAACACCTTCACCGCCATCGGCGAGAAGGAAGAAGTGCGTCTCTACACGCATGAGCAAATCCTTGAGGACGCCCACAACCTCTTCGGTTTCTATTCTGCCAAGGAACGCGACCTCTTCGAGCTGCTCATCTCTGTGTCGGGCGTAGGCTGCAACACGGCCAGACTCATCCTCAGCTCGCTGACCGTCAACGAATTGAGCAACGCCATCGCCAACGACGACGTGAAGACCATTCAAGCCGTGAAAGGCATCGGCGCCAAGACCGCCCAGCGTATCGTCATCGACCTGAAAGACAAACTGAAGAAAAACGACTTCCCGACGGAAATTTTCGCCAAGCCAGACAATACAATCAAAACTGAAGCGTTATCAGCATTGACGATATTGGGCTTCGGCAAGGCAGCCGTCGACAAGGCATTGGACAAGCTCCTCAAGCAGATGCCCGACGCTAACGTTGAGACCCTGATTAAAGAAGCACTTAAAGTATTGTAATTCAAACATATATTTGAAACACACAATGAAACGACATATCCTCCTCTCACTGCCCCTGTTGTTGTTCGCCTTCCTCTTTACCCGAACGGCAGCAGCGGACAACTTTGATTTTTTCTACCCCAACCCCTATACCGTAGAGCCCGACACGACCAAAGTCATCTACCCCATCCCCGTCAACACAGGCAATCCCATCGAGGACCTCAACAACAAGTCGCCCCTCTACCTCAGCGACCCCGACAACTATAACACCGAGATCATCTACGACCCCCTCACAGGACAATATACCTTCAAGCGCCGCATCGGCGACTTCTATTACGACACCCCCACCACGCTCTCCCAGAGTGAATACTTTGAATACCAAAACCGTAAAGGCATACAGGAATACTGGAAGGAACGTCGTAACCAGAACTCACGTTCGACCACCAACGGCAGCTCCATCATCCCGCCCATGTTCATCGGCGGCAAGGCCTTCGAGACCATCTTCGGCAGCAACACTATCGACATCCGTCCTCAAGGCTCCGTCGACCTCACCTTCGGCTTCAAGCACACCTACCGCGCCGACCCGTCGATGACCGAACGCCGCAAACGCCATAATGACTTCGTCTTCGACCAGGACATCCAACTCAACGTGTTGGCCAAGATCGGCGACAAGATCAACTTCAACATCAACAAGAACACAAAGGCGACGTTCAACTACCAAGACAAACTCGCCCTTAAATACCAAGGCAAGGAAGACGAGATCATCCAGCTGTTGGAAGCCGGAAACGTCAGCTTCCCGCTCAACAGCACGCTCATCACGGGTACACAACAGCTGTTCGGTGTGAAGAGCAAGCTGAAGTTCGGTAACACCACCATCTCGTCCATCGTCTCCTACCAAGAGAGTGAATCGCAAAACATCACCGTGCAAGGCGGCGCCCAGACCAACCAATTCGAGCTCAGCTGCCTCGACTACGAAGAGAACCGACACTTCTTCCTCAGCCAGTATTTCAGAGACCAATATGAGACGGCCCTCTCCACCCTGCCTACCGTCACTTCAAGCATCAACATCACCAAGATCGAGGTGTGGATCACCAATACCAACACCTCCACGCAGAACACGCGTAACATCCTTGCCTTGAACGACTTGGGCGAAGGCAAGAGCAACTGGATCTACAACCCGGAGCTCAGCCCGACCAGCAGCACGGTGTATCCGCGCAATGCCGCCAACAACATGCTCACCCGCATGGATACGACGCAGATCCGCAGCATCAGCACGGTGACCAACTACATGACCAACGACCCCTTGCGCATCGGAAGGAATGGCTATATGACCTCGGGACGCGATTTCGAGAAGGTGGAGAACGCACGTAAACTGAGCAACACCGAATACACCCTGAACTCGAAGTTAGGTTTCATCTCGTTGAATGTCACCCTTAACGCCAACCAGACCCTTGCCGTAGCCTACCAATACACCATCGTAGGTTCCGATGCAGTGTATCAAGTGGGTGAATTCTCCGATCAAGGCATCAACACTCCCAAGGTGTTGGTGGCCAAGTTGCTGAAAGGCACCACGGTGAACACCAAGATGCCCATCTGGAACCTGATGATGAAGAACGTCTACAACATCAGAGCCTTCCAAATCGGGTCGTCCGACTTCATGCTGAACATCTTCTACAACGGCAACTCCAACGGAACGCCTTATGGCTATTTCACCGAAGGCTCAGTGAAAGGCATCTCCATGCTGCACCTGATGGGTTTGGATAACCTGACCACGCAAAACAACCCCATCGCGGGCGGTGATGGCGTGTTCGACTTCCTCGACCAAGCGGCGACCCAAGGCGGTACCATCAACTCATCCAACGGCCGCATCTTCTTCCCCGTGTTGGAGCCCTTCGGCAAACACATCCACACCAAAGTCTTCCCCGACGAGCCCGAACTCGCCAACAAATACGCCTTCGACTCGTTGTACACGATGACGAAGACCTCGGCAGAGCAATACTCAGAGAAAAACAAATTCAGCCTGAAAGGCTTCTACTCCTCGCAATCGGGTAGTGAGATCAGCCTCAACGCCATGAATGTGGCACCCGGCTCAGTGACGGTCACTGCAGGCGGCATGCAACTCGTTGAGAACGTCGACTACACCGTCGACTATACCTTGGGTCGTGTGACCATCCTCAACGAAGGCATCCTCAACTCGGGCACGCCCATCAACATCGCCTTGGAGTCGAACACGGGCTTCAGTGCCATCAAGAAGACCTTCTTAGGTACCCGCATCGAGCATGAGTTCTCACAGGACTTCCGTGCCGGCGGTACCATCCTCTATCTCGGCGAGAAGTCGTACACCCAGAAGATCAACTACGGTGAAGAGGCTATCGCCAACACCATCTATGGCGCCGACCTCAGCTATCATACCGATGCGCGCTGGCTGACCACGTTCATCAACGCCCTGCCCGGCATCAGCACCAAAGCGCCGTCGCGCATCAACATCGATGGTGAGTTCGCCCGTTTCATCCCCGGCCTGACCAAGTCGGCCAGCGAACCCGGCACCTCCTACATCGACGACTTCGAAGGCGCCAAGTCGACCATCGACCTGCGCTTGCCCTCGTTGTGGTATATGGCCAGCACGCCGCAAAACCAGACCGACCTCTTCCCCGAAGCTGCGTCAAACACCGGACTCAACTACGGTAAGAATCGCGCCAAACTGGCTTGGTATGTCATCGACAACTCGGTCTTCTACGACCGCAACTCCAACTACCGCCCCGTCAACGTGGACAACGAGGAACTCTCAAAGCACACGGTGCGTCAGATCCTCGAAACCGAGCTCTTCCCTGCCAGAGACATCGCCGCTGGCACGCAGACCAACATCTCCGCCTTGAACCTTGCCTATTATCCTGAAGAACGTGGTCCCTACAACTACGACGTGAGCCCGACGCCTTATTCAGCTGGTATCAACGAAGAGGGTAAGCTCAATGACCCGAAGAGCCGTTGGGCCGGTATCATGCGCCGTATGGAGTCGATTGACTTCGAGGCCACCAACATCGAATACATCGAGTTCTGGCTGATGGATCCCTTCGCACAGGAAGAGTTCGCCAACAACCCTGGTAAGCTGTACATCAACTTGGGTGACATCTCGGAAGACATCCTCCGCGACGGCCGCAAGTTCTACGAAAACGGCCTGCCCACCTCCGACAGGGTTGAAAACGTCGACACCACCATCTGGGGTCGTGTGCCTACCATGCAGGACCTCGTAGGCACCTTTAACAACTCGTCGGAAGCCCGCCAGTATCAAGACGTGGGTTACGACGGTCTGCGCGACGTAGACGAACGCACCTTCTTCGAGAACACCTACCTCAACGCCATCAGGAACCGTTTCGGTGAGAACTCGGCCGCTTATGTCAAAGCCTACGACGACCCGGCAGGCGACAACTACCACTACTTCCGCTCCAGAGACTGGGACACCCCCGAAGACGAAGAGCATAGAAGCATCCTGGCGCGTTATAAGCACTTCAACGGCCCCGACGGCAACTCACCTGCCGACATCCAGCAGACCGACGGCTACCAAAACAGCAACTCCACTCTGCCCAACGCCGAAGACATCAACGGCGACAACACCTTAAGCGAGTCGGAGCGCTACTACCAATATGTCATCGAATTCGACCCGGCCAAGATGGTCGTCGGCCAAAACCATATCGCCGACATCTTCCATTCCACGCCTACCCTGCCCAACGGCACCGTGGGTAGCTGCACCTGGTATCAGTTCCGCATCCCTGTGAGACAACCCGACAAAGTCATCGGCCACATCGACGACTTCTCGTCCATCCGTTTCATGAGAATGTTCCTGACCGACTTTGAGAAACCCGTCGTGCTGCGTTTCGCCACCCTCGACCTCGTGAAGGGCGAATGGCGTACCTACTCGCAGAGCATCCAAGCCCCTGGCGAATATGAGCCCAACGACATCAACAACAATACGACCTTCGACATCTCGGCCGTCAGCGTCGACGAAAACAGCCGCCGCGACCCGGTGCCTTATGTCATCCCGCCCGGCATCCAACAGGAACGTGTGATCGGCATGACGCAGACCACCCGTATCAACGAACAGTCACTGCAGATGACCGTCCAAAACCTCGTCGATGGCGATGGCAGGGCCATCTACAAAGCCACCGACTTCGACCTGCGGCAATACAAATACCTGAAGATGTTCGTCCACGCTGAAGCCGCCCACGACGACGAGCCTCTCGACGACCAAGACCTGACCGTGTTCATGCGTATCGGCACCGACTTCACCGAGAACTACTACGAATACGAAGTGCCCGTGAAGGTGACGGCATGGGGAACAGCCTACACGCAAAAAGAAGCCATCTGGCCTGAGATCAACAACATTGACATCAGGCTGGAAGACCTCGTCGAAGTGAAACAACGACGCAACGAGGCCATGAACCAGCCCAACAGCAACGTCAGACTCAACTATATCTACTCAGAGAAGGTCAAGAAGGGCACCATCGACAACCGGGACTACTACCACACCATCAAGGTGATCGGTAACCCGAGCATCAGCGACGTGGAGGCCATGATGATCGGTATTCGCAACCCGAAACGACAGAACCTGGCCGACACCGACGACGGACTGCCAAAGAGCGCCGTCGTGTGGATCAACGAGCTGCGTCTTACCGACTTGAGCAGCAACGGCGGTCTGGCTGCTACGGGTCGTTTGGAGGCCACGTTGGCCGACCTCGGCCGTATGAGTGTGAGCGGTTCCTACAGCTCGGCTGGATTCGGCGCTTTGGATAGCGACATCACCAGCAACACCTTCGAAGCCCATTCCGCCTTCAACGTCAGCACCGACCTTGAATTGGGCAAGTTCTTCGAGAACACTGGCCTCAAGATCCCGATGCACCTCGACTATAGCGAGAACAAGATCACGCCGCTCTATAACCCCTATGACCCCGACATCAAGCTGAAAGACGCCCTGGATGCCATGAATAGCGACGAGGAACGTGAGGCCTTCACCTCCACCATCCACGACTTTACCCGTCAAAAGAACATCAACTTCATGAACGTCAGGAAAGAGCGCGTCACGAAGAAGAGAAACAAAGGCGACGAAGGCGAGAAACAGGAAGGTGGCAGACGTGATCCCAACAGGGCTCTCGGTCGTGGCAACAACGTGCCTAAGGTACACATCTACGACATCGAGAACTTCAACCTCTCCTTCTCCTACAACGAGACCTTCCAGGAGAACACCGACATCAAATACTACATGTTGAAGACCTACCGCGGCGGTTTGGGCTACAACTACGCCGGCAACCCGAAGCCCGTCGAGCCTTTCGCCAAGGCCAAATGGGCATCGAAACCCGCCTTGCAGATCATCAAGGACATCAACTTCTACTATCTGCCCAAGAGCATCGTCTTCAACACTGAGATGTACCGCAACTTTTCACAACGCGAGATGCGTAACAAGAGCGGCGGCGAGATCATCATCAGCCCGACCTTCTCGAGACAATGGGACTGGAGCCGTAACTACCAACTGCGTTACGACCTCACCAAGTCGTTGACCTTCGACTACTCGGCTCAAGCACAGGCCTACATCTATGAGCCTGCTGGCTACGTCGACAAGAACACCGACCCCGAGACTTGGCAGAAGAACCAAGACACCATCAGGAACGAACTCAAGCATCTTGGCTCGATGTCGAGATTCCAACAGAACTTCAACGCCAGCTACACGCTGCCTATCAACAAGATCCCGATCTTCAACTGGATCAATGCCAGCGCCAACTACCAAGGCACCTACAACTGGGTAGCTTCCGCACAGTCCATCCAGCCCCGCTTGGGTAATGAGATCGAGAACTCCAACAACATCCAAGGCAACGCCACACTCGACTTCACGAAGTTGTACAACAAGGTGCCGTACCTGAAACAGATCAACACGCCGCAACGGCGCAATAACAACGCCAATAACAAGGGCGGCAAGAACAACAAGGGTAAGGATGGCGAAGGTGACCAGCCTGCCGACTCCACCAAATCGAAAGAGAAGGTGAACTACGGCAAGATCGTCCTCGACAACGCCCTGCGCATCGCCACCCTCGTCAAGAAAGTGTCGGGCACCTACGCCCTCACCAACGGACAGGTGCTGCCTGGCTTCATGCCCAAGGCACAATATTTCGGCATGAACAGCGACGGCTGGACACCAGGTCTGGGATTCGTACTCGGTAGCACCTTCGGTCCCGACGACAACGTCTTCGAAAAAGCCGTGGCCCACAGCCTCAACGTGGAAGACGTGAAGCGTTGGCTCACCACCGACTCCATCCTCAGTCAGCCCTACACCCGACGCATGACCGAGGCCATCAACTACCGCGTCAACACGGAGCCGTTGCAAGGCCTTAAGATCGACTTCACCGGAAACCGTAACTATGCGGAGAACAAACAACATTACTTCCGTTACAACGAGACACTGAACGACTTCGAGGTGTTCACGCCCACCAACAGCGGTAACTTCACCATGAGTTACTTCATGGGTGCCACCTCGTTCGTCAAGACCGACTCCATCAACTCGAAGCTGTTCGACAACCTGTTGAGCAACCGCAAGATCATCGCCGAACGCATAGCGCGCAACAACCCGCAGTGGATCGACCAAGTCAACGAATACACCTTCGACAGCATCGCGGGCGATTACTTCCCCAAGGGCTACGGCTCGGGCTCGATGGATGTGTTGCTCTACTCCTTCATCGCAGCCTACACGGGACAAGACGCCAGCAAGATGTCGCTCAACCCGTTCCCGCGCTTCCCATTGCCCAACTGGACCTTGACCTACAATGGCCTGGCCAACATCCCGGCCATTTCCAATATCTTCAAGACCGTGAGCATCACGCATAGCTACAAGTCGAACTATGCCATCAATGCGTGGGCCAGCAACGTCTACTACGACGAGAACAACACCATCCAGACCTTCGAGAACTCCGACCTCATCGTCCCGAAGTATGACATGGCACAAATCGTTCTCTCCGAGCAATATGCACCTCTGATTGGTATCGACTTAGGCTTGCAGAACTCAATGACGGCTAACCTGCAGTACAGGAAGTCGAGGACCCTGACCTTGAGCTTCGCCAACAACCAACTCACCGAAGTCAACGGCTTCGAAATCGTTGTCGGTGCCGGCTACCGCATCAAGAACTTGAGCTTCGCCATCACGCCCATCGGAGGCGGCAAGCCGTCGACCATCAAGAACGACCTCGTGCTTAAACTCGACATCGGCTACAAGAACGACATCACCGTGTTGCGCCGTATCGACGAAAACAACAATCAGGTGTCGGCCGGTCAGGACAAGATCAACATCTACGTCACCGCCGACTACACCTTCAGCCAGCGCCTGAGCGGACAGGCCTTCTTCAAGCGCGACGTGGCCATCCCCAAGGTAGCCAACACCTTCAGGAATTCCACCACCTTCGCAGGCATCACCTTGAGATTCAGCCTGGCGCAATAAAATTTTCACAAAAGTGCGGAGGGAGTAACTAAAATATGTAATTTCGCAGCCCAAACAGACAACTTTAAACCAAACAATAAAATGAACATTCCAGCAAATCTGAAGTACACGAACGACGACGAATGGATCCGCCTCGAAGGCGAGACCGCTTATGTCGGCATTACCGATTACGCACAACACGAACTTGGCGACATCACTTTCGTTGATGTTGACCCTGACCTCGTGGGTGAGACCCTCGAAGCACAAGAAGAATTCGGTGCCATCGAGGCCGTAAAGACCACCGCCGAGCTCCTCATGCCCGTGGCTGGTGAAGTCCTCGAAGTCAACGAAGCCCTCGCTGACGAAGAGAACGCCAAACTCGTCAACACCGACCCTTACGGCGAAGCTTGGATCATCAAGATCAAAGTGAACGACGTTGCCGAACTCGACAACCTCCTCGACGCCGCTGCTTACGAAGCCAAGATCGGTTAATCTCTTGGAAAAACTGACAAGAAATAGTTACCCGGGAATCCTGTGCGGAATCATCATCCTGATTCTGACCGGACTTCCGGGTTCTTGTTTTCCGCACGTCAAGCCCGCAATCGGACTTGACAAGATGGCGCATGGGCTGATGTATGCCGTCTTCGCCTTCTCGTGTCTTTGGGGTTACCGCGAGCAGCTTGTCGCCAACGGACCCGCCTACCGCAAAAAGGCCTTTCTTATCGCCATCGCTATCGGCATCGCCTATGGCGGACTGACCGAGATCCTACAAGCCACTTTGGTGCCGAGCCGCACCGGTGACTGGTTCGATTTCGTCGCCGACATCGTGGGAACCTGTATCGGAGCCTTTGTTTTTCATCTTTTTTTTCATCGAAAAAAATAAAATTCATTTCAGTTGCGTTTTATAAGCAAATAATTACTACTTTCGCATCGTCAATTGGAAAGTAGAATTTAAAAACATACAACCATGGAAGAGAAAAAATCACCTAAGGCTAATCTTGAGAACAAGAAATTGATGTTCATGCAAATAGGTATGATTATCAGCTTGCTCATTGCCTGGTTGGCCTTCGAGCACAAGAGCTACGACAAGCGCGAGATTGACCCCAGCCTTCTTAACCGTGAGGTTACGATCGATGAGGAAATGGTGGAGATCACCAAGCAAGACGAGCAAAAGCCGCAGCCTATGGAAGTGCCCAAGCAGACCACCCAGCTGGAGATCGTGCAAGACGACGTCGAAGTTGAAGACATCGAGATCAACGCTGAAGTGGAACAAAACGAAGTCCTTGAAGAGTATGTCGCCCCCGAAGTCGTGGAAGAAGAAGTCGTGGAGCAAGAGATCTTCAAGATCGTGGAAGAAATGCCTGCCTTCCCTGGCGGTGAAGCCAAACTGATGGAGTACGTGGCCAAGAACGTCAAGTATCCTCAGATTGCCCGTGAGACTGGTGTCCAAGGCCGTGTGTACGTCAACTTCGTTGTCGAGCCCGACGGTTCTGTTTCCAACGTCTCCGTGCTCCGTGGCATCGGCGGTGGCTGCGACGAGGAAGCTATCCGTGTCGTGAAGAACATGCCGAAGTGGAAACCTGGCAAACAGCGTGGTAAGGCCGTGCGTGTGTCTTACATGCTGCCCGTCAACTTCAAGCTGCAGTAAGCAGTTGGAAGAAATCCTAAATGAAAAAAGCCAGCGTTTGCTGGCTTTTTTCATTTAAAGTGATCGTAGACGATTTGCGCCTTGGCGGGACCGACAATTTCTGAGAGCCGCTCCAGCGACGCCTCCTTGATGCCTTTTACCGATTTCAGCTCCAAAAGCAGCTTCTCAGCCGTTTTCTTCCCCACCCCCTTGATGTCGGCCAACTCAGAGTGCATGAAACCCTTCTCGAACTTCTTGCGATGGAAAGTGATGGCGAAACGGTGCACCTCGTCCTGGATATGCGCCAACAAACGGAACACCTCCGAGTTGGGCTTCAAACCCACCACACGAGGCGGGAAGCCGAACAGCAACTCATTGGTGCGGTGACGGTCGTCCTTGGCCAAACCAGCAATGGGGATGTCGACATGAAGCTCGTCCTCTATGACCTGACGCACCACCTCCATCTGTCCCTTGCCGCCGTCGGTGATGATGAGGTCGGGCAAAGGCTTGCCCTCCTCAATGAGACGTGAATAGCGCCTCCTGACTACCTCTTTCATCGAAGCATAGTCATCGGGGCCTTCCACCGTCTTGATGTTGAAATGACGGTAACCCGCCTTGTTGGGCTTGCCATTCACAAACTGCACCATACCAGCCACAGCGTAGTCGCCTTGGAAGTTGGAGTTATCGAAACACTCGATGACATCGGGCGTTTTCTCCATCTGCAAGGCTTCCTTCAGGCTATTGAGCACTCGTTTTTGGTGTCGCTCGGGATCGACAAGGGTGCGCTGCTTCTCAAGGTCAATCTTATACTGCATGGCATTGCGACGCGAGAGCTCGAGCAGTTTCAGCTTGTCGCCACGCTGCGGGATGGTCACCTGCACGTCGTCGAAAGCGAAATCCAATTTCATCGGAAGGATAATCTCGGGGGCATGCTCTCCAAACTGCTGCCGCAACTCGGTGACGGCTAACAACAAGAGTTCTTCTGCGGTCTCCTCCAAGCGACGTTTCATCTCGAAAGAATGGCTCTGCACCACTGCGCCATCCTTGACCTTCATATAATTCACATAGAACGTCTCTTCCTCGTCGACATAGGAGAACACCTCCACGTCGTGAATCGTCGCGCTGACCACGGTAGAACGGCTGCGGTATTCCTCCAAGAGGTCGTATTTCTCCTTGACAAGTTGCGCCTCCTCAAACTCCATGCGTGAGGCATGGTCCATCATCGCCGTTTTAAGCCCACGTAGTACCCAACCCAAGTTGCCTTTGATGACCTCGCGGATCTCGGTAATCATGGCGTTATAGTCCTCCTTCGAAATCAGGCCTTCGCAAGGGCCGTTGCATTTGTGGATATGGTAGTCAAGGCAGACCTTGTACTTGCCTTTTTCGACACCTGCTTCCGTGAGCGGCGTACGGCAAGAACGCACCTTATACACCTGACCGAGCAAGTCGAGCAAGATATGGGCCGTGCGCACCGAAGGATAAGGGCCGAAATACTCCGAGCCGTCGTTCACCTTGCGGCGCGTGAGGAAGACACGAGGAAAGGCTTCCTTCTTGATGCAAATCCAAGGGTAGGTTTTGTCGTCCTTGAGCATGATGTTGTAGCGCGGCTTGTACTGCTTGATCATCGTATTCTCAAGCAGCAGTGCCTCCGACTCCGAGTCGACGATGCTGTATTCGAGGTCGGCGATCTTGCTCACGAGGACGCGCGTCTTGCCCGTCTGTTCCTTGTTGAAATAACTGCTGACGCGACGCTTCAGGTTCTTGGCCTTGCCCACATAGATGAGGGTGCCGCTTTTGTCGAAATAGCGGTACACGCCGGGCTTGTTGGGCAGTGCGGCGAGCTTTTGTTTCACTATTTCAGGCAATTCAGGCATAAATGTGTTTCTTTTCTCACAAAACTTGCAAAACCAACAAAACTTTTTTTCAATTGGGGGAAGCACGCCAACCGGCTGCTTCCCGGCGGCAAGCGGTTGTGTGCCGCCACATGTAATTTTTGTAACTAAATATTGTTTTGAAAGTTTTGTCGGTTTTGTGATAAATATACTATTCTTGTCTTTTCTTCATGTGGTCCCAGCCTTGGGCTTTGATGGGGATGACGTGGTTGTCGGGGGTGATCATCTCGGCCACGCCCTTGTCGTCAGTCATGTAGCCAATCACCGTCACGTCGGCCGACATAGTCTGTATCTTCTCGTAGTCTTTCTGGTCGATGGTGAAGAGCAATTCATAGTCCTCTCCCCCACTCAATGCCGCCACCGAAGGCACGATTTGGAACTCCTTGGCCATCTTGTCGGTGGTCGGGTCGATCGGGATTTTGTTTTCATAGAGTTGGCAGCCCACGCCACTCTCCTTGCAGAGATGCAGGATCTCGGAGGCCAGGCCGTCGGAGATGTCGATCATCGAAGTGGGTTTGATGCCCAAGGTCTTGAGCTGCTCCACGACGTCCTTGCGGGCTTCGGGCTTCAGCTGGCGCTCAAGTACATACTCCATGCCCTTCAGTTGGGGCTGCATGTTAGGATTGGAAAGGAACTCCACCTTCTCGCGCTCGAGGATGAGTAGGCCGATGTAGGCACCACCCAGGTCACCCGTGACGCACAGCAAGTCGTTCTTCTTGGCACCGCTGCGGTAGACGACGTCCTCATCCTTTGCCATTCCGATGACCGTGATGGAGATGACGAGACCCGTCTTGCTGCTTGTGGTGTCGCCGCCCACCATGTCGACATGATAGCGCTCGCAGGCGAGGCGTATGCCCGCATACAACTCATCCAGCGCCTCGGCGGAGTAGCGACTTGACACGCCCAAGCCGACCACAATCTGGGTCGGTGTGCCGTTCATGGCGTAAATGTCGGAGAAGTTGCTGACAGCTGCCTTGTAGCCGAGATGCTTCAAGGGGCAGTAGGTCATGTCGAAATGGATGCCTTCGATGAGCATGTCGACCGAGACGAGCGTGCGGTAGCCTTCGTGGTTGATGACGGCGGCATCGTCGCCGACGCCTTTCAGTGAAGAGGCGTTGCGTAAGGGGAAATCCTGAGTCAACTGGTCGATGAGGCCAAATTCACCGAGTTCGTCCAAATCAGTCAGGGTCTTTGGGGAGGTTTCTTGTTCCATGGAATCCTAAATTATTGGTGTAGGGCTGTCCAATCCCCCTGCCCCCTTTGGAAGGGGGAATTGGCAGCCCTACAAACCATGATTTCTATATTGCCGTGGTCCCACTAGGGCTTGAACCTAGGACCTACTGATTATGAGTCAGTTGCTCTAACCAACTGCGCTATGGGACCGCAAAACAGCAGGTTAAACCGCATATTTCGGCGTTTTTTCTTGCTTTTTGCGCTGCAAATTTACAATTTTGCATCGAAATAGACTGAAATTTTCTCAAAAATGAGCACGAAAATCAAGAACATCATCTTCGACCTCGGCGGCGTAATCCTCGACATCGACGAAAGCATCGTCTACAAAGAACTCGAGAAAATGGGCATCAGTACTTCGGAACTAGCTCATTCAAAGGAGTTTATCGACCTGATGAGCAAATTCGACACGGGCATCTACACCGCCCCCACCTTCCGCAAAAAGACCAAGGCCCTCCTCGGACAGGAGAAAATGACCGACCAGAAGTTCGACTCGCTCTGGAACGCCATGCTCTTGGACATCCCCCGCGAGCGCATCGAAGCCATCGAGAAGGTTAAGAAACACTACAAGATCTTCTTGATGAGCAATTCCAACGAAATCCATTACGACCTGTACGTGAGGGATTTGCAGCTGCGTTTCGGCTACCATGAATTTGACGAACTGTTCAACAAATCCTATTTCTCCTTCGCCGAACACCTTGAGAAACCCGACCCGCGCTTCTTTGAGCTCATCCTTGACCACGAGCACTTGCTGCCCGAAGAGACCTTGTTCATCGATGACACGGCAGTCAATATCAAAGTCGCGAAGTCGTTGGGCATCCGCACGTATCATATCGGGCGCGATGAGTTGGTGAGGAATTTGTTTGAGGGTGGAGTTTTGAAGGAAGGGGTGGTAGGATGAGATTCCCTGCGGGAATGGCAAGCCTATTCTATTTGTATAATGCGGCGGTAAATAACGTTCACAACTCGTAAACATCACAATCCGCCGCAGGTAACCTTTTAATTACACTCCATTCCCGAAGGGAATCTCATAATAGTTTTCAATTTCCTCCAAAATCCCCAAAACCTCCTCTACCGATAGCGTATCCATTAACCTCATCTTGAACGGCTTGAAGTTGGGCAGGCCCTTGAAGTAGGCCGACCAGTGCTTACGGATCTCCAGTAGGGCGATATGCTCGCCTTTCCACTCCACAGAACGTTGCAATTGTATCTTGCTCACACGCACGCGTTCCTGCACGTCGGGCAAAGGCAGCTCCTCGCCCGTCTCCAAATAATGTCTTATCTGATTGAAAATCCATGGATTGCCGTAGGTGGCGCGACCGATCATCAGGCCATCCACACCATAGGTGTCCTTGTAGTATTTGGCTGAGGGCCCATCCACCACGTCGCCGTTGCCGATGATGGGGATGTGCATGCGGGGATTGTTCTTCACCGCACCGATGAGCGTCCAGTCGGCGGGCTCGCTGTATTTGGTGGTGCGCAGGCGGCCGTGTATGGTCAAGGCAGCGATGCCCACGTCTTGCAGGCGTTCGGCGATGTCGACGATTTCGCGGTGTGCGTCGTCATAGCCCAGTCGTGTCTTCACTGTCACCGGCGTCTTCACTGCCTCCACCACGGCCTTGGTGATGGCCACCATCTCGGGGATGTCGTTCATGATGCCTGAGCCGGCACCTTTCGAAGCCACCTTCTTCACTGGACAGCCGAAGTTGATGTCGATGATGTCAGGGTGAGCAGCCTCGGCATAACGTGCCGCCTCTACCATAGGCTCGACGGCGTTGCCGAAGATTTGTATGCCCACAGGACGCTCCATCTCCTCAAAGTCTAGCTTCTTGATGCTCTTCACCGAATCGCGAATGAGACCGTCGGCGGAGATGAACTCCGAATAGACCACGTCGGCGCCAAAGAGCTTACAGACGTAACGGAACGGTGGGTCCGACACGTCTTCCATCGGTGCGAGGAGCAGCGGATAATGATCGAATTCGAGATGGGCGAGTTTATACATTTTGGGGTATCGGCCCTTCGACAGGCTCAGGGACCTTAGCTTTTTCGTTGCAAAAATACAAAAAGTGTATCTTTGCAACAAATCTATGATTCAACGGAGTTAAAATCAATCGACCATGCACGACAATTTGTTTACTGAGAACCTGAAGCAGTCCACTGGGATGCGCATCTTCCTCTTCCTACTTATCTTCCTCATCAGCACCTTGATAGGTGTCGCGGCGTCAGCTCTCTTCGTCTTTGGTGGCGACACGGGGATGAAGATCGGGCAAGGTCTCGCTTCTATCTTCATGTTTGTGGTGCCGCCCATTGTGTACTACTACATCACGCGCAAGGAGAACCGGATGCAGGCCTTGGGACTCAGAAGGCTGTCGTCGCCGTGGTGGCTCATCATCGTCGCCGTGGCGCTGATGTTCGTCTCCATTCCCGTGACCACCACGCTGACCACCTGGAACGAAGGCATGCATCTGGGTGGCGCCTTCTCGGGCATCGAGAAATGGATGAAGGAACTTGAGGAGACCGCCCAGGCCCTCACGGATAAAATGGCGAACGTCGACACCATTGGAGGCCTACTCCTCAACCTGTTAGTCATCGCTCTCATCCCTGCCGTCGGTGAGGAGATGACCTTCAGAGGCGTACTACAGCAGTCGTTGACGCGAAGGATGAACCCGCACATCGCCATCATCCTGTCGGCAGCCATCTTTTCCTTCTTCCACTTCCAGTTCTACGGCTTCTTGCCGCGTCTGTTCTTAGGCATCCTGTTGGGTTACATGTTCTACATCACCGGTTCGCTCTGGACCAGCATACTGATGCATTTCGTCAACAACGGCGCGTCCGTCACCCTCTATTATCTGGGCAACATCGGCGTCATCGAAGACGCGGAGCATTGGGGCGAGACGCAAAACGTATGGCTCATCGTGGCCAGCGCCGTGGTGACCTTGGGGCTCATCATCTGGAGTTGGCGGAAACGGAAATAAAAAAAGAGCCTCCTAACGGAGGCTCTTTTTTTATCATTCGATTCTACTTTTAATCCTCGTTGCGTTTCTTAGCCACGAGATAGGCACCGCCTAAGCCAAGCAGCACGGCGATGCCGCTGCCAAGCGGAGCGTCTTGGTGTCCTTCGGAGCCATGACCAGGCAGACCGGGACCACCGCCACGGTTGCCTTGCTCTTCGGTAGGCTCGCCACCGCGTTGGAACAGACCGCCGCCTTGGGCAAACGACGTCATACCCAGTCCGAGGACAATTGCTGTAGTGATAATAAGCTTCTTCATTGTATCTGTTATTTAATAATTATCTTTTGAACTTTCACGTCATTGTCCTTAGCAAGACGGACGATATAGAGGCCTTCGCTGATGCCAGAGAGGTCGCAGCTATTGCCTTTCAGGGTCATCTGGCGCACCAGGCGACCCGTAACATCGACGAGGCTGAGCTCGGCGTTTTGAACTCCTTCGTTGAAGTAAAGGTTGCTGCCCTTAACGAAGCAGAAGTTCTGCTGACCGTTTTCCTCGATGCCTGTCGTTGACCTGAAGACCAGCATGAAGCGGGCCTCGTTGTCGTTCTTGTCGGCGGCAAACTGGTAGTCGGGCTGCACGAGCAGGTCGATGTCGGCGCCGGTCTTGTTGTCGATGAGATGGAGGTATTCCATATCGAGGTTGATGTCGACGCTGAGGGTGTAGGTGCCATTGGCCATAGCCTTAAAGTTGACGGGCATGCTGTTGGCGCCGTTGCTGTTGACCACTGCGTAGTCATCATCTTCCTGCGGGATATAGAGTTTGGTGTTGCTGTCGTTGAGCATGAACTTAGGCAGCGTGCTGCTCTCGTTGAAGCGCACGATGGCACGGTCGATGGTGTTGCCACGGTCTTGGAGCACGTTGAGGACGATCTGGTCCTTGCTGCCCGAGCCCGATTGCGTGAATTGGATCTCCTCGTTGTCGTTTTCAGCGATGACGAAGATGCCCTGCATGGCATTGACGCCAGTGCCTGTGGCTGTGATGATCTCGGTGCCTGCCGTATTCATGACATAGAACGGACGGTCGAGGGTGGCAGCCGTCGCGAAGGGGTTGCCCACAAGGTTCCAGCCTTCGAAGTCAAGTCCGCCAGTCTTACGCAGCGTCACCGTACCGTCACCACTATAAGGCGTGCCGGTGAAGCTGAGGGTGATATCGGTATCGTGAGCATAGAGGTAGCCCTTGCCGGATTGGAGGTTGAAGGCACCTTCCTTATAGTTGCGCCATTCCAATGCTTGAGCCTGGTCGAAGTAGAACAGGTCGAAAGCACCGGATGTCATGCCTACAACTTCGGCGGGGTTGATACCGTCAAACGGCGGGGCGATGAGGTAGTAGTTACCGTCCTCGGTGCCATAGCCGGTGATGGGGAGGGTAAAGGTTTGAGGCTGGGGAGCGGGGCTGGTGAAGGAAATTTCAAACCAATCTGGATAAATACCATATTGCTGATTATCCACATATGATACTTCCGTTGCACAGTTGTAGTTAAGTTCTTCACCTATAGAATGATCATATAGCCTAAAAGTGATTAAATCGCCATCATCAGTACCTTTAATTGATAGCATATAGATTTGTTTGTTTTCATACTCAAAAGTAGGTAAAGCTGCGCCACGACATACTTCACCGCAAAATGCACCAATTTCAAGATTTGCATTATTTTGATATTCATTATCGATAACTATTACGCTATTGCACGTCATAGTGCCTGAGAAACCAGTAGCGGGAGTCCAGTGCAAGGACTGACCTTGAATTAAGTTAGCGATGGCTATGAATAAAGTTAAAACCCATGCTTTTTTCATTGTTTTTGTTTTTATTATTTGTATAAGACAATTTGATTGTTTACTATAATACTATTTCACAATAACTCTGCCGTGATAAACAGTTCCTGATTTGCAGATGATTGTAATGTTGTACAATCCAATAACAGGAATCCCACTCAATAAAGGATGTGACAGTCCGACATCATGACGAATCATATTACCCTGTGCATCAACAAAGATAACCTCCGAAATCACTTCATCATCAGGTATCATTACAGTAAAGGACTCATTTCTGTTGACAGGATTGGGGAATAACACAATTTGTGCAGTATTATTCTGGCTTGCGAATTCGACAGGATATGGTTGATTATATTCACCCACAATTCCGTTTTCTGTAAATGCTAATCGAGTGTCACTTTCCATGCTCAAAAAACTGTCATTAGTATTAATGCATTTAAATGAGATATCATCACCTTTCTGACCACTAATGGTCATCATTACATAATACCTATCCAATGATTCGATGTAGAAAGCTCTACCACTACCACGACATTCTCCATCAACAAAAGCACCTAACTCAATTTCATCAGTTCTTTGTTCCTCTCCGTTAATTTTGATAATTGCCATCAAACACATATTGTCAGCATATCCATGTACGTTGCTGTTCCAATGTTTCACTATACTTTCAGCGATTGGTGTAACTTGAGCCCTAGTATTTGAAAACACCAAAGTCTTATTGTTTGTCGAATTTGAATAGTAAAGGTATCCATTACCAGGAGAAAGGGTAAAAGAAGAAGGCTGCCAACCTATCCCAGGAAAGTACTGTGCATAACCCTCCTGGCTTTTAAGGATATCATTAACTGAAGGGACAAAATCTCCAAGAGCAGAAGATATGTTTTGGGTTTGATTAACCGGGTAACCAATCCAATTCCATTGGTATGAAAGAGTAATAGGATGGTCCTCAGGAGAGGCCAAAACTCCTGTCACTGATAAAGGGCATGAATTTGTCACATCAATTTTATACCCTTCTTCGTTTGTAATTGAAATGTTGCCCACCCATTGGTTCATAAAGGACATATACTGAGCATAGGATTCCTTGCTTTTAATCATAATGCCATTACTTCCAAGGCAATTCTCCAACTGTTCCAATCCATTATTACCATTCATTTCAATTGGTGTCGACCACCAAGTCCAACCAGCGGCCAGAGTACTTGTCTGCGTCATCGTCTGCTCGACTGCAAACACCAACTCAACGGGGCTGTTGGGGGTGCCGTAGCCTTCCTCTTGGCCAGTCAATGTGGTGGTGCAGTTGGTATACTCCTGCTCACCGTCATAGAACTTAAAGGTAAACTCGTCGGGGTTGGTCTCGCCTTCGTTATAGAAAGCTTGGATCCAGAAATTGCCATCGGTGTGGATGGTAGCCAAGCCGCGCAACTCGGTGCCCACAAAGGCGCCCAGCGTACCGGCTTCCTGGACCGTTTCGCCCAGTGTCACCTTTGCAACGATCGGTGTGTTACTGCTCTTAGCATGAGAATCAGGGGTACCCCAATTTTGTGCACTTGTCACTCCGCAGAGGAACAGTGCAGCAACCATTAGTAGTAGAATCTTTTTCATATTGTTTAGTTTATACTTTTATGCATATTAGACTGCAAAGATAAAACATAGTTAAATATCTTGCAAGAACTTTTCATAAAAAACGAGCCTTTGGCTTTTTTTGAGGAGTTTTCTCCTTAATTGAAGGGGCGCATAGGCGGTCTCCCCTCTCTACTGCCCTATCAATAGCGTCTTTCTCTCACTGGCGGTAGAATGGTAGACGTAGCCCTTGCCAGGCACGAGAGTCGTAAGGTCACCGGTCCACTCCCCACCGTTGTAAGTGGCGGTGCCTTCCTGACCGATGATTTGGTCGTTTTGGGCTGGCATGAAGCTACCAAGAACGGTGGCGATGTCGGCGGGTTGCATTCCCATATAGCCAAACCAATTATAGCCCTGCAAGATACTGATGCCGGCAGCGGTCACAGGCATACCCGTAAGGGTGAACGTGTCCGCCTCCTGGGTCGCGATCCTGTACATCTGTCCTGGGACGAAGTCCTGCAGTGTACCGCTCCATTGGCCGTTCTCGCAGCGCGCAAAGCCACCGTCTTGCGATTTAATGAGGATGCCGTTGCTGCCAATGGCAGCCTCCAACTCAGCCAAGGTCGTCGTCACGACGGGCGTCCACCAGGTCCAGGTGGCGGCCAACTCGACGGTTTGGGTGACGAGACCGGGGACCGTCACGGTGACGCTGTTGGATGGATCCGTCTCGCCGCCATAGTAGTTGGTCGTCATATGGTAGGTATAAGTTCCGTCGGCCAAGCCGCTGTCGGTATAATGCGTGTCGGCGATGGCATTGGCTATGGCCTCATCGTTGCGGTAGAGGTTGTAGGTGTAAGTGCCGTCGGTGAGGTAGGTGCGGATTAAGAAAGCCGAATTGCCCATAACACCAACCCATGAAGTAGGTGCTGTGGAATAATAGTTGCCCTCTTCACCCTGATAAGAAGTAAATGCCGCAGGATAGTTTCTAGCCACCGGGTCATACATGAACACCCATAGATCTTGAGAAGGGTCAATAGTAATTGTATTGGGCAGATCAATGTCAATCCAACCCAAGACATCAACTGATATAGTTTGCTGAAGTACCTGTGTCTGTGGATGGTCGGAATCAGTACCCTCGTACACAAACAACTGATATGCACCAGTTTCTTTAGCGAAAAATGACACTTTATAGACTGCCATGTCATCATAAGCACTTAAGACGGATGTTGGATAACGATGGCCCCAGTAAATACAGGTCGTTCCATTATTGAAGCCCATCGATGAGCTTGTATTATTAGCATTACCATATGTCAACGTTGCCGACGGTGTTTCAGGATAGCACCATTCGGGCGTTGTCCAAGTGAGGTTGACCGAGTTACCGTAGACAATAACAGATAAGTCATCGACCATGGGTGTTTGATAGTCTACTGTGACCGTCACCTCGTTGGAAGACAGCGACAAGTCCCCATTGGCATCAACACTTCGCACAAAGTAGACATTATCGCCAAAGAGCGCTATGTCATCATAAGTCGTTGAAGTCGTGGTTCCAATCAGACTCATATTGCGGTAAATTTTATAGTTGGCCGCACCATCGGCAGCCGTCCAAGCGAGCGTCACGTTACGGCCATCCTGCGTGAAGGTCAGATTAGCTGGAGCACTAGCAGTGCATTCCGATGGATGGATTCCGAAAATTGCACCTTGTCCTTCATTGTATATGCCATTGCTGCCCGAGCCTATACCGCCAGGGCCAGGATTCAGGTTGTTGACGAGGTAATACTCGTCGCAATAGCCGCTCCAACCCCAGTTGAAATGGAAATAATCATCGCTATTGTATCCATCGCAGACGAAAGAGTGGCCGCCTCCAGAACCCGTGCCATGGTATTGGATAGGTCGGTTCAAATCCAATTCGGCTTTCAGCATGGCAATCCATACATCGTCCTCATATCCAGAGCGGTCAACATGTATGGTCTCTGACGAGTAGTTGAAATAATTCTTTAAAGCGTCGGCAACTACAGGAGTAGAGGCGCCACTGCCACCTGGAGTGTAATTCATTTCCACTGAAACGCCGCAATGGTACATCAGTTTCGCCACTGCTTGTCTCTGTGCATCGGTACTGGAGCTTCCGTACGTATTGGTCATATTGTTCCAATCGTAGTAGGTGATTTGGAAATCGGCTGATTGCGTGCCGTATTCGGGATGATCTCTTGGGATGTAGAAATGGCCACCTATTCCATGTTCGGGGTAGTTCCAGTATTTCATCACTTGCGCCATTGCGGTGGCCACGCAACCTGTTACAGAGCCACCAGGACAAAGTAAGTTGTATGGATTCCCTTGATCCCATCGGGTTTGAATCAAAGGTTCAACAACAGTAGTCGCCCTGCCCGTTTCAGGATTTCCTTCGGCCAAGTCGCGCCACTGTTGCGCCACTTCGTTAGAAGCTCTTGTCTGATGCTCTATCGCATATTGTATGCCATCGCTGTATTCCTGGATCCAGGCCCTTTTATTCTCGGGCATATCCTCTGCATCAAACCCACCATTCAGCGAGTAGCCCAGCACGGGCTGCACGCGGCTGTCGGCTGACATCAGGACGAAGCTTTGGTCGGTGCTGAAGACATAGACGTTGTTGAAGCCGGTGGCTGAGGTGAGGTCAGTGAGGTCGGCTGTCTTGGCGCCGTTGTTGTCGAGGAAGGTGGTGGCTGCACGGCGGGCTGTCTCACGGCTCACAGGTTGGGCGAGGCACATCGTCGGCATGATGCTCATGAAAAGGAACATCGCACCGAGTGCCAGCAAAGATGGGAGGAATGCTTTCTGTTTCATCGGAAATAAATAATTGACTTCATTAACTGCAAAAGTATACATAATTGTTTAATACCACAAAATAAACTATTTATTTTGTTTATTCATGTTAAACAAAAAAAAGGCCGCCCCGCGGGGCGGCCTCATTGGTTTCAGTCATCACTGCTGCCTATCATAGACATAACCATGTCCAGGCAGCAGGGTGGCGAGGTTGCCGCTCCAGCTGCTGCCATTGTAGGTGGCGGTGTTGCCATTCTTGTCGGTGATGGTATCGCCGCTGGCGGGCGTGATGCCGAGGCTGCCGAGGGCCGTGACGATGTCGGCGGACTGCGCACCCGTGTATCCGAACCAGTTGTAGCCAGTCAGAATGGTCAGGCTGACACCCGTGGCGGGCGTGCCGCTCATGGTGAGGCTCACGGACGACGTGGCCTCGATCTTGTACATCTGGCCTGCGGCAATCTCCGTCAACGTGCCGCTCCACTGGCCGTTCTCGTAACGGGCGAAGCCGTCGCCTTGCGTGTTGATGAGGACGGCGTTGCCGCCAAGGGCCTCCTCGAGTTGCCCAAGCGTCATCGCCTTGGTCGGCGTCCACCAGTTCCAGCCCGCGGCCAAGGTGGGATAGACCTCGCCGTTGAGGCCGACGTTGCTGGTGACGTCGCCCGTCGTGACGGAAAGTGTCTCGTTGTAGAAGCCTTGTCCGAGGCCGCCCTTGAGACGAACGTAGACGTTCGCGGTCAGAAGGTCCGTGGTCGGGTTGGTCGGGTTACTGGGATTGGTGCCGCCTTCGCCTTCCACGATGGTGATGTCGTCGACATAGAGCAGATGCTGGTCGGTGCAGTCGTAGTGGCGAATGGCAACATAGCCTTGGCCACTGTAGGCGCTTAGGTCGACAGTGTACTCGTTCCAGCTATTGTCGCTCAATGTCACGGTCAACAGCGTTTCCGTGAAGCTGCTGGCACTGGTGTTGCCCGACGTCGACAATACCACGGAGAACTTCTCCGCGGGATAGTTGCTCATACGTGATGCCGCATAGAAGGCAAAGCTCCCGCCAAGTTCTATCTGCGGGGAGACAAGGTAGTTGTCGGGAGTGACTGCCGTGCCCGAGCCGCCTGACGTGGAAGCGGAGATGTAGGACTCGGAAAGCATCATGCCGGAAGAGGAGTTGTGGCATTCCGGGACAATCTGGTTTCCG
>JAFYHS010000014.1 GCA_017539045.1 Bacteroidales bacterium
GGCGACGGCGTCGTCACCGGTCACGGCACCATCGACGGCCGCGTCGTCTACGTCTACGCTCAGGACTTCACCGTGTTTGGTGGTGCCTTGAGTGAGACCATGTCCCTCAAGATCTGCAAGGTGATGGACCAAGCCATGAAAGTTGGCGCTCCCGTCATCGGCATCTGCGACTCGGGCGGTGCCCGTATTCAGGAAGGCTCACGCTCCCTCGCCGGCTACGCTGAGATCTTCCAGCGCAACATCAACGCTTCGGGTGTCATCCCGCAGATTTCGGCCATCTTCGGTCCCTGCGCCGGCGGTGCCGTGTATTCTCCCGCCCTCACCGACTTCATCATCATGACCAATGTGGGTAGTTACATGTTCCTCACTGGCCCGAAAGTCGTGAAGACCGTCATCGGCGAGGATGTCTCGACCGACGACCTCGGTGGTGCCCGCATCCACAGCCAGAAGTCGGGCGTGGCCCACTTCGCTGCCGAGACCGAGGAGGAAGGTCTTGCCATCATCCGCAGACTTATCTCCTTCATCCCGCAGAACAATATGGAGAACGCCCCGCTCGTGGAGTGCAACGACCCCATCGACCGCATGGAGGATGCCTTGAACCAGATCATCCCCGACAACCCGAACAAGCCTTACAACGTCGGTGACATCATCACCGCCATCGTCGACAACGGCGACTTCCTCGAGATCCACAAGAACTACGCCAAGAACATCATCGTCGGCTTCGCCCGCTTCGATGGCATGTCGGTCGGTATCGTGGCCAACAACCCGGCCTTCTTCGCTGGTGTGTTGGACTGCGACGCCTCGCGTAAGGGTGCCCGTTTCGTCCGTTTCTGCGACGCCTTCAACATCCCGATCGTGACCTTGGTCGACGTCCCCGGCTTCCTGCCTGGCACTGGCCAAGAGTACAACGGTATCATCGTCCACGGCGCCAAGTTGCTTTATGCCTACGGCGAATCCACTGTGCCGAAGGTCACCGTCACCCTGCGTAAGTCCTATGGTGGTTCTCACCTCGTGATGGGCTGCAAGCAGCTGCGCAACGATGTCAACTACGCTTGGCCGACCGCCGAGATCGCCGTGATGGGTGCCAGCGGTGCCGTTGAGGTGCTCGATGGCAAGAAGATTGCCGAGATCGAGAACCCCGAAGAGCGCGCCGAGTTCGTCGCCAAGAAGGTGGATGAATACACCAAGAAGTTCGCCAACCCGTACGAGGCTGCCAAGTTTGGTTACATCGACGATGTGATCGAGCCGCGCAACACCCGTTTCCGTGTCATCCGTGCCCTGCGCACCCTTGAGACGAAGCGCCTCGCCAACCCCGAGAAGAAACATTCGAATATCCCGCTGTAACCGTAAATCCCTGAAACGATGAACCTGTTACAAATATCATTACTGTTGGCTCACGAAGGTTGGGTCTACACCAAAGGCTGGATTGTCACCATCGCTGGTTTCCTCATCGTCATCATCGCCCTCTTCATCCTTTCGAGCATCTTCCGTGGCGTGGCTGCCTATTTCAAGAAGCAGGACGCCAAGAAGAACGAAGTGAAGGAGATCAAGCCTGTGACGGTGAAGCCCACAGTCAAATTGGCCGAGGGTGAGATTCCCGCAGAGGTGCAAGCCGCCATCGGTATGGCGCTTTACCTCTCGACCAACCTTCACGATGAAGAGAGCAACGTGATCACCATCGACAGAAGGGTGACTTCTTGGAACGACAAAAATTACGGAGTTAGACACTGGAAACGTTAAATCGAACAATCATGAAAAAATTCAAATTCACCATTAGTGGTAAACCATACGAAGTAGAAGTCCAGAACATTGAGGGCAACATCGCCACTGTCAATGTGAATGGCACTGATTATCAAGTGGAGATGGAAGAGCAAGCCGCTCCGGTGATCGCTCCCGTGGCCCGTCCGGCCGCCAAGCCCGCCGCCAGCGCTCCTACCCAGAGCGCCGCTCCGAAACCGGCCGCTGCCGCAGGTGGCGCCGGTTATAAGATGGCCGCTCCGCTTCCTGGAACCATCATGCAGATCTTCGTCAAGCAAGGCGACACCGTGAAGAAGGGTGACAAGCTGCTCATGTACGAAGCCATGAAGATGGAAAACAACCTGCTGGCCGAGGCTGACGGTACCATCACCGCCATCAACTGCCGCCAGGGCGACAACGTGCTTCAAGGTGATACTTTAATCGTAATCGGATAAGGTCATGTTAGGCAAGAAAAGTATTTACAGAAGACCTGCGGTCATTCTCGGATCCCTGGTGCTCCTGATGCTGCTGAACCTCGCGGTCGTCAACAACCCGATGTTCGCCACCAAGGTCGCCGACTTGGGTAAAACCGAGCAAGTGAGCGAGATGACCCCAGAGGAAAGCAACGCCCAGCTGGCTGAGATGGCTGACGCGATTGTCGCGGAACAGCAAAAGTCAGCCGAACTGGGTCAACAGATTGAAAGTCTTAACCAACGTGTGACCACGCTGGAAGGTAAGAACGCCAAGCATCATGTGGCCGCCAAAGAGGAAGTTAAGGAGATGTCGACGAAAGACCGTCTGAAAGAAGGTCTGCACAACTTCTGGCTGCTTACGGGCTTCCGCAACTGCAAGCTCGGCAACATCATCATGATTCTGGTGGGTATCCTCTTCATCTTTCTGGCCATCCGCTTCGAGTTTGAACCCATGCTACTCATCCCGATTGGCACGGGTATCATCGTCGGTAACATCCCGTTCTTCCAAGGCTTCGGCGTTACCTTTGCCGATGCCATGGCCAATTTGCAAGCGCTAGATCCAGCCACACTCAATTTCGATTTGGACACGGCTAAGGCCCTATTGGTGGCTGTCTTTGGTGACAATCCGGGCGACAAACACATGGTGCTGAGCGAAGCCATCAAGCAGGTCGAGCATCTGAACATGGCTGATTATGGCCTGGTCAACAACGACATCGAAGGCGTGAAAGGCTTGATGACGAGCGTGTTCCAAAGCGGTGAGTTGAACCTCCAGACCGGTCTTTACCAGAAGGGCAGTGTGTTGAACTACCTGTACTTCGGTGTGACCTCGGGTGTGTATCCTCCCTTGATCTTCTTGGGCATCGGTGCCATGACCGACTTCTCGTCGCTCATCGCCAACCCGAAACTGATGATCCTCGGTGCTGCCGCCCAGTTGGGTGTGTTCATCACCTTCATCGGTGCCTTGTATCTCGGCTTCAACCTGCGTGAGGCTGGTGCTATCGGTATCATCGGTGGTGCTGATGGTCCTACCGCCATCTTCTTGTCTTCACGTTTGGCCAACGGTATGAACGGTACGCGCAACCTCATCGGACCTATCGCCATTGCAGCCTATTCCTACATGGCTTTGGTGCCCGTGATACAGCCGCCTATCATCCGTTTGCTGACCACCAAAGAAGAACGCCTCATCAAGATGGGTGCCCCGCGTATGGTTAACAAGACTGAAAAGATCATGTTCCCCATCGTCGGCCTCATCCTGACCACCTTCATCAGCCCCACGGCCCTGCCGCTGTTGGGTATGCTGTTCTTCGGCAACATCATCAAGGAGTCGGGCGTGGTGAAGCGTTTGCAGAACACCGCCTCCAACCCGTTGATTGACATCGTCACCATTGTCTTGGGTCTTACTGTGGGTGCCTCAACGCAGGCCTCCGTGTTCTTGACCATGAGTTCCATCGAAATCTTCGTCCTCGGTGCTGCTTCGTTCTGCGTGGCCACCGCTGGCGGTCTGCTCGGTGCCAAGTTGATGAACCTCTTCCTGAAGGAGAAGATCAACCCGATGATTGGTGCCGCTGGTGTTTCGGCTGTGCCGGACAGCGCCCGTGTCGTCGAAGTGGAAGGTCAGAAGTACGACCCGTCGAACCACCTGCTCATGCATGCCATGGCTCCTAACGTCTCCGGCGTTATCGGCTCGGCAGTCGCAGCAGGTGTGATGATGTCGTTCCTGATGATGTAATTACACCTTAATATTAATATCCAAAACCCGCCTCAACGAGGCGGGTTTTGATTTAAAAACTAATGGTTATTGTTTTGTCGTAACGATATGCGTCGCTTTCTTGCTTTCACACTCCTTTCTCTATGGTCATTCCACCTCTTGGGCGATGACGGTATCCCCAACCCTCGTCTGTTTCTGAAAAAGGTGTTTTTCCCTGTCGTTGAGACCCCTGCCGTTTTCACAAGCACTGTCGACGGCAAGGACTTTTTTGTTTTCATCGAGTACAGTGATAGTCTGACCATGAAGGGACATTATATGGCTTGGGAAGAGACTATGACGGACACCCTTCCTTTCAAATTGGAAGCTAAGGGCCGTAACGCTATCCTTTATTATGAAAACCAAAAGGAGACTTTCCGTCCGCGCATCAAGTCAATGGATAGCCAGCATGCTGTTGGTTATGCGCGTTTGAGCTTGTTTGGCACAGCGCGTTTTCAATTCAACATACATGAAATTCCCGCCTTTCATGTTTTTGAAAACAAGCGCTATCAAGACACTTTGTTTGAAGTGGAGGAGATCAGTGACCTTAAGTATGCCCATGTGCCCGGGTTTTGGTCGGAAATGGGTGACGAAACCGATGTCACGGGCAAGATTTTCCGAATGACGGAGGCCATAAGCGAAGTCCCATTGGACCTCCATCTTGACGTTTTCCGACCTCAAAACGACACGTTGGAGAAGCATCCGCTGATCATGTTAGTGCACGGGGGCGCTTTTTATTTTGGGTCGAAAGACGATGCGTCCATCACCCGATGGTGCCGTCACCTTGCATCGTTGGGCTATGTGACGGCCTCTATCGACTATCGCATAGGTTTTCTACCTACCATGGCCAGCATTGGGCGGGCAGGCTACCGTGCAGTGCAAGATGCCCATGCCGCCATGCGCTATTTGGTGTCGCATCAACAAGACTATTGTATCGACACTTCCATGATTTTCGTGGGTGGCTCCAGCGCTGGCGCCATCACCGCGCTCAACCTTGCCTTCATGACCAATGATACCAGGCCAGGATACACCCATAGTAGCTTCTTCCGTCCTGATCTCGGTAGCATCGATACCTGTGGCAACGACATCAAGGCCCATTTCCGAATCAGAGGCCTTATCGACATGTGGGGTGCCATGCCCGACACCTCATTCCTCCATAGACGCAACATCCCGATACTAGCTTTCCATGGCAATGCCGACAACATCGTTCCTTACGACTACAACTATCCTTTCGGCATCGCTGGCCCGTTGAAAACCCTGTTGGTCGAACCGATGTATGGCTCGTCATGTATTGTTGACCGTGCCAATAAACTTGGGTATGATGCTCATTTGGTCACGTTTGACGGCTACAAACACTCGCCTCACGTGGATCCCAACACCAAAGCCTTTAACGACAATTTCTTTGTCATCCAAGACATGATGACGGACTTTTTCTATGACATTGTCGTTCCGCAAAAGCCCGAAATCGTTGAAGAAACCGACCATTATTATGTGCGACCATACCCTTTGGAGACCAGCTGGCAGGTCGAAGGAGGGGTCGTCCTGTCTTCTGAAAGCAACACTGTGAAAGTGGCTTGGATAAAAAATGCGCCTCAACATAGTCTTACGGTATCGGTATTGATGCCATACGGCGTAGGCCTTACCGAAAAAACAGTCTACTGATGTTTTTGTGGGCGCGTTCTGTGATAAAAAAGAACAAACCGAAAAAGATATCTTCGTTTTTTTGTACTTTTGCACATCGTTTTTGAAAACTTGAATAATAGACAACCAACAACACTTTAACCTTAAATAATTCAATCATGAAAAAAGTAGCATTATTCGCGGTGCTGTTCTCAATGGTGACCCTCAGC
Source organism: Bacteroidales bacterium (assembly GCA_017539045.1). Classification (GTDB taxonomy): domain Bacteria; phylum Bacteroidota; class Bacteroidia; order Bacteroidales; family F082; genus Limimorpha. The sequence goes on from JAFYHS010000014.1 coordinate 5,805, forward strand.
GCCAAAGCACAATGGTTCGATTTCTCACAAAACACGTACGATGCCACCGTCGGTGTTAACCTCGGTATGGTGGGCTATCATTTGGGCAATAGCCAAGCCGAAAAGAATCTGGCTGGTTTTGGTTTTGGCGTAAGCGCTTCATTGGTGGGCTTTTATGCCGATTTTATCTATCAAAATCCCGAGCATCGTTGGGATCGCAAGGTGACCCAAGTGGAGTATGATGACCATACAGCTCTTGCCATCAATGTGGGCTATAAAATCCCGGTGTTGCCATGGCTGAATATCATCCCGTTGATTGGCTACAGCAATGAAACCACAGGTAAGACCCTCGGTAACTCCATCGGCGTGGACACGGAGAGCCATTCCATCTACCACGACTACAATGTCGAGCACAGATACAATCACTTCAATTATGGCGTTGGCCTTTCGGTGAAGCCTATCAAATGGCTCGAAATTGGCGGTGTTTGCTCAGCCAGTGCCATCTACGGCAATGTTTCTGTTAACCTTATGAAATTCAAGGATTAAAATATCTTGTTTGACTTTAAATCAGAAGAGGTTGCCAAAAGCAGCCTCTTTTTTTTGTTCCCTTTTTTCAAAAATCCTTATTTTTGTTGTCCGTAATTGTACATACACATGAAAAAAGCCTTATTGTTCTCCTTTTTTATGTCGGCATTTATGATGTTACATGCCCAACATGACTCAAGTAAGATACATATTTCTAACGACACTATCCGTCCGCCACGCCTAAAGGTTGGTGTGGTGTTGGGTGGCGGTGGAGCCAAAGGCGCCTCCCATATAGGCGCTCTTAAATACATTGAAGAGATGGGTATCCCTGTTGACTATGTGGCCGGCACAAGCATGGGCTCCATTATTGGTGGCTTTTATGCCTTGGGTTATTCCCCTGAGGAGCTCACCCAACTTATTTCGGAAATGAAGTGGTCGGAGTATATAGGCAATAGGATCGACCGCCCTATGCTGTCGGAAGAGATGAGGCTGCGCAATAGCACTATGGTTATGCAAGTGCCTTTCAGCCTCGAAAGTCTTTTGGACAATAGGAAGAATGCTAGTTTTATTAGCCAGTTGCCAAGCGCTTATGTCAACAATAGTTCACTTGTGAATCTGTTCAACGACTTATGTATCGGCTATCAGGAGGAGATGGACTTCAACGATTTGCCCATACCTTTCGCTTGCGTGGCTACCGACATGATTACAGGCAAAGAGGTGGTGCTGCGTAACGGTAGCATCTCGACAGCAATGCGCGCAAGTATGGCCATCCCAGGCGTATTCTCGCCTGTTACGATAGGCGACAAGGTGTTGGTTGATGGCGGTTTGGTCAACAATTTCCCTGCCGATGTGCTTCGTGATATGGGGGCCGACATTATTATCGGTGTGGAGGTTACCTCTACCAAAACAGTCACTGCTGATGATTTGAAATCATTGCCCCAGGTGTTTGCCCGTCTGCTCATCACCAGCACAAGTGCGAAGAGGCAAGAAAACCGTGCCATATGCGATGTCCATATCGTTCCTGACATCAGCGGCTTCGGCATGCTCAGTTTCACGCCCGATGCCATAGACACATTAGTGGGAAGAGGCTATAAAAAAGCGAGTGAATTCCATGACCAACTATTGGCTATCAAAGAGGCAGTGGATGCCTCGGCAGGTCACCCAGTCAGCAAGACGCTTCGCGCCCCTCATGCCAAAAACTTGACCAACGATTCGGTTCTCCTCCGTTCCATCGTCGTCAATAATGTGAGTAATAATGATAGCCGCTGGCTTATCCGTAAAGGAGAATTGGTCGTCGGGAACAGCTATACGAAAGACGACATCGAACGCGCCATGAATATCTATCGCGGCACGGGCTGTTATGATGAGATCACTTATCAAATCAAGGAATGCGATTCCGTACATTGGGACAGCCGTTTGTCTGAAGCCTATGACCTGAGCATTAATATGAAACCTGCCCAGCCTCATGTCTTTGGCCTTGGCATACGCTACGACACAGAGGAAGGCGCAGCAATCTTACTCAATATCGGATTGAATGAGAAGAGGTTTAACGGCTCGAAGCTCAATTTCAGTACGAAACTGAGTTACAATCCGCGTGTCAATCTCACCTATACCTATTCAAGGTCATCGTTGGCCAACTTCAATCTGTCTTTCGACTATAGGAATGAGCATTTCCGTTCTAGAGGTTTTCATAATAAGTACGTCAACTTGCATTATCAACAAATGAAAGCCAATGCCTACATTTCTGAGTTCCACCTGCTCAATTTCAGCACTAGCGCAGGAGTGTCATACATCAATACGACATTCGACAAATCATCCTTTGATGGTAATAATGCTTTTGACTCTGTTTATTATGCGAACAATACCATGTTGGCGCCATTTGTCAAGTTTCAGTATGACAATTTGGATGACGCCTATTTTGCCAACCATGGCATCTTGACCAACTTGGGCACGCATTTCTATTACATGCCATCCACCAAAGATAAGTATTTCGACTTCAGCTATGCTTTCCAATACTATATCACGCCAGGTGACGGACCATTTACCATCATACCACAAGTGTATGGCCGTTTTGTGACCCATATCAATCCTTCCTATACCCGTGTTGGATACTATAATATTAGGAATACTTGCGGTGGGGAGATTGCCGGCCGCCACTTTGAAAACCAAATGCCTTTTATCGGCCTGACCAGCGTTGAAGATGCTTCTGTTGATTTGACGCAAAACGCAAGTATTTTCCGTTGTGATTTGCGTTATAACTTCTATGGCAAGCATTACCTGACGGCGATGTATAATGCCTCAATGCCGTGGGGAATGTTGGGCACCGGTGGGATGTCTTTTCCCGATATATTTCATTTCATGGCACATGGTGCAGGGTTGAGGTATTCCTATAACAGTTTCCTGGGACCGGTTTCATTGACCGCTCATTGGTTCAACAGCGACGAGAATAACCATTTTGGAGCCTATTTCTCATTCGGTTACACTTTCTGAGACACCGTTTGCTAACATAAACTGACGGATTTCATTGGCATGTCGTCCTCGGATGATGACATGGTGGTTGCCTATGGAGTGTTGCAGTAGATAAGGCTTCAGATTTACGTTGAGCGTGATTTGCGTGCGACAGAAATGGTTGCTGTATGGGGCCTCGATGGCCTTCGCTTCGGTAACGAAATAACGGTCCATTTTCGGGCCGCCCCATTTAAATAAGGTATAGTCGGTCAGAGGCAACAAGCCCTGAATGGCTACGCCAATGCCCGACTCGAAATGAGAGCGTATTGTGGTCTCGTCGCACATCGTCAGCGGGATGGTGCAATGTGCCAGCATGGAGGATTGGTTTGTGAGTTGCGAAGGGTTGGCCATAAATGCCACCTCGCCACACAAACGCTTGGCGAGATACATGCTCATCAGTGTCTGCATATCGCCTTCGCAACCTGCCACGATGCCTTCATCGTTGAGCAGGGCTAAAGCCAAGCAACTTGTCGTTCCACAGGCTTTCACGATATCGAAGCAACGGATGGTCATGGCATCCAAACATTCTTCTTGGCAGATTCTTTTGATGGCGAGATAAGCCTTGGCGGCCTCCAGCATATCGGCATCCGAAGGCTCTTTGACGACCTTGGCTTGTTTCACCATAGTTTGCGCCACCTCCTCGGCCTCAGTTTGAGGCACCACCTTGATGCCATCGATGAGGCGTTGTAAATCTATGTCAACGGTTTCGATACCGTATCGTTGACAGAGGAAATCTCGATCCACACCGCTGGCAATGAGCCAATCCGAGGGTTGACCGAACAACCCGATTCGTCCCTGTAGAGACGCGACATGGCACGTCTCTACCACGGCCGATATAATTTCATCATTCGTCCCATGCAGGATTTTTCCTTCCACCCCGATATTGCCCAAATAGGTCAATATCTCCAATGAGGCGGCCAAAGAATTGTTGCGCCCGTCGGCAATCATCGTGACGGTTTTTTGGCGCGATGGACCGCAAATCATTTCAACGTCAATGGCGGACCAAATGCGTTTGAACAGGTTTTCCACGCCGCCGGTGGCAATCATATATGCATCGGGTAACGCTTGTAGAGACGCGCCATGGCACGTCTCTACAAGTTCGTCACCAATGATTTTGATTTCGGCATTACATTCGTTTTCCAGCCTTTGAATCAATTCGGCATATTCATTCCTGACGAATTCATCCGTCTGGAACGAGGAACGAAGGATGGTTATTTTCATGGAATATGGGGTACTTTATGCCCATTGTCCTCATTGCGGGCTTGCCCCGCAATCCCTCGTGCTTTTGGATGACGATTCTGCACGAGGGATGGCGGATGTTCCTCCGCCATGAGGACAAGAGGCGTAAGGGTGTCTATTCTGGTTTAATGTCTCACCACAAATCGCAGTGTTGTTTCACCGGCCTTAACCACATACACACCGTTCTCATAGCCTGTCGTGATGATGCGGAGTTCGCTGCTGTTGGCCTTAAATTCGTCCACCTTCTGACCAAGGGCGTTATAGACGCGTACCGTGCCGAGGCTTTCGCCACTAAGGGTCACGAAGTCGTTGGCGGGATTGGGGTAAACCACGATGGTCGGGCCGTCATTCTGGCTTACGCCGTCTTCGCAATCATGCTGTTCGTATGCTTCAGCTTCCATAGCATCGATGATGTATTCCAACGTAGGCGGATAGATGTCGCGATTGGCGAAGGTGTGGTCGGGACGGATGAGCATGATGGTGGGATAGTAACCCACGGGGATGTCTTGTGCAATCTGATTGCCACCGCCGTCGCGGCTGATGGTGGGATACTGCACACCGAATTGGTCAACCCAAGCATGGCACTCGTCGTCATGACCGTTGGGCGAGATTTCCATGAAGAACACATCGTTTTGGTTGCAGCCATAGAGACGGTAGGCTTCAACGACATCAGCCATGGGAGCTTCGCTGTACGGGTCGCCAGTAAGGAAGAAGTTAATCAGCACGGCCTGGCCGGCGTCGAGGATGTCGTAAAGGTGGATTTCGTTGCCGTCGATGTCGATGGCGGTGAAGTCGGGCATGATTTCAGAGGGACCACTGGGTGTGGTGGTGACAGGCTCTTGTACGACTTCGCCAAGGTTGCCGTCGATGTCGGCAGGCACGGCATAAATTACGTATTCCGTGTCAGGCGTCAAATCGCTGAACGTGTTGGAGATGATGTCGGAACCAGGCATGCCGTAAGTCCAGAGGTATTCGGGAAGCTCGAGGCCTGCAATGCCCATCCATTCCTGGATCTCGGCTTCGGTGGCCATCATGTAGGCATAGGAGGCGCAGTCTTCGTTGGGCGTGAAGGTGGCCGTGACTTCGGTCTCCAGCACTTGGTCGATAGTGATGCTCACCTGCGGATCGTAGCTCGGCGTGTTGCAGTCGTGTTGTTGCAGTCCGTGTTGTTCCAAAGCGTTGATGACGGTCTGGGCGTTGTTGATGGGCCACAAGTCGTTGATGACGATGGAACGGTCAGGGGCGATAACGATGAGTGTGGGATAGGCACCGATTTGATACTGGCTGCAAATGCCTGTACCGCCAGCCTGCCCGCTGATGGTGGGGTACTCCACACCATAGGTGTTGACCCAATTGAGGCAAGCCGCATCGCTGTCGCCTGTAGCGATTTCCATATAGAACACATCATGCATGTTGCAACCCATGGCGTAATAGGATTCGACAACTTTCGGGGTGGCCTGCTGACAAGGGCCGCAGGTGGTGAAGAAGAAGTCGATAAGCACATACTGGCCACCGTCAAGGATGTCGAAAAGGTGGACTTCGGTGCCGTGAACGTCAGTAGCCGTGAAGTCGACGGCTTGTGTGAGCGGACATTGCGCTTTCAGGCCAAAACCAAAGGCCAGCGCGAGGATAAGGGTAAATAGTTTTTTCATAATGAATGGTATTAATTTGTTGTGATTCCGATGCAAAAGTAAAAAAAACTCTAAACTCTCAACTCTAAACTCTCAACTAATTATCACGATAATCCTTCTTCTTCTCATACTTCAGGTCCTTCAAGGCCTGTGCCTTCACGTTGATGGTGAAGTTCCAGCTCTTGTAGCTGCCAATAGGAATCCAGTTGAAGCGCATCTCCCAGCAGTGCAGGTCACGGTAGACGCTGAGGTTGGTGTAAGAGATCTTGTTGTTGACGAAATCCCAGCCTGTCGAGAAGGTGAACTTCCATTTGGGTGTTAGGCTGATGTCACCATTCAAGCCTATGGTATGCACGTAAGTGTTGGTGGCAATACCCATGAAGGCAGCATAGGCTAAGGATGTCGTGTAGGTAAGGTTGTAGCTGAGCGAGAGCGACCAGGGTGTGGTCCAGTCGATGTAGGCATTGGGATTGCCAAGGATCTCATTGAGTTCGTCGGGGTCGAACATGCCCGATTGTCGGGCGTTCTGGTTGATCTCGTTTCGCAAGTCCTGGCTCCCTTTCTTGCCTTGCAGTTTCTTGAGGTCGTTTTGGTTGAAGCTGTAATTCAGGCTAAACCGCCACGACGAGCCAGTCTTTCGGAACAGCCGTCCGTTGTCGATGACTTCGAAGCGGTTGATGCGTCGGCCCAAAGAGTCGGCGGCATAGGGGTCCCACGAGCTGCTGTAATTGATGCCCAATTTCTTGAACAACGTGGTACGTCCATTGACGGATATCGGTGAGAAATTGACGGAGTCTTTGGTGATATCGTAATTGCCGGATATGCTGAAGGATTCCAGAATGGGGATTTTCTTGATACCGGTGATGGTGTCGCTACGCGAGGGCACTTTGATCTCCAAGTTGTTTCCCAAGCTATAGGTCAGTAGGCCTTGTTGGTTTTGGGAAGGCGTGCCATAGAGCGCCCTCTCATATTTGTTGTAGACCTGTTCCCTGCCGTTGCCGTCGACATAGGTGCCGTAGACACCCCATTTCGGGTCGCTGAAGTTGGGCCGGTAGGTGAAGCCGATGGTCGGGGTGAACACATGACGGATGGCGCGGATGGGACCGTTGGCGAAGTTGACCATGCCATAGATCTTGGTGGTGAGGTTGGAGCTCGCGCTGAAGTCGACCAGGTTGCGGAAACCATGGATGGTGTCGGTCTGCAGGAATCCCGTGGAGTCGGTGTCCTGCACCCATTGCTTCTCGAAGCGCTTGAAGTACATGTAGTCGTTGAAGGTCAGGTTGTTGGTCCACGAGAAGTGCTTGAACAGCTTGATGGTGGCGTTGATAGGCACACGGTGCGAGATGCCCGTCTGCACATGGTCGCGCATCATCGTCCGGGCCCAGTCGCCGAAGTCATCGTAGATGCCGCGGAAGAGCGTGGTGTCCGCGCCGCTGACATAAGCCTTGCCGTTCATCGTGTAGCCCATGCTGAGGCTTTGGTACCAGTGTTTCTTGCCCGCCTTGCCGACGTTCTTCAGGGGATAGAAGGTGTTGACGGTCAGGGTCATCTCGGGCAGCGAGGCGGTCAGCTGTCGGGTCAGCGTGTTTTGGCTGTGGTTGGCGTTGAGGGTGAGGTAGACCTTGCCGCCGAAGTTGGTCTGGTAGCTGATACTCGACTGGAAGGTGTTGCTCAGCTGGTCGGTGGTGGTCTGGGCGTTGTATTTGTTGAAGTTGGAGCTCACGATGTTGACGTTGGCCGAGAAGTTGCGCCGTGGGTGGGCCTTGGGGTCTTGCTTGTGGGTCCAATGGATCTTGAAGTCGTTGCTCTCCTGGTAGTCGGCGGCGCCTTTCGTGCCGATCTTGTTGACGGCGAAGCCCAACGCCATCGAGCCGTTGAAGCGGTAGCGTTTGTTGTAGCGGAAGGTCGGCTTGATGCCCCACGAGCCACGGGTGTAGATGTCGCCCAAGACCTGCAGGTCGTAGTTGTCGTTGATGGCCCAGTAGTAGCCGCCGTTCTCGAGGTAGAAGCCGCGGTTGGCCGACTCGCCGTAGGTGGGGATGATGAGACCCGACTTCTTGCCTTTCGTGTTGGGGATCATGGCGAAAGGCAGGGCCAGCGGCAGCGGGATGTCGGCGATGGTCATATAGATGGGGCCCGTGACGATCTTGTCGTCGGGGATGACCTTGGCCTTGGTGAACTTGAACTGGTAGTGCGGGTGGTCCTTGAGGTCGCAGGTGGTGTAGCCGCCCGTGCGGATGTGGATGGTGTTGTCGTCCATGCGCTTGATGCGCTCGCCGTGGAGGTAGCCGCCGCTCTCCTCGGTCCACACCTTGGTGATGATGCCTTTCTTCGACCTGAAGTTGTACTGCATCTCCATGGCCTCGAAGGTCGACTCGCCTTGGGTGAAGACGGGGCGGCCGTGGACCTTGCCCAACGAGTCGGTCACACCCCGAGCGAGGCAGGTGCTGGTCTCGAGGTCGAATTCGAGATAGTCGGCCTCCAAGGTGATGTCGTCGTATTCTGCTTTGGCGCCGCCGTAATAGTAGATCTTCTTTTGGTTCATGTCGCGATACGACGAGTCGACGGCCGAACAGATGACCTTGGTCTCGATGGCCGATTCGGAACGGCGTGGTGCGATGCGTTGGCGTGTCACGGTTTTGAGGGTGTCGTTGGCCGTCGTATCCTGTAGAGACGCCATGCTTTGCGTCTCCGAAACGGAATCCAAAACCGCCGTCAACGAATCCGCGACCATCGCATCAAGGGTGTCCATGACGGGGTTTTGTGCCGTCACCACCGAGTCGGCGACCAAGGTAATCGTGTCAACGATGCGCTCGTGGACTAAAGCGGCACTGTCCACCTCCGTCGGGGCGGGGCTGTGCTTATGTGCTTCAATATGAGCGGTTTGCTTGCATCCGCAGAACAACACGGCTATGCCAACAAACAGACAAAAAGCCGCTGTTGAAAAATATTTCATGTATGTCGTGCGTTCTGTCAACGTGAAAACGATTACTTTTGTGCAATGAAATTCCGCTGCAAAGATAGTTTTTCTTCGCGCATTAATTAAGAACTCAGTATGATAGAACGAAAGATTTCGCGATTTGGTGTTTTTTTCCTGATTTTTCTCCTGCCTTTATGTGCTTTGGCGCAGAAGGGCGAAAAGATACAGACCGTCGTCATCGACGCGGGTCACGGCGGCAAGGACACGGGTGCCTTGGGCAAGCTGACCAATGAGAAGACGCTCAATCTGGCCGTCGCGCTCAAGTTAGGCGCCTATATCGAGGAGAACCTGCCCGACGTGAAAGTCATCTATACCCGCAAGACCGACAAGTTCATCGAGCTGAGCGAGCGCGCGGCCATCGCCAACCGCAACAACGCCGATGTGTTCATCTCCATCCACTGCAACTCCACGGAGACTCCCAATTCCGCCTCCGGCGCCGAGACCTTCGTCATGGGTGAGTCAAAAAACGAAAAGAACTTGGCTGTGGCAAAGAAGGAGAACGCTGCCATCTTGCTCGAGGACAACACCGACGCATACAATAACTTCGACCCCAACAGCACCGAGGCCTATATCCTCTTTTCGCTATCCCAGAGTCTCTATCAGACCCAAAGCCTCGATTTGGCCGGCAAGGTGCAGCAACAGTTCGCCAGCAAAGGCCGCCACGACCGTGGTGTGCAGCAGGCGGGATTCCTGGTGCTTTGGAAGACCGCCATGCCGAGCATCCTTGTGGAGTTGGGCTTCATCAACCATGCCAAGGAGGAGCAGTTCCTCAATTCCGAGAAGGGTCAGACCCAGATGGCGTTGGCCTTGTATCGCGCTTTCGAGGAATACAAGCGTGAGTTTGAGGCCGAGAACCATACCGCCCAGCCCGAAGTCGAAGAGAAGCCTGCCGCTCCCAGTGGCACCTACTTCACCGTGCAGTTTGCCAGCCGCGACAAGAAAGTGGCCGATACGGGCAAGGCCTTCAACGGCGTGAAAGAAGTGGATGTCTATGAGTATAACGGCGCCTTCCGTTATGTCTCAGGCAAGTTTACGAGCAAGGATGCCGCCACCAAACGTCAGACCGAGGTGCGTAACTTGGGCTATAAAGATGCCTTCATCGTGGCCTTCGTCAACGGCGAACGAGGCACCATCAAACAGGCGGAAGAGGCGCTGAAGAAATGATACATGTAGGGCTGTCATATTATGGCAGCCGCATAATACGAATTACGTTATGCGGCTGCCACGGTGTGACAGCCCTACAAATCCATTACCAAACAGGGAAACTGATTGTTTTGTCGTTGCTTCCCGCCACAAGGCCGAAGCCGTTCTTCACATTGGAATATATGCCAACAGGCTCGCTGTAGTATTGTGACAGGCTGTTGCCCGAAGTGATGGTGGTGTAGTAATTGTATGCCCCTTCGGTCAAATGCCGCAACTTGATTTCAACGAAGGCATTGATGCTGTCGTTGGCCTTGAAAAGCGTATTGGTGACCATGGGGATTTCCATGCGATAGTTGCCGCCGTCAAAGGTGGCATCGTTGAAGGTGCTTCTTGAACGGTTGGTCAAACCGACGTCAATGCCGAACTGGTCTTCCAATTGCACCGTTGAGGTGCCGATGATGGGGTCGTTGAAATAGACTTGGTTCAACTCAGCGGGCTGGTCGTAGTATTCCCGCCCATCGGGATAGGTCCAGTCGCCTTCGGTGCGCATAGATGCTTCAAGACAATAAAGATCCAACGCACCGGGATTGGGGTCGGTGATTTCTATCGTGACGGTGAGGTGTTTGCGATAATGAGTGAGCCAAACGATTATGGTGGAGTCTGTGTCAGGCACAGGGATGTGATAGCCGCTTGCGCTCGTGGTGTCCCATTTTGTGATACGGGCGTCTTCAAAACTACCTATGGGTTCGTTCGGCAAAGGTTCTGAACTGCCTTCTATCTCATCAAATCCCGGGGCTGTCACGCTGATTTTGACCACATCGCCGACTTGCGGAACATAATCGTGGGTAAAATGATATCTGATAAAGAACACGGGAGGATTCAGATAATCATAATAGGTTGTGTCACCTTTCAGCTGCATCTCGCCTTTGCTTATACCGTTTACGAAAAGGAATGCTTGAGTACCCTCTGGCATGGTGTAGTCCGTGATGGTGTCGAAAACAAAGTCGCTTTTGTAAACCACCGCCTTGATGGGTTCACCAGGAATGGCGATGCAGTTGACAACCAACTTGGGGTCAACATATTCGCCTTTGAATTTCAAGGGTTTGGTGCAGGCTGCAAGGAGGGTTACGGCCGTGATGGTTATTAAGGTTAGAATGCTGGTTTTCATTGTTTTATTTTTTTTCTATGGCTTATGGCCTATGACCATGGCCGATTTTCCGTTGGTTAAAGCGGCCATAGTCATCAGCCATGGGCCATAGTTGGATTAGAATTTATAACTGTAAGACACTGAAGGAATTATCGGGAAGATGCTGACTTGCTGCAGCTCTGGCAGCCCTGTATTTTGGTCATAGCCACGAATGACGATGAAGGGGTTCTGACGGTTGTAGACATTGTAGACGCTGATGTTCCACACGCGCTCGCCGTGTTTCTTCTGCTTTCGGAAGTTCATGCCGAGGTCGAGGCGGTGATACACGGGCATCCTGAAGTTGTTGCGTTCCACATAGCCGATGATAGGCGTGCCGACAACACTGCCACCGTATTGTGAATAATAGGTGATAGGAATACCCGGATAGGCTTGTGTGGGCAAGGTGCCGCAATTGCCGCTACTGATGACCCAAGTGCCCGACAGGTCGAAGCGGTCGCTGAACTTGTGCTGCACGGTGATGCTGAAGTCGTGGCGACGGTCGTATTTGGCGGGGAAGGGATTGCCGTTGTTGATCACCATGCCCTCGCGGTCGAATTTGCGCATGGAACGCGCCCAGGTGTAGCCAACCCAACCCGTGGTCTTGCCAAAGGAACGTTGCACAAGTAGCTCAATGCCGTAGGCCCAGCCTCTCCCGAGGTTCACCTTGTCTTCCCAGCCCTGGCTGGTACCGAAGAAACTGGTGCCGTCCTTGTATTCCAACACATTGTCCAGCGTCTTGTAATAGCCTTCAAGCGAGATGTCGAACAGGTTGGGCAATTCATAGAATCCGCCGAGCGAGAACTGGTGTCCCTTTTCGGGTGCGATACGTGCCGTGACAGGCACCCAGAGGTCGGTGGGCATGGTGATGTTGCTGTTGGAAAGCAGGTGGATGTATTGCGTCATGTAGGCGTAACCCGCCTTGAGTGAGAAATGGGGTGCCACCATCGCACTCATGCTGAGACGGGGCTGCAATGAGTGGTAGAAGTTGCCTTGCACCGCAAAAGCGGAATAGTGCAGTCCGACATTCATCTTGATGGCTTCGCTCAGCGTGATGTTATCCTCGACATAGAGCATGGCTTCGTGGGCATGCACGTCGCCCGTGTTGGCCACGGTGTCCGTGTTGGCTTCCGCTTCGGTGAAGTTGATCTTCATCGACTGCACCTCGGGACGGAAGAAATGATAGGTGTAGCCGCCACCAAAGCGGATGTCGTGCCTCGGGTTGGGCGCATAATGGAAATCGGTGCGCACCGTAAGGTCATGGATGCCTGAATGGAAGTTCATGGCCATCTCATCGGTCGAGGTGTAGGCGGTAGGCTTGAATTGCTCGTAGGTGTAGTTTTGGTCCATACCGAGGTCGTGGCGGTATTGCGTGTAGCTCGCCGAAGCGTCCATGAAAAGTTTGGGCGAAATGATGTGGTTCCAACGCAGTGCGCCCACCTTGTTGCCCCATTTCCAGTTGAGGCCCAGTTTCTCGTGGTCGGCGTACATGTCCTCATAGGTATAGTCCCATTTCACGTTGGCGTAGATCTTGTCGTCGCCGCTGTACCAACTCAAATAAAGTCGGTCTTTGTCCGAAATCTTCCAGTTCATCTTGGCGTTGAGGTCATAGAAATAATACCCCAACGAGAACTTGTCGATGGACTTGTCGGCCATCTTCCCGATGAGGCCATAAAGGTTGGTGAGGGCATCGGAATAGGTGCGGCGAAACGACAGGTTGAACGAGAGCTTGTCTTTCACAATCGGGCCTTCAAGGTTGAGTTTTGAAGAAATCAATCCGATGCTGAAGTTGCCGTGGTATTTCTGCATGTCGCCGTCTTTCATGCGCACATCCACCACCGAAGAGATGCGCCCACCATATCGGGCGGGGAAACCACCTTTGTATAAGGTGACATTCTTCAGCGCATCGGGGTTGAAGACGGAGAAGAAGCCGAACATGTGGTTGACGTTGTAGAGCGGTACACCGTCCATGAGGAGCAGGTTCTCGTCGGGGCCGCCGCCACGCACATAGAGTCCGGCCGAGCCTTCCGAGCCGTTCTGCACGCCCGGCAGCAGCTGGATGGCTTTCAGCACGTCGGCCTCGCCCATCAGGGTTGGAATACTTTTGATCTGCTTGATGGGTAACTCGATGATGCTCATCTGGGGATTGTTGGCGCCCACTGTGGCGCGGTTGGCCTCCACCGTGACTTCCTGCAACTGGATGTTGCTGCTCATCTTCACCGTGATGAGGGTGTCGGCAACCAAGTTGAACGCCTGATTCACGGCATCATAACCCACAAAGGAAAACTGCAGGTCGACAGCGCCTTCTGGCAGCGTCAAAGAATAATAGCCGTAGTTGTTGGTGGCGCATCCTTGGCCTGTGTTTCGGTCAAGCACCGTCGCCCCTATCAAGGTCTCACGGCTCGCGGCATCCATCACATAGCCGCTGATGCAATGCTTCTGCGCCATTGCTGAAACTGACAGCAGCAGAAGGAAAAGAAAAGGAATTGGTTTTCGCATGATGGTTCGTTTGTTCGATAACGTCAGAAAGCCTAACGTATTATCTCCCCACCATGTAAATCTCCAATCTCGAAATCGTGCGAGGGTTGAAGGAGGCGTCGAACAATGTGGTGCTGTCGATGTAAAGCCGTTCAAGGCGTTGGCAGTCGCGCAGGTTGGGGACGACGAGCAGGCCGCCGCTGCCGGCCACGTTCAGTTCCACCAAGTTGGTGAGTTGGGCCAAACCGAGGGGCAACTCCTGCAGCAGGTTGGTGCCGATGTAGAAAAACTCCAACGATTCCAACTTCCCGATGTCGTTTGGCAGGTGATGCAGGGCGTTGTGCGTGACGGAGAGGTATTCCAGGTTCTTCAGCTCGCATAACTCCTCAGGCAGTGTCTGGAGATCGTTGTAGTCCAGTTCCAGGTGTTTCAGGTTTTTGAGTTGGCCAATCTCGGGCGGCAGCACCTTGATGTCGTTGTGCTTGAAGGAGATATGCTCCAACTCGGTCAGTTCGCCGATGACGGGAGGGATGTAGGTGAGGCGGTTGGAGCTGACCACCAGTTTCTTGAGGTGTTTCAGTTGGCCGATCTCCTCGGGTAGCGAGTCGAGACCGTTGCGGAAGAGGTAAAGCGTCTCGGCGTTGGGGTTGGCCTCGATTTTCTCCACCAGGCGTTTGGCGCTGCGGTAGGTGATACGGATTTTCTTCTTGCCCTGCGCTTGGGCGTTGCCGCCGATGAGCATCAAAGCGGCGAGAAAGAGGATGATGGTTGTTTTTTTCATGATGGTTCTTTTTTATTCTTTCACAAACTTTCCCGAGGAAAGCGTTTTCTTTTTGTCATAGATTTGATAGGTGTACACTCCGACGGGGAGGTTGGCAACGCCCAAAGTAAGCACATTTCCTTCGCCACGGATAATGCGATCCACGTAAATCTGTCCCAAGGCATCGGTAATCTGTATGCGATGTTCATTGTGTTCCGGCAAGCCCGAAATGTCGATGTTCAACTCATCTTTGGCAGGATTGGGGAACACGCTGATTTTCATGATTCTGTTTTCCTCAATATCGAACCATTCCGCAAAAATGTCGAGGCTGAAACTGACATCACAGTCCTTGTCAATCCTCGCCGACAGTGTGCCTTGGCCTGGGACGGTTACCCTTAATTTGCAGCGAAAACCACTCTCCGATGGTCTAATTTCCCATTCGGGAACGGTGCACGACCATATAAGTGAACCTGGCGCAATACCCATCGAGTCGGTTACTCTGTAATCATAAATACCTTCAACGAGATTAGTTGCGGCATATACTAACGCCGAGCCTTGAAGGGTAAGCTGTTGGGCGTGGTTTATAGTAAGATTAAGTCTAACGATACTGTCGCATCCCATGCTGGTTTGCAATGTTTGTTCATGTTGTCCCGAAGATGTGTAGGTTTCACCATACCATACAAACTCCTCACATGCCGTCACCACAGTATCAATGACGACATCGTAATTCACGACAAGATGAAGTACAAATGTGCTATCGCAACCGTAGATGCTCTCACCTTGATAATTATAAACCCCTGATTCAGTATAAGTTTCACCATTCCATTCATACGAATCACATGCAATCCGCTCCTCTTCAATATGGTATTTCTGATGCACAATAACAGATGTGTTCAGGGCAATGGGCTGCAGTTGGTTCGGGACGTATACCTCGCAAGTCACTCCGTAAACACCTGCCGAGTCGAATACATGGTTAATGGGATAGCCTTGAGCCACATCTCCATCGCCAAAGTTCCATTGTACTGAAGTCGATTCGATATTGGGTTGCAATCCGAAAGTCATCACCTCTTCCTCACAGGCCTCAAAACCTTGCGGATGATTTGAAGATGGTTCCTCATTCACAGTGATTTGTCCCATCAACTTCGTTCCAACCACGAAAGCATAGCTTTGAGCAGGGCCAAATCCGTAGGTGTGTGCAATGAAGTTGCCCGTCGTACTCATGAGAACGTGAGAAGAAAGCGTCAAGGGCAATCGTGCGTATGAATACTCGGGCAGACCAGGCACTTCTTCAAAAGACGATGCCACGCAGACACCATCCAAACAGACACCTTCCACATTTTCCGTTTTAGTGACAATATTCACATAAACAATATGGCACCATCCTCCTTGGTCGAGCACGGGAATCACGGCATAATTGCCTGTGGCCTGCTCAACGGGCGGAATATTGACCATGGATGGGTCGCCTGTCGATTGATTGACATCGCCGTATGACATACATGTGGGGTAAAGATATACGAGAGCAGGTTCGGTGGTCTCAAGATAGATAGCAGAACGAAGCACATTGTTAATTCCAAACTCCGCAGTTTGTCTTGCATCAAGCGTAGCCAACAATGCACCGTCCTTATAAACTTTACAATCGTCATGCAAGGCTGTCACGCGAACACGGTCGTTTTTCCTTTCCATGGAACTGGTCACCACGAAACGCTTGCCCCATCTTTCGACAGGGGGCATCTGCTCAAAAATGGCTTCGTATGCATAGTGGCCTATAGGGACAACAACACCAGTGCTACCCGCAAACACAGCGATGTGTTTGCCTTCACCAGCTCGCAACCAAGTGCCTGAAAAGTCGCCGTCTGAAAACGCCTGCACCTGATAACACTCGCCTTTATCCAAGACGACCGTGAAGGGCTGGTTAGCATAATGTCCTCCCTTGGAGTCGGAAGTCAGGTTGATCAACACTTCTGTATTGTCCTCAACGGCGATGACTGCAAACACAGGACAAGCATAGTCGTACATTCCATCAGAGGGATAAGTCTGCAACACATACTCGCTTCCCAACGCATCAGTGGGCAACAACTTGCCTACATCATAGGATGCCATTCTATAGTTGGAGGCATAAAGCGCAATTTCATCTGTGGCCGTCACATGAAACGCATTATGCAAAACGACATCTGACTGCTCTCCAAAATAGGCTATTTCTTCTGGCAAGTTAATAGTGGTCACTTCATTTGTAAGCACTTCAAAATCAGATAAAAAGCCAGTGTATTCGTTGGTTACGGTTCCCATGCTATTGCAATGTGAGGTCGAAACCAAATCCAAACTGATGGGATTGCTGTTTGAAGTACCATTAGGCATAAAGGTGACCCAAAAGTCGGTGCCGATGGAGCTTTGCGCGAAACAATTGGACACAACGAGATAGACCAAAATCAAAAAGGCCACAAAACGATATGTCATTATGCGCAAAGCGGATTTCATTATAATACTGTTTGTCTTTTGACACCTAATATCCTACAATTATATCAGCAAACTGACTCCATCCCCAAGCGGTTTTATAGGCCTCCACACTGGCTTGTGGAACCTTGATTTCCTGAAGACGAGACAGAAGATAATCCGATTCCACCAACGCAAACGACGGAGGTGTAACGGCCCGACAAGTTATGGAAGTCAACGAAGCACATTCATCAAAGGCATGAACCTCTATCCACCTGATGGAAGCAGGCAAATCAATTGAAGCCAGGTTACTGCATCCATGAAAAGCATCATATTCAATCTCTTCAAGCGATTCTGAAAGGGTGACGCTACTCAATTCCGTACAACCAAAGAAAGCATAATTGCCAATTTTGGTGACCGTATTGGGCAATACTATGGATGTCAGCTTATTACATCCCCAGAAAGCCTCGCTCTTGATCCCTACTACCGAATAAGTCTGGCCAAGATGCGTGAACTCGGCAGGGATGACTTCCTTCCCATAATACTGCCTGTTGACCAGCTCGGGATTGAAATCCGTCGCTCGGGTGACGACGGCAGTGTTGGGCGAAACGAGGATGAAATACATCTTTTTCAAGTCGTTTCGATAACTGGCCTCAACTATTACTTGACCATCGCGGACCACTTCTTGTGTGGAAATGATTTTCAGCGGGTCGTTTTCATCCTTTTGGCAAGCGGTCATGGCTAAGCCCAAAACAAGGACCAACAAGCCTTTCCATAAATTCTTTGTATTCATCGTTTTCATTTTTTTAGTCCATAGAATTACATTCCAACAATGATGTCCTTATACAAACGCCAGAAATAGCTTTCCTTGTATAGGTCGACACTTTGTGCCGGAACAAGGATGCGCTCGATGGAGTTGCCCAGCATGAAATAGTCTTCATAATGCTGACCATGGGGGTCTTTCTCTGGAGGGGTTGTCGGTCGGCATATTAAGGTGGTCAACGATGAGCAATCATCCAAAGGATTCACGCCCAGATAGTTCACCGATGCAGGAATCTCAAAACTGGTGAGCCCCGAGTCATAGAATGCGTCATCACAAATAGTGGTGACATGATCGTGCAAAGTGACAGATGTCAAAGAAAAACACATGGAGAACATGCCACAGGGAATCTTCTCCATCGACTCAGGAATCTCAACGCTGGTCAGGCACGTAGAAGAAAAGACGCTATTTCCGAAACCGTTCACGGAACCGGGAATCACCACAGAAGTCAAGCCTGAACCAGCGAAAGCGGCATCACCAATGTACTTCACCGAATTGGGAATGTCAATGGAGGTCAAATGCACACACTCGCTGAAAGCCCAGTTTCGTATGGTGTCAATAGTGTTGGGCATCTCGACTGAGGACACCAGACTGACAAGCTCATGATTCTGGACAGAGGCTTTAAAAGCGCCTTCGCCGATACAAGTTACCTTATAGGTCTTGCCGTTATGGACAAAACGGTTGGGGATGACGACATCGCCACGATAGATCCAAGGTGATTGCTCTTCTTGAACGGTATAAAACCTGTTATAACTGACCACCTCAGCAGTGGTATCAGAGAGCAAGTGAAAATACATTTTGGTGTTGTCTGAATAGCTTACCTCAACCGTAGTGCCGAAATAGTTTTCGACCTCATCGGTGGAGACAATTCCCAAAATCTCGACATCGGACTTCTGGCATCCCATTAAAGCCGCCAACAAAAACGACAGGGCAAATAAATAGATTGGTTTTTTCATGGCATTATAGTTTTTCTGTTTGTGTTCATCATTTTCTGCAAAGATATATAATAAAACAATGTATTAATGACCAGCAAAACGGCTTGTCCCTATGATTTTTTCCTCTCGTTATTGGCTTTCAACATATTAAACAAGACCGGCATCTGGTTTTGTCCCTATGATTTTCCGAAGTATTGATGATATCTGCTCATGGTTCGCTTCGTTTTTGGCCTTTTCTCCGTCCACAAGCAACAAAGAAAGGCGCTTGCCATTCGTTTGTTTGCTTATTAACTCGGAAGGCTCTGGTAAACCGTTGCGATAATAAGCCCGAATTAGTTCACGCCTTAAAACGTGAACTTTCCGCTTGCTTATTCTCTCGCTAAAATTTACCAGATTTTCCCGAGTGAGAACAAGAGCGTAAAGCCCAGTATTATGTCTTTATTCGCCTACAAAAGTAATACTTTTCTGTTTTCCAACGGTCCAGTTCAATAAAAATCCACTATTTGCCATCTTAATATCCTACGATTATATCGGCGAACTGACTCCATCCCATAGCGGACTTGTTTTCATATTTCACGGGTTTTCTTTATTATCGGCAAAGGTAAGCATAATAAATGCTTGTCAAAGAGTTTTTGAGGTCTCGCATGGTTTTGTCCCTACTTTTTTCAGATGGTCCGTTGTTATATTTTTGAGAATCAACATCATGAAAAAAAGCACAAGTTTTTTTTTGTCTCTATGATTTTTGTTTTCCACCTATCATTTATTGTCTGAAACGGCAAAATAATTATTTGGGTGCATTTCCAACGGTCAGCAACCACTCAAGCGAACAGGAGCCATGAAAGTGGCTGGTCGTAGAGCAGCACCAACGGAGAATAACGGAGCGAGTTTCCTATTATAATGATGCTTCAGGGTTCAGCAAGAATTCCTGCAAGCCCATGATGAGTACTCCTTGTTCGTCACGATGCTTCATGACTTTGTCTGCTGTGATAATTACTTTGCGGAAGGAATCGTCCACCGAAATGAGGGATCTTTCCTCATTTTGTCTTTTCTCCGTAGATGGAATCGAAAATGCAGACTGAATGTAGATGCGCTCGTCAGCTTTATTGCACACAAAGTCGATCTCCAGTTGTTTACGCACATACTTTCCGTCGGATTGTTTCTCATTGACTTCGACTACTCCTACATCGACGGAAAAACCACGTCCACACAATTCATTGTAAAGGACATTCTCCATCAGATGGGTCTTTTCCTGCTGACGGAAATTAATGCGGGCATTACGGAGCCCCGTATCAGTGAAGTAATACTTCGAAGGTGTGGAGATATACTTTTTCCCTTTGATGTCGTATCTATCGGCTCGTTCCAAAATAAAGGCATCGGTCAGATGGTCGAGATACTGCTTGATGGTTCTGTCGGAGAGCTTTTCGCCACCCAAGCTCACGAATGTATTTTCCAGTTTCTTGGGATTGGTCAACGAGCCGATGCCAGATGAAATGATGTTCATCAGTTGCTCCAGCTGGTTGGGATGCTGGATGTGATGGCGTTCCATGATGTCACGGACATATACCTCTTCAAACAGACGTGTCAAATAGTCGGCTTTTTCCTCGGCTGTTGGCAGCAACGCACAATAAGGCAATCCTCCATAGGTGATATATTGGAGCCAAGCTGAATCGAAGTCAAGAGAAGGGCAAGTGGTCGCAAATTCACTGAAACTGAGAGGACGCAGATAGATTTCATCGCCACGGCCTCGAAATTCGGTAATGATGTCGGTGGACAGGAATCGTGAATTTGACCCTGTCACATAGGTGTCGAGGTTGCTGATATGCAGGCAGGAGTTCAATACATCCTCAAACTCGGGCATGAGCTGTACCTCGTCGATAAGCAAATAGTAGGGTTTGTTGTCTTTCACGCTTTTGCGAATGAAAGCCAGGCAAGCATCAGGATTACGCAACTCCATGTTGATGCGGTCGTCAAGTTGAATCTCAATGATGTGAGAAGGCTTCACCCCCGAATCCAGAAGGTGTTGCTTGAAGAGGCGGAACAGCAAATAGGACTTTCCTGAGCGGCGTATTCCAGTAATGATCTTGACGCGCTGGTTTCCTTGATGAGCAACCAGACGATTGAGGTATTTGTCACGTTTTATTTCCATGTTTCGTTTCGAATTTTTGCAAATCTTGCATTTTTGCGAAATGCGATGCAAAAATAGAAAAACTTCTCTTTACTACCCACCAAGCGGGTAAAAAAACTTGAAAAGACTGCGGCAGAAACTTTCCAAATGGGATAGGACTGGGAACCCTTCTTATTTATCGCTCTCCCACCTGCTCATTCCCCCATTTAGCACTTTCCACCGCATCATCCGCTCATCGAAGGCCTCCACCGAGTCCTTTTTCAGGCTGTCGGCAAGTTCCTTACCGCTTGGGATAGCGGTTTTGGCAGGCCCCTTTTGGTCATTTTGCTGGCATCCCGCCAGCAGCAGGATGGTCACCACAAAAACCAAACTGAAAAACCTTCTAATTCTCATAAGTTATTAACAATCAAACTTTAGCCCTTTTAGTCGTACTTGAGTACTACAGCCTAAACATCACCGTCCCCACAATAGGCCTGTTGATGCGCAAAGGATAGCCCATATACTGCGCCGTATAATCCTTATCGAAATGGTTCAGCAAGCCATAACCTGACGAAATCTTGAAGCAGATGTCATTGTATTGGATTCCAATGCCGAAATTCCACGACAAACCAATCCAATGCCAAACGGGCTTACCAGTGTTTTCGAGCGGGTTCCCGAAAATATAGCTGCCGCTTCCTGACATGACTCCTGAAGCATCCGTCTTGCGGAAAATCACCAAATCCAGACTTGGACCCGTAAAGAGCTGAAGCTCGGTGTGGTCGCCCAACTTGTCATGGTATTGCAACAAAACAGGAATCACCCCAGTAAGATCGTGGGCTTTCACCTCGAGGGTCTGCCCCTCCTCCTCAAACTTGGCGTAGGGGCGGCTGTATTCCATGCGGATGCCCGTCACAAGACCGAGAGGCGTCTTGCCTAACATGTACTCGCGGTCGTATTCTAGGCCGTAGGCAAGTGCCATCTTGCCTTGTTCAGATGCAATGTACGACATACTAATGCCATTACACTGCATTGTCTTGCCCATCATGCAAACGCCTAATGTGTTATTGACTCTTTTTGTGTTCTTGGTTTGTTGTGCCGTAGCCGACACGAGGCAGCACATCAAGGCTGCAATAATCAAAGATTTTTTCATTGTATTAAAGTTTAATTGTTCGCTTTGCAATTTTGTTCCACAAAAGTATAGCAAAAAATCGCTGTTTTTTCAAGTTCAAAGGCCATTACAAACTTTTGCAAAGTCACTTCGTTGTTTTACAATACGTTGCAGTTCTAGATTACAACATTTCACTTATCGCTCTCCCTCCTGCTCATCCCTCCATGCAGCACATGCCTCCGCTGCATTTGCTCATCGAAGGCCTCCACCGAGTCCTTTTTCAGGCTGTAGGCAGGCTCCTTATCGCTTCGGGTAAGGGTTTTGGCAGGCTCCTTTTGGTCATTTTGCTGGCATCCCGCCAGCAAAAGAAGTGCAAGTAGGTTTACATTTTACTTTATCCCCCCACCATATAAATCTCCAATCTCGAAATGGTGCGAGGGTTGAAGGAGGCGTCGAACAATGTGGTGCTGTCGATGTATAGGCGTTCCAAACGGCGGCAATCGCGCATGTTGGGGACGACGAGCAGGCCGCCGCTGCCGGCCACGTTCAGCTCCACCAAGTTGGTGAGTTGGGCCAGCCCGACGGGCAGTTCTTGC
This sequence comes from Bacteroidales bacterium, assembly GCA_017539045.1. GTDB lineage: Bacteria > Bacteroidota > Bacteroidia > Bacteroidales > F082 > Limimorpha. Next base: position 28,224 of record JAFYHS010000014.1, read on the forward strand.
AGCAGGTTGGTGCCGATGTAGAAAAACTCCAACGATTCCAACTTCCCGATGTCGTTCGGCAGGTGATGCAGCGCGTTGTGCGTGACGGAGAGGTATTCCAGTTTCTTCAATTCGCACAGTTCATCGGGCAAGGTCTGGATGTCGTTGTAGTCCAGTTCCAGATGTTTCAGGTTTTTGAGTCGGCCTATCTCGGGCGGCAGCGCCTTGATGTCGTTATGCTTGAAGGAGATATACTCCAACTCGGTCAGTTCGCCGATGACGGGCGGGATGTAGGTGAGGCGGTTGGAACTGACCACTAGTTTTTTGAGGTGTTTCAGTTGGCCAATCTCCTCGGGCAGCGAGTCGAGGCCGTTGCGGAAGAGGTAAAGCGTCTCGGCGTTGGGGTTGGCCTCAATTTTCTCCACCAGGCGTTTGGCGCTGCGATAGGTGATACGGATTTTCTTCTTGCCCTGCGCTTGGGCGTTGCCGCCGATGAGCATCAAAGCGGTGAGAAAGAGAATGATGGTTGTTTTTTTCATGTCGGTTCTTTTTTTATTCTTTCACAAACTTTCCCGAGGAAAGCGTTTTCTTATCGTTATAGATTTGGTAGGTGTACATTCCGGCGGGGAGTTTGGCAACACCCACCGAGAGCACATTGCCCTCGCCACAGATAATGCGATCCATGCAAATGTGCCCCCAAGCGTCGGTAATCTGTATGCGGTGCTTTTCGTTTTCAGGCAAACCCGAAATGTCAATGTTCAACTCATCCTTGGCAGGATTGGGATAGGCCAAAGCCTTTATCGTTTCTTGTGGCACTTCCTTCACACTACAAGGAATGGGATTGAAATCCTCGCGCGAGAAACGGATAATCTTTACTGTGGGTTCGACATACCAAGAGGTGCCTTTAATGCAGAACACACACCCACCGTCGTTGGTAGGAAATACGACCCGAGGATGGTAGTCCAGTTCGTCCCAAAGTTCAACCTTTCCAAGGATTTCTAACCCTGTATTCACAAGATAGACGCATGGATAATACGGGTCCATCCAACTCTCCGTATGGCATCTCGTTGATACATAAACGGTGCTGTCGTTGGCGTAAGCCGTACCTCCATAGGCGTAAAACAAAGTGTCAGGCTTGTTGATTTCGGCTTTTTCGATGATTTCTCCCTCTCGGTTCATTTTTCCAATAAGCAAATGAGGATGATTAACATTGTGATCTGAATCCTTTTGAGTAGCCACAAGAAGCATTTGATTAGCGTTATACCAATAACCCACATGAGGCTCGCTCACATACTTGCCTGAACTTAACTCCGGTAGAGATATGTCGTCGATAAAAAAGTCATTCGTCAGATTGAAGTCGTAATCGAAATAGAGCAAGGACTGTAACCCACCTTGTCCTGCACACACCGCAATGATTTGGTCACTATACGGGTCGTTCATAAGTTTTTGGTATTGGATTTGATGTATGTAGCAAATCGGGTCTGGCGGGTCGGCCAACAGATACCGACAATTCAGGCTGTCTCCTGATTGGGTGAACCGAAATAACGCCCCTCTTGACTCGTAGCTACCTTGATAATTGGGCATTTCTCTTCTTGCCGTTTTCAATAGGACGATGGTACCGTCGTCGTCCATGACGGCGGCACCATCTGTGAGACCCAAGAAACCACCTGCCACTAGTATGGTTCGCTCATTTACTACATTCAAGTCTTCATCGAGAATAATGATCTTAAGTTCTCCCGAATCATTCAAGCGATTAGTCATAATCCGTCCCGAAACAAAATAACCTCCATTGTCCAATGGGGTTATGGTTTGCAAAACTAGTTGTTTTCCTTCAGGTGCAGGAAATGTGGTTGTTTCATATTGTCCATCTTCAAATACTTTGAAATAGGCACCGTCATTACCTGAACAACCAACGAGTTCAATCGTGTTGTCCTCGTTAACGAAACCGCTACTGATAGAAACGCTATCTGGCAAAACAGTTTCCCATTGCTGTCCGTAACTCGTCGCCGCCATAACCATCATGCAGCAAATCATCATGATTTTCTTTGTCGTTTTCATATTCGTATGATTTTGAAATTTACGGCAAAACTACACCAACATCCCAACGCCTGTCATTCAACCACCACCAACCGCACATCGCTTTTGATCAAGCCTTGTTCCATCAACAGAAACACCCGCTTCGTCTTGTCTGAATTATAGCTTTGGGCAGCAATGCCAAATTCGCCCTTGCCGTCGATGACATTCACCGTTTCATTACCCTCTTGATCCAAGATGATCTCGCGGAGCTTGGTCTGCAACAGCCGCGGGTCTTGTGAGGCCGCAGCGTCTGTCTCAGAGTATTCATACTTGCTGCAAACCATCGAATAATAGCAAAGATTGCCCTGCAAGTCGAACACGGCATCATTGACGGTCTCTTGGGGACCGACAATGTTATTCCTATAGGGCTTTTTCCATAGCAGTTTTCCATCTGTATCGAACATGCTCAAGTTGCATCCTTTTTTCCCGAACCAATAATAAACACCCGTATGCGTGCTAATGGTTTCCGTATAGTCATACTCGCCTTTCACACAAACACGACCATCATTCATGAGAAAAGGATAAAAGTCTATCCAATGGACCTCGTTGTTTTTGTTCTTGCCTTCCTTGGCATTGATCAATACACCTACGTCTTCTTTTGTGAAAGGATACTCGTCAGAAGTGACGACAGCTTGTTCGTTCAAATCAAACAAGGTGACATACATTCCTGAAAGGGCAGCATTCCTGTTGAACAAAAACATCCAGTCACCGTATTTCTCCCCTTTCAGGGAACCCGTAACCCAAAGACGGTCGCCGTTCAATGTAAGTTCCGCACTCCCGATGTTGACGGGCAGGGGAAACGACATCAGCTCTTCACCGTCATTCGTCATGACCACGAGAGCCGCTACCGCCTTGTCTTTGGAGTCGGCGAGATAATAGCCCACCAAAACGACTTTGCCATCATCGGTAATGACATAATCATGGAAATGAAAATCCGTATCCCTGCTCCATAGTGTCGCATTCGTTGTATTATCCAACACTGCAATTTTCCATGTACCAGGAACTCCATTTTGGCATTCGTCCAATCGCACCAACGCACGATGGGATTGATTGGGCGAGGTCTTGGAGGAAACCGTAAGCATTTCCTTCAGCTTGACAGGATCCATGTTGCTGAAATGCCTTTCCCCATCTACGAAAGGCGAGAATCCGAGGTCTTCTGTCGAGGTCAGCGTCATGTCCGACTTTTTGAATGTGAGTTTTTCAAGACGATAGCCCTTAGCTTCATGCTTTACAGTAAGCACTTCGATATTCTCTCCATATATCCCGCCATAAATGAGCAAACGCATTGACATCTTACTACGCGTAAAATCTTTCTCGGTTTTAAGTGACAAATCGGTTTTGTCGAAACTAACGAGGGTGATTTTACTGTAATAATCAAAGAAATAATAACAGGACTCGTCCTCTCCAATATACAAGGCCTGATTGGTGAGTTTTACGCCTTTGGCCAACGGGCCTTGCTTGATAGTCGGCATTTGGGCGAATGAGACACAAGTGTAGAACACACTCAACAGGATGATGAGCCATGTCTTAACCTGGCCCTGCTTCAGAGGATTTGCTGTACCTTTTTGTTGATAATCCTTTTTCATTGTAGTTATCTATTTTGATTCAATTCAATATATCGTTGATAAAGACCGCGTTTATTGTGCGGAACGCACAGCCCTGACAGAAAAACCACAACAGCGTCTATAAAAGTCGCTGGTAAAAGCGCCATTCGTGTTGACGATGAAATAATTCGCATAGACCGGGTCGTCAGCACAAAGCGAATTCGACCAATAATAGCCGCACTCCCCGAGTTCTGTAAGACCGCGTATGTCGAAATAGCCACCGGCGGGTAGGAAGAGGCTCTGCCCATTCCCATGGAAGGCCAATCCCCACACCTCGTTTTGTTTCACCCATTCGTAGGTTGTGTTGTTGATTAGCTCTTCCCATTGCTCTAAATCGGGCGTACGCCAGTCGCTTCCCCAGTTTACGGTGGCAGCGTCATCATCGGGCTGTAATACGGTTAAGTCGTCGGTGAAACCGTTGTAGCCGAAGGTCGCCACGTTGCAGTATTTGGTGAGGGTTCCTATCAGCCCTTTGCAGTATCGGTAAGTATTCCAATAATAGTGGTCTTTGGGGCTGGTTTCGGCCCACGCATAATAATCCCCATACCCTTCAGGCGTGTCTGCTCCCACATTGCAGGTGGCCCACAGCGTGCCGCTCGGCAGCCCAAGGTCGACACTCTCCATGACTGGTGTCGTGCCGCCTCCATTGTTACCTCCTCCGTTATCTCCCCCGTTGTTCGGCTCATCGGGTTTCGTGCAGCCTGCGGCAAAAATCATCATCAGCGCAAGCAGGGTGTAAAGTCTTGTTGCTTTCATTTCAATGTGTTTTTCTGCGTTATGCACGCAAAATTATTCAAAAAAACACCAAAAAAGCCATCTGTCAAGCCCTAAATTGGTTTTGTCCCTATTATTATCGATTTCGAAATTACCAATATATTGACATTCAAATATTTATGGAAAATCGGTTTTTTGATTTGTCCATGTTTTTTTGGTTTAGGAGACCATCAAAAAGCGGTATTCTTATTGTTTGAGTCGAAAAAAATGGCCGCACTTGCAAAGTACGGCCATTCAGAATAACAGATGTGGGTGATTACTCCACCACCACCAAATAATAGTTCTTCTTTCCCTTCTGCATAAGGATGTACTTGCCATCGATGAGGTCGTCGGTGGTCATCACCTTGTCCAAAGTGACCTTTTCCTTGTTGACGCTCACGCCATTGGCTTGGGTCATCTTGCGGGCCTCGCCCTTCGAGGGGAAGATCTGCGTGTTGACGGCCATGAAGTCGACGATCGGGATGCCGGCTTCGAGGTCGGTGCGGGCGATGTGCTCCTGCGGCACACCGTCGAAGATGTCCAAGAAGGTGGCTTCGTCGAGCTTCTCCAAGCCTTCCTTGGTCGACTTGCCGAAGAGGATGTTGGAGGCCTCGATGGCAGCATCCAAGGCTTCCTGCGAGTGCACCAACACGGTGACTTCCTGGGCCAAACGCTTTTGCAGCACACGCATGCCCGGGTCTTTCTTGTGCTCTTCAATCAGGGCATCGATGGTTTCTTTATCCAGTGAGGTGAAGATCTTGATGTATTTCTCGGCATCCTCGTCGCTGACGTTGAGCCAGAATTGGTAGAACTTGTAAGGCGTGGTGCGCTTCGGGTCGAGCCAGATGTTGCCGCTCTCGGTCTTACCGAATTTCTTGCCGTCGGCCTTGGTGATGAGCGGACAAGTCAAGGCAAAGGCCTCGTTCTCGAAGCCCAAGGTGCGGCGAATCAACTCCGTGCCCGTGGTGATGTTGCCCCATTGGTCATTGCCACCCAATTGCAGCTTGCAGTTCTTATGTTGGTAGAGCCAAAGGAAGTCGTATCCTTGCAGGAGCTGGTAGGTGAACTCGGTGAAGCTCAATCCGTCGCGGGCGGTGCCGTTGAGGCGCTGCTGCACGCTGTCCTTGGCCATCATATAGTTCACGGTGATGTGCTTGCCCACCTCGCGTGCGAAGTCGAGGAAGGTGAAGTCCTTCATCCAGTCGTAGTTGTTCACCATCTCGGCCGCATTGGGCTCCTTCGAATCGAAGTCTAAGAACTTGGCCACCTGGGCCTTGATGCACTCTTGGTTGTGACGCAAGGTCTCTTCGTTGAGCAGGTTGCGCTCTTGGCTCTTGCCCGAGGGGTCGCCAATCATGCCCGTGGCACCACCCACCAGGATGATGGGCTTGTGACCGCAGTGTTGCAAATGGCGGAGCATCATGATGCCGCAAAGGTGTCCGATATGTAAAGAGTCGGCTGTCGGGTCGGTGCCGAGGTAGGCCGTTACCATTTCTTTCTGGAGGAGTTCTTCCGTTCCTGGCATGATCTGTGCCAGCATTCCGCGCCAGCGGAGTTCTTCAACAAAATTCTTCATCGTTAGGTTTTAATTAGGGCGCAAAAATAGTCAATTTTTGTAATTCCTCAACCGACACCGCATATTCTCCACCACATTGCCGCCAAAGAGCCACGAGTCGGCAAAGTGGAGGTTGCCTTTCGGGAACTTATCCTCATAAGCTGGGATGAAGACCATTTCCGGATCGAGGTCGGGACAGACGGTATTGTGTTTGTATAGATAAGTCCTAGTCGGGCAAGGCACGATGAGAACACTGTCGCGGGTCTCGTTGTATTTGGCCATGCCCAAATGGAACTCGGCTGGAACGGTGTCCGGCGCCATCGTCCAAGTGGTGGGGTTGATGCCGACCACGTCGCCGCACGACACCATGCCTATAGCGGTTGTATCCGTCACTGAGTTGAAGACGACAAGACCTTGCATCGTGCTGTCTGTGGCAGGTCTCAAAGCCTCGGGATATGCTGCCAACTCTTCCTCAGTAACATGATAACCAATGCAATAGGCAGCTACCATCAATTTCCTTTGCTCCTCGGTCATGCCGTGTTTTAGTAATTCGATGAGCATCTGCGAACCTTGGCTGTGGCCCATCAGGAAGAAAGGGCGGCCATGGTTGTATTGCATCATATAATATTGAAAGGCATCGTTGACATCCTTTGCTGCTATTTGAGCCAACGAATCCAATATCGGAGTAGGCTGGCTATAAGTATCAAAAATCATCTGGCGGTAATATGGCGCATAGAAATTGTACTCGCCGTAAAGCATTTTATTAAACCGTTGGTTGCTATTGGCTTCCTCCCGCTCCTCAGGCAATGTGATATTGGCAAACCACGAAGAGTCGTTGTCGACAAAGGAGATCGTTGAAACGGTCGGATAGACATAAAAAACATCTGCAGATTTTGTGGAGTCACCATAGCTGTACCAATTAGTTGTGTCAGCATAGTCGATTCTGACTGCATCTTCATTTTGTTGTTTTTGTTGTGGCTTACAAGCAAAGGTCAAAACCGTCACTAAAGCCATAAAAAGGGAAAAAATAACCTTGTTTTTCATAAAACGTGTCGTTTTTAGGCTAGCAAAGGTAGTAAAAATCCTTTTTTTTTGTCGCAGACTCAATTTTTTTTTGCAAATTTGCAGCTCCAACGATTAACATAAACAATCAACATAATTCAACATGAAAAGAGACGAAAAAATCTTTGATCTGATTCGCCAAGAGAAAGAGCGTCAGATGCACGGAATCGAGCTCATCGCTTCTGAAAACTTTGTCAGCGAGCAAGTGCTGGAAGCCATGGGTTCTGTCATGACCAACAAATATGCCGAGGGTTATCCTGGCAAGCGTTACTATGGCGGCTGCCAAATCGTCGACCAGAGCGAGCAAATCGCCATCGACCGCGCCTGCCAGCTTTTCAACGCCACCTTCGCCAACGTGCAGCCTCACTCGGGCGCACAGGCCAACATGGCTGTGATGCAGGCCCTGCTTGAACCTGGAGACACCTTCATGGGTCTCGACCTCTCGCACGGTGGTCACCTCTCACACGGCAGCCCAGTCAACGCTTCGGGTATGCTCTACAAGCCCGTCGCTTACCACGTGGCCAAGGAAACGGGTCGCGTCGACTACGACGAGATGGAGAAGATTGCCCTCGAGTGCAAGCCTAAACTCATCATCGCCGGTGCTTCGGCCTACAGCCGTGACTGGGACTACAAGCGCATGCGCGCCATCGCCGACCAAGTGGGCGCCGTCCTCATGGCCGATGTCAGCCACCCCGCTGGCCTCATCGCCAAGGGCCTGCTCAACGACCCGTTGGACTATTGCCACATCATCACCACCACAACTCACAAGACCCTCCGCGGTCCCCGTGGCGGCATGATCCTCATCCGTCATGACTTCGAAGACCCGCGCGGCCGCAAGACCCCGAAGGGCGAGACGAAGATGATGTCAGCCCTCATCAACAGCGCCGTGTTCCCGGGCATCCAAGGTGGTCCTCTGGAGCACGTCATCGCTTCCAAGGCCGTTGCTTTCGGCGAAGCCCTCAGCGACGAGTACATGGAGTACATCCAGCAGGTAAGAAAGAACGCTGCCTTCATGGCCAGAGCATTCATGGATAAGGGCTACGATGTCATCAGCGGTGGCACCGACAACCACTCCATGCTGATCGACCTCCGCGGCAAGTTCCCGGAGATCACCGGTAAGATGGTGGAGAACACCCTCGTCCTGGCCGACATCACCGTCAACAAGAACATGGTGCCCTTCGACACCCGTTCGCCTTTCTTGACCTCTGGTCTGCGCGTTGGCACGCCTGCCATCACCACCCGTGGTCTGAAACAAGACAAGATGGCCGTCATCGTCGAATTGATTGACGACGTCATCAGCGACATCAATCCTGAGACCAAGACCGCTTCGGAGGCCAAGATCAACGCCGTCCGCGCCGAGGTCAACAAGATGATGAAGGACTATCCGCTCTTCGCTTGGTAATTGCGAAAGCCCATGTCATTTCGAGGCTTTCTGCCCATAGATACACTCCCTCCTTCGTCGGTCGGTATGACATGGGCAGAAAGGCGAGGAAATCTATGGGCTGTTAGTCAACAACGTCAAAAGGTCGCCCAATGGACGACCTTTTTTTTGTACCAAATTGTCTATGATGTTCCAAAAACACCTATCTTTGCATCCCGTATTTTTAATTCCTAGGCACTATGAAAACCACTAAAAAATACGGGTTCGACAACGAGAAATACCTCAAAATCCAGTCAGAACACATCAAGGACCGCATTGCGAAATTCGGTGATAAACTGTATCTCGAATTCGGCGGCAAACTCTTCGATGACTTCCATGCCAGCCGCGTGCTGCCTGGTTTCCAGCCCGACAGTAAGCTGAAAATGCTCTCTCAATTGATTGACGAAGCTGAAATCATCATTGTTATCAGCGCTGTCGACATTGAGAAGAACAAGGTGCGTGGTGACTTGGGCATTACCTACGATGTGGATGTGCTCCGTCTGCGCGAGGAGTTTATGAGCCGTGGTTTCGTGGTGAATTCTGTGGTGGTGACCCACTACAACGGTCAGGCCAGCACCGATGCCTACCGTCAGCGTCTGGAGCGCATGGGCATCAAGGTGTATTACCATCGTATCATCGAAGGCTATCCCAACAATGTCGCCCTCATCGACTCGGAGGAAGGCTTCGGCCGCAATGACTACGTGGAGACCACACGCCCGCTGGTGGTGGTCACCGCCCCAGGTCCCGGTAGTGGCAAGATGGCCGTCTGCCTCAGCCAACTCTATCACGAGAACAAGCGTGGCATCAAGGCTGGCTATGCCAAGTTTGAGACCTTCCCCGTGTGGAACCTGCCGCTGAAACATCCCGTCAACGTAGCATATGAAGCCGCCACTGCCGACCTCAGCGACGTCAACATGATCGACCCATTCCATCTGGAAGCCTATGGAAATACCGCAGTCAACTATAACCGCGACATCGAGATCTTCCCCGTGCTAAATGCCATCTTTGAGAGCATCTACGGCGAGAATCCCTATAAGTCGCCGACCGACATGGGCGTCAACATGGTAGGCTATTGCCTGAGCGACGATGCCGTGTGCTGTGAGGCCTCGAAGCAGGAGATCATTCGCCGTTATTACACCGCCTTGTGTAACTTAGCTAAAGGCAAAGGCTCTGAAAACGAGGTTAATAAGATCGCCCTGCTGATGAAACAGGCCAAAATCACTACTGCCTTGCGTAAGACCACCATCGCCGCCAAGGAGAGAAAGGAGAAGGAAGGCGTGGCCTCGGCCGCTATCGAGTTGGAAGACGGCACCCTCATCACAGCCCATACCAGTGACCTGCTCGGCCCCAGTGCTGCCTTGATCCTCAACGCCACCAAACACATTGCGGGCATACCCCATGAGGTGAAACTCATCCCTCAAGCCATGATTGAGCCTATACAGACCACCAAAGTGAACTACCTGCATGGCCGTAACCCGCGCCTGCACACCGACGAGGTGCTGGTGGCTCTCTCCATGCTCAGCCTATGGGACGAAAATTGCAAGAAAGCTTTGGAGTGCCTGCCTCAACTGAAAGGTTGCCAAGTGCATAGCACGGTGATGCTCAGCGAAGTGGATCAGAAGATATTCAAGAAATTGGGTATCGGCTTGACTTGCGACCCCGTGGCAAAGAAGAATCAGTAAGCCCGTATCGCCCTCACATAAAACGCAAGCGTCTTCAATGAGTCGCTGATGACGATTTGTCCGTCCTGGAGACGAACCGCCGCAGCCCCACGTGTGCCTGTCTCGGTACTCGACCAATAGGTCTTGTCCTCCAAAGTGGGATATCCCAACGAGTCGAGCGTGGCATTCACGGCCTCTTGGTTCATCAAGAGATAGCGCAATTCCGTACTCGACGGCACATACCATTGTTTGTGGTTGATCATACGATGCGGATAATGCACCAGATGCCATGTGTTTCGCTGATAACTCCAGTCGATAGTGGGGTAATAGTAAAGGTCATAGATGGACATGAGGATGTTGGTGTTGTTCCAGCCTTCGTAAGGATTGGTTGCCCCTGTCTCACATACGATATAGGCAGGCTCGCACCAAGGGAGCTTTGTCTCTTCAAGGCTGACCATCAGCCCGTTATGGCTAGTAATGGTGTAGAATACGACGCCTTCCAACGTGTCGTTGCGGAAATAATCACCCACTTTATATGTGGGGTAATTGGGCTCAGGGGTCTCGCCTCCTCCTTGTGGCGTCTCGGGTTTGTTGCATGAGACGCAAGCGGCGATAAGGATGACGATAAAGGGAAGCGCTTTTTTCATTAGGTTGATTTTTATGCAAAAGTAAGAAAATGGAGAAAATATTGTATTTTTGCCCTAAATAAAAACCCGTATCCAATGAAAAATTGCTTCCTCATTACCTTACTGAGCCTTGTGCTTTGCTTTTCTTGCACGAAGAAGGCTGAAACCGATCCCGAAGTAGTCGCCATGCGTGGACTGGTGAACCGTGTCGTGCCAGAGTACTCCAAAAATATCGTCCTCGAGCGGCTTGAGAATGACACCGTCGACCGTTTTGAGATTGAGACAAAAGGCAAGGACCTCGTCATCCGTGGCAACAACGCCAACAGTATGGCTGTCGGCCTTAATCACTATCTGAAATACTACTGCAAGGCACAATACTCTTGGTTCAAGGAAGAGGCGCTGCAGATTCCTGCCGCCATGCCCGCAGTGCCTGAGAAGGTCAGCCTGAGTGCGCGTGTGCCCGACCGTTTCTTCCTCAATTACTGCACCTTCGGTTATACCTTGCCTTGGTGGAACTGGTCGCAGTGGGAGCATTTCATCGACTGGATGGCACTCAACGGCATCAACCTGCCTTTGGCCATCACGGGGCAGGAGAGCGTGTGGTATGAGGTGTGGAGCGACTTCGGCCTCACTGACGAGGAGATCCGCAGCTACTTCACGGGTCCGGCGCATCTGCCTTGGCACCGCATGCAGAACATCGACCGTTGGGGTGGACCGCTGCCCATGTCGTGGCTCGAGAACCAAAAGGAACTACAGAAGAAAATCGTTGCCCGTGAGCGTGAGTTGAACATGAAGCCCGTGTTGCCTGGCTTTGCAGGACACGTTCCACCTTGCATCACAAGACTTTATCCCGAGGCGCCTTTGGCTTCGTTGGGCGACTGGGCAGGCTTTGACAGCATCTGTTGGTGCAAGTTCCTCGATCCGCTCGACCCGTTGTATACGGAGATCCAGAAGAAATTCATCGACAAACAGACCGAGTTCTACGGCACCGACCATATCTATGGCATCGACATCTTCAACGAACTCATCCCGCCGAGCTGGGAGCCTGATTATCTCGCACGCGTGAGCCGTCAGGTCTACGAATCGCTCGAGGCCGCCGACCCCGAGGCCAAGTGGCTTGAAATGGCTTGGCTGTTTTGGAACGAGCGCCAATACTGGGAAGTCGACAACCGCATCGAGGCCTACATCACCTCCATGCCGAAAGACAGACACATCATGCTCGATTACTACTGCGAACGACAACCCGTGTGGGAAAGAACGAATTCCTATTACGGTGTGCCTTACATTTGGTGCTACCTCGGTAACTTTGGCGGCAACTCCATGCTGGCCGGTAACCTCGACACAGTGAATGTCAGGATTGAACGCGCCTTTGACAAAGGTGGCGACAACTTCGTCGGCATCGGCTCTACGCTGGAAGGCTTCGACTGCAATCCCTTCATGTATGAGTATGTCTTCGAGAAGGCCTGGGACAACCCGCTCACCAAGGATGTGGATGCGTGGGTACAGTGCCTCGCCGACCAACGCGGTGGAAAAGAAGACCCGAACATGAGGGCCGCTTGGACCTTGTTGGCCGACAGCGTATATAATAAGGTGTCGTCGCCAGGCCAGACCGTCCGCATCAACCAGAGGCCGACCATGGGCAACATTGACGAATATCGCCAATATTACATCGCCCCGACTTATAAGTACAACAACATCACCCTGTTGGATGCCTTGGATGAGCTGTTGGCCGCCGACTGCAACACGCGCACGCGCCACTTTGATGCGGTGAACATCACGCGACAGCTGTTGGGCAATTACTTCAGCGACCTTTATGCCGACTATGTGAAGGCCTATCGCGAAGGCGACTTCGAAACGTTGCGCCAAATCGAGAAAACCATGACCTCAATTTTGGACGACACCGATGCCATCTTGGCCACAGAGAGTGCTTTCCTTGTGGGTCGTTGGATTCGTGACGCGAGGGCCATTGGCACAACGGAGGAAGATAAGGACTATTTTGAGAGCAACGCCCGTAATATCATCACCACTTGGGGCGAGGAAGACGCCTTGTTGAACGAATACGCAAGCCGTGCCTGGGCGGGTCTCACCGCGACCTATTACGCTTACCGCTGGAAGGAGTTCTTCAAAGACGTGGATGCTGCCATTGATGCTAATCAACCCTTCGACGAGAAGGCCTACCACGATAGCATCTGCAAATACGAAGGCCAGTGGTGGCGTGAGCGCCTCGGCACCTTCAACGCCGAGCCGCAAGGCGATGGCGTGGCCTTGGCCAAAACCATCGTAGACAAGTATAGAGAAGAGTTAGAAAACCGTTACAGAAAATGAAGATTACCGAACAAGATAAGGAATACATGCGCGAGGCCATCCGTCTCGCCGACGAAAGCGTAAAAAACGGAGGCGGTCCCTTCGGGGCCGTCATCGTGAGAGATGGAGAAATCGTCGCTGGCAGCTCGAATAGCGTCACCCGTGACAACGACCCCACAGCCCATGCCGAGGTGAACACCATCCGTGAAGCTTGCCGTAAACTGGGCACCTTCGACCTCTCGGACTGCGTCATCTACACCTCCTGCGAACCTTGCCCCATGTGCTTGGGCGCCATCTATTGGGCGCATATCAAGCGCATCTATTATGGCAACACGAAAAAGGATGCCGCCGCCATCGACTTCGCCGATGACTTCATCTACAAGGAGTTGGAACAGCATGTCGAAAAACGCGCCGTGCCGCTCATTCCTCTGCTTCGAGAAGAGGCTCTCGAAACCTTCCGCGCCTGGGAGTTGAAACAGGACAAGGTAGAATATTGAGATTTGAAAAAGATTTGCGGTAGATTTGTTTCCAAAACAAAAATAATCATTAGTTTTGCAGCCGCAATCAAGCCGCACCACGCTGAGATGAAGACAATGCGTTGACATCAAGGCCACTGCGGGAATCATAATCATCTGATCCGGAGGACATTCAAATGGAAAGGAGAATAGGCTCAGTCCTTATTTATGTGGGAAACCGTGAAGCCGCGCCACAAGTCAACGCGGTGCTATCCCGTCACGCAGGCATCATCATCTGCCGCCAAGGCTTTCCCAGAGGCACTTACAGTATCATTTCCGTCATTTTCGAAGGCACCACCGATGAGATTGGTTCCCTCACGGGCCAGTTGGGTCGCATCGAAGGCATCGAGGTGAAGTCGGCCTTGCTTAAAACAGCTCATTAAATTCTAAAAATCATAAAGATATGCAATTCCATCCCGAAAAATGTCGCATCCCCGACGAGCCCAACCGCCCGTTTATCTCCTCGGAAGAGATTTGGGACTACATCAACAACACCAAGAGCACGCCTGAACGTGTGCATGAAATCATCCAGAAGTCGTTGGATAAGAACCGCCTGACGATGGAGGAGACTGCCGTCCTCGTCAACACCACCGACCCCGCGCTGGTGGAAGAGATCAAGGAAGGCGCCCGCGAGCTGAAACGCCGCATCTATGGCAACCGTATCGTGCTGTTTGCCCCCTTGTATGTGGGCAACTATTGCGTCAACAATTGTGTGTATTGCGGCTTCCGTTCCTCGAACAAGGAGCAGATTCGCACCACTTTGACCGATGAAGAGCTCATCCGCAACGTGGAGGCCCTTGAGGACGACGGCCAGAAGCGCCTTATCCTCGTCTATGGCGAGTCGCCGAAATACTCGCCGGAGTACATCGCTCACACCGTGAAGGTGACCTACGCCACCAAGAAAGGCAAGGGCAGCATCCGTCGTGTCAACATCAACGCCGCTCCTTTGGATGTGGAAGGCTTCCGTATCGTGAAAGAAGCGGGTATCGGCACTTACCAGATCTTCCAGGAGACCTATTGCCCTGAGATCTACAACGAATACCACCCCATTAATACCAAGAAGGGCGACTACAACTACCGTCTGACCTCAATGGACCGCGCCCAGCAGGCTGGCATCGACGACAACGGTCTCGGTATCCTCTTCGGCTTGTACGACTGGCGTTATGAGGTCTTGGCCATGATCCGTCATACCAACCACCTAGAGGCTTGCTTCAACGTGGGTCCGCACACCATTTCGTTCCCGCGTATTAAGGACGCTTCGGGTCTGAACATCGACAAGAAGTATTTCGTCGACGACGACACCTTCGAGAAGATCATCGCCATCTTCCGTCTGGCCGTGCCTTACACGGGCATGATTTTGACCGCCCGTGAGGACGCTGCTTTCCGCGCCAAGGCCATCGAATACGGCATCTCGCAAATCGACGGCGGCACCAACCTGCAGATTGGCGACTACAAATACCATCACGAGGAAGAGGAGAAGAACAGCGATAAGCAGGAGGACCAGAACCTGCACCGCGAGCAGTTCAAGATCGGCGACGACCGCTCGTTGGGCGACATCATCGACAAGCTCCTTGACCACGACTTCATCCCGAGCTTCTGCACGGCTTGCTACCGTCTGGGTCGCACGGGCGAGCACTTCATGGAATTCAGCGTGCCGGGCTTCATCAAGCGCTACTGCACGCCGAATGCCATCCTCACTTTGAGCGAATATTTGGTGGATTATGCCACTCCTGAAGTTGCCGCCAAAGGCTGGAAGTGTATCGAAAACAACTTCAAGAACGTCGACCCGAAGTTCTTGGACGAGCTGAAGAGCCGCATCGAGCGCATCAAGCAGGGCGAGAGAGACCTGTATTTCTAAAAAGCAAGGTCCCTGAGCCTGTCGAAGGGCCGGTTCAAACAAGAAGGGCCTTTAACTTCGTTGAATCTGCGATTTCGACAGGCTCAAGGACCCTTTAGCTCTCCAATTAACATTATTAGATAGTGAAAAAGCCTCTGCTTATGGCAGGGGTTTTTTCTTTGTTTGACCTCATTTTCGCTCCATGATTGCCAAAAAAAGTAAGGACATCGGCTTTTGTGGTCGACCACTATATTGCTGATACACAGGATAATCAGATAAGAACAATCCAAAAAAGTAGGGACATAGCCCCCTGGGGAGCCTCATGCCTCTTGACAAATGTTTTTTCTGGTTAATTTTGCGATGACAAAACGAAAAAGACATGAAGACGTTTTTACACTCTTTGATCTTAACAGTCATCACTTGCCTCGTGCTGGTGGCCTGCGACAGTCCAACCAAGCGCATGGAGCAAGCCCAAGCCTTATATGAAGAAGGCCTGCAACTGCGCGAGCAACGCCGCTCCGAAGAGGCCGCCGAGAAGTTCCTGCAAGGGCTGGAACTCGTGCGGCGTTCCGACAAGACTTCCGAGACCCTCCAATTGGAAGGCCAGCTCTGCGACAACCTCGGCGCGATGTACCTCAAACACGGCCTTTTCGAGGATGCCTTCAAGCAACATCAACAGGCACTGAACTGCTTTAAGCAGACCGCCGACTCCACCGGCATGATGAATGCCTACCGCAACAGCGGTCGGGCGGTGCGGGCGCAGGAGCAATACACCCAAGCCAAGCAATACTACGACTCGGCATTTCGTGTCGCCACCTTCATCAACGCCCCAGCCATGCTCGCTGACCTCTATCTCGAGATGGGTCGCGACTACTACATGGAGACGGGCAACTTTGCCAAAGGCATAGAGAGCGTCAACCAAGCCTTGGAAATCGGCCTCAGCGACAACGACACCGACATCGCCCACATGACCTTGGGTATCCTTTATTATTACACGCGCGAAAACGACAAGGCGAAGTCCTACTTGAACCAAGCCCTCCGCAGCGAGCGTGCCGGACTGAAGATGTCTGTATATCAAACGCTTTACGCCATTGCCTACAGCGAGGGCGACTACCAGCAGGCGGTGAAATACCACACGCATTTTTCAGACAACTTGGTGCAAGCCGACGCGGAGCACTCCAGTGAGACCATGCAAAGAATCAAGGCGGAATATGAGCTGAAAGCCCAGCAAAGCGAATTGGAGAGCCTGCACCGTACCCGCGACCTGAAACTCTACTTGATTATCGCCTTGGCGGTGATTGCCTTACTCGTCATCCTCCTGATTGTGAGGAAGAAAATCAGCGACCACAAGTTGGAGATGGAGCACTTTGGGCGGCAGGTGGAGCGCGACCAGAACCGCATCCACGAGTTGGTGAGCGACATGGAGAACCTGATCCGCACCAACGACGAACTGCGCCGCAGCCAGCAGTCGCTTCCACCGAAGGATTTGATGTCGATCCAGAAAATCTTGACGCGAAATAAGATCATGACCACCGCGCAAGCCCTCACGGAAGAAGTGAACAACGACTCGCTCAACTTCGAGCTGACCGACAACGACTGGAACGACTTCATCAGCCTCACCGACTTGGTCTTCGACGGCTTCTCGCAGCGGCTGTTGCAACTCTACCCCAAACTCAGCAAGTGGGATTTGCGCATCTGCTGCCTCTCCAAGAACGGCTTCTCCAACCAGGTGATTTCCATCCTGTTGGACACGCAGACCGACTCTTACTACAAACGCAAAACCCGCATAAAACAGATGAAAATGGACCTCGGGGATGATAACCGCACTTTTGAGGAAATCGTCAATGCTGTATGAGCTATTAGCCATTAGCTGTTAGCTATTAGCAGCCTTGACGTTGCTAAAGGCTAATGGCTAAAAGCTAACAGCCAAAAAAAATGAAATCAAATAATTAACAATCAAATAATTAGACCTATGAAAAGATTAGTATTAACATTAGCGATTATGGTTGTCTTTGCCCTTGGTGGCGTGGCGCAGAACATTTGGAAGCCCATCAATGGCACTGGATTATTAGGCGCCGGTCCCGATGGAAGCATCTTTGCCAATGGTGAATATGGCACATTGTCGCGTTCACAAGACGATGGCGAGTCGTGGCTGATTGTATTAGGCCAGGAAACAGGTTTTATTGGTCATATTAATTCGTCATGCTTTGCGGTTAGCCCTGAAGGAAGAATCTGTGTCTTTAATGATAACCAGCAGACTGTAGTGTATTCCGACGATGGCGGCGACACATGGCAGCAAACCACGACAATTTCCTCATGTGCAATGCCTGATAAAGCAGGTCTTTGCGTCCCAACCAACGACATTATGGTGGTTTGGGCTGAAAACGGGGAAATCTCCTATACCCTTGACGAAGGTGAGACATGGGATGGGTGGATCCTTGATTTTCTCGAAAACTCTGAATCCGTCAGCGACCTTTTGGTCAATGAAAACGGCGATGTGTATGTCAGCGTTGCCTACTACATAATGAATATCGTCGGCATTTATCATTCTACTTTGTCAGATATCCAAAACTGGGAACTTGTTGCCTTTGAAGGCATTAGCATTAAGGATATGGCTTTCGACCCTGAGGGCAATGTGGTGGCTTGTGGCTATAATGCCGATGGAAGTAGTGTTGGTTTCCAGCATGTTCCAGGCTTCTATTTATTTGATGGAACGAGCTTGGCCATCAGCGATGAAGGAATTGTTTACACGCCTCACTTCATGGGACTTCAGGCTGTTCTTTCCTATTCCACCGACCATGGCGAGCATTTCACCGAGTTAGGAGAGCACCTTCCCCTTGTTGATATTGCTCCAGGCGGCGAAAATCCTCGCCTTTTCAAAGGATATGACAACCATCTGTATTTCGACGGAGGAGGAGAGTATTGGAAGAGCGTTCGCGATGCGGATCATATCCTAGGGAACTTCCCCCTGGAAAACACGGCCTGGGTGCAGTTCTACCGCTCCATGTATGAGGACTCCACCTATTACCAGTTGGGCATTAAAGGCGATACGCTGGTGAACGAGACGACTTATAAGAAGGTCATCAATTGCGCTCATCTGGGTTATCCCATAGAAGGCGAATGCTTCGGCGGCATCCGTGAGGACGGGGACGGCAAATGCTATTTCATGTCGTTTGTAGATGCCATTTATGCCCCGTGGCCCTTGCATTATGATTGTGAGGCAAACACCGAATATCCCCTTTACGATTTCTCGCTTTCGGTGTGCGATGTGTTTCAGACGATTGGCCTAACGCCTCATGTCGTATTCGATACCGCCGAAATGCAACTCAACGGCAGCACAAGGAAGGTACTTTGGTTTGACAACAACTGCGACAATGGGAATTATTATGATTACCAATGGATTGAAGGTATCGGAAGTACACATAGCCTGTTGTATCCCATTCAGGATGAGCCTGACAATGGACCGGAATACCGTTTGGTGGAGGTTTGGCAGGACGAGGAGATGATTTATAGGAACCCGCATTTTGATGACTATGTCCCGATGATTAAAGAAGGTAACCAGCGCCAAAAATGGAATGTGGTTTACATAGGTGTTACACCAAACTATCCGAATGATTACCATACTGAAATCCAAAGTATTAGGGATAATATCACCTTGGATGGTGTGGACTATAAGCTTGTTTGGACGGAAGATGTGTATGATTTCAAAAGAATTGCAGGTGCAGTTCGTGAAGAGGACAAGAGGGTGTATTTCCGAAGAAAAATAGAACAGAACTATCAAGAAGAAGTCCTGCTATATGACTTTAATCTTATGGTAGGTGATACTGTAACGGTGAACTGGATGGGCCAGCAACTGATGGTGCTTGAAGAATCCGAAGTGGAAGTGGATGGCACCATGAGGCGGCAATTGGGTCTTGGAAGATACTCTGTTGGTTATCCGCCAACTGAAGTTGATGAATACTGGATTGAAGGTGTGGGCAGCACATTCGGCTTCTTGAACAGCGGTAGTGAAGGCATGGGTGGCGCGTTTATTTACCTTTTGTGCTACCACGAGAATGGCAACCTGATTTGGGACAACGAGGCGTTTGACGACTGTGTGATGAATAGCGATGGAGCACCGGCGGCATTTGCTCCCCAAGGCGCGGAGTGGTATTTCGATGTGTTCAACCCATGGGGCACGCATCCTGAATATCAGAGGTTTTTCGTGGATGGCGACACGATCATCCAAGGCCATCAGTGCAGCATCATTAACCAGAATTTTGTTGATACTGGGCATGAAGGGGGAGAATTTGTGTACGAGGAAGACAACAAGGTGTATTGGTTCAACCCGACCACAAACGCCTTCTCGATTTTGTATGACTTTGATGCCGAAGCAGGTGAATCGTGGAATTACGAAGTAGGTGAATGTTCGCATCAGGTGACTGTCGATAGCGTTGGCAGTGTGACTTGGAACGGACACAATTACCGTACGCAGTGGGTTAGGTTTAACGAGGATGTTCAATACTATAGTGGGAAAATCATCGAGGGAATCGGTTATGAGAAAGGCCTGTTCCCTAGCATTTATGTTTGTGATGGATTGGAAATGTATGATGCAAGTGAGATAGAATACCTTCGCTGTTATGTGAATGATGGCGAGATGCTTTATCATGAAGGGGGATATGATTGCGATGAGACTACTATCACACCTCCGAGCCATCCTGAATGGTACTATGAAATCCTGAATGAGAATGGCACCATCACCTACCAATATATGTATCAGGCAGGCGACACCATCATCAACGATGAGCCGACGCATATCCTTGTGAAAATCAACACGCTTTACGACAAGGGATTGCGCGAAGAGGTGACGCATGAGTATGTCTTTGAACTCAACGGCAAGCTGTATTGGTGGAACAAGCGATCGGGTTTGTTCACTGTGCTGTATGACTATGAAGCCGAAGTGGGCGACAGTTGGAACATTTTTGTCGGCACGGAAATCCTAACCATGCATGTGGACGCAGTTGAAGAAATCGAATACGAGGGTAGGATCTATCGGATGCTGCGCGTGAGCGACCCCGACGACCTCTTCAGCGGCAATATCGTATGCGGCATCGGCCACCTCACCAGTTTCTTCCCCGAAAGGCTGATGGACAAAGGGGACGGCGTGCGCGTGGAAGGTATGCGTTGCTATTGGAATGAAGGCGAACTGGTGTTCAAATACGGTGACGAGGACTGCGACGCAGTCATTAGCGAACTGCATGGTGTGGAGGAGGACGGCCCTTCGACTCCTTCGACGGGCTCAGGAACCGCAGGGACCTTTGCGGTTTATCCTAATCCTACCAACGGCGTTTTGTTTGTAGAGACGCGCCATGGCACGTCTCTACCAGACCAAACCTACCGCATCACCAACCTTATGGGCCAAACCGTCCTTTCCGGCAACATTAACGCTGATAACCAACAAATTAATGTTTCGTCATTGCCCCAAGGCATGTATTTCATTACCTTTGCAGGTGAGACGCGGAAATTTGTGGTGCGTTAATCGTGGTAAAAGATAACAATCAAAAACATACGACAATGAAAAGATTAGTATTAACATTAGCGATTTCACTTGCCTTCGCTTTTGGCGGCGTGGCGCAGAGCCTCCATTACGACTTTGAAGACGGCACCCTTCAAGGTTGGACTGTCCTCGATGGCGACGGCGACGGCCATTGTTGGGAATCTTCCATTGGCGGCATGGGCTACAATTCCAATGGGATGGTGATGGCTTATTCCAAGGACTATGCCACGGGCGAACCTCTTACACCAAATGAGTATCTTGTTTCTCCACGATTGGTTTTGAGTGAAGACTGGCCTGTTATCCGTTTTTATGCTTGTGCTTTGGATGAAATCTACCCTGCCGAGCATTTTGGGGTATCCATCTCAACTACAGTCAACAATGACCCATTGGCTTTCACGCTCTTGTCGGAATGGACCATAGCCGCCAAAGATGCGAGAAACCGTCAGGGCAACTGGTACAACTATACCGTTGACCTTTCCGCTTATACCGGTCAGGAGGTCTATGTCGCCATTCGTCACCACTATTGTTCTGGACAATCTGCCATTTGCGTTGATGATATTCAAATTGATGGGACTATACAGCAAGACGGTTTGGTGATTGAGCCAGATACGCTGTGGGTTACTGATGTGTACGTCTACCAAAAATACTTTACCATTACGAATGAAACCGACCATGAGGTCACCATTTCAAGTATCTATACTGAAGACACCATCGTCTCTCTCAGTCACTATGACCCCGCCTATGGATTGGTTAATGTTGAGGAGGTCTTGCCCGTCACTCTTGAAGTTGGAGATGCGTTTGAGATTAAAACAGGCATTCAGAATATCATTTTGCCTTTGGCAAAACGCAATGACTACATTGTCTCTCCCATTCACATCGTTTCCACCGAAGGCGAAAATGAAGTCATCCTCATGATTGACGAAGCCGCCATTAGTTTTGGGCTGATCGCATACCTGCCTTTCTATGGGCTTGATTCATACGAGCCACACCAATTTAGCCTAGTCAATGCGGAATGGTCGGGGCCCATCACGATTACCGGAATCGAGGAAATAGGTACAGATTATCTTGAAATCACCATCGAAGACTCGCTTCCTGTTACCTTGGAAAACTATGGCGACTATTTGCGAGGCAGCCTAAAATGCAGAGAGCCGTTCCCTTTTCATGCTTTTGTGTCGACAAGTATCATTGTTCATACTTCCATTGGGGATTTTGGTGCCATCGGTGTTGATATTGACGGCACTATGCTCTTCAGCCCCATTGGTAACGAATGGTACTACGAAATCGAGAACGAGAACGGCAGCATCACCTACCAATACCTCTATCAGGCGGGCGACACTATTGTCCAAGACGAACCGACGCATATCCTTGTGAAAATCAACACGCTTTACGACAAGGATTTGCATCAAGACGTGACACACGAATATGTCTATGAGCGCGACGGCAAAGTGTATTGGTGGAACAAGACTTTGGAAGAATTTACCGTGCTATATGACTTTGGTGCCCATGAAGGCGACACTTGGGTCACCAAGGTCGGCACGGAAACGCTCACCATGCATGTGGATGCCGAGGAAATTGTTGAATACGAGGGCAGATTTTATCGAATGTTGCATGTAAGCGACACGGACGACATTTTCAGCGGCGACATCGTGTGCGGCATCGGTCACCTCACCAGTTTCTTCCCCGAAAGGCTGATGGACAACGGCGACGGCATTCGTGTGGAAGGTATGCGCTGCTATTGGGTGGAGAACGAACTGGTCTTCAAATACGGCGACGAGGACTGCGATGCGATTTATGATGAATTGCATGGGATTGAGGAGAACGGCCCTTCGACAGGCTCAGGGACCTTAACTGTTTATCCTAATCCTACAAACGGTGTTTTGTTTGTAGAGACGCGATTAATCGCGTCTCTACCAGACCAAACCTACCGTATCACCAATTTGATGGGCCAAACCGTCCTTTCCGGCAATATCAACGCTGATAACCAACAGATCAATGTGTCATCATTGCCCCAAGGCATGTATTTCATTACCTTTGCAAGCGAGACGCGGAAATTTGTGGTGCGTTAATCGTGGTAAAAGATAACAATCAAAAACATACAACCATGAAAAGATTAGTATTAACTATAGCGATTTTGGCTGGCTTCGCGCTTGGAGGCATGGCGCAAAACATTTGGAAACCCATCGATGTGTCAGCCGTTTTTCTAGGCGCCGCTCCTGACGGAAGCCTTTATTTCAATTGCGGTTACAGCGGGATAGGCCGCTCTCAAGACGAAGGCGAAACCTACCAAATCGTCTTGGGATACGAAACAGGCAACGACTTTTATTTCAATGAATATTGTTTCAGCGTAAGCCCGGAAGGAAGGATTTTCGTTTTCGAAGACAATCCGTTTAAGTCATGGTATTCTGATGACTACGGCGACACTTGGCAGCAGACCTCTGGCATTCCTTTGAGCGCCGGAGACAAGGCTTGGAATTTGTTTGCCTTAAACAACCAAATCCTAGTAGGCTCAACAGAATATGGGAGCGTTTTCTGGACCACCGATTGCGGCACTACGTGGGGCATGAACGACACTTCCTTTGAGGAAAATAGCATCAGCGATATTTTGGCCACCGAAAACGGCGATGTCTATGTCGGCTTGTATTATTATGGCAATGGCCTATACCATTCAACCCTTTCGGACATGCAAAATTGGGAACTTGTCGCTTTTGAAGGTTTTGGTATTCGGGATATGGAGTTCGACCCAGAAGGCAATGTGGTCTGTGCTGGCTATGGCAATGAATTTTCCGGATTTGAGTATATTCCTGGTTTTTATGCGCTGGCGGCAAATTACATTAGCATTTCTGATAACGGAATCGTCTATACAATAAGCTATAACGATGATGATTATACCGAAGGTTTGTCTTATTCTCTTGATCATGGCGAGCATTTTACCGAAATAGGGGAAAGGATGTATGGGGTGCGGCCGCTTCCGGGTTGTTGCGTGCCTATGAAATGGCTCATCAAAGGATTCGACAACCACCTGTATTATATTGGTGTCGACCAAAATTACATGAGCTATGCCAATGCGGATGAGATCGTTAACCCAACCCCCACCACGGAGCGCTTCGATTTCTCGGCCGTATGCGAAACAGGCCAGACACTTTATTACATCATTACCGACGAGGAACAAAAAACCGTAAAATTGACTTTTCCCCATGAGCCGGAAAACCCTTGGGAGAGTAACTATTGGGAAGGTTACGAAAAGCCTCAAGGCAGCATGACCTTGCCCTCAACGGTGCCCTACGAAGGTGAGACTTACACCGTGACCGCTATCGACGCTTCTGCATTTTACGAATGTGAAGGCTTAACGGGAACACTGGTCGTCCCAGGAAGTATCACCGACATCAACACGTATGCTTTTTACGCTTGTACAGGATTGAATGTCGTTGAATTGCAAGAAGGTGTAACCACCATTTGGCACAACGCCTTTACCTCTTGCAGCGGCATAACCTCAATAAGCTTCCCCAATACCCTTACCTCTATTTTCCATAATGCCTTCAGCAGTTGCTCGTCATTGACGTCACTGCATCTTCCAGTTTCCGTGACCACCATTTACCCATCTGTCTTTACCAACGACCCTGCCTTGGAAAGCATTACCGTTGATGAAAGCCATCCGCTTTTCTATTCTGAAAACAACGCCATCATCAAAAGGGATGACAAGACGCTGTTTTTGGGTTGTAAAAACACGGTCATCCCCGATGATATTGTGGCTATCGGGGGGAATGCCTTTCACGGTGCCGGTGACGGTGGCGACCTTGTGATTCCTAATTCCGTCAGGTCCATTGGCGACTACGCTTTCCAATCATGCCATTTCTCGGGCACGATCACCCTTTCCGATTCGTTGAGCACAATAGGTACTTTTGCTTTCGCTAACAGCGAGTTTTCAGGCTCGCTGATAATGCCTAACACCGTGACTTCGGTAGGACTGAGGGCTTTCGAGGATTGCCATAATCTTACAGGTGAACTCAAAATCTCCGATTCGCTGAGCGTCATCGAGCATGCTACTTTCATCCAATCCGCCTTTACGGGAACATTGGTCATCCCTAATTCTGTGATAAGTATTTATGAAATGGCGTTTGACCATTGCCAGTTTTCCGACCTTGACTTGGGTGAAGGCGTGATCAACCTTTATGGCGGTGCCTTCTCTGACTGCGTGAATTTTACAGGTACTCTGAGGATTCCTGCATCGGTTTCTTTGATTGCAAACCATGCCTTCAGAAACACTCGTTTCAACGAAATCTATTCGTACAATCCCATCCCTCCAGAATTGGAAGAACAAGCTTTCAATGGCTATGCCTCTGTTTATTTCTATGACCCCGAAATTCCCATCCATGTGCCGATGGGCAGCAAGGAAGCCTATCAAACTGCTCCTAATTGGGAATACTTCCAAAACTTTATCGAGGATATCATCCGTCATGAATGGTACTACGAAATCCAGAATGACAACGGCAGCATCACCTACCAATACCTCTATCAAGCGGGCGACACTATTGTCCAAGACGAGCCGACACATATCCTTGTGAAAATCAACACGCTTTACGACAAGGATTTGCATCAAGACGTGACACACGAATATGTCTATGAACGCGATGGCAAATTGTATTGGTGGAACAAGACTCTTGGTGAGTTCACTGTGCTGTATGATTACGAGGCTGAAGAAGGCGATGAATGGGAAATCAAGGTGGGTACGGAAAGCCTTGTGATGCATGTGGATGCTGTGCAAATGGTCACCTACAAGAGCCAAACCTATAGGATGCTCAGTGTGAGCGACCCCAATGACCTTTTCAGCGGCAATATCGTGTGCGGTATCGGTCACCTCACCAGTTTCTTCCCCGAAAGGCTGATGGACAACGGCGACGGCATCCGTGTGGAAGGTATGCGTTGCTATTGGAGTGATAGCAAATTGGTGTTCAAACCCGGTGACGAGGACTGCGACGCCATTTATGATGAATTGCATGGGATTGAAGAACCTACTTATGAACAAGTCGTTGCTCCATTCGACCTCTATCCCAATCCGACCGACGGCGTCCTCTTTGTAGAGACGCGCCATGGCACGTCTCTACCAGTGGCAAATGAATACCGCATCGCCAACCTCATGGGCCAGGCCCTAATGACAGGTCAAATCACCGCTGATAACCAACAGATCAATGTTTCATCATTGCCTCAAGGCATGTATTTCATTACCGTTGCAGGCGAGACGCGGAAATTTGTGGTACGATAACCCTGTAGGGACACACCGCGTGTGTCCGCCAACACAACCGGCGGACGCATGCGATGCGTTCCTACAAATGGCAAACGCGCGAACAACATTATACCCATATAATCTATGAAAAACCTACGGCTATTTGCTCTTCTTACGATCCTGCTGTTGGCAGGAAAAATGACCATGGCCCAAACCGACCTCGAAACCTTGATGGCCACACGAGGGGAATATTTCTTTTCCCTTCCCTTACAACAACATGAAGAGGCAAAGCGGCTCACCCGCCTTTGTTCCGTCGACAAACTGGAAGGCAACCATCTGATTTGTTATGCCAACGAAGAGCAATACCGCCAACTCCTTGCCATGGGCTATCAGCCCACGCTGCTCATGCCGCCTTCCATGCAGGAGCATTATGCCATGTGGGACGGCTCTCGCCGTGAGGCCTATGACTGGGATGCCTATCCCACCTATGAGGCATATCAAGATATGATGAAGCAATATGCTTCCGACTATCCCGAGAGATGCACATATTTCGAGTTGGGGACATTGGCAAGCGGTCGCAAGCTTATGTTTTGTCGCTTCAACAACGGCGAGCCTGACGGCAAGCCCAAGTTCCTCTACACTTCTACCATCCATGGTGACGAGCTGACAGGCATGATGCTCATGCTCCGCCTCATCGATGAGCTTTGCACCAGCAACGACCCACGAATCCTTGCGCTGCTCGATCATCTCGACATTTTCATCTCGCCTTGCACCAACCCCGATGGTACCTATCACGGAGGCAACAACACCGTCAATGGCGCCCGTCGCAACAACGCCAACAACGCAGACTTGAACCGCAACTACCCCGATTTTGACAACGGACCCCATCCCGATGGCAAGGAATACCAGCCCGAAACCTTGATGATGATGGAACTCGCTGAGCAATACCCCTTTACCATGGCGGCGAACTATCATGGCGGATCCGAGGTGCTGAACTATCCGTGGGACACCTACCAACCGCTGCATCCCGATGACGAATGGTGGCAATTGGTGTGTCACGAATATGCCGACTTGACTCATGAGCATGACACTTTGTATATGAGCAGTTATGACAACGGCATCGTCAACGGTTATGTGTGGTATCCCATCTACGGCAGTCGACAGGATTACATGAACTACTATCAGCAATGTCGCGAGGTGACCATCGAGTGCTCCATTCCTTATACGCCAAATCCGTCGACGATGCCCATGTATTGGACCTATAATCACGAGAGTATGTTGCGTTACATGGAGCAATGCCTCTATGGGATTCATGGCAGGGTGACGGATTCGGTCTCTGGTGCACCTTTGGAGGCAGAGGTCACCATTCTCACCCACGATCATCACGGTTCTGCCGTCAGTAGTCATTTGCCTATTGGCGACTACCATCGTCCCATCAAAGGTGGCACCTACGAGGTGACGTATTCTTGCGAGGGCTATTACCCCAAGACGCTTACCTTGACCGTTGCCGACTGGGAGACCTTGGTGCAGGATGTGCAATTGGTGCCGGAAGGGTATGGGGTTGAAGAAGGCGGCCCTTCGACAGGCTCAGAGACCACAGGGACCTTTACGGTTTATCCTAATCCTACCAACGGCGTTTTGTTTGTAGAGACGCAAAATTTTGCGTCTCTACAGAACCAAACGTATCGTATCACCAATCTCATGGGGCAAACCCTATTGACAGGCCAAATCACCGCTGAAACCCAACAAATCAATGTTTCATCGTTGCCCCAAGGTATGTATTTCATTACCGTTGCAGGCGAGACGCTGAAATTTGTGGTACGATAGAACAGTATGAAAAAAGCCTCAGCAATGCTGAGGCTTTTTTTCATTAAAGGTTATCCTTAAAATACTGTGTAATCTTGGTAATCAAATGTGCCCTATCCATGCCATATACGTTGTGGTCATGGCCGGGATAGACGAAATAGTCCAGTTGCTTGCCGTTGTGGATGCAGTTCTCGACGAAGACGAGGCTGTGCTGCCACATCACCACGGGATCGGTGGTGCAGTGGATCATCAGGAGTTTGCCTTCAAGCTTGTCGGTCTTGTTCTCAAGGCTGGTCAGCTCATAGCCTTCAGGGTTCTCTTGTGGCGTGTCCATGTAACGCTCGCCGTACATGATCTCATAGTATTTCCAATCCAGCACGGGACCACCTGCCACGCTCACCTTGAACACCTCGGGGTGGTTGATCTTCAGCGAGGTCGACATGAAGCCACCATAGCTCCAGCCATCGCTGCCGATGCGGTCGGCATCGACATAAGGCAAGGTTTTGAGCCATTCGATGCCCACCATCTGGTCGCGCATCTCGAGTTGGCCGCACTGGCGGTGGATGCACTGCTCAAAGGCCTCGCCACGGTCGGCGGAGCCACGGTTGTCGAGGGTGAAGACGAGGAAGCCTTCCTGGGCGAGGTAGTTGAGGTAGATGCCAGCACCTGCCGTCCATTCATCGGTGATGAGCTGGGCGTGAGGACCGCCATAGACATAAACCACGACAGGATATTTCTTCGAGGAGTCGAAGTTATAGGGCTTGATGAGGCGGGTGTAGAGTGTCTGACCGTCTTCGGCTTTCAGCGTGCCGAGGGTGGTCTCGCCGATGTTGTAGTCCTTCAGAGGATTTTCGGCCTCATGCAGACGTTTCACAAACTTGCCGTTGGCATCCATGATGTCCACGTTGTAAGGCACGTCGGTGCTGGTGTAGAAATCGAGGAAATATTTGCCGTTGCCGGAGGGCACGATGTCGTGGGTGCCGTGTTCCTTGGTGAGTTTCGTCACCTTGCCGCTCTTGATGTCCATCATGTAGCAGTGGCGTTCCAGCGGGCTGACCTCGGTGGAGCGGTAGTAGATGCTGCTGCCATCCTTCGAGAAGCCGTTGAAGTCAGTGATGACGAAGTCACCATGGGTCAGTTGTTTGCAGGTGCCTTTGCTGATGGTATAAAGATAGAGGTGGTAGTAGCCGTCGCGCTGGGCCTTCCAGATGAACTGGTCGGGGTTGTCGGGCAAGAAGTAGGCGGGACCTTGCGGCTCCACATACTGTTCGTCACGGTCTTCGAAGATGGTTTGGATGAAGTCGCCCGTGATGACGCTGTATTCGTTGAACTTCAGATAGTTCTGTTCGCGGTTCAGCACGCCGATATAGATGCGTTTGTTGTCGGGATTCCAGGTGATGGCGGTGAGGTATTGCTCGGCGGGTTCGCCCGTCTTCACCACGACTTCCTTGCCCGTGGCGATGTTGTAGATATGCAGCGTCACCTGATGGCTTGTCATGCCAGCCATGGGGTATTTGATGGGCTTGGCGGTGGCGATGCGCTCAGTGATGTCGACCAAAGGATAATCGGTCACCATGCGCTCGTCCATGCTGTAGTAGGCGAGGAGTTTGCCGTCGGGCGACCAGAAGATGCCGCCGTTGATGGCGAACTCGTTGCGGTGTACGCTCTGACCGGCCACCACACCTTCTGGGTTGTCGGTGATTTGAATCTGTTTGTCACCTTTGGCCACATAGAGGTTGTTGTCGATGGTATAGGCCACATTCAAAGTGGGCTTGCAGATGCTTTGGTTCTCAGCGCCTTGCGGGATGGCAGTGATGGCATCGATACTCTTTTTCTTGATATCCATCTTATTGAGCGTGATTCCATTATCACCCAAGGCATAGAAATAGGCTTGGTAGTCGTTGATCCATGTCAATTGAGGGATGCGCGTCAGGTCGTTGACGCCTTCACCCTTGGTATAGCCGTTCAGCTCGTCCACAGTAAGGAAAGTGGCTTCTTTCTTGCTACCAGGCATCATGGTGACTATCTCTTTGTCTTTCACCTGCATCAGGATTTCGGAGTTGCCGATCCATTTCAGTTGGTTAGGGCGTTGGGCATAGAGGCTGCGGTTGTTGTAGGAAGCGTCAGCAGGGGTGAAAAACTTCTTTTCTTGAGCAGTGGCAGGCAGAGCCAAGGTCATGGCAAGTGCCAGCGTTAATAGGGTCAGAATCTTCTTCATTTTTCTTGTTGATTTTGATAATTGGCGCAAAAATAAGGAATAAATCAATATCTTTGTGGCTTCAATCCGATTGCTCATGAAAAAACGCAAAGTTCCACATACCTTTGTCATTGTTTTCTTTATCATCGTCATTGCGGCGGTGCTCACGTGGATTATCCCGCCGGGGAAATATGTCACGGAGCAGGTCGGGGATGAGACGGTGATGACTTTTCATTATTTGGATGAGTTGAATGCAAGCGGCGTTTCGACAGGCTCAACGACCGCGGAGTTCCATGCTGAGCCGCAGACCTGGCAGGTGTTTTCGGCGTTCTACAAGGGCTTCGTCAAGCAGGGCAACATCATCGTGTTCATATTAATCATAGGTGGCGCCTTTTGGATTATGAACAAAAGCAAGGCCATCGATATGGGCATCATGTCGTTCCTGAAGTTTACCAAACGCCTCGAACGCTGGAAGCTGATGCGTAAGATAGGGGTGAACAATGTTGTTATCATTCTCATCATGCTGTTATTCAGCCTCTTCGGTAGCGTTTTTGGCATGAGTGAGGAGACCATTGCCTTTGCCTTGATTATCATTCCTTTGGCCGTTTCGATGGGTTACGATAGCATTGTGGGTCTCTGTATGGTGTACGTTGCAGCGCACATTGGCTTCTCGGGCGCCATGCTCAACCCCTTCACCATCGGCATCGCGCAGGGCATCGCCGGCATCCCGCTCTTTACGGGCATCGGCTATCGTGCCGTCTGTTGGGCTATCTTGACGGTGGTGGGTATCATTTTTGTGCTTTGGTATGCCAACAAGGTGAAGAAAAACCCGCAGTCGTCCATCATGTATGACGACGATGCCTACTGGCGCAAGTCGGCGGAGGTGAAGGAAGAGGAGTTGGAACGCTACACGCCCCATAAGGCCTGGTGGGTCTTCGCCTTCTTGACGGCGGTATTAATCGTGTTCTCGGTGCTTTACCCGATGACCACCTTGAAGATTGGCAACAACGAGACCACGCTGCCCCTGTTGCCTATCGGCACGGCGCTGTTTGTCCTGCTGAGCGTCATCACGCTCCGTAAGACGGTGCATTATTTTGTCCTTACATTACTTTTCGCAACGGTTTATTTCTTGGTGGTAGGCGTGCTGGGCTACGAGTGGTACATCATGGAGATTGCTTCCTTGTTCTTGGTGCTCGGCATCGCCAGCGGCTTGGCTGTCGACAAGAGCGCCAGCGACATCGCGAAACTGTTCCTCGAAGGCATGGGCGACATCCTCTCGGCGGCGGTCATCGTAGGCTTGGCGGGTGGCATCGTCATCATCCTCCAGGATGGCGGCATCATCGACACCATCCTATATGGCCTCTCAAAGTCGATGGGCAACATGGGCAAGATTGCCTCGGCGGAGATTATGTATGCCATTCAGACCTTGATCAATATCGTCATCCCGAGTGGCTCGGCCAAGGCCGCCATCACCATGCCCATCATGGCGCCTTTCAGCGACTTGATCGGCATCTCGCGTCAGGCAACGGTGGTGGCCTTCCAGTTCGGTGATGGCTTCACCAATATGATCACACCTACCAGCGGTGTCCTGATGGCCGCCCTTGGTGTGGCCCGCATCCCGTGGGAGAAGTGGGTGAAGTTCATCTGGAAGTTCATCCTTGTGCTGGTCGTCATTGGTGCCTTGCTCCTCATCCCTACCGTAACGATGGAGTTGGCGGGATTCTAATTCAGCGTCATGAAACTGCGTTTTTTTGGCATATTACTCTTGGCTGGATTGTTGGGTTGTCAGACGAAAGAGCAATCCCAATCATGGAATCTCATTGTAACTTCTCCGGCTCAACTCTGGGAGGAATGTTTCCCTTTGGGCAACGGCCATCTCGGCATGACGCCCGACGGTGGGGTGGACGAGGAGACCATTGTGTTGAACGATATTACTTTGTGGTCAGGCGCACCGAGCGACGACAGCAACCCCTTGGCGTTGGAATCCCTGCCCAAAATCCAACAACTTTTGAAAGAAGGTAGGAACGACGAAGCACAAAACCTGATGTACGAGACCTTTGTCTGCGGTGGCGAAGGCTCGGGCCATGGCCAAGGCGCCAAGGTGCCTTTTGGCTGCTACCAGACCTTGGGCAACATGACGATTACCTATCATTATCCCAATTACGATTCCGTGACGAACTATCAGCGGACACTGTGCCTCAACGACGCCACACACAAGGTTTCCTTCGAGAAAGGCGGACAACATTACGAGCGCGAAAGCTTTATCTCTCGCGTTGATGATGTCGCGGTGATAGAAGTTAAGGTCCCTGAGCCCGTCGAAGGGCCGACCGTAATTTATGACGGCGTTTCGACAGGCTCAACGACCTGCCTTCCCCTCACCATCAACCTCTCCCGTCCCGAAAAAGCCGAAGTCATCAATGATGCTGACGGCGTAGTGATGTTCGGCCAGTTAGACAGCAACGTAGAAGGCGTGGAAGGAATGCAATATTATGCTAAGGCACAGATGGTTGCATCCAACAACGAAACAATCGTCTACTTCTGTGCTGCCACCGATTTCATGTGCGACGACCCCGAGGCGTATGTCAAGGAACATCTGCAAAAGGCCATCGAAAAAGGCTTTGAGGCGGTAAAAATCGACCATCTGAAAGCCCATCACGAGCTGTTTGACCGTGTGGAGTTGGTGGTTGGCGATCCCAAAGAGAAACAAAACCTCACATTGGAAGACCATTGGAAAGATTTCCTCGTCAACGACGACCCTTGGCTACCGACCTGTTACTTCCATTACGGGCGTTACCTGCTTATCAGCTCCACGCGCGAGGACCTGCTGCCGCCCAACCTGCAAGGTTTGTGGGCCAACACCATCCAGACCCCTTGGAACGGCGACTACCACCTGAACATCAACGTGGAGATGAACCACTGGCCTTGCGAGGTGTGCAACCTCTCGGAGTTGCACCCGCCATTGATTCATTTTGCCGAAGGGTTGATGCCTTCAGGACGAAAGACAGCACAATCGTTCTACGGCGCCCGAGGTTGGACCGCCCATGTGGTCTGCAACCCATGGGGCTTCACGGCCCCTGGCGAGCATCCTTCGTGGGGTGCCACCAATACGGGCGGGGCTTGGCTGGCCCTGCACGCATGGCAGCATTATGAGTTTACGCACGACACAAATTTCCTGCGTGAGGCTTATCCATTAATGAAAGAGGCAGCGCAGTTCTTCCTCGATGCGATGATAGAGGAACCCGGACATGGCTGGCTCGTCACCGCCCCGACGACCTCGCCTGAAAACGCCTTCTGGCTCAACGACAGCACCGCCGTCAGCGTGTGCATGGGCAGCACAATGGATGTTCAGATTGTCAGCGAGCTGTACGATGCGGTGTGTCAGTCGGCAGACATTTTGGGTGTCGATGAGGCTTTTTCCGACAGCCTTCGCGATGCCAAATCCCATTTTCCGCCTATGCAGGTTAGCGAGCAGGGTTATCTGCAGGAATGGCTGAAAGACTACAAGGAAGTGGAGCCACAACACCGCCATGTGTCGCATCTCTTCGGCCTTTATCCTGGCACGATGTTGACCCGATCCAAGACACCCGAACTGATGGATGCCTGCCGTGAGACCTTATGTCGTCGTGGCGACGAAGGCACAGGCTGGTCAAGAGCATGGAAGATCTGCTTCTGGGCACGGCTTCATGATGGCGATCATGCCTATCATCTTTTGAGGAACCTGCTCGAACCAGCAGTTCATCTTGACGGAAGCCATTCAGCAGGCACCTATCCTAACCTTTTCTGCGCCCATCCTCCTTTCCAAATCGACGGCAACTTCGGCGGCACGGCTGGCATCGCCGAGATGCTGCTGCAAAGCCATGACGGGGAAATCGAGTTGCTGCCCGCACTGCCATCGGTATGGAAGGACGGCCATTTCAAAGGGCTTTGCGCCCGAGGCAATAAGGTGGTGGAATGCACTTGGAAGGATGGGAAAGTCACGCATTATGCTGTGACTTCGCGGTGAGTACTCTGTAGATCCAGATGGCAAACGGCAACGAAGTCAAGAAGGTGCAAACATCGGCGACGGCTTGTGCGGCTTCGATGCCTGTGATTCCCCAAAGCCACGACATGATGAAGACCGCAGGCAGGAAATACAAGCCTTGTCGGCACATCGAGAGCAGCGTGGCCTGCCAGGTGTAGCCGATGTTTTGGAACAGCATGTTGGTCGCAGTGCACATGCCCATCAGCGGGAAAGCGATGCACTGCCAACGCAAAGCTTGACTGCCCACGCGGATGAGCTCGGGGTCTTCGCCACGGAACCAAGAGATAATGTCGGGCGCAAAGATATAGACTACGGTGGCTAAGACAATCAAAAAAGCCGTGGACAGGGTGATACAAAACATATAGCTTTCCTTGACACGGGCGTAAAGCTTGGCACCGTAGTTATAGCCGCACACGGGCTGAAAGCCTTGTCCAAACCCGATGACAACGGCAAAGCAGAACATAGTGATGCGCGAAACAATGGTGAAAGCTGCCACCGTGGAGGCTTCGTTGCTAGGCAAGGCATAATGCACCGCCATACGGTTGAGGCTGATGGTGGCCACCACCGACAAGGCCTGCCGTGCCAACGAAGGCAAGCCGCCCCGCGTGATTTCCTTGTAATAGTATAGGGTAGGAGTGAAATTCTTCAGCTTGATGTGCACATTGCCAGGTCGCGAAGTGCCCCAAAGTAAGATGCACCAGCCGAAACATTGGCTCACCGCCGTGGCCAATGAGGCGCCACTGACACCCAAGTCAAGCACAAAGATAAAGATTGGGTCGAGGATGATATTGAGGATGGCGCCCGAGGCAATGCCGATCATGCCGAAACGGGCGTTGCCTTGCAGTCGCAACTGGTTGTTGAGTGTCAGCGACGACATCATGAAAGGTGTGGCAATCAGGATGAAACGCAAGTAGTTGTTGGCGTAGGGGAGGATGCTGTCGGTGGCGCCCATGGCTCGCGACAAGGGCGAGATGAACAGCAGACAACTCCAGCCCACAAGGGCACCTACAATCAATGGCGTGAAGAAGCCCGTGGCAGCCATGCGCCCTGCGTTCTGACCCTGCTTGGCCCCCAAGGCCCGCGAGATGTAGTTGCCCGAGCCATGCCCGAAGAAGAAGCCACAAGCGTTGATGAAGGCCATATAGGCAAAGGAGACCCCCACGCCTGCCACAGCTTCGGTGCTCAAATGTCCTACATAGAACGAGTCCACCATATTATAAATGGTGGTCACGAGCATGCTGATGATGGTCGGCACGGCCATCTTGAGGATCAGCCGCCTAACGGGCTGCTCCGTCATCATCTTATACCGCTCGTTGATCTTCCGCTCGTCGTTGATGTTGGACATAATGATCGAATTCGAGCGCAAAGATAAGCCCTTTTTGTGTCACTTTGTCACCCCGACTGACAAAACCCTGCCATTTTCCACTTTGGCACGAAATGTGACTAACATCCGCCGTTCCGAAAGGTCGCGGTCCCTGAGCCTGTCGAAGGACCGCCTCAACAATTCAACGAATAAACAATCAACAATTAAACATCAAATAAAATGGCAAAATTAGCAATCAAACCTCTGGCCGACCGCGTGGTTATCGAGCCCGCTGCCGCCGAACAGAAAACCGCTAGCGGTATCATCATCCCCGACACCGCCAAAGAGAAACCCCAACAAGGTAAAGTAGTCGCCGTAGGTCCCGGCACCAAAGACAACGCCATGACCCTGAAGGTCGGCGATAATGTCATCTATGGCAAATACGCTGGCACCGAGTTCCACCTCGACGGCAAAGATTATATGATCATGCGTGAATCGGATGTGATCGCAATTATCTAATAATGAACAAATAAAAACACAATATCATGGCAAAAGACATTCTTTTCAATATCGAATCGCGTGACGGCCTGAAGAAAGGCGTCGACGCTTTGTCAAATGCAGTGAAGGTGACCCTCGGCCCCAAAGGCCGTAACGTGGTCATCGAGAAGTCGTATGGCGCTCCCCAAATCACCAAGGACGGTGTGACGGTCGCCAAAGAAATCGAACTCATCGACCCCGTTGAAAACATGGGTGCACAATTGGTGAAGGAAGTGGCTTCCAAGACCAACGACCTCGCTGGTGATGGTACCACCACCGCCACCGTTCTCGCCCAGAGCATCGTGGCTACGGGCCTGAAGAACGTCACCGCCGGTGCCAACCCGCTCGACCTGAAGCGCGGTATCGACAAGGCTGTTGCCGCTGTGGTCGCTTCGCTGAAGAAGATGTCGGTGAAGGTCGACGGCGACAACGAGAAGATCAAACAAGTGGCTACCATCTCTGCCAACAACGACGGCACCATCGGCGGCCTCATCGCCGAGGCTATGGGCAAGGTGAAGCAAGAAGGTGTCATCACCGTTGAGGACGCCAAGGGCATCAACACCTATGTCGATGTCGTCGAAGGTATGCAGTTCGACCGTGGCTACATCTCGCCTTACTTCGTCACCAACACCGAGAAGATGGAAGCCGTCTACGAGAATCCTTACATCCTCATCTACGACAAGAAGATTTCCGTGATGAAGGACTTGCTGCCCGTGCTCGAAAAGACTTTGCAAACCGGTCGCGCCCTTATCATCATCGCTGAGGACATCGACGGCGAAGCTTTGGCTACCTTGGTCGTCAACCGTCTGCGTGGCTCACTGAAAGTCGCTGCCGTCAAGGCTCCTGGCTTCGGTGACCGTAGAAAAGAAATGCTGGAAGACATTGCCATCTTGACTGGTGGTACCGTCATCAGCGAAGAGAAGGGCTACAAGCTTGAGGATGCCACCCTGCAGATGCTGGGTCAGGCCGACAAGGTCAGCATCAACAAGGACAACACCACCATCGTGAACGGTCACGGTGCCAAGAAGGACATCGAAGGCCG
>JAFYHS010000015.1 GCA_017539045.1 Bacteroidales bacterium
CGGGCGATATTCTCTTCTCGCTCCTCGCCATAGATCAGCGTGGTATTCACCAACGCTGCCGACAACATCGAGCAGGAATACAACGCCCATTCTCCTTGGAATATAGGACCAACCGCACTCGGCATTTCATCGATAAGCTTTTGCGGACTGGTAATCACTTTCTCTATCAGAAAGACCCGCCGCGCCATGATGTCGGCCTTCTCGCTCTCAAAGTCGCCGTTATGTCTTGTGGCAATGCTGACCCAGATGGCCTTTACTACAATAATGGCAACTATAACGGCCAAGCAGACAAATAGGACTTTCATGCTTTTCTTTTTCATCATTGTCCCCAACATCTTTTGATTTGTTCCCTTTTGCATCGATAGGCTGATACATCCGCCAAACGGATGACATTTGCCTTATAGTCCGGTGGTAAGTGGTTGGCCATATCTTTGATGATTTCATCTGGCATCCCATAGAAAGCTTCAGCGATACCGCCCGCAATGCAGGCTTGTGTGTCGCTGTCGCCTCCAAGCGATACAGCCAACCTTATTGTACTTTCGTAATCCTTGCTATCCAAGAAAGCAATAATCGCCTCAGGAACAGACTTCTGACAGGTGACCTCAAAACCATAGCGAGGCCTGATTTGGTCACAAGTCCGATTGAGGTCATATTTGAACCTCGTGGCGACATAGTCTCTTATTTCGTTCTTTGTAGCTCCATTGCGCGCCATGAAGATAGCTGCTGCTGTGGCTTGCGCCCCTTTGATACCTTCTGGATGGTTGTGAGTGATGCTGGCTGAGATTTCTGCCACCCTTTCGGTTTCTTCCATGGTTTCAAACATCCACCCGACGGAACTTACACGCATGGCTGACCCATTCCCGAAGCTGTTGTACGGCTTTTTTATGCCGTCTTTAAATAGAGCTTCGGGATAAAACAGCCACTCCGAGAACATGCCTCCGTAGCCTGCACCTGGATCTAATTCTCCATACTTCACCATCTTTTTCTCCAGCACTTCATGGGAATGAGTCGGGTCGTCCATCAGCCATTCCGCCACTGCCATAGTCATCACCGAATCATCGGTGTAGCGACAACCAGGGCCAAACAAATCAAAGTCGGTTCTCTTGGTTCCTGCAAACTCAAATCGGGAACCAATGGTATCTCCTGTAATTGCTCCTAACATAATTGATGTAATGTATTGATAATAAGTTTACTGCTTGTTTGTCTTTCGACCTTGCAAAGTTACTGTCTATTATCCGTCTTTGCAAGAGGTGTTGATAACTTATTCGTCAATAAAAACCTATTTTGGAGACTTGAGTTGGCAAACGGCTTATTCAAGTATCAAAACGGAGCATAATCTTTTAAAAATATGACAGAGAAATCATCCGCATCTCGGAATTCATTTGTGATGATGCTTTTATCTATCGGAAAAGTTTCTTCTGCAAGTTGCAAGAGTTGTTCCCAACTCCAATCCAAGTAAGTCTTGAAGTTGCTTTTTAGCAATTGGATGGTATCGGCCTGATTGTATTCTTTCGACAAAAAGTCCGGTATGTTCAGTTGAAGGCGCTTGTTCCACAAAAGGAATTTCATGATGGTGCTTGTGTTGCCAGTGTTGCTAAGTGCCCAAATCATGTATTGCATGCCAGGCAGAAAAGTTAGAGACGGCTTGTGGTTAAGTAGCAACGACAAATAGTATCCGTAATTGTCATAAAAATCTCCGATGGAATAATAGACTTTCTCTTCCCAATACTCCGTATGGTAATTTGGCGGTTGGTATCCATTCGTCAGACAGTGTAGGATATGACCGAAAAGCAAGTCTTCTGCCTCAGTTTGGTCAAGGTGGAGGTGGTTGCTTGCAATGATGCGGCAATACTCTTTGCGTGATAGCCTATACTTGTCGATCATGAAATCATTGTCCGATGCAAGACGCAGGCACAATGACAAATAATCCGTCTCCCCAATCTCAAATTCATGTGACAACACATAATCCAAAGGGAATCTGTGTGCAATGACTTTTAGACAATTGGGTTCCCTGAAAGTCTGCCAATTCCGTTCAATATCAGGAATGATGGCATCGTCCCACCATTCCGGCAACAATTTCAAATAGCAGATACTTCTGGTAAAACTGTCTGCTGTAAGCAAGGCTTTCATGATAAAGATTTGGCAGTCGTGCGTTTGTGCAAAAAATCGTTTCTCAAGCTCAATACACGCATCTTCTTTTTCCTTCTCATTGCCTTGGTGGAAGATTTTCAGAAGCGTTTCGATGGGCTCATTTTCCCTTAATGGCTTTGGCTGATTGGAAGAAAAATTAATGTCTCCAACATCCGTTACAATCACATGTTCAGTCAGCTTTTTCAAGAACTTTTTGAACGCTTCGGGATGCTTTTCCTCCAAATACGACCAATTGTCCTTCATTAAAGTGTCTTTGTCAAATCCGAATTCCTTAAAAAAGGACTCGGGCAAATTGTCGACTATTTCTTGGATAATTAAATAATCCTCCTCATCGAGAGCGATTTCGTCAATGCCTTTTTTGAAGTTCTCCTGCATCTGAGCTTTGTGCTTCTTCATCTGGTTGAGTTCATCCGAATCTATCAGGTTGAGCTCTTTTTTCAGGTGCTCGGTGAGGTCTGCGAATTTCTCGGCGGGGTTGTCACTCATTGGTTTTCGTTTTTGTCTTTTTTCCAAACGGCGCGAAGCCCGCCGATGAGTGCTGCAAACAAAATGATACCGAAAATGCCAGGAGTAGCTGCTCCAGCGTCATTTCTTATTCCAGAAACAACTGCTGATAAGATAATGAAAACGACGACGATAATGATTGTGACGATGATTTTTGTACCTTTTTCCATGATTGAAATGTTTTTGCGTTGATAATTGTTATTTGTGCCGCAAAAATAGTTCAACCCGTTTTTTGCCTCCGATTTTCACAAGGCTTGCCAATCTACTAATTCACGAGGCAAGGTGATTTTCTTTGGCTCTCCACGCTTGCCCGTAATGTAGTAATGTTGAGCGTAAGCGGTATCGAAATGTTTCAGGAACGCTTCTCGTATTCTCGAACATTTTTCATTGATGGAGTTTTTGGTCGGGTCGGTAATGTCACCAATGCTGTTAATTATGTTTTCTTCAATCTCTCTGTTGCCAACATGCTTGTATATTTCCAGTAATTCAGGGAAGTAGTTGTTCAAATGTTTGAATGGTATTCCTTCCGGGTGTTGCAGAAACAAGAAGAATACCGCTTTGGGGAGAGGTTGCATGGTAATCTCGATGTTGCTGTAATCAGGAAGGAATATCCTATAATCTTTATCGATAACCAAACGGCTCAAAGTGGGTCGTTCTTCGACAAGTTCATGCAAAAGGTGTAGTTGAACACCTCTTTTTCTCAGTTCGATGATTCTTTGCCGTACTTCATCCGTCAAATCATCAATGCTTTTGTCTGCAAACAGGATGTTGTCGCTGCCATCGTTGAAATAATGGTCGGCAACATCATCTTTGCTTTTGGGCTTTGACAAGGCATTGAAAGCGGTTTCCGATTCACCTCGATAACTGAAAGTGAGATGTTTCAAATAGTTTTCAAATTGGTCAGTGAGGGGTGAAGCAGCAACCAGCGGACGATATGTGTAATAATAGTTGATGGGATTTTTGGCCTCCATCCGAACGAAGTGGATCAATGCAGGACCTTCAATGCTTCCGGAAAGAATGTGGCTTTTCAGCGTTTCAATGGTAAGGTCGCCATTTACAAATGAGGATGTCTGTTGCAGAAAAGGAAACATATAATGAAGCACCTCTTTGGAAACCTCCTGACCGCAAAGCTTTGGCAAATAGATAAAAGTCGCCTTTTTTGAAAGGAACTGCTGCTGGATTTCCTCGTAGTGCTTTTGGATATACCCATTGATGGCGGGGTCATATTCGTTTTCCACATAAATCACATCGTGAACATCGGGGGTAAAGGGAAGGTTGAGGTCGAATAGGAGAAATGTTTGTTCATTGGCCGTGTCATGCTGTTCAGCCAAGGAAACAAATCTTTTATGCTTGGTCTTTCTCGCACGATTGAAAAACAGCAAGGCGAGAAGGATAGCAGCAGATATGGATAGTATCAAGATGAAGGTCGACATATTGCTTTAAACTCATAATCCCCATAATGCTTTCGATGCTTCAAACCAAGCTTCTCTAGTCGAAATCTCATTATCCTTTTGTTCCCGAGTCAAATTTGGATTACTTTCAATATTGCGTTTCATTTGCGCTTTGAAGAACTCCATTGTTTCTCTTGCTTGGTCTTTAGTGATGAATTGGCCGCCAAACATGTTGTATAAGAACTTTGCGAATCCTTGTGAATGTGCGGCCATCTCTAATTGGTGTATTTGTGCTTTTTTGTTATCGGTCATGTTCCCAAATATTAGTGGTTAATTACTTGTAAATCGTTTATTATCTTTAATTCGCTTTTGTGAATGAAACCATCGACTTTGGACATTTTCACAAAATACTCTTTGGCCATATTTTGTTTCTCCACATCCATCATTTTAAACTCATTCTTTAGTACATCGAAATCAAGCATTTCCATGTGGTCAAATTCGGCAGTTGAAAGGCCGAAGTCCTTCATCAGAGATTTGATATATTCAACTTCCTTGGGGTGAATAACTGAATCAGCCTCCATTATCATTGTGAGAAGATGTAGTATTGTCCTTTTTTCGTGTTCGCTAAACTGCTTCATGCTTCTATGCTGTTTGTAAAGAAATTGTGGTATTTATTGTTACCCAAATTTAGAATGAAAAGGTTTCGCTTCGCTCGTGTGATAGCAGTATAAACTAGTGCTGGAGAGTTCTCGTTTTCAATGACATTGTACACATCGTCTTCTATCGAACCTTCAGGCTGGAGTATTAGTATAACCGTGGGAGACTCCCACCCCTTAAAACTATGTATTGTAGCCATCTTAACACCATCGT
This sequence comes from Bacteroidales bacterium, assembly GCA_017539045.1. Taxonomy (GTDB): domain Bacteria; phylum Bacteroidota; class Bacteroidia; order Bacteroidales; family F082; genus Limimorpha. The sequence goes on from JAFYHS010000015.1 coordinate 4,917, forward strand.
GGTCTATTGTAAAGTGGACTTTTTTCACTCGTCGAATGCTGTCAATATCCGACTTTGGCCACTTGCTAACTGCTTGTATTCTATCATACTCTACTTTGGTTTCAAATGTTGTGATTGGCGGTTTGCCTCCACTTTTAATGTAAACATCCTCGATGTTTCGTAGGACACTACAGGTCTGCGAAAGAATAGTAACATCTCGTTGGTTGAGTTTGAACTCGTTGAGTAACCAAAAGATATTTGAACATAGCGTTTCTGCCGTGACATTCTTTCCAACATTCCAGTATTTTATATAGAATTGCTCAAAAGGCATTATGCTTTGCTGTACCAAAGGTTCTGAATAATCAAAAAACGATTCTTGGAAGAGGGTAGAAAGCCGGGTGATTTCAGGGTTTTCAATTCGGAAAGCGATGTTTGAATTGTCGTTTATTTGAGTCCAAGGACCTGGCATTCCAGGAATCCGTGGCATGTGGTGCTCGTCCTGTTGTCTACTATATATGTTTTGCCTTCCGTCCCCAAAAACAACGAATTCGCCACCCTCTTTGAGGAAGTAGTTTTTAATTAAAAGGAGCCAAGCGTATCTATAATCTTGTGCTTCATCAAAAAGGATCGTATCATAACGAATGGTGTTATTTTTGAATTTTTCAAAGAAGGTCTCATTATCCCAATCGTCAATGTAGGGCTTTAGATTGTGGTTGTTCGCTTGCGACTTAAAAAACTGATGATAGTTTGTTATATCAAATAACCCCCAGTTAAAGTCGGCGGCGACCTGTCCCATTCTGTATTTAATATAGTTTACCAAGGTGAGGTTAAATGTCAACACAAGCACTCGACCTCCAGTTCTGACTTGAGCATTTACTGCTCGCCAAGCAAGAACTTGCGTCTTTCCCGATCCTGCAACGCCTTTGATTTTTTGTTCAACACTTTTACTTTGTGCTAATTCACGTTGCCTTTTTGTTGGAGTAATACTCTCATCACCTTCTTTATAACTATGCCAACCCTAACTGGTAATCAGTTCAAGTACATTTTTGCATAAATCATCATTGAAGTATTTATTCTCCCAAGAAAGATTAAGTTTACTGATAAGGTCTTCAGATAAAATATCTTCTCTATAAATACGGATGGCATATTTGTATTTGTTTTCGTCTACGCCAATTCTCTCCCCATCTTTTTCTGTAGGGAAGAAAACCGCTTGTTTTATGGCTGTCCAGTATGATGGATTCAACAAGGCTTTTCCAAAAACATCTCGTAGATGTACATTATACAGATTTCGCTGATAAATTTCCGTTCGTTCAAATTGAGCTTCCGCATTCGTTATGTCATTACAAACATTGAAGATGAGAACTCCGATCTTGGGTCGTATCACTACAATGTCTGGCACATCCGTCGAAATATGAGGCTGAATGAATATGCTGTCGGCATCAGTCAATTTTGCGCGTATGGCATTATAGGCATTTAGGATATTGCCGTTTACAATTCCCCTCAATGATTCCGCAACATAGCTGTAATCATCAATGAATTTGTTTGCTTTTGCCTTTTCTACATAATTCTCATTGATATCATTGGAGGTCAGAGAGAAACACATCGTTTCACATCCATATGGATGGTGAGTTTCCGTATAAGCATACGGGTATTGTGAAAATCTTGAAAAGATAGTTTTCTTTTGGAAATATTCACCAAAGTCAGAGATGCGGCTATTTTCTCTAAAAGCAGGACCAACACACACTATATACTGTTGCTTCGCGTATCCTGCAACTTTTTTTGCCAATCCCCTCAAACTAAACGTCCAAATATCAAGGATGTTTGAAAAAAGATGAATGGCAATAGGAGTAGATGATGTAACTTCGGACAACTCATTGAACTCTTCTGAATCTGGAATACATTTATTGACAGCAACAACTTCAATTGTCTGGCTTACCACACGTTTTACGAATGACAATGCTCTTCGTAAGGCGGGTTCTGAAGGCTCAATGAGTGTTATTTTTTTCAATCCATACACCTTCCCATGTTCTTTTAGCATATCAAACAACGTGAGTGATGCGATGCCTTGACCACAGCCCCAATCTACAATCTCAAAATTGGTCAGATTCTCGAATGGAAAATTCTGCAATGCCGCTCTGCACTTGATAAAATGCATTTCTCCGTATGCTGCAATGTATGCATTCAGTTGATCTTCAGTCTGTAAAATAGCTCTACCGTGGTCTGTCACATCCCATGGTCGTGCTTTCATGTTTTCGGGAAGTTGCGACTTGCAATATTTTATTAGTTCTTGGGTGTCCATTGTCAATAAAATCATTTTACAGCAGTTTCTTCAATTCCTCAATGTCCGGCAAGGCTTTCCGCAGCTCCTCTGGCATTTCGGCTGTGGTTTTGTATGTGGCCACGCCCATGGGTTTGCAGTCCTTCAATTCGGCAATCATGATTGCCGAATTAATAACTGCTTGATTATCATTATTCTGAAAATCGACAATTGCAATTGGCGAATTAATGCTCAATTCGTCGGTTATGACCGATGAATTTGGAATTACTGCCTTGTTGTATGTCGCAGGTTGGTTCATGTGCCTTGTTTTTGATGTGCAAATATAGATTATTTCCCCGTTATCGTTTCTGATTTCCAATGGGTTTCTTTCGCTCTTTCCCTATTCCTCACAGCCACATCCTTACTCGCATTAGCATAGCAATACTCGCACAAATGCGGGCAGGTGTTGTACTCGCCGATGTCCTTGCTCACGATGCAGCCGCAGAACTGCCGTTGGCCTTTGTCGCGGTTGTCCTTTTTCTTGACGATTTCCGTTCCGAACAAGGATTCCTTCACCTCCACGCCGAGAAAGTCCATCAAAGCCTTGTCATGGTGGGCGAAGCGAATCATCAGGTCGTCGTCAATGCAGCGGTTGTGCTCCACACCATCAAGATTGGCAGCCTCACCACAGGTGGCCAAGGCATAGTTCCAGCCTTTCGCTTTGTTCAACTCTACCAACTGTTTGGCGAACCACACCATCTGTTCCGGCAACCATTCCGAATAATTGATGTTGCTCTTTTCAAGATTGGCCTTCACTTTCTTGTATAAACCAATATCGGCATAACTGAAAACAAGTTTCTCCGTGTAGCCCTTCAGTTGGTCACCGGTGCTTTCCACTTTTCTTAACAGGTCGTCCATGCTGATTTGGTCAGTCAGAATCAAAGGGTCGAATCGCCAAATCACACGGCCTTGGCCCAATTGATCCACCAGCCTTTTGAAGGTGTCTATTCTTTTCTCCAACGACGGCACGCCCTTTTCCAAGCCTTCTCTCTCATAGTCGTTCAGTGTGTATTGGATGTAGCAGCCGATGTTCTTTTCTTTCAGTTCGTCCAAATGCCCAAGCAACGGCTCCGGGTTCTTCGACCAAAACACGATGAAACGGCATTTCTCATACGAAACGAAACTCTTCACACCATTGAAGGGATTGGTCCATGCAGAATAGCCCACCTTCAGCCGATGAAAGAACCAGTCGGCATAGAAAGCGGGAATGTCCGTGCTTCGGCTTGCGGAGATGATAACAGGGGCTTGCGCCTCTGCCATCATGCCGTTATCGCGCTGGATTTGTGTCTTTTGCCATTGGGCCATCTGTCGTTACTTTTGTATTGGCTGCAAATTTATGCAAAATTACCATGTTTTCATAGCAGTTTTGCTTTTTGCAAGGTTGCAAATAAAAAAAGGCCCCCCTCTCAGGAAAGCCTTTTTTCATTCATCTCATCAGCAGCCTACCTTTTCACCACCTTCATCACCATTAGCCCTTCAGTCGTGGTGACATTCAAAAGGTACAAACCTTCGGGGAGCCTCTCCATGTCGAGCTCCACATGGTCGCCGGCGACGTCACGGTCGTCGACCAGCATGCCGACTGCCGAATAGAGGCTGACATGGCGCATCTCCTTGCCTTGTAACGTCAACAGACCCTTGACGGGATTGGGATACACCTCAAGACCTTGATATTCGTCGTTATGCTCCGGCACAGCCACGCTGGGACCGAGATACACGGTGTTCGAGAAGTCGGTCTCACGGCCGTCCCAGAAGGTGGTGACGTTGTAGCGCATGTTCTCCGTGGTGTTGTAGGCAGCCTCCGTCACGGTGAGTCCCTCATAGCCCAACACCATCTGCTCCTCGCCTCCCTCCTCGGGACCCCAATAGAGGTTGTAGCTGAAGCTGCGACCCTCGGCTGGCGTGGTGTAGGCACGCAACAGCCACGACACGTTCTGGCCGAAAGTGGTGACGGGCTTCCACTGCGAACCCGATTTGATGAGGCAGCTGTTGGGCTCGCCGACATACTCACAACAAGGGATGGGATGTGTAGCGCCCGTAGTAGCCACACATACCCAAAGCGGCATCGAGGCATCGTAGCTGACAGCCTCGTCCAAGGGGAAACGCACCCAGGCATGCGTGCCTTCCATGTCGTGTTGCTGGGTATAGATCAAGGTGCTGTTGTTGACTGCCTCACCGTTGTAAATGGTATAGGTGTAGTGCCCGGCAGAGCAGTCGAACATCTCCAAATAGGAAATCGGATGTCCTTCGAAGAGCGCCAGATGCTCAGGCATGATTTTGATGCCCCACTTGTGGCTGTTCGTACCAATCTGCTCGGCAAATTGGTTATTGTCGTATGCCATCAGGCCATTGCCCATAAACTCAGGTGCTTCCCAGGTTAGAGCCACATGGCCATTGCCGTCGTAAGTGCCTGCAAGGTTACGCGGCGGCTCACAGTAGTAGTTCATGGCTGTGGCAAAGACCATATTCTCGGGACACCAGGTGGACAGGTCACCGCTGTTGTTTTCCACATGATAGCCGTAGGTACCTGAACGCATGATTTGGTCGTCGAGATATGCATATCCCGTGACATCCGACTGGCACACCCTGCTACCGCGATACACGGTGAAGCGGCTGTTCTCGGTCGGGACTGTCCAACGCACACGGATGTCGGTGCCCTCCGACTCAGCCACGAGGTTTTGAGGCGGCATCAAGCCCAAACCTGTGTCGGCAACGGTATAGATTGCGAGAATGCCTTCAGGGCTTTCGATATCGAAAATGGCGCCTTCTCCGTTCTCGTTCTGGTGGGTGGCAGTCACACGGATGCCTTGGCTCTCCGCATCGAAGCCGGCATCCCAGAAGAAGCTCACCTCGGTGTTGGCCGGGACATACAGGTCGGCCTCGGCCTTGGTGCCCTCATAGATGGTGAGGTACTGGCTCTTCATCTCGGGAAGGCTAAAGACCACTTCGAGCTCACCACCCTTGGTGCCATAGGGCGATTCGGAGGTGAGGGCGACATGGATGGTCTCATAGTTGCCCAAGATGACCCACTGCTCGGCATAGTCCGACAGCGTATCGCCGTGATAAGAGGCAACATAATAGGTATGGTAACCATGGTCAGCATCGGTATAAGGTTGCACATAAGTGGTCTCGGTGAGATGTGTGGCCACCTCCAAGCCGTCACGATAGACGTTGTAGCCATCCACATCAGGCATGGCGTCCCACGACAGTTCCACCTGATGCGACAGGCTGTTGACATGGGCAACGAAATACGTTGGCGCCGGGATATGGTTCAATGGGCCATAGGTAAAGCTCATGCGGTCGCCCCTCACGCTGATGTCATAGATGGCACCTTGCCAATCGATGGGCTCCCCATTGGTAAGGAAGACAAACGGGTTGGTGACACGACTGAACTCTGTTCTATTTCTCTCCTCGCAGAAATTGGCATGGTCGATATTACCAGCCTCGTTGACGTCGCCATCGGGACGGAAGAGATAGACCTCATCGAATTGGTCATAGCCATTCCACCCGGCATTGCCGTCAAAGCGGGTGTCGATACGATAGATCAGCAGGCCACCATCGGGCACATGCGAGTCAAACAAGTCGCGATCGTTACGGTATTCGAGCAACAGCCATTGGTCGGCGTTAAGGCGTATCCTGTAGGCATTGCGGCGGTTGCCTTCCCACGACACGGCCTCCAGCTCGTAGGTGCCATAGGCATCGATCTCTGGGATGTCTTCAATCCAATTGCCATATTTATACTTGATGTAACTGCCTTGTTGTTGGGGCGGCTCTGCCGTACCGCACATCAAGTCCCACGATCCCACCGGGTCGACGCCACCATCATAATGATACAGGTCGGGTGCGCCCAAAGAATGGCACATCTCGTGGCACAATGTGCTGACGTTGAAATAGCCGCCTTGTTCCAACTGCAGGTTGAAGTCAAACACCTGAAGGTCTTTCAAGGGCACATAACGGTCGTAGATGCACCAACGGTGCGGCCACAGCAACGAGGCCCACTCGCCCGGCGTGCCTTTGATGACGAACACCACATTGTCGACCAAGCCGTCATCGTTGTAGTCGAGGTCGAGGGTGTCCGACACCTGGTCGGCCACATAGTAAATGGCGCGTTCCAGCATGGAGAACTCACGGTCGGCCGTCTCGCCATTCTGGTATCCGATGGGATTGGTCTCAGGATCGTAAGGCATATAGTACTCCTTGGGATAGATATCCTCGTACGACAGGATGGTCTCGCCGTCAGGGATGGGATAGAGATAGGAACGCAAGTCCAGTTGGTTATAGGAGGTGCGATGGTAAAAATTGCGCAAGGAGATGGATTCGTAGTTCGCTGCGTTGAACATGGAGTCGACAGCCGATGCCGGCGTGGTATGATAGGAGTCGCCCGCAAAGCGGATGAAGACCACCAAGTTGTTGTAGCGACCATGGTTGATCTCAAGGGTAGACCTCTGAGGTTGCTTGATGTATTGTTCACGGGCTTGTCGGCGGGCGTAATACTCCTGTTCGGAAATCAACACCTTTGGTTGTAGCCCGACCGCGGCAGGGTCAACGCTATTTACCTTATAAACTGAAGGAACAACTTGACCATCAGCATCGTATGTGGCGTAATAATAGTATCCGCCCTCCCCTTTCACGATGGTGAAGCCATTGGCATCGTGCAGGTAGTTGTAAAACTCGTCACCGGAAGCATAACAATGGATGACCTCACCATTAGGTTGGGTCAGCCTGACTTCCATATTCCTCAAAGGAGCGGCCATGAGGCACTGCACAGAGAACAGCAGAGCAAAAAGAGCAAAAAAGAAAAACGGTCTTTTCATTTGTATCTAAAACTTAAGTGGTTAAACGTGATTTTGTCAGCGCAAAGATAAATCTTTTGCGAAAAAACTTGACAAATATGCATTATTTTCCTAAATTTGCATTCTTAAACTCAAAAAACTGCGACCCATTATGGAAAAATTCATGGACAAACTCACCGCCAAAATCATGGCCAACGACGGTCTGAACGAGACCGAGGCGAAAGCCAAACTCAACTTGATCTACATCAAGATGAACCAGTCCGAAATCAAGGAATTCGTTGACGAATACACCGAATGGCTGATGACGGAAAAGAAGCTGAACTACAAGGCTATCCTGCAGACCCCCGACCGTCAGCTGCACGACATCTACGACACCGAGTTCAAGAAATAACAAAAAACAAAACGCCCATAGGTTCCAAATGGAATGACATGGGCATTTTTGTTTTTGAACCGTACTGAACGTTTCAGTGCCTCATATCGTATAGCTCATCGAGATGGCTCTTCAGCCTCCGTGCCATGGGACGGAAGGTGTAATACGTGATGGTGGCCGAAATGGGAGCGCCCACTAAAGGCACCACCTTACCCACACCCTTTGCAAAACCCTCTTTGGTCATATTGATGCCGATCCACTGCGCTATCTTAATGGCATATTGTGCCATCAGCGTTTCCGAGAGTTTGATACCCGCGTTTTTTGAGATCTGACCCATCACCTTTGTCAAAGCCTCCACAGCCAGCTTGTTGCCCATCATGGCTCCCACGAAGAGCGTCATGATGTTGAGCGACTCATCGTCGAGTTGTTTGTTGACATTGGTCAAGGCGGGCCAGCCATACAGGTAGATGAGCTTCTGCATCAGCGAGAGGATATGGCCATAGAACTGCGTGATGTCGGCAGGGATAGAGCCCGCCATCCACCAGCCTCCCGGCAAGCCCATCAACGCCGAGGTGCCGCACACCATGGTGAGATGGTATTTGATGCACTGGTTGGCCAGCTTGTCGATCTCTTTCTTGTTGAGCACTCGCAACGGGCTGTCGTCCAAGGCCGTCATCACCTCCATAGGGGTGCAGAACTTGGAGAGCTCCTTGGTGAGAAACTCCTCTCGGTTCACATGCACGAAAGGCAGCTTTAGGCTGGTCTCCAACACCTTGTTCCACAAGGTTACACTTTTTTCTTGGGTCTCTTCGGTCATTGTTTTTTTGTTTATTAGCGGACGCATGCGATGCGTCCCTACAAGTTAATACCCGTATTTCTCTCTCCATTTCTCCCTCAGGTTCTTGCGCAATTCGCGCTCACGGGGGTTATCTTGTGGCTCATACAAAACCGTGCCAGAAATTTCATCTGGCAAAAATTCTTGCTCCACAAAGTTACCTTCGTATGCATGGGCATACTTGTAACCGTCATGATAACCAAGGTCTTTCATCAATTTCGTCGGGGCATTGCGCAGGTGTAAAGGCACAGGCAAGTCGCCCGTCTGTCGAACCAACGCTTGGGCAGCATCTATGGCGGCTACAGCAGCGTTACTCTTGGGCGACGATGCCAGATAGGTCACTGTCTGCGACAAGATGATGCGGCTCTCTGGCCACCCGATCTTATTCACCGCATCGAAGCAAGCGTTGGCCAACAGCAAGGCATTGGGATTGGCATTGCCGATGTCCTCAGAGGCGAGGATGAGCATGCGGCGCGCGATGAACAAGGGGTCCTCCCCTGCCTCTATCATGCGAGCGAGGTAATACAAGGCCGCATTGGGGTCGCTGCCGCGCATCGACTTGATGAAGGCCGAGATAATGTCGTAGTGCATCTCACCCTGCTTGTCGTATTTCACGAGGTTGCTCTGGATGCAGTCGGTGGTGAAGTCGTTGGTGATGACCAACTCTTCGGCGGCCATGTCCAAGTCATTCAACGAAGTGACAACCAACTCTATGGCATTCAACAGCTTGCGACCATCGCCACCACTGATTTTCATCAAAGCCTCAGGCTCCTTGACGGTGATTTTCTTGCCAAAGTCGTATTCTAACGCCTTCACGGCCTTCGCCAAAAGGATTTCAAGGTCTTCCTTCTCCAACGATTTGAGCACATAGACCTGACAGCGTGACAGCAAAGGCGAGATGACCTCAAACGAGGGATTCTCTGTCGTGGCGCCAATCAAGGTGACCAAGCCACGCTCCACGGCACCGAGCAACGAGTCCTGTTGAGATTTGCTGAAACGATGGATTTCATCGATAAATAATATAGGTGCCTCTGGCGCCATGCGGGCACGGTCGATGACCTCGCGCACTTCCTTCACACCGCTGCTGACGGCGCTCAGCTGGAAGAACTGCCGCTTGACTTGCTTGGAGATGATATAGGCCAAAGTGGTTTTGCCCACACCTGGCGGTCCCCAAAAGATCATGGAAGGCACGCGCCCCGACTCGATGGCTCGGCGCAATACGGCGTTCTCGCCGATGATGTGCTTCTGCCCAATATAGTCGTCAAGCGTCGTGGGCCGCAGGCGTTCCGCTAATGGGATGGTGGATTGCATCGCTGAATATTTTGCGCAAAGGTAAACAAAAATATTCATACCTTTGCCCCAAAAGAAAACAACATCATGAAATCTATCAAACGCCTTATCCTCATCGCCTTGTTGGCCGCCTTCGGCCAATCGCAGGCCTGCACCAACTTCTTGATCACCAAAGGCGCCAGCGTCGACGGCTCCAACTTCATCAGCTACTGCGCCGACTCGCACATCCGCTATGGCGAGCTCTACTTCACTCCTGCCGCCGACTGGCCAGCGGGCAGTATGCGCGTGTGCTACGACCGTGGCACCAACGCGCCGCGTGGCAGCGTGCCGCAACCGCCTCATACTTACCAAGTTGTGGGCTATATCAATGAAAACCAAGTCGCCCTCGGCGAGACCACTTTCGGCGGTCGCGAGGAGCTGATGGACCCAACAGGCATCGTGGATTATGGCAGCCTCATGTTCATCGCCTTGGAGCGCAGCACCTCTGCCCGCGAAGCCATCAAAGTGATGGCCGATTTGGTCGAGGAATACGGCTACGGCAGCGACGGCGAGTCATTCAGCATCAGCGATGCCAACGAGGTGTGGTACATGGAGATCATGCCTAAAGGCTACACGCCCCAAGTGACCAAGACCGGCGACACCATCAACGCCGACCGTGGCGCGGTGTGGGTGGCCATCCGCATCCCCGACGGCTATGTCAGCGGTCACGCCAACGCAGCGCGCATCACTACCTTCCCCTTGCGCGACGGCAAGACCTCCATCACCGACAAGGACTGGAAAAAACTTTATAATGAGCAAGTTGAGGTGATTTACAAGCACGACATCATCGACTTTGCCCGTCGCAAAGGCTATTTCAGCGGCAAGGACAAGGACTTCGACTTCTCGGCGGCCTACGCCCCCGTCGACTTCAGCGCTGCCCGTGTGTGCGACCTTCGTGTGTGGACCATGTTCAACAAGGTCTGCGACGGCATGGACGAATACTGGGACTATGTCACTGGCAAGGACTTGACGCATCGCATGCCTCTTTACATCAAGCCCAATCGCAAAATAAGTTTGAGCGACATGATGGCGTTCCAGCGCGACCACTTCCAAGGCACCGAGCTCGACAAGACCAAAGACGTGGGTGCCGGTCCCTTCGGCTCGCCCTTCCGCTTCAACCCTTTGTATTGGGAATACGATGGCAAGCCCTACCTCAACGAGCGCAGCATCGAAGTGGTGCAGACAGGCTTCTCCTTCATCGCCCAAAGCCGCTCCTGGCTCCCCAATCCCATCGGTGGCATCATTTGGTTTGGCGTCGACGACACCAACTCGACGGTCTACACGCCCTTCTACTGCTCCATCAGCGAGGTACCGATCGAATACCGTGTTGGCAACGGCGACATGCTGACCTACAGCGACAACGCCGCCTTCTGGGTCTTCAACCGACTGGCACACTTCAAATACCTATTCTACAACCGCGTCATCGACGACATCCAAGCCGTGCAAAACGAGTTGGAAAGCGGCTATCAAGAGCAGGTCAACTATGCCGACAACGAAGCCTTGGCCCTATACGCGCAAGACCCGCAGAAAGCCATTGCCTACCTCACCGACTTCTCCAACCAAGTGGGGCACAACACCGTGGCCACATGGAAGGAACTGGACAATTACCTATTAGTCAAATACTTAGATAGTAACGTGAAGCAGGAGGAAAACGGTCAGTTCAAGCGCAACGGCTATGGCTATCCGGCCAAGCCGAAGCAACCTGGATATCCCGATTCATGGAAGAAAGCCGTGATTGAAGAAACGGGGGATCAGTTCAGAAGGCCATAAACGTCTTGACCTCGTCCTCGTCCATATTCCGGAAACCGTATTCGTGAACCACCCTGCCGTCTTCCATAAAGACTATGGTAGGCAGGTTGCCTTTGACGGCCTTCAGCATGCGGGCATCGGGATACAGCACGTAGCGATAACGTTGCGACTCCGATAGTTTATAGAACATGGAGACATCCTCTTCGTTACCCATAAAAAGATAGGTGATTCTTTCTTCCGAGAAGCCATGAAACTGCTGCATCAGCGAGAGCTTGCGTGCCGCCATCTGACAGTATTCACAGCCTGTGGAGAAGAAACTCACAATCTGTTTCCCTTCATCCAAATGCAGACTATCCATGGGCGCATCGTTCAACATCTCATCGAACAGCTCCACTTGAAGGTTGTGTTCGGAATCCGAATTTGCCAGGTTGTCGGGAGGCGAGGCCACAAAGACACCGATGGCAGAAGCCATGATAGCAAGACTCAATATCAGCCAACGGAAAGGCGTAACCCTGCTTTCCATCTTGTAGATGGCCAGCAAAAGCAGCATCAGCACACCGTTCTTGACGAGGCTCTGCTTGGGATCGAGTTGCAGGTAGTCGCCGAAGCAATGGCAGCTGTCGGTACGTCCCAAATGCACGGCATACAATAATAATAAGGTATAACCGACCAGCATGGCCATGCTCCCCCACCAATAAAGCCTATGAAGGGTACGCGAGATCAAGCCGATGCCAAGCACCAACTCGAGGATGATGGCCAGACGAGCTACGATGAACGAAAAGTTAAGGCTGAAAAAATGATAGCTGTAGACATAAAGCTCGAACCTATCCATGTCGAGCAGCTTCAGCACCGCCGACACGATGAAAACCAGTCCCAAGAGGACCTTTAAGGCCGATTTACCGAGCGAATGAGGCAAAACCGATGTTACGGTTTATTGTTGTTATGGTTGAAAATGTCATCCCACCAATGATGTTCCTCGCCCGTCACCTCTTCTTCCGAGACCTCGGTGCAGATCACCTGACCCCAGCCCACGATTTCCTTCGACTTGTCGGAGCAAGAAGAGCCATCCTCGATGGTGTAATAATCCTGTCCCAAGTCAATGACTTCCTCATTCTGTATGGTGGTGCACTTGCAGTAACGCGTCTTCTTGCAAGAAGGCAGAACCACAATTGCCAAGGCGATTACAATAATCAGAATCTTTTTCATCTCAGAAAATTTTTCACTGCAAAAGTACAATTTTTTGCCATTGCTTTGTAAAAACGCTCAAAAAATCATAATATTGCAGTTGCAATTAATAACCCCTAAAACAATATCCTATGAAAAAGAACTTTATCCTCACACTCATCATTGCCGTGATGGCTTCGGGCAGTCTCTTGGCCCAGCATCACGCCATTAAGACCACGACTGAGCCCAACAAGGGCGCAACCCTTGAATATGGCATCAGCGAACCATCAACCGACAGGGCCATGACCGACGACCCATCCATAATTTGGGAAAAATACGAAAGCGGTGCCATGCCCGACGACGTCTTCTACATCGACGCGACAGGCGACTACCTCGTGTATTATGGCCTCAACCAGAAGCGCGTCACCCTCTTCGACGCCCAAGGAGCCGTGAAATGGGAGAAGCCCATCTCTTCGGGTGGTCGTGCCGCCGTATCACTCATGGGCAATGCCATCGCCTATTCCGACGACAACGAGCTATATGTCGTCAACATAGAGGGCACGGAAATCTTCCATGAGACCTTCGACTATCCCGTTTCGCACTTCAAACTCGACTCGGATGGCACCAGAATCTATGTCACATACGGTCGTTATGAGGACAGCTATTACGCCATTGCCTGTTATGGTTTCGGCGTCACCAAAAGCGACCCGATCTGGGTCGTCGGCGACCTGACTGTCAACCCAGTGGGCATCAGCCTCTCGAAGAACAACGCCCGTCTTGTAGTCGCCTTCGCGCAGGGCTACAAACAGATTTGGGTCATTGACCCGCTGACAGGCGACATCCTTCAGAACGACCTTTATTATTACGACAACTCCCCCAGCCAAGACCCCGCCTTGAGTGCCAACGGCGACTACCTCGCCTACGCCGACTTCAGCGGTATGGCCTACCTCTACCTTTGGAACGGCGAACGTTACGAGAGCGTATGGACCGCTAGCATCGCCGGCCCCGGCGCCTCCTCCACCTGGGGCTGCGCCAATGCCATCTCCGACGACGGAAGCCTCATCGCCATCGGCACCCTCGACTTCGTCAACTCGAGCTCGGGCTACGACGGCTGCTGCTACCTCTTCAACAACTACTCCAACGAGCCTATCTGGAGCTATACGGGCTGCGGTGACGAGGTGACCCAAGCCGCCATGAGCGACGACGGCAGCACCATAGGCTTCGTCACCTGGGGTCCCATGGACCACTCCACGCCCGACTTCTTCCTCTTCCGCAAACAGAGCGGCACCCCGATTGCCGAACTCACCACGCCTGGCTCGATGGAACACATCGACATCTCCTCCACCGGCGACCGTTGCATCGTGGCCGGCAAGGCCGTCCACTGCCGTGAGATGGGCAGCGGCAGCCGTGTCTACGCCATCCAAAGCATTGCCGACAACATGGGTATCCTGAATGGCATCGTAAACTTGGAAGGCACCGAAAACAACAGCGGTGTCACCATCACCATCAATGAACTTGAGGACTATTTCGAAACCACCGCTGAAGACGGTAGTTTCACCATACGCGCCATCCCTGAAGGCAGTTACAGTGTCACTGCCGGCATTCCAGGATACCTCCCTGTCACAGAGAACATCTCCATCAGCGGCGGTGAGATTACGACCCTCAACATCAACATGGAAGCCGTCGGCACACCCATCTCCGACCTCTACGCCTCGCAAGGCGCTTATGATTATGTGGAGCTGACTTGGAGCGAACAAGATGGCGCCACCGGTTATAACATCTACCGCAAAAACACCCTCAACGCACCCTTCGGCGAACCTATGGCCACCATCGGAACCGGCGAAGGCTATTTCGAGGACCACACTGCCATCCCGACGCAACAATACTACTACACCGTCACGGCACAGCTCGACGAGGAGTTGCAGACGCCCTACTCCAACATCTGCCTCGGCTATGCCACCACCGCCTACATCACCCACACCATCGACGTCTATGACGGCACCGCCCCCAACATCGACGGCATCATGAGCGATGGGGAATGGAACGACGCCTTCCGCGTCGAGGTGAGCAACTACCTCCTGCCCGTCGAGATGGGCAGCGTCACCCTGCACCTCAAGATGGACGACAACTATCTCTACGTCTGCTCCGAGAACCGTATGGACACAGAGTGGACCAACAACGACGGCGTGGCCTTCTACATCGACGATAACAACGACGGCACCTACCCGCCACAAGGCGACGACAGCGAGGGTAACTACTGGATGTACTACGGCACACCCAACACCGTGCGCTACCGTCCCATCTACGATAATGGCGGCGTGGGCACCGTCATCAACCTGCCTGAGGAGGTCATCGCCTGCGACATGAGTCAAGGCTATGAGACCATCGAATTCGCCCTGCCCTTGGGCAACGACGAGACCTGGAAGCTGAACACCGACAACGGCAGCAGCGGCCTCTACCTCTTCGTGCGCGACGCCGCCACAGCCACCATGTACGGCAAGTGGCCCGCCGAGAACAACGAGACCTTCGCCCCGACCTACTACGGCGTGATGAACTACCACATAGAGAATGCCGTTCCCGAGCCGCCCACCAACCTCCGCATCGACGAGGCGGTGAACGCGCAAGGCGTATACACGCCCATCATGTGGGACATGCCCGTGATGAACGACTTCGACCACTTCAACCTCTATTTCGTGGACAATCCGGACCAACACGAGGAAGTCTACGGCACACAATGGATCTTTGAGGTTGACGACGAGGAGGAAGTGAGCATCTACGTCACCACCGTCGACCAGGCGGGACAAGAGTCTGTGCCTTCGGAGACCTTGACCTTCCGTCCCGGCAGCGAGAACGTGAACGAATACGGACTGGCCAAACTCAGCCTCTACCCCAACCCGACCCACAATGTGCTCAACCTCAATGCCGACCTGCAGGGCCGCACCGACGTGATGGTCCTCGACATGAACGGCAGGACCGTGAAACATTATGTCGTCAACGGGCTCAACGAGATGCGCCTCAACGTGAGCGACTTGCAGAGCGGGGTGTATTTCATCCGCGTGAGCAATGAGACGACGAATGCCGTGGGCAAGTTCGTCGTTGAATAAACCATCTGGGTTTGTAGAGACGCGATTAATCGCGTCTCTACCAGACCGATACCATGCAACAGCACCGTCAAACTTTGGCGGTGCTTTTTGTATTACTTCATTTTTTTCTAACAGCCTGTTTCTATTTAAATAAACTTTACTATTTTTGCAGCGTCGTTGCGGATTTTCCAAGAATATCCGCAATTACGTTGCGGATTTTTTAAAAATATCCGCAGTCAGTTTGAGAAAATTCAAGTTTATTATGTACCATAGAATATTTGACATAGAGAACCGTTTGGACGAAGCCATGTTCTTGTTTGGTGGCCGTCAGGTGGGCAAGTCCACATTACTAAAAGAACGCTTTCCAAACGCTGTTTACATTGACCTCCTGAATTCTGAACTAAGAAATCGTTTCCAACAACACCCCGAGGAGTTTCGGGATAGTTTGCTTCGCTATCCATCGGAGACGTTGGTCATTGTGGACGAAATCCAGAAAGTACCCGACCTGTTGGACGAAGTCCACTGGCTGATGGTAAACAAGGGTCTTTTCTTTGTCCTGAGCGGATCCAGCGCACGCAAGCTGAAAAAAAGCGGTGCAAACAACCTCGGTGGTCGGGCCATACCAGAGACGCTGTTTCCTTTGGTTAGTGCGGAAATACCTGATTACAACCTTGACCGAGCCATACAGAACGGCATGATTCCTCGGCATTATATGGTCGCCAATGCCCGCAACCGACTCAAATCCTATATAGAACTTTACCTGAAGGAAGAAATCATCGAGGAAGCCGCTGTGCAGAAAGTGGCCGACTTTATCCGTTTTTTGGAAGTGGCCGCCATCTCGGACGGCGAAATGCTGAATTATGAGAATGTGGCTACCGATTGCGGTGTTTCGGCCAACACGGTCAAAGCCTATTACCAGATACTTTGTGATACGTTGTTGGGCTTTGAAGTGCCAGCTTACCGAAAAGCCGTAAAGCGGAAACTCACCAAGGCTTCCAGATTCTATTTCTTTGACGTGGGCATTGCCAACTATTTGACAGGCCGGCACCATCTTGCCCCCAAGACACCCGAATATGGACACGCCTTCGAACATCTTGTGATGCAAGAGATCGTGGCTTATCTGGGCTACAAAGACAGTGAAGAGAAGCTGACGTATTGGCACACCTACGACGATAACGAAGTGGATGCCGTTATCGGTGATGCTCGGGTGGCTATTGAGATAAAATCAGCCGACTCGATTCAAACCAATCACAAGAAAGGTTTGGTCGAATTTGCCAAGGAGCATCCGAATGTAAAGCAGGTTCTTGTGTCGCGTGACAGAATTAGCCGTCGCAGCGGAGAAATCGATTTGTACTATGTAACCGATTTCTTCAAGGCATTATGGAACGACGATATTATTTAATTGATTCAGTGCAGTTTAGTTTTGAACAATCATTAAACAATTTGTAGTTTTAAGGCAAACATGGATACCAACCACAAATGCGTATCTCGTCCGTGTGAGCAATGAGACAAACACAGCCGTAGGTAAGTTTGTGGTGGAATAAAGACAAAGACGCTCATATACTAAAGCACCGTCAAACTTTGGCGGTGCTTTTTGTATTACATCGTTTTTTTTCTATTTTTGCAAGCGTGAAAACAAAGAGTTTGGTCATAGGAATAGTGATGGGGATAGCCTTTGCTGCCTGCTCACCTTCGGTTAAGGTCCCTGAGCCTGAGGTTGCTGAGCAAAGTCGAAGTATCGAAACGCCGTCATCAGAATTGTTTGCCATCGACAGCCTGATGTGGCGCCAGCCCGACAGTGCTTTGGCGCAGCTGCAGCGGTTTGTGGCAAGCCCAGCTGCCGACAGCCTCGATGTTTTTAATGGACATTACTGCCAACTGCTGATCTCGGAATTGCTATATAAGAACGATTGGGGGCAAAGCAACCGCGGGGAGCTGCTGCGGGCGGTGGCATATTTCGACAGCCTATCCTTTACCCTGAACGACATTCCTCACGCCCGTAGGCGTCATTGCGGGCCCTCATTCCGCGAATGCGGAACGCAATCTCCCAACCGAAACGACAACATCGTTTTCCTTACCGCCCGCGGTCATTATATTAATGGTGTAGGCTTTTACGAGCAGGGTGACGTGGTGAATGCCTGCGCGGAATACTTAAAGACCTTGGAGGTGATGGAAGCCCATTTTGAGGAGAAGGAATTGGTGGAGCATAAGGCACGATTCTTTGCCTATACCTACAACCGACTTGGAGACTTGTTTTCGGAGCAGTTCATGATGGAATCCGCCATCACTTGCTATGAGAATGCACTTGTATATTGCAAAATATATCCTACTTCTTCCACTGGTGTTTCCAACACTCTGTATCGAATAGGCAAACAATATGACAAGAATAATGAGATAGAAAACGCAAGTTTGTATTATGGTCAGGCTATAGAGAACATGACGGCAACAGACAATATGGTATACAGGGACATTGTTGCAAGCAAGGCTCTTTGTGACTATAAAACAGGAGCTGCTGCGGAAGTATCTTTGGATATAATAAAACGTGTCCTGTCAAAGGCAGACGCAGATAATGAACGATTAAACCGTTATTTAACCATTGGCGGTATTTATTATTCCGAGGGTATTTTTGACTCTGCACTGATATATTTGGAACCTGTGTTTAAGAATCGTGAAGTTGGGTTACAAGACCAAGCGGCGAATTATTTATACATTGTTTATGACAAACAAGGTAACAAGGAGCTATCGGACTCCCTTCTGCATTATGTGACAAGTCGTAAAAAACTGGTTGGAGAAAACAAGGCTTTAGTGTCAAAGCTTGAAGACATGTTTAAAATCCATTCAAACCAAAAACAGAAAAGGCAAGCTGAAGCTGAACGAGAGGAGTCCGTAAAGAGAGTAAAAAGAATCATTATTCCTTCAGCAGGTATGGTTTTATTTGTCGTTGTCTTTGTGTTAATACTGAGGAACAAGAAGCTTCTGAAGAAACAACAAGACAAGGCGGACAGGGTGCTTTGGGAGGCGGAACATGCGCATGAAAAGGAGTTGAGGCAGTGGCAAACTGAGGCTGACAAGACATTAGAGGAAACAAAAAAGAGATATGAAGAAGAGCTGAGACAACTAAAAGCGGAAACCGAACAAAAGTTGGAGGAGGTGGAAAGGAAGCACCAACAATGGATGGCTGAAGCCAAGGAACGACATGAGGAAGAGCTAATGATGCAAAAAGACAGGTCGGAAAAGGAAATAGAGAGGACTAAAAAACGGCATGTGAAGGAATTGGAAGCGGAACGTTTGGCATACGAGATGGAACAGGATGCTTTAAGACTGAACCTAAAAGAAAGAGAATCTCAAGTAATCGCATTGGAAAAAACACTAAACCTTCAGCAAAAAGCAGCAAAGCAGCGACGGATGGCTTTCCTGAAAGAACCGATTTGCCAGCACATTCTCAATGATGCAAGAAACCAGCATATTACTACTAGGGACGTGGCGCACGAACTTGGCATTGCTCTCAAAGACAAAGATTTTGAACAACTCGGAGAGGCCGTAGAAAAACACTACGAAGGTTTTAACCATGAGCTGTTGAGCCAGTGCCCGAGTTTAAAAAGTGGGTTATTATCGTTATGTCATCTGCATTTGCTGGGATTGAACGAAAGC
This sequence comes from Bacteroidales bacterium, assembly GCA_017539045.1. GTDB lineage: Bacteria > Bacteroidota > Bacteroidia > Bacteroidales > F082 > Limimorpha. Next base: position 24,184 of record JAFYHS010000015.1, read on the forward strand.
GAGATTGCAGCACTGAAAAACTTGTCGTATTCCGCCATCAAGAAGCAAAACGAGAGTCTTCAGGAAAAACTCGGGGTGGAAGAAAACGTGGCAAAGTATGTGATGAGGATGGCGGAAAGGCTATGTGGCACTCAAAATGGCACCCAAGGTGGAACTCAAACGAAAAGGACAATAGATGATGACCTTGATACATGGATTGAAAGACAGATCAAAGACAATCCTAAAATAACTACAGAGGAACTTGCTGAAAAGAGTCATAAAGGTGTGCGCACCATCAAGCGGCATATTAGCAAGATGGAGCATATTCACTATGTTGGTAGTGGGTATAGTGGGTATTGGGAAATAATTGAATAACAGTTAGCCGTTCGGCTGTTCAATTATTGTTTTTTCTTGCTTACTTATTTTCATGCTTATATGTAAATGACGCTTTGTTAAACTCTTATTTTCTTTTTGATTTTGTCGAATTATCGAATTAAAAAGGGGGGAAATGATTGCTTTTGGGATGCATATGTGGTGTTTTTGGATAAAAAGTTGGCAAAACTTCCTCTAAAAGCCATTTAACTGATTTGTAAATTATTGATTTCCAGGATTTACACAACAAAATAGATTAATTCCAACTTTACTCAAGCATATTAAAGCACTGCCAATTATGCATAGGCCTACCTTTGCTGTGGAAAGCTTAAGCTGGAATTTTACAATCATTAACTCTAAAACACAAATGCAATGTACAAACTTAAATTAAAACAGATGATTCTGATGTTCTGTTTTGTTTTTTCTGGAGCATTATGCCGCGCCAGTTGCGTGACTGAAACACAAAATGGAAAGGACGGTCATCAAGTCTCCATTGAATTAACCGAAAGCACAGGCGCAAGTAGTTCGGACAAAAGCAATGCCATTACTCCATTCATTAATCGACATGTGCTTTCGGTAGTCTTTTGTGAAAATCTCGGGCAAGTCTTTGCCGAGATAACCACCATTACAGGCACTATTGTGGATTACACTTCTGTACTTACACCAAATGGTCTACAATTCTACATCCCCAATGAAGGGAATTACATTGTCTCCTTTAGGCTCTCCAACGGGGACGTGTATTCTGGTGAATTTACAGTCACGGATTAAACATTAAACAATTATTGTTAAACAATTAAAATCTTACAAAAATGAAAAAGTCAAATGCAATCTTTGCCATCCTATCCATGGCAATCGTGGCCATCGCAGCGGCCGTTGTGTCTTGCAAGAAAGAGGACAACGCCGTCCTTCCGGCACAAAAACAAACAAAAGAAGCCTTCACTCCGCCACAGGTCGAAGACATGAACGCCTACCTGCGAGATTTCAAGCAAAAAATGCAGTCTGCCACCAAGGGCGATGACGAGACACTTTCGCTTGAAGAGGCTGCTTGGCACCTTGCCAGCATGGCAAACTTTGAGTTCGCCAATGCGAACGTGAAGTGTGACGACATTCGTTTCGATACGCTTTATACACATATTAATATCAATAATGGGGTTGTTCTAATGAGCGATTTAAGCTTGGCATACGACAAAATCAGCACAAACATCCAAAAGTTCTTTGATGGTCTTACACTATACAACAAGCATTTCCGTTTCATCAATGCCTTTATCTTTGAAGACGGGAGAGTTGTTATCCCACTATTGACAACCTTTAGCCGTGACTCAAAATATCTTGATGATAACTGCTGGTTTTTTGAAGATGAATGGTCGGCCAATGACTCTTGTTATAAATACTTCAATGACGATTTGCCATATCCCGCATCAACAGTGGGTAGGGTGAAGCTTGAGACAGCCCTTAATCTGTTTGAAAGCCATCAGACCGTCACTACTCCTTCGCACGATGTGATATACTATACACCCACAAGCGACACCACACTCTACTACCGTTATAATATTGATCCTTATGGTTCACCCTGCTATCTGAATTCAAGGTTGTTTGCAAATAACACATATTTGAACATGAACATCAAGGGTATTGTTTGTTATCTTTTTGATTCAGCATTAGGAAAAGGTTATGAGCTTTGCCCAAGCGGAGAAAATGTGGTTAGTTGGGGAATAGAATATTTAATTGAGGAACCATTTCAACAATATCATGAAAAACTCTGGAAAGAGCATTATCAACTCACTATTTATTATGGCTTAAAACATGGTGGCTCACTACCTGGTTCAAACGACGAATAAAAGGATAACAATGGACGTGCTTAAACAACAATTCCATGAAAAAGACAATACTAATCATTATCAACTTGCTGATTGCCACTTGTGTTACACAAGCTCAGGACTACACTTGTGACTCTCTGCTGGCCCGTGTAGACTCTCCCTATGAAGAAGTAAATATCAACTTCACCAATTCATTCAACACGAACATGCGCGATGGAAGCATCCTGACCTGCATCCCGACAAAGTCGCTAATCAACCATCAATACGTTGACTATGGCGATTGGTTCTACAAGACCGATCCCCAAAATCTTTGTGTAATCGACTCAACTTTCGTGGAAGCGGATTTAGATTTCGGTGAAGATTGTAAACATGTCTTGTTGGCTCCCGACCCCAGGAACGACGGATATATCCTGGCGAAGCTCGTATATAGCGACAAGATTTCCTCCGATTGCAAGTCTTGGCTCCGGATCAACCACATAGATGACGCACTGAACATACAAGCGCACGGAGATGCTCTCATGGTGCCATTGGATAGCACTTACATACAAAGCTTGAATAGCATTTGGCTTGAAGACGAAAGCATCATGCTGATGTACATTAAAGACTATTTTTACACACCAATCGTCGCCCGCATAAGTTTGGACGGGACTATACTCAGCAGGAATGAATTCGACTCCCTGTTTGCAGGTGAGTGGTGGCATGGCATGGGTGTTTATAATGACACACCTCGAGAATATGCTATATACGATTGGGCAGTCACCGAGAACGACACTTGCATTGTACTTCACGTGCTCGACTCTTTGCTGAACCTAACAGAAACCTTAACGCTGAATAGCCATGAAGGAGATGTCTATATGGTTCAGCCAGGCATCAGCCCCGTTTTGAGCATCCAACCTTTTGGCATCTTTCCTTTGGACGATGGTTCTTTTATCGAATACTATAGATACATGAGGCACAATCTAACCAGAAATGGAGCTTGCTTGATGAAAGTGGACAAAAACACCCATGAATGCTTGTCTAATGTCCAATTTGAGTCCTTCCCCGTCTATACGAACCCAAACCGAATGGGCTACCCGATAGGGATAGGAAAGGCCGACGACGGGAATATCTATTTTGCCTACCGCACCAACAATAATGACAACAGTACTGTTGGTTGGATTGGGATAGCGAAACTTGATCCTGATTTAAACATTCTTTGGCAACGGTATTGTTTCGGGTCTTGGTCTGCACCTACTGGATATTACCACTATTATTGCAGTATGGGTCTTACAGAAAAAGGGTTTATGATAGGTGGGAAAATACAAAAAAACGGTGTGCCCTACAACTATTTCCAATTTTTCATCAACGATAACGGCACTAATGGCACTCCCGAAATGGATAAATACATCCGCCCCTACGCCTTCTACCCCAACCCCGTGCAAGACTGGCTCCACCTGCAGTACTCGCCCGACGTACAGCCCGCCTGCATCGAGCTCTACGACCTTCAAGGGCGACTTGTGAGCAAACAAAGCCAAGGCTTGGATAACATAGAGCTGCAAGGCCTCGCCCCAGGGCAATACGTGATGAAGGTCACGATGGAGGACGGAAAGACATTTACCGACAAGGTGGTGAAGGAATAATGATGGGGATTGCTAATCCCATAAATGAAACCGAGGATGTTTATGCTGATGTAATAACAAAAACCAACTAATTAACCAAAGTTAACCAATTAAAACCTTACAAGTATGAGAAAAGTATTGTTTACATCGATTATTATGTTGATCGCAGTGGCGGCACAGGCACAATAAAAAAAGTTTATCCACATATTATCCTTGGCGGGAACGGTTGCTCGGCGTACATATCCACACCAACGGCACTATGGGCAGAGCAAGATATTGTTCTTGATAAAGGGTTTGAATTGGCGCCATGCACGGCTTTCTCTGCCCGAGTTATTGCCGTCCCAGACCCAGATCATTCGCCTTTGTATATACAAAACTGCCATAACCATTAACAAAACTAATACATAACAAAATGAGAAGGTTAATTATAACGATAACTCTTATCATAGGCTTTACAAAATGTGTCGTTTCACAAACCAAACAAGTTTACCAACCCGATTCGGCTACCCTGCTTTATGACCACTCCATCCTAGAGGAAGGAGAAACCATGAAGTTCATTATGTCTTATGATAACGATGGCGTTTTTTATCAATATGAGCAATATTACAGCGAACAACCTGTTAAGAACAAAAGCTTAAAAACCGAAGCCAATTTAAAATTGCCCTTACAACTCAGAACCATTTATGAATACGATATGGCATTAAACATGATCAGATCGACAGAACAATATTATGCCGCACCTAGACCACCAAGATACAGCCATGATTACATTTATAATGAGGGCGTGTTGACTTCTTATGTCTGCCATTATGAAAATATTGAAGAATATGAGTGCACAGATAGTGTTTTATATAGGTATGATGAAAACCAAAGACTCATACATGAAACTATTTACAAAGAAAGACTTGCATCTCTTTATCTATCAAAAGAAATAGACTATTCTTACAATAATACCAGCGTTGTAAGAACAACTAATGGTCTTTCAAACGGTCATTGGGGCGACTGGGTAACACTTGAAAAGAGCACTCAAGTCTTTGACGAGTATGGAAAACTATTGAGCATTGAAACGGAAACCTACAACAAACCAACCACTTTAGAAACCTATTCATACAACGAAAGCGACCATATTCTTAACATCTTAACACAAATTTTGGCAGATGAGAATTGGACAAATAATAAACTATTAGAATACATTTACGATGGTTATGGACATTTAATCCTAGCGGAAATCAAAGTATGGCAGGATGGAATGTGGGGCAATGCTGACCGGGCTGTATATGAATTGAACGAAGCCGGCTATCCTATCATAATCAACTTTGAGAAATGGAACGGCGGAGAATGGGAACAAGGCACATGGAAAGCGGATTTCTTCATCTTTTCAGAACCTTATCTCAGTAGACAGAATTATTTCTTGTGTCGTAAAGACGCCAAACGTATTGAAATATCTTACTCAGCCACGCCCATGCCAAACTATGATGTATACGAGGGCCCGATTAAAAAGGATTTCTGTACGCTCCACCCCAACCCCACCAACGGCAGGGTCACCATCACCGGCCTCAACCTCCGCCAGGCAGAGGTCGTCAACACGCTCGGACAACGCGTGGCTGCGATAAAGGGCGAAGGTAACCAACTGTTCGTCGACATAAGCAATCTTCCCGCAGGTGTTTACTTCGTCAACGTCACCGATGAGAAAGGACGGAAGTGCGTGAGTAAGGTGGTAAAGGAATAGAGATTCCCTTTCGCTTCGCTCGGGGAATGGAGTCAAAATAAGAAAATAGCGGCGGCTGTAGGCGTTACCAATTGGTGACCGTTTATAGCCGCCGCTAATTATCTCATATCACTACCCATTCCCGAAGGGAATCTCATTAAACAAACTCAGGATGCAACTCCAAAAACTTCCTGTCGTATTGGCGGATGCGGTTCAACGAACGACGCGTCCACATAAGCCGTAAGGCATTGCGCTCCTCCTCGGTGAGGTGCCAGTCGATGTCAGTGCTGGCATGGAGTCGGTTGGTAAGTTCATACATCAACAGGGCCGCCGAGACACTGATGTTGTAGCTCTCCGTGAAGCCGTACATCGGAATGCGCACATGCATGTCGGCATGCTCAACGGCATAGTCAGAGAGACCCAACTTCTCTGTGCCGAAGACCAAAGCGATAGGTTGGTCCAAAGGAAGCGTTTCGGGCGTGAAGTCGTCGCGATGCGGACAGGTGGCCACAATCTTGTAGCCTTGCTCATGAAGACGTTCGTAGGCTTCGGGCGTGTTGAATTCATTGCTCTCGTAATAATTCAAGTTCAGCCACTTGGTGCTGCCCAGCACCACATCCGGATTGACATCGTAATGGTTGGTGTTCTCCACGATATGAATATCCTGTATGCCACGAAGGTCGCAGGTGCGCAACACCGCGCTGGCATTATGGGGCTGGAAAATATCCTCCAAGACAACGGTGATATGGCGGGTGCGGTAGTCGAGCACCTCCTCGAAACGCTGTCGGCGCTCGTCGGTAATGAAGGGCGTCAGGAACTCAAGCATGGCCGCATCGCGGGCAGCATCACGCTGAGACTCAGCATCCTGCAACTCTCTTCCGTCGTACACAATGGATTTCTTCATGCGCTCTGAACTATTATAAAGGAGTGCAAAAATACGAAAAAAGAAAAAATTACAAAAAATTGGACGAGGGTATGACGAAAAAGCGTACCTTTGCACGCAAATTTTGAATCGCTATGGCAAAACAGAACACTAAACAAGGAGACGAAAGACTGGAAAACGTCGAAGAAGCTTTAAGTAAAACCGAACTTTGGATTGAAAACAACCAGAAGACCTTATGGATCATCCTCATCGCATTGCTGGTTGCCGCATTTGCCATCTATGGCATTTCGAAGTACAAGAAGAGCCGCAATGAAGCTGCCAAGAACCTGAGTTTCCCGCAGGAGATCAGCTTCGAGCAGAAGGCCACCCAGGCTGTCGACTTCGCCTCATATTACATGGAGAATGAAAACTACGCCACCGCCCTGAACGGCGACGGCGAGAAGCCCGGCTTCCTGGAAATCGTTAAGGACTATGGCTCGACGAAGGCTGGCAAGCTGGCCGCCTACTATGCCGGTGTGTGCTACCTGAAGCAAGGCAACTACAACGAGGCCATCGAGTATTTCAAGAAATACACCAACGACGACAAGGTGCTGGCTCCCATGTCACTGGGTCTTATCGGCGACTGCTACCTGCAACTCGGCGACCAACAGAATGCCGTCTCTTACTACGAGAAGGCCTCCAAGAAGAACCCCAACGAGTTCACCTCCCCGATGTACCTTCAGAAGCTTGGCATGACCTATGAAATCATGGGTGACAACGCCAAAGCCCTCGATGCTTACAAGACCTTGAAGAAGGACTTCCCACTGAGCAATGAAGCTTTTGAGATCAACAAGAACATTGCTTACCTTGAAGAGAAAATGAAATAAGAGTACAAAATAACCTTTCATCACATCCTGGCCCTGTCGGGCCAGGATTTTTTTTACAAGCCATGGACAAGAAGATAAGAATCGCCTATTTCGGCACCCCGGAATTCGCTGCCTCGCAGCTGGAAGCCATCCTCGCCGCCGGTTATGAAGTGGCCGTCGTCGTCACCATGCCCGACAAACCCGCCGGCCGCGGACGCAAGATCCAGTATTCTGACGTCAAGAAAACGGCCATGGAACACGGCCTGCCGCTGCTCCAGCCCGAGAAGCTGAGAGACCCCGAGTTTCTTGCCACCCTGGCCTCCTATCAAGCCAACCTCTTCATCGTGGTGGCCTTCAGGATGCTGCCTGCCGTGGTTTGGCAGATGCCCGAGCTGGGCACCTTCAACCTCCATGCCTCACTCCTGCCCCAATACCGTGGCGCCGCCCCCATCAACTTCGCCATCATCAACGGCGAGACCGAGACCGGCCTCACCACTTTCTTCCTCAACGAGGAAATCGACAAGGGCGCAGTCATCATGCGTGAGAAAGTGACCATCCGTCCCGACGAGACCGCTGGCGAGCTACACGATGAGCTGATGCTCCTCGGCAACAAGGTCGTTGTGGAGACCATCAAAAAGATCGAAGCCGGAGAAGTCGACGCCCAGACCCAGGACACACTCGCGGAAGGTCAGGAGCTGAGACCCGCCCCGAAGATCTCGAAGGAGTTCTGCAACATCAACTGGCACCAAGACTGCCAAACGGTCTACAACCACATCCGTGGCCTTTCGCCCTACCCTGCCGCCCACACGCAGCTCGTCTCTGAGGCAGATGAGCGCATCGAAATGAAGGTCTTTGCCGCTGAAATAGAGCCTTGCAAAACCGAACTACCCGTGGGCAGTGTGGTCACCGACAACAAGAAATACCTTAAAATCGCCCTCTCCAACGGTTTCATCAGCCTCAAATTCGTGCAACAAGCAGGGAAAAAAGCCATGGCTATCGACGATTTTTTGCGGGGTACACGGCTCGAAGGCGGTTGGAAAACCTCTTTGTAATGAGGGAAATACTCCCTTTTTCAAAAAAATCACACTTTTTTTGATAAAAAACGCACATTTTTTTCCAAAAATGCTTGCATTATTCAAAAATGCATTATTTTTGTCGTGTAAAAGTTTAACCACTAATTAAAACTTACTATGAATAAAGTCGAATTAATTGATGCCGTTGCTGCAAAAGCCGGCATGACCAAGGTCGATGCAAGAAAGGCTATCGATGCCATCATGGATGTCACTAAAGCTGAACTGAAAAAGGACGGCAAAATCGCTCTCGTTGGTTTCGGTACCATGAGCGTGAACAAGCGTCCCGCCAGAACTGGCCGTAACCCCAAGACGGGTAAAGCTATCAAGATCGCCGCTAAGAAGGTTGTGAAATTCAAACCCGCTGCTAACATCTTGAAGAAATAAGATTGTTACAATCAAGAGAAAAGCCGTCAGTTATGACGGCTTTTTTTATGCCCTTTCCAGCTCACACGGTTGCCTTCATCCAGCTGCAACACGCCGTTGTCTGCCAGAAATCGTATGGCGTCAAGCACCTTATCCTCTTCAAACTCATTGCATTGTTGCAACACCGACTGGATGGGCTGTGCTTCTTCGCTGAGCACATTCCTTAGCTTCTCATCAATCTCTTTATAGGCAGCCATCCCACTCTTACGCTTCTGACACACGTCACAACGCCCACAGGCTTTGTCCGTCTCCTCGTTAAAATAACGCAAGAGCTGCACGCTGCGGCACTCCTCGTCGTTGTTGACGAAATCGATGACGGCCTTCACCCGCGACTCCGCATCTTTCTTCCGATCATGATAGTTCTCCTTGGAGAGGTTGAAATGCCGGGTGTCGACAAACTCCGAGAGGAAGAGTATCTGTGGCTTGTCGTTACGCGGAGCGTACGACAGGAAATTGTATTCCTCCAATTTCTTCAATTGCTCCACGACTTTGTCTGCCGTCAGCCCCGTCTTCTTCGCCAAGGTCTCCTCGTTGATCCTAACGAAATCCGTCATCACACCAGGCAAGCTCCTGAGCATGCACTTGATCAGTTCACTATATTGCGGATTGTTGACTTGAAAACCATAGATGTCATCACGCGACACCTTGACCATCACCTTGGAAGGCTCGTCGAAGCTGTCGGAAAGCACGAGAAAGCCCTCTTTTTCAAGGATCTTCAAAGTGTGGAACACCTCCACGATATTGAAACCATAACGGTTGACAAAGTCAGCGATGACGAACGGATACGACACATTCTCCCCTGCCCCAACGGGAATGTTGAAATAGTTGCCCAATGCGTTATAGATTAATTTGATGCGGTCAAGTTCGGGAAACGACTGGGTCAGGTTTTCCTGAAGCTTCTTGATGTCGGCAGGCGAAACCAGCAAGAAAGCCTCCGAGGGCTTTAGGTCACGGCCTGCACGACCGGCTTCTTGGAAATAAGCCTCAATGCTATCGGGCAAGTCCATGTGGATGACGAGACGCACGTCAGGCTTGTCGATGCCCATACCGAAGGCGTTGGTGGCCGCGATGACCCTCACCTTGCCTTTCATCCAGAGGTCTTGGCGTTGGTCACGCGTCTTGGCATCCAATCCTGCATGATAGAAGGTGGCGCTGATGCCCACCGAGTTGAGCCAGTCGGCGATGACCTGTGTGCGTTTGCGGTTGCGCACATACACAATGGCGCTGCCTTCGGTCATGGCCTCCAGCTTACGGCGTAGCACGCCATATTTGTCGGCCTCACGATACACATTGTAGGTCACATTCTTGCGCTCGAAGCTGCTTTGGAAGACATTCTTCTCCTTGAAGCCGAGACGCACTTGTATGTCGTCGACCACCTTGGCCGTCGCTGTGGCGGTCAATGCCAAGACGGGCGTCTTGGGCATATAAGGTCGAATGTCGGCAATCTTCAGATAGGGCGGGCGGAAGTCGTAGCCCCACTGCGAGATGCAGTGCGACTCGTCGACGGCCAACAAGCAGACTTTCATTCTGCGCAAGGCCTCGATAAACTGGTTGGTCTGCAGTCGTTCAGGCGAGACATAGAGGAACTTCAACCGCCCGTATGCCGCCTGGTTATAGGCCAGCTCCAAGGCATCGGGATGCATGCCCGAGTAGATGGCCGCCGCGGGGATGCCTTTCTCCACAAGATGCGCCACCTGGTCCTTCATCAGCGCGATGAGCGGCGTGATGACGAGGCAGAGACCGTCCATGGCCATGGCAGGCACCTGGAAACAGATGCTCTTGCCGCCACCCGTAGGCAACAGCGCGAGTGTGTCCTTCCCTGCCATCACCGAGTCGACAATGTCCTCCTGAAGGGGACGGAAACTGGGATAACCCCAATATTGCTTCAATATGGCACGGGTCTGGACACTCATGGCATCAATTCAATCGCTCGAGTTGCTCCTGCAACGCCAACATTTCGTCCCTAAACTTCGCCGCCGACATGAAGTCCATCTCCTTGACGGCTTTCTCCATGTTCTTCTTGGCCTGCTGTATGGCTTTCTGGACCTGGTCCTTCGACATATAAATGGCTTGGTCTTCGGCAGCCATCGTCGAGCCATCTGTTTGCGAATAAGCCACCGGCGCAGGCTGGCCTTTCAAGGTACCCAAAGAGTTGTCAATGGCCTTCACGATGGTCTTGGGCACGATGCCATGGGCTTCGTTGTAAGCCATCTGCTTGGCACGACGGCGCGCGGTCTCGTCGATGGTCTTACGCATGGAATCGGTGATGGTGTCGGCATACATGATGACCTTGCTCTCCGCATTACGGGCGGCACGGCCAGCAGTCTGCACCAAGGAACGCTCCGATCGGAGGAAGCCTTCCTTGTCGGCATCGAGAATGGCCACGAGACTCACCTCGGGCAGATCCAAGCCTTCACGCAAAAGGTTCACGCCGACCAACACGTCGAAGTCGCCCATGCGCAGGCCTTGCAATATCTCCACACGTTCCATGGTATCCACGTCGGAGTGGATATAACGCGTCTTGATCTTCAGATTATTTAAATAGGTGTTCAGCTCCTCCGCCATGCGTTTCGTCAAGGTGGTGACGAGCACACGTTGGTTCTTCTCCACCACCTTATGGATCTCGTCGATGAGGTCATCGACTTGGTTCAAGCTAGGTCTCACTTCGATCACCGGATCGAGCAGGCCTGTAGGGCGGATCAGCTGCTCCACAAAGACGCCTTCGCTCTGTTGTAGTTCAAACTCAGCGGGCGTGGCGCTGACATAGATGGTCTGCCCCGTGAGCGCCTCAAACTCATCGAACTGCAAGGGACGGTTGTCCAAAGCCGAGGGCAGGCGGAAGCCATATTCCACCAGGGTCTGCTTACGCGAACGGTCGCCGCCATGCATGCCGCGGATCTGAGGGATGGTGACATGGCTCTCGTCGATGATGGTGATGAAGTCGTCAGGGAAATAGTCCAAGAGGCAGAAAGGCCTCGTGCCCGGGCTGCGTCCGTCGAAGTAGCGCGAGTAGTTCTCTATGCCCGAGCAATAACCCAGCTCCTTCATCATCTCAAGGTCGTAGTTCACACGGTCTTCCAAGCGCTTGGCTTCAAGGTTCTTCCCTATCTCGCGGAAATACTCGGCCTGCTTGAACATATCGTCCTGAATCTCCATCACGGCGGAGTTGAGCTTGGCCTGTGAGGTCACAAAGATGTTGGCGGGGAAGATGGTCAGTTCGGAGAGGTCCTCCATCTTGCGACCCGTCACAGGGTTGAGCATCTCCAAGCTGTCGATCTCGTCGTCCCAGAACACGATGCGGTAGGCATAGTCGGCGTAGGCAGGAAACACATCCATCGTCTCCCCTTTCACCCTGAACTTACCTTGCGTGAACTCAATCTCATTACGCACATATAAAGCGCCCACCAAGGCCTTGGCCACATCGTCGCGACCGATCTTCATGCCACGCTCCAGATAGATGATGTTCTTCCCGAAGTCGTCGGGATTGCCGATGCCATAAAGGCATGACACCGAGGACACCACAATGATGTCGCGCCGACCTGAGAGCAAGGCAGAGGTCGTCGCCAAGCGCATCTTGTCGATGTCCATGTTGATGGCGAGGTCCTTTTCTATATAGGTGTTGGTGGCGGGAATGAATGCCTCAGGCTGGTAGTAGTCGTAATAGGAGACAAAATAATTCACCGCATTCTCAGGGAAGAACTGCTTGAACTCACCATAAAGCTGTGCCGCGAGGGTTTTGTTATGGCTCAGCACCAAGGCGGGTCGGTTCACCTGTGCCAACACATTGGCGATGGTGAAGGTCTTACCCGATCCTGTCACGCCGAGCAGCGTTTGGGCATGGTCGCCACGGTTCAAGCCGTCAACCAATTGCTTGATGGCTTCGGGCTGGTCGCCGGTGGGTTGAAATTCTGAAACGAGTTTGAAATTCATAGTGATGGCAAAGATACAAAAAAAGTCCCAACCGCAAGGGTTGGGACTCCGTTGTTATCATAACAATAACGCGATTTACTTCACCTGGTCGACGATAGCCTTGAAAGCCTCGGGATTATTGAGGGCGAGGTCGGCAAGGACCTTGCGGTTGATCTCGATACCGGCTTGCGTCAGCTTGTTGATGAATTGGCTGTAGTTCATATCGTACTCGCGCACGGCGGCGTTGATACGGACGATCCACAGGCTGCGGAAATCGCGCTTCTTGTTTCTTCTGTCGCGATAAGCGTAGGTCTGACCCTTCTCGTAAGAGTTCTTCGCCACAGTCCACACGTTCTTTCTCGTGCTGAACTGACCTTTGGTCTTCTTCAGGATTTTCTTTCTTCTGGCTCTTGAAGCCACTGCATTGACTGATCTTGTCATTTTTTAATCATTTTTCGTCCAGCGCCTCGCTCCTTTCGAGAACTTTTCTGCTGAGACAAATTACACATTTTGTTAATTACATGAGAAGCATTTGTTTCACGACTTTCTCGTCTGCTCTCTCAACGATTGCAGTGTGGTCGAGGTTGCGTTTTCTCTTCTGGCTCTTCTTGGTCAGGATGTGGCCATGATAAGCATGCTTTCTCTTCAGCTTGCCGCTACCCGTTACTTGGAAACGCTTCTTGGCAGCGGACTTAGTCTTCATTTTTGGCATTTTACGATTAATTTAAAGTATTAAAAATGAGTTATTTCTTCACTGATTTAGGAGCTATCATCATCTGCATGCGCTTGCCTTCCAACTTCGGCATCATCTCTACCTTACCAAACTCTTCCAGCTCTTGTGCAAACTTCAGCAACATGATCTCACCTTGTTCCTTGTAGACGATGGAGCGGCCTTTGAAAAAGACCTCGACCTTGACCTTGGAGCCTTCCTGGAGGAAACGCTTGGCGTGGTTCAGCTTGAACTCGAAGTCGTGGTCATCGGTTTGGGGTCCCAGTCGGACTTCCTTGATGACGACCTTGGTGGCTTTGGCTTTCTGTTCCTTGAGGCGCTTCTTCTGGTCAAAGACGAATTTCTTGTAGTCCATTGCCTTGCAGACCGGCGGGTTGGCATCGGGCTGGATCTCAACGAGGTCTACACCCAATTCTTCAACGATTCTCAGGGCCTCGCGCAAGGGATAGATGTTGGCTTCAATGCCCTCACCCACCAGACGCACCATCGGGGCTTTGATTTCTTCATTGATGCGATGGTTGAATCCGTCCTTGTCCTTGTTAGGTCTCTGACCAGGTCTTCCTTTTTGTGGGATCTGTGCTATAGTTTTAGTCTCCTATATTAAGTTTATATTCAGTTAATTAGTTATCTCTTGTTCTGTTCTTCTTCGACTTGCTTTCTGATCATCTCGGCGAATTCTGCAGTCGGCATCGTGCCGAGGTCGACTTGACCGTGCTTACGCACCGACACCGCATTCTCCGCTTCTTCCTTCTCGCCCACGATGAGCATATAAGGATACTTCTTCATTTCGGCGTCGCGGATCTTACGGCCGATCTTCTCGTTACGCTCGTCAATGAGGGCGCGAATATCGGACTTTTTCAGATACGATTGCAAATTTTTCGCAAAATCGAGATATTTTTCACTCACAGGTAGGATCACCACCTGGTCGGGAGCCAGCCACAGCGGGAACTCACCAGCGCAGTGCTCGAGCAACACGGCCACGAAACGTTCCATGGAGCCGAAGGGAGCGCGGTGCACCATCACGGGACGGTGTTTCTCGTTGTCGGCGCCGATGTAAGTCAGATCGAAACGCTCAGGAAGGTTGTAGTCCACCTGGATGGTACCCAACTGCCACTTACGGCCGAGGGCGTCCTTCACCATGAAGTCGAGCTTAGGACCGTAGAAAGCGGCTTCGCCGTATTCCACATGGGCGGGCAGACCCTTCTCGGCGCAGGCCTCCTGGATGGCGGCTTCAGCCTTGGCCCAGTTCTCGTCCGTGCCCACATACTTCTCGTGGTCGTTGGGGTCGCGGAGCGATATCTGTGCTTCAAAGTTCTTGAAGTCAAGAGCCTTGAAGATGATTTCGATGATTTCCATCACGCGGATGAACTCTTCCTTCACCTGGTCGGGACGGCAGAAGATGTGGGCGTCGTCTTGGGTGAACGAACGCACACGGGTCAGGCCGTGCAATTCGCCGCTCTGCTCATAACGGTACACCGTGCCGAACTCAGCGCAGCGGAAAGGCAGGTCCTTGTACGAACGCGGCTTCCACTTGAAGATCATGCAGTGGTGAGGGCAGTTCATCGGCTTCAGCAGGTACTCCTCGCCTTCTTCGGGCGTGGTGATCGGGCGGAAGCTGTCTTCGCCGTAGTGATCCCAGTGACCGGAAGTCACATAGAGTTGCTTGCCACCGATATGAGGCGTGATGACTTGTTCATAACCATACTCCTTCTGGATCTTGGTCAGGTACTCCTGCAGGCGGAGGCGCAGCTCGGTGCCTTTGGGCAGCCAGATCGGCAGACCCTTACCCACGGTGTCGCTGAACATGAAGAGCTCAAGCTCACGACCCAGCTTGCGATGGTCGCGCTTCTTGGCTTCTTCGAGCAGCACGAGGTACTCTTCGAGTTCCTTCTGCTTCGGGAAGGTGATGCCATAGACGCGGGTCAGCTGCTTACGCTTCTCGTCGCCACGCCAGTAGGCGCCAGCCAGTGAGGTCAGCTTCACGGCTTTGATGAAGCTCGTGTTCGGGATATGGGGACCGCGGCAGAGGTCGGTGAAATTACCACATTTATAATAGGTAATGGTACCGTCTTCCAGCTCGCTGATCAGTTCTTCCTTATACTCATCGCCTTTCTCGGTGAAGTATTTCAAAGCTTCGGCCTTGCTCACGTCGACACGCTCGAAGGTCTGCTTCTCGCGGGCCAGTTCGAGCATCTTCTTCTCGATGGCGACGAGGTCGGCCTCGGTCAGGGTGATGTCACCCGTGTCGATGTCATAATAGAAACCAGCATCCACTGCGGGGCCGATGCCAAACTTCACGCCCTTGTAGAGGGCCTCGATGGCTTCAGCCATGAGGTGGGCCGACGAATGCCAGAAGGTAGCCTTACCTTCGGGGTCGTCCCAAGTGAAGAGTTGGATGGTGGCGTCTTCGTTGACGGGGCGCATGGCATCCCACATCTTACCGTTCACCTTGGCGGACAGCACGTTACGTGCCAAACCCTCGCTCAGGCTCTTGGCGATATCCAGCGGCGTGACACCGGCTTCAAATTGTCTGACACTATTGTCAGGGAAGGTTATGTTAATCATAAGAATAGGTCTTTTTGAAAGCGGCTGCAAAAGTACAAAAAATTTCCTTACGAAACGCAGATTCAAAGCGTTTGAAGAGAATTTTTTCACCTTAATAATAAAAATACTAAATTTGCATCAAAATTCAAGCCATGAAAAAGAGCATCATTCTACTCATCTTCCTCTCCATGTCATTCTTCAGCTATTCCCAAGACTGGTTCGGCTTTAACAGATATCAAGCTGACAATGAACGCATTGTATCAAGCGAAGAATATCCCGAGGTGGTCTTTATGGGCAACTCCATCACCGAAATCTGGGCCATATACCACCCCGAGTTCTTCAGCAGCCACAATTTCTGCGGCAGGGGTATCAGCGGCCAGACCTCGTCGCAGATGCTGGTGCGCTTCACCGCCGACGTCATCAACCTGCATCCCAAGGCCGTGGTCATCATGGCCGGAACCAACGATGTGGCACATAACGACTACTGGGTGTCGCCCGACAAGGTGGTCGACAACATCATCGCTATGTGCAACCTCGCCCAAGCCAACGGTATCATCCCCATCATCAGCTCCATCCCTCCCTGCTCGGAGTTCCCGTGGAGAAAAGAGATCATCACCCCTGGCCAGACCATCGTCGACATCAACAAAAGCTTGAGAGCATACGCCGAAGCTAATGGCCTCGTCTACATCGACTATCACGCCGCTCTCGCCGATGACAACCTTGGACTCCCAAAGTCACTCAGCGACGACGGCTGCCATCCCAACCCTGACACCTATTTCACTATGGAAGAAATGGCATTAGAATCCATTCGCATGGCACTCAAAAGATAAATCCTTACATTTGCGGCAAAATTCTGGCATATGAAAAAACTATTTCTCTCTTTATTACTAGTTTTTACTACAGTTTTCCAAGCGTTTCCACAAGTTGCAAAACAGGTCGACGAAGCGATGGCACGCCAAACGGCACAAGCCTTCGTCAACACGAAATCGGCTTTGAAAAGCCACGACTTGAGTTTGGTCTCAACCGAGGGAAACTACATCTATAACATTGGCGATCACGGCTTCGTCATCATCGCAGGCAACACCGTATTGCCACCCGTGTTGGCTTGGTCCGACCAAGGCGCCTTCCCCGACATGGAGGAGGCTCCCGATAACTTCGCCTCTTGGATTGCACATTATTCCGAGATGATTGAATTCACCGTCGCCAACGGCATACAACCCGAAGCCAAGGTGCAACGCCAATGGGACGAGGCCTCACATGGCATCTTCGTGACACGTAATGTCACAACGGTGAATCCTTTGGTCAGCACACGATGGAACCAGGACTGCTACTACAACGAATACTGTCCAGAGACAAACGGCGGCTGGTGGTGGGGCGGCCCTTGCGGGCACTGCTATGCAGGCTGCGTAGCCACCGCCATGGCCCAGGTGATGAAATACTGGGACTATCCTGAAACAGGCTTTGGCTCACATAGTTACGTGCATAGCGAATATGGCGAACAGAGTGCCAACTTTGCCGCCACTACCTACCATTGGGACCAGATGCCCAACGACGTTTGGAGCAGCAACGATGCCGTGGCCACCCTACTCTACCACTGCGGCGTGAGCGTCAACATGAACTATTCTGGCTCGGGAAGTGGTGCGCAATCGGCTGACGTTGAAGTGGCTATGCGTTCTTATTTCGGTTACTGCGGTGCGAAATACCGTCAGAAAACCAACTATCAGGAGGATGCTTGGATTGCCATGCTGAAAGCCGAACTCGACCTATCGCACCCCATCTATTATTCGGGTGCCAACGGTGACAGCGGACATGCCTTCGTTTGCGACGGCTACGACAGCAACGACCTCATGCACTTCAACTTCGGCTGGAGCGGGAGCGGCGACGGCTTCTATTCGACATACGATGTGAACGGCTTCAACCAAGGTCAGGCTGTGGTGACCAATATCTTCCCTGTCAGCATCCAAGCTGATGCCAACGGTATTATTTACGTTAGCGAAGACGGCACGGGTGACGGTTCCTCGTGGGCCAATACCACCAACAAGTTGCAGTTCGCCTCTGCCCTTTCCAGCGGCGGTGGCACTAAAGTCTGGGTGAAAACAGGCACTTACTACGGTGACACCTCCGATTCGGAAGGCGCGTTCAGCATCTCTGCCAACAACCGTGTGTATGGTGGCTTCGAAGGCAACGAAGCCCCCGACTACGACCTCTCGCTCCGCGACTTCGAAAAGAATCCCACCATCCTCGACGGTCAAGGTGCAAGGCGTGTGTTGCTTCAAGACCAAGCCTTTACCTCGGCTTCGATGCCCATTTGGGACGGATTCGTCATCCAAAACGGAGCCATAGGGAGTGGTGCAGGAGCTTATCTGAACAACCATGTCACCCTAAACAACTGCACCATCATCAACAACGAAGCCAGCATGTACGGCGGTGGCGTTTACATCAACTCGACGGGTGGCACGGCACATGTGACACTTCACAACTGCGTCATTGCCGACAACATCGCCTCGATGGGCGGCGGCGTGTGCGACCGCGTGGGTGCCAATTACACCAATTGCCGCATCAACAACAACATCGCCTCGACCAAAGGTGGCGGCATTTACCTTTATAATAATACAGAGCCGACCCTCAAAAACTGCATCATCAATAACAACACGGCACAAAGTGCTGGTGGAATGTATGCCCGCGGCCAGTTCACTGCCTACAACTGCGACTTCGTGATGAACCTCGCCACAGAGAGCATCGGTGGCATCTACCACGAAAACAGCCACAACAAATACTACAACTGCATCGTGTGGGGCAACGTGGCCAACGGTCTGCCCAACCAGTTTGCCGGACTGAGCGATTTCGAGTACTCTGCCGTTTACGGCATCGTCAACGGGTCGGACAACTACAACATTCCCAATGAAAACAATGGCAGCGAGCCTGGCGTCTTCGTCCGCTTCAACCATCCTGCCCAAGGAGCTGGAGCCGAATACCACAACAACAATTGGAGCATTCATCCACGCAGTATCTGCCTCAATGCAGGCAAGCCTAACTCTACAGGTTTGGGCAACACCGACATCGCAGGTCACCCCCGCCTCCAGAAAGGCCGAGTCGACATAGGCGCTTACGAGAGCTGTGCTTCGCTCACGCAGATTGAAGATGCGTTTTATGAGAGTGACAGCCCGTATTGGTTCTTCAGCCGCCCGCTGACCGAGCCTGGCTACTACACCCAAGTCCTCGACGGTCCCGACTGCGACAGCGTCATCGGCCTCACTTTGATGGTGTTGGAGGGTGTGGAAGAAGGCGGCCCTTCGACTCCTTCGACAGGCTCAGGAAACGCAGGGACCTTTGCGGTATGGCCTAACCCGACGAATGGTCTCTTGCATATTGAGGCAGAAGACATAGACAAACTGGAAATCCGCAATCTTTTGGGGCAGTTGGTCTTGGAAGCAAGAAAAGCTGAAACCCTCAGCCTTGAAGGATTAGAAAAAGGCGTTTATTTCTTGATTGCCAACAATAAAAACGGAGTAAAGACCGTTACCAAGGTAATTAAGGAGTAAAACCATGAAAAGACTTGCATTCGTATTTTCCATTGTTCTTATTGCCTTTGCATCATGCAATAGGACTGACAATTACATCATCCCTGTGGATTACGAAAAGTATTACGAGGGTATCACCAGTCTAACCGAAAAGGAAGACCAAGAGCTCAGCCAAAGGATTTATATGGATTGGTACAACAATACGATGGGAAAGGAAATCCCTGACCTCAACGTGAAAGACCTCGATGGGAAAACCGTCAAACTCAAGAAATGGCTTAAAAGAGAAACCATCCTCGTTTTCACCGACACGCATTGTGGATTTGGGAAGGAAGAGGTTGAAAAAGAATTACCAATAGCCATCGGCAACATGAAGGATGAGCTTGTTGGCATTGACATTCTGTGCCTCGTTGAAGATACTGAGGATTCAGCACCTGGAGAAGCGCTTAATTATGCCAAAAGTCTTCATGGCAGTTACAACAATATATTCATCATAGATCAAAAGGATGCCTTACGGATGAACCTCACTGGCAGCCCATCAAAATTTTACATTGACAAAGACCAAATTGTAAGACAAGTCCACATCGGTTTTGCTATGAATCAGGAACAGCGTGAGGAAAGCATCCGCCAAGGAATCTCACTAATGAAAAAGGAAAAACAAAAATGAAAACAGCATATTTCTCAGCAGGTTGCTTTTGGGGCGTGGAGTACTACTTCAAGCGGCTCAAAGGCGTGACGAAAACCACCGTCGGATTCATGGGCGGCGAAATCGAGAATCCAAGTTACAAACAAGTAAAAACGGGCACGACGGGGCATCTGGAAACCATCGAAGTGGAATACGACCCCGAAATGGTTTCCTACGAAGCCTTGGTGCGCTATTTCTTTGAAATCCATAACTTTGAGCAGGTTGACGGTCAAGGCATCGACATTGGAACGCAATACCTTTCCGCCATTTGGTTCAACGACACCACGGAACGCGACACGGCCATCAAGGTCTTTGGCGAACTGATGCAGATGGGCTATCATCCTGCCACGCAGATTCGCCAGGCCATGCCTTTCTACACCGCCGAGGATTACCACCAAGACTATCTGGATGAGCGTGGGGAGACCCCAGAATGCCATGTTTGGCGGAAGATTTTCTGAAAAACTCCTATTTCTTTTCTTCATTTAGTTTTTTTCCCTAACTTTGCGCATCAATTACGCAAAACTAACAATTATGGCAAAAAACATCGAAGAGATCAAAGCCGCGTTGGCCTCTTACGGCATCACCGGCGTGAAGAACGTTTATTATAACCCGAGCTACGAGCAGCTCTTCAAGGACGAGATGGACCCCGCCCTGACGGGCTACGACAAAGGCGTGTTGACCGAACTCGACGCCGTCAACGTGATGACGGGCATCTACACCGGCCGTTCGCCCAAGGACAAATACATCGTCATGGATGCCAAATCGAAGGACACCGTGTGGTGGACCACCGAGGGCTACAAGAACGACAACCACCCGATGAGCGAACAAGTCTGGGCACAGGTGAAAGACCTCGCCAAAAAGCAACTCAGCGGCAAGAACCTTTATGTGGTTGACGCTTTCTGCGGTGCCAACAAGGACACCCGCATGGCTGTCCGCTTCATCATGGAGGTGGCATGGCAGGCCCATTTCGTACTTAACATGTTCATCAAGCCCACGGCTGAGGAACTGGCTGACTTCAAGCCAAACTTCACCGTCTACACCGCTTCGAAAGCCAAGGTCGACAACTACAAGGAACTCGGACTCAACAGCGACACCTGCGTGGCCTTCAACGTCAGCAGCCGCGAGCAAGTCATCCTCAACACCTGGTACGGTGGCGAGATGAAGAAAGGCATGTTCTCGATGATGAACTACTACCTGCCGCTGCAAGGCATCGCCGCCATGCACTGCTCCGCCAACACCGACATGAAGGGCGAAAACACCGCCATCTTCTTCGGCCTCTCTGGCACGGGCAAGACCACCCTTTCCACCGACCCTAAGCGTCTGCTCATCGGTGACGACGAGCACGGCTGGGACGACGAAGGCGTGTTCAATTTCGAAGGCGGCTGCTATGCCAAGGTCATCAACCTCGACAAGGAAAGCGAGCCCGACATCTACAACGCCATCAAGCGTAATGCCTTGTTGGAGAACGTTACCGTCGACAAGAACGGCAAGATCGACTTCAAGGACAAGAGCGTGACCGAGAACACCCGCGTCTCCTACCCCATCGAGCACATCGAGAAGATCGTGAAGAACGTGCGTCCCATCTCTGCAGGTCCCGCTGCCAAGAACGTCATCTTCCTCAGCGCCGACGCCTTCGGCGTGCTGCCTCCGGTCAGCATCTTGACGCCCGAACAGTGCAAGTACTACTTCCTGAGCGGCTTCACCGCCAAGTTGGCTGGCACCGAGCGCGGCATCACCGAGCCTACGCCTACCTTCAGCGCCTGCTTCGGCCAAGCCTTCCTTGAGCTGCATCCGACCAAATACGCCGAAGAACTGGTGAAACGTATGGAACAGAGCGGTGCCAAGGCTTATTTGGTGAACACCGGCTGGAACGGCACGGGCAAGCGCATCTCCATTAAGGACACGCGTGGCATCATCGACGCCATCCTGGATGGCAGCATCGAGAAGGCCCCGACCAAGATGATCCCGTACTTCAACTTTGAAGTGCCGACCGCATTGCCGGGTGTCGACCCGAACATCCTCGACCCGCGCGACACCTACACCGAAAAGAAATCGTGGGATGACAAGGCAAAGGACCTCTCCTCGCGCTTCATCAAGAACTTCGAGAAGTTCACGACGAACACTGCAGGCAAGGCTTTGGTGGCCGCCGGACCGAAACTTTGATCCACATGGTAAAACAATGATTTGTAGAGATGTAGCATCTGTTACGTCTCTACATTTTTCAAAATACAGTTATTATTTTTCAGATTATAGCATCTAATTATTAATGGCATAAGATTTGTAAAGCAAAACAACGTTAGAATAATTACAATAACCAAACCTATAAAAAATGAAGAAAACCCTTAGAAGAATTGCCCCTGTGGCTCTCGTTCTCGTGGCATTGGCCACCCTTTCGTTTATGGCTAAAGACGGCGTCACCCTCAGACTTCGTCCTCAACAGGGCAAGACCTACACCGTCACCACAAAGGCAAACATGATGACCATGATGGAAGTGCAGGGCCAAACCATGAACATGTCGCAAAACATGGAGACCCGCCAAATCTTTACCGCAAAGGAAGTGACCGGCACCCAATCCATCCTCGAGACCCAAATTGAGGCCATGAAAATGACCATCTCCCAAATGGGCATGAAACTCGAATATGACTCAGAGCATCCTGAAAAGAACAGCCCTATGTTAGCTGGTCAAACCAAAGACATTGAAGCTAAGCTGCACCAACCCACCGACATCACCTATGACATCCTTGGAAAACTCGTTGGCGACAGCATTGATGCTTCCATGAACCAACTGGGTGTTATCATTGAAATGCCCGAAAACGAAGTTGCTGTTGGCAGCACATGGACCAACACCACGTCACAGGAAACCAGTGGCATGGAGTTCAGTGCCGATATCACCTACACCGTCAAGGCTATCTCGAGAAAGAGCATCGACTTGACCTACACCGGTAAAGTGAATGGCAACATTGCTGACATCAGCGGCACCTATGAAGGCACGGCCTCCATCGACCCGCAGACTGGCATTATGATGAGCAACTCACAGAAACAGAACATCTCGATGACCATCAGCGAGCAAGGCATGAACATCCCCATGACCATCGTTGGCAACACGACTGTCGAGGTGAAGTGATAACAGAAAACTGTATTCTATCTGTAGGACTGATGTGATACGTCAGTCCTACTTTTTTTTCGGCTTAGCTGCCAAAGCACATATTATTTTATACCTTTGTGGCATCATAAACAATCCACATCATCATGAAACAGATCATTACTATTATCTCCTTGGTGCTCTTGGCGTTTTCAACTATGGCTCAACAGCCCAAGCCACAACCCCTCACGCAAGAAGAATTTGAAGCCTTATGCCCCACCCCACCCATGGGATGGAACAGCTGGAACAAATTCGGTTGCAACGTCAGCGAACAACTGCTTATGGAAGCCGCTGATGCCATGGTGGCGTCAGGTATGAAAGACGCTGGTTATGAATATATCGTCGTGGACGACTGCTGGCAGGTGGACCGCGATGCCGATGGCAACATCGTGTGCGACCCAGAACGCTTCCCTCACGGCATGAAATATGTGGCTGACTACATTCATTCCAAAGGTTTGAAGTTTGGACTGTATTCTTGTGTCGGCACCCATACCTGCGCTGGCCGTCCAGGTAGCATGGGACACGAGTACCAGGATGCAATCTACTATGCCCGAAACGGCGTAGACTACCTGAAATACGACTTCTGCAACAACCGTGAGACCAACTCAAAGACAGCCTATACCATCATGCGCGAAGCCATGAAGGAAGCTGGTCGCCCCATCGTGTTCAGCATCTGCGAATGGGGCAGCACGAAACCCTGGGAATGGGCCAAAGGCATAGGTCATCTTTGGAGAGCCACTGGCGATATCATCAACTCATGGGGAGGTCGCGCCGACTGGGGCGGTCATGGCATGGTGCACATCATCGACTTGATGCAAGACCTCTACCCGTACAACGGACCAGGCCACTGGAACGACCCCGACATGCTGGAAGTCGGCAATGGCGGCATGAATGCCATCGAAGACCAAAGTCACTTCTCCATGTGGTGCATGTTTTCCGCCCCGTTGATGGCAGGTAACGACCTGAACAATATGAGCGACGACACCAAGCGCATCCTCACCAACAAGGACGTCATCGCCATCGACCAAGACTCGCTCGGCATTCAAGCCCATCTCTCTGTCGCTATGGGCGAACATCAGATCTGGGTGAAGCAATTGGCCAACGACGAATGGGCTGTTTGTTTCTTCAACCGAGGCGACGATGCCTGGAATCTCAACTTCAATTGGAATGACATCCCCGAGCTACGCAAAGCGGGTAACACCTATAGCGTCTACGACCTCTGGCAGCACAAAACCATCGCCAAGTCGACGGCAAAGAATGTGGTTTCAAGCATTCCCTCACATGGTGTGCTGATGGTGAGACTCTCTCCCGTCAAATAATGGTAATCACATGGCAAAAAGAAAAGCCAGCGGAAGTCTCCGCTGGCTTTTTTCATAATAGCCTTTACCTATCGCTTAGTTCAGCATGACGGGCATGAGCAACATGAGCAGGTCTTCAGCCTCGTTTTCGTTTTCGACGGGCGTAATGATACCGGCACGGTTGGGAGCCGACATCTCAAACTTCACCGTCTCGGAGTCGAAGTTGCTCAGCATCTCTTGCAGGAAGCGTGAGTTGAAGCCTATCTCCATGTCATCGCCTTCGTAGCTGCACGTCAGGCGTTCCTTGGCTTCGTTGTAGAAGTCGATGTCCTCGGCGGTCAGCGTGAGCTCTTGACCTGCAATGCGGAAACGCACCTGGTGCGTGGCCTTGCTGGAGAACACTGCCACACGGCGGATGGCCGAGAGGAAGGTCTGACGGTCGATCGTCAGCTGGTTGGGGTTCTGCTTCGGGATGACGGCATCGTAGTTGGGATAGCGGCCTTCGATGAGGCGGCAGATCAACACATAGTCGCCAAACACAAACGAGGCGTTGGTCTTGTTGAACTCCACACGCACAGCCTCGTCAGCCAGCGTACCCAAGATGTTCTTCAACTGGTTGATGGGTTTCTTGGGCATGATGAACGATGCCACGTTGTCCGACTTGACATCCATCCTTCTGTAGCGCACCAGCTTGTGAGCATCGGTGGCAACGAAGGTCAGGAAGCTATCGGTCATCTCCATCAGCACACCCGACATGATAGGACGGATCTCGTCCGTACCCGTGGCGAAGACGGTCTTCTCGAAGCCTTTGGCCAGCACGTCGGCGGGAATCTCCCACACAGCCGTGTCGTTCATCACAGGCAACTGCGGGAACTCGTCGCTCTTATGGCCTGCCAGCTTATAGCGGCCATCGCCGGCGATCAGCTCGACAGCGAGTGAGTTGTTGTCGATAGAAACCGTAATCGGCACATCGGGGAAGTTTTTCATGATTTCAAGCAGCAGACGTGCAGGAATAGTCACTTCGCCCGTGCCCTCCACCATGTCAGGCACCATGCTTACCGTCATGGTCACATCAAGGTCTGATGTCGTGATTTTCAGTTCCTTTTCGGATAACTGAAACAGGAAATCATCCAGAATCGGAAGGGTGTTCTTCGAACCGATGACACCACTCAAAGCCTGGAGATTCTTCAATAGTTTAAGGCTTGATACTATGAATTTCATTGTCTTATGGATATTTATTTCATTTCTTTTTGAAGTGGTAAAAATACAAATAATTCCAATATGAAGTCCTTATTTCTCAAAAAAAACTTTCCGACCTCATCAGTTCAGCCCCGCATAACGCAATCGGTTCAAGAAGTCAAGCATGGACTCATAAGGCACGGCGACATACTGGAAGCGCTTGTCGTTCTGGCTCACCGTACGGCCCTTCTCCTTCGTGTCGGCCAAACGCTGGTTGATGTCGGAATAGGTGGCATGGACCTGTAGCTGACCGTCACCGCAGTTGTAGTTGAGGTAAGTCATGAACATATCGTTTTGGAAGAAATAGGTGATGTTACCCAGGCGGTGATCGAACACCACATAACCGTCAACATATTTGTTCACGACATGGTTGCCCAGGTTACCCAAGCCGATCTTGCCTACCGAGACGAAGGCATGCAACTGATCGTTCCATTCCATCTTCAGGTCAGGGATGACGATGGTCTTGGCATAGAAGTCGGATGACCCCATTGAAGGATAGCCTTCCAACTCGATGGCTTTCGACCTTTCTTCCGTCTTCTCCTCACTGTTCTCCGTACCGAAATAACGCAGGTATTGTGTCTTGGTGAGGTCGATCGACTCGCCTTCGGCGCTGCTGTACACTTCGGCCATAGCCTCCAAAGTCTTATCGTCGAAGATGGGGGCGTTGAATACATTCAAACCACTTATGGTAAGGCTGTCGTTGGGGTTCTGGACGTATGCGCCATGCAAGGCAAAATCAACAAGGTTCAAGTCGAGGCCGAGGTCGTAGGTGCCTTGCCCCCTAATGGTGCCACGCGAATCGAGGGTCAAATCCGCATCCTTGTTTTGCGTATCTGTGATCACGAAGCGCACACTATCGGCGTCATAGGTCAGCATGCCATTGACCGGCCCGACTTCAGCATTCTCTGCGCGCCCAGGATTAGGTGTCAGGAATGCAGCGAAATAACCGCCGTCGATAGCCTGCTCATAATACAAGCCGTTACACATGTCGGGGTCGGCCTTGGTCATTTGGCCTATCTCGATGGGAATCTCAATGTCGTTGGGATTGATATGGGCAGACGAGGCAAACCAATGGTTCAATGCCTTCACGACTTCCTTTTGCTGCAAGTCACCTGGAAGCTCTGGCGTTACCATCAGGCTATCGACGGCAAGGCTGTCGGCCACCATCAGGGTACTGTCGAAGACAAACTCCGGCTCGGGCTCAAAATCGGTAAGGGCGAAGAGACCGTCATAGAATCCATGTTGGTCGGTGGCCTTCAGGCTGAGACGGCCTTGGAAGGCAAACTGAGGGCTCAGCTGCAGGGAGGCCGTATCCACAAGATGGGCCACACCACGCGAGATGCCGTTCATGGGCGAGATGGAATCCATGAAGATGGGCGTGCGTCCACCATCAGCGGCAGTGTAATCCCAATAGCCTTGTGCCTGGTAGTTGTTGCGGCTGTAGATGTTGACCACAGCGTCTTTATACAGATGATAGCCGTTCAGCGTGTCGGCCAACAACTCGCCGTTCACAGGCTCCAGCCGCGACTCGGTGTTGATATCCACATCGTGTGTGTAGGGGAAAACCGCTGCATCGGCCACACGGATGATCTTCACATCATGGGCGTGGATGACATAGTTGCTCATGTCGTAGTCAGCGCTCATGCTATAGAACTGCAGGGAGTCCTGCTCGGGGACGAGCGAGATAAACTTGGAGGCATTGCTATGGATGGCCAGCAACTCCTCATGCGTCGTCGCTGTGGCATAATCGCCGAAGCTCTCCACGGGGTTGAACAGATGCAGGCTATTCGTCGCCATATCCCATTCGGCTTCCTTCAACGAGCAAATGAATTGGTTCATCGGGAAGTCAAGGCTACTGGTATTATCGAGGTAGTCGTATTGCACCTTCTGTGCGTCGAAGTCTACATTGGCGCGGTAGTTGGTCGCCGCAAAGGCGATATTGGCCGTGTCGGCAGAATACAATAGGAACTTGGCAGAGTCAGCCACAAAGGTACGGGAGTCAAAGGCGAAGTGGTCGGAGTCAAACTCCGTCAAGCCGAAGTTCAGTTTACCGTCGGCCGAATAGCCATCGGGGGAGAGCGCCGTCTTACCCGTGAAATAGGTGTCGCCATACATGCAAATGGGCTTGTCGATGGTCTCCGTAGTCAGCTCAGGTTTGAAGACGTCCCACTTCAGGCGCAAGGCATCGGCCGAGGCCATGGGGAATCCTGTGCCGTCGTCGCGGGGCACCATCTTGAACTGGTTGGTGATGGCCGTGACCGAGTCGAGATAGAACATGAACTGATCGGAGTTGAACTCAGCCGTCTGATAGTCAAGCCTACCCTCTCCGAAAAAACCCGTTTCCGAAAGGAACACCTTCTTATGGAACTGGCCCGAGCCGTCAAACATGGGATAGGCATCCGTTTCGCCGTCGCCAATCTGATGGACGAAACCAAGTGAATAGTCATCCATGACCACAAGCGGTTGCACAATATTGGGCAAGATGCCGCCCGACACCAACTCACCTTCGAACTTCACCTTACGCATGGTGAGGTCGTTGAGGCTGTCGACCACAAAAGGATACAAGCTATAGTAGAACTTGCCCTCGAGGTCATCGGCCGTCATCACCGAGTCGACATTGCCAGGATGGAATACGCCGCTGTTGATCTTACGATAGAACTTGAAGCCTTCCGCATCGCTGTGGAAGATAGGATACTCAGGAGTGTCATAGCGGCTTGATTTGTTGTCGCCACGGTCGATCTCCAAACGACCTTTCAGCTTTTCCAAGGTACCTTCAACAGGGATGATATTGTTGTTGTGACGGGCATAGAAACGAAGCGAGTCCACCTTCTCCATGTCGATGGTGAAATGCTCATAGTTGAAATGGCTGTCCTTGGTGAAGAACTCAAACATACCGGCAAGGATACCACCCGAGAACTCGAAGTCCTTGTTTTTCTTGAAGGTGACACGGCCGAAGTCGGGTACGATGACGACGCGTTTGCGGTCGCTCAACGAGATGGCCGCGCCGTCGACGCCTTCGATCTGGCTGGTGATGCCGTATACCAAGAGGTCATTGGTGCTCAGGTCAAGACGGACGTTGGGCGAACGGTCGGTGGTCACCGTATGCAGCTTGATGACGTCATAATCGATGTTCTCGCGGAATGAGTCGAGCACATCAAAGAAGCGTGGCAAGGCTGTAGCCCACTTCGAATCGGTTTCATACTCCACATAGCCCTCGGCTTGCAGCTTTAGCAACAAGGAAATCACCTGCTCAATGGGATAGCCAAGATATGACGACAAGTCACCGACGGCGAACCGCACCTGACGATCGACATTGTCGAAGCCTTTCAGGAATTTCTCAATGCGAACCATAGGATGCGCGCCATCGAGGCCTTGAAGCTTCTTGAAGTCGTTGAACCTAAAATAGTTCACCGACACCACATCGCCCTCGCTCCTCGGGTTGACGCTCTCCATGCGCCTAAAGTCCACCTGGTTGTCATCGACGTTCCAATACATGGCCTCAAGGAAAATATCCAAGCCATGGAAATAGTCGTGGAAAGGCGCATCGCCGAAGTCTTTCTCCGAGCGGTAGACCATCATCTTACGGGTCTTGTTGTCGTAGCGGAAGCCCGCATTGTTGTGATAGAGCGAGTCCACCCCAGTGCCAGGAACGGAGTCCGTGATATAAAGACGCAATGCCACATGGTCTGAGACCAGAAGGTCATCGATGGTCATCATGAACTGGGGTGCCTCCACCCTAACGACCTCCTTGCCGCCCTGATGGAAACGGAACGAAGCCTTGTTGTTCATGCCACCAAACACATTGATCTGGTTGCCCATCATACCTATGCCTCCCTCAAAATCGATGTTCCTCATGAAGTTAGGAATCTTGTAGTCGGAGCGATAGGACTTCACTCGCGGGAACATGGTCTTTTCGTTGGGCGCATTCACAAGCACCTTGTCTTCATAGCGGCATAGGATGTCTTTCTCGAAATGGCTTCGTTCGTGGAAGATCACCGAGTCGATGGCATACTCCGAGCGGCTCAGATTCAAGGTATAATAATCCGGCAAGGTGACGTACACCACATCTTGTGGGATGTCGAACCTCGACCAGTCGGCACGGCCTCCCGTACCCTCCCAGAGGTTGTCCTCAAGATAATACACGCCTTTGGTATTCTTGATGATCGACTCATCCTTTTGAGAAGCCAGCACCAAGGTACCGTCAACGGTGAGCTCAAACTTCTCACTTGATGGGAATCCCCATAGCGCGTCACGAAGCATCCATTTGGAGTTGCCTTTGGCCGACAATACCTTGTCGACAAAGAGGTCGCGACATGAAGCGAGGTATTTGTCCATGCCATTCATCGACTTCTGCGCCTTGGCGTTGGTGTAGGTCAACCAATTGCCTACATCGCGATGCGAGAGACTGGCCGTCGGGAGGCACTGTAACACTTCAACGAAATTAAAGATATTGGCATATGCCTTACCGCCGCTCTTGGCATGAAAACGCTCACATAGTTGCATCACCGTGTTGGCCTCAGTGCCGCTATAATAGCTATCCCATACCCCACGGAAGTTTTGCAAGATGACCGCTGCCTCATCACGGTCCTGCTTCGAGGACGATGATGACAGATAGGCCGAGAGTTGGTCGTAGAAAGCGCCTTTCTCCGTCGGGAAGAAAGCCTGCGCAAACGATGGGACAACACTCACTAAAAGTGCAAAAGCAACAATCAGGATTCCTTTCTTCATCAAATTATCAATTGTAAATTATCAATTACTTAACAAACTCAGCAGCCACCCAGTTGTTGCGGGTCAAATGCCTTTCGTAATGTAAGCCTAGGCGCTCAGCTTCGACTTTGATGCTCTCCAAGTCCTCGGTATAAAACCCGCTGAAGAAAATGTGAGCACCAGGCTTCATGGCTTCCACATAGTAATGCATGTCGCGCAGCAAGATATTACGGTTGATATTGGCCAACACCACATCATACTGGCCTTGGATGGACAAGGCATCACCCAAAACGATGTCGATGCCCGACACACCGTTTAAGTCGACATTGGTGAAGGCATTGCGGTAGGCCCATTCGTCATTGTCGATGGCCACCGTATGCCCAGCGCCCAGCTTCTTCGCCATGATGGCCAAGACCGCCGTTCCGCTGCCCATGTCAAGCACTTCCTTCCCCTGAAAATCGGTCTCCAGCATCAGCTGGATGATTTGTGCTGTGGTCTCGTGATTGGCCGTCCCGAATGACATCTTAGGCTCGATGACCATGTCAAACTCGAAACTCGGGTCAGGCTCATGGAAAGGGGCGCGCACACGACAACGCTCGTTGACCACCACGGGCTGATAGGAAGCCTCCCAGAGCTCGTTCCAGTCCTTGTCGGGCATCTCATCCACCTTCAGCAGACGCAAGTCGGCGAAAGCAGGATCGAGCAAGAGATTCTCCACCGCCATATCGTCACGGCTATCTGTCGAGCAATAGGCTTTCAAGGCATAGTCCTCGTCCATGAAGGAGTCGAAGCCTATCTCCGCCAACATGGTGGTCAGCATGTCATGCTGGATGTCGGACGACGGAGCGGTGAAAGTGTATTCGAAGGTTTTCATTCTTCACCAATATGTGAGGCTTGGTCACAGATAGAGACAAAGTCTTCCGCCTTGAGCGAGGCACCACCGATGAGACCGCCATCGACGTCGGGCTGTGAGAACAGCTCGGTGGCGTTCTTTGCGTTGCAGCTGCCGCCGTAAAGGATACGGATTTCGTCAGCCGTAGCCTCGTCATAGTGTTCCTTGATCAGTGAGCGGATATAGGCATGCATCTCTTGTGCTTGCTCGGGTGTAGCGGTCTTGCCTGTACCGATGGCCCAAACGGGTTCGTAGGCAATGATGGCATCATAGATGGCATCGCCGTCCAGATGGAAGAGGCCTTTTTCAAGTTGCTCCTTGACGACCTCGAAATGGCGGCCAGCCTCGCGCTCCTCGAGCACCTCGCCGACACAGTAGATGGGTGACATCTCGTTTTCAATCAAGCGGTTGATCTTCTCGGCCAGCACTTCGTTGGTCTCGCCAAAGTATTTCCTACGCTCGCTATGACCCACGATGCAGTAGTCCACGTCAATGGACTTCAACATCTTGGCCGACACCTCACCCGTATAGGCGCCCTTGTCGTAGGCACTGCAATTCTGCGCGCCCACGTTGAAACGTTGTTCGTCGAATTCAAAGTCGGTCAACAGCTCAAGATAAGGGAATGGCGGGCAGATGATGATTTCGCAATTCAAGTCATCCATTTCGTCAAGACGGTCGAGGATGTCATCGACCAAGGTCTGAGCCTCATCGAAAGTGAGGTTCATTTTCCAGTTTCCGGCTACAATTTTGCTTCTCATGATGTATGGTTTTTTATGATTCAATTTTCAAAGTGACAAAGATACACAATTCTAAAACACCAACCTGCAACGGCAGACCTCAGTCTCCTTTTGCAACAACAGATCCGTCTTGGTCAAGCGCACACAATATTCATTATCAGCTATTTGCTCGCGATAAAAACCCATCTTATCGCCTTGATGCGCTTCAGCCACGTAGGCAATCTCAAACCGCTTCAAACGGTGTTCGCGATACCAAGCAATGTCCCAAAGGTCAAGCACGTGCTCGATGTACTTCACCGAGTTGACATGCCCGTTGATGTCGATGTCGTTGTAATTCACGTCTAATGAACGGACCAATTCGTCGTTTCCCGACATCTTCACGCGACCGCCTTTCTCAATCGGACAGGGCTTGTCGTCCACAATCCAATCGTTGATGGCGCCGTTATCGATGGCATAGATATCACTGGGTTGACGCGTCTCCGTGTCGATCATTGCCCAGATGGAGCGGCCATAACCATACACCTTGCCTTGTCCGTCCGACACGCAGAAGTTACGGCTGGTGAAGATCTTCATTGCACTCTCGACCCAGGTCTCAATCGTGAAATGATCATACTGCGCCGGCATCTCCTCCATCTCTATGGCCAGCCTTGAAAGCACCCAAGAGCGCTTGATGGTCATCAGATACTTCATCCCGAAGCCACGGTCGGTGGAATGGAAGTCGGCGGCGTTGAGCATCTGATTGCCCAAATGCCCCAAAAACATCCGTCCCGAGAAGTCGCAATGGAACGGCTCAGCTATAAATTCGTATTTTCCTATCTTATTCATTATCCATTTATTCTTACACGCGGGTCGATAATACCATAAATGATATCCACCACGATATTGACGATTATCAGCATGACTGCGATGAGTAGCACCGCGCCCATGATGACGGGGAAGTCGTATTTGTCCAAGGCGTCGACGACCACTACGCCGATGCCTTTCCAGTCGAAGACATACTCGACGAAGACGGCACCTGCCAGCAACGAGGCAAACCAGCCCGATACAGCTGTCACCACAGGGTTCAAGGCATTGCGCAAGGCATGGACGCAGATGACACGCCAAGGCTTCAGGCCTTTGGCACGTGCCGTACGTACATAGTCCATCGACATGGCCTCCAGCAGTGAGGTGCGCGTCAGTTCGGTCACCACAGCCAACGGGCGCATACCCAACGTCAAGGCAGGCAAGATGAGGTTACGAAGACTCAGGAACTCTCCCCTGCCATATTCGTCTACAGTGTAAAGGCTGCCCGTCATACTCAAGCCCGTTTGATGTTCAAGCAAGAAACCGAATATCCAAGCCATGAGGATAGCCGCAAAAAACGAAGGCAAGGACATGCCTATGGTGGTGATGAACAAGGTCAAACGGTTGAGGAAATTGGTGTTGATGACCGCCGCCAGGATGCCGATCAGCAGGCCCAACAACATGGCGATGGAGATAGACACAGCCGCCAACAACAGGGTATTGGGGAAAGCCTCGCCCAAGATGTCGGACACCTTACGCTTGCTTTGGTATGACATGCGCAGATAGGGACCTTTCAGCACGACAGCCGTCGAGCCTATAGTCGCCAAGCGGGCATAACGACCTATTTTGTCGAGTTTCTGCATGCCTTCCGACACATCATAAAACGAAATCGGGACCAAGTCGTTGAGATAGTCTACATATTGCTTACCCAAGCTCTGGTTCATACCCAGCTCCTCACGGATGGCATTCACCGACTCTTGGTCGGCACGTTGGCCTAGCATCATCTGGGCTGGGTCGCCCGGCAGGATATTGAAGAGGAAAAACACCAGGGTGGCGACGCCCCAAAGCACCGCGATACCGTATAACAACTTCCTGATGACGTAGGCCCCCATAGTATCACAAAACCTTCAGAACCTTCTTGAAGTCAGTCGAGCTCCACTTGTCCTTCACCAAGCCATTGTCGAGCCAGATGAGTCCGGGATTGGAGCGCACTATGGGTTTGATCTCCAACCCGTCGGCATAATAGACCTCATAGAGGAAATCGTATTTCTCGCGCAGCTGCTCCACATATTCGGGTTCGTTGGCCACAACCCAAACCACATAATAGCCACGACGCCCTGCTTCTTCGGTAATCTCCTTCACTTTGGCCCATTCCTTTTCGGTGACCTTGGCCAGGTCGTGCGAAGTGAACATCAGCAGATTCTCAGTGTCGAGGATCAAATCCGTGACATCGTTGTCGTCCTCGTCGAGGGCAGAAAAACCGAGAAATTCGGTGCCGCCTTCCATACGCTGTTGTACGAACTCCCATTCAAACATCCACACCGAGTCGTTCCAAGGATAATTGGGCGAGAGAAACTCTTGCTTCTCCCCTGTCGCCTTATTCTTATAGGTCAGATAAATCTTCGTCCCTTCGTTGCTTGAGGCCGACATCTGCTTGCCCACCTTCCAATCCATGAAGTCGACGACCGGCAGATGACGATAGTTATAGAGCTCAAAGCCTAAGAAGGCCAAGGCAAAAAGAATGGCTATCAACCATTGTACGCCCTTACCCAACTTGTTTTCCAGCTGCTTATTATTCATAATCAGTGGGATAAGCAATGTGTCGATAACGAGATTCTTATAGAACGTCTGCCAATTGCTCATCTTAATTGCCGTACCGAAGCATCCACAATCGGGCACCTTGTTATACAAGGCGTCGAACAACGTGGTGAAGGTGAAAAACAGCATCAGCAAGGTGGCGCCAAGCACCGCCAAGCGTGGCAATATCTTGGTTATCAAGCAGAAACCAACGATAAACTCGGCCAAAATCATCAGCACAGCCAGCACCATAGCCAAATTGTTGAGCCATGTCATGTTATACGCTGCGAGATAATCCAGTATCTTGTACTTCGTTCCCAAGGGATCGACCCCCTTGGTGAAGCTGCTGAAGATGAACAAGGCACCCACCAGCAGACGGCATATCGTCAAAGCACCCGGACTGTATCTTTTGCTGAACACCAAGGAAAACAACAAGTTGAGCAGCAGGATGGCCAGAAACCACCAATGGTAGTCGGGCAGGAAATAAATCCCTACCGCCGAGGCCAAAGCCACCAGGATGCTGATCCAAGGCATCGAATTCGTTTTCTTTCTCATGTTCGTTTCGTTTTGAAAATAGTGTTTATTCGCTTAAAAGAATCAAGGCGAACACCGCGTAGTTGATCATATCGTAGTAGTTGGCGTCGAGGCCTTCCGACACAAGGGTCATGCCGTTATGGTCTTCGATGGACTTGGTGCGCAACACCTTGCTCATGATGAGGTCGGTGATGGAGCTGACACGCATGTCACGCCAAGCCTCGTCGTAGTCGTGGTTCTTGCGCATCATCAAATCGTAGGCCTCGGTGGTCACCTTGTCGTACAATGCCGTGGCCTCCTCTGCCGTCAAGTCAGGCTGGTCGACCACACCCAGTTGCAATTGGATGATGCCCATAGCCGCATAGTTGACAATGCCGATGAACTCAGGCTCTATGCCCTCATCGACCATGCGCTCAGCGGCGGTCTGCAAGGTTCTGATTCTCTTTACCTTGATGAAAATCTGATCCGTAATGGAAGGCGTACGCAAGATGCGCCATGCCGGACCATAGTCTTTCATCTTGTCGACAAACAACTTGCGGCATTGCGCCAAAACGCTATGAAATTGGGCTTTTGTGTCTTTCTTTTGCATGAAAAATGTATTTTTGCAAAAATAAAACTTTTTTCAATGCTGAGACTCATTTCACGGAATAAAACCATCCTTTTCGACCGCCCTGCCCTCATGGGCATCCTGAATGTGACGCCCGACTCGTTCTCCGATGGCGGCCGTTACAACCAGATGGACCAGGCCTTGCTACATTGTGAGCAAATGATTGCCGACGGTGCCGACTTCATCGACATCGGTGGCTGCTCCACACGACCCAACAACGCCATCGCCTCGGAAAGCGAAGAGATGGGGCGCGTCATCCCGATACTGAAAGCGATCAGGAAAGCCTTCCCCGAGACCTTGATCTCCATCGACACTTTCCGCAAGAATGTAGCCGAAGCCAGCGTTGATGAAGGTGCCGACCTCATCAACGACATCTCGGGTGGTCTTTTCGACGAAGACATGTTGCCCTATATTGGGCAGCAGCACATCCCCTACGTGATGATGCATTGCGTAGGCACGCCTGAGACCATGCACCAATACGCCCTTGGTGGCGACATCCATCAAACCGTGATGGCGTTTTTCGATAAACAATGCCAAGTCCTTGAAGCCTATGGCGAGCAACAAATCATCCTCGACCCAGGCATAGGTTTTGGCAAGAGTCTGGAAGCCAACTATCAGTTGCTCAACGACTTGAACCGTTACCGTTATCACAATCTGCCCATCCTCATCGGCATCTCGAGGAAGTCCTTGATCAACAAGGTGCTGCACACTACACCCGACACCGCCGAGAACGGCACCACGGTGCTCAACACCATCGCCCTGCTCAACGGCGCCGACCTCCTGCGCGTCCATGATGTGAAAAATGCACGCGAAGCCATCGAACTGGTAGGCAATTTTTGTACTTTTGCAACAAATTTAGCGTTATGATCGACCTCTTCATCCAAGTCCGCATCTTCGACATCATCGATATCATTCTGGTGGCCTTGCTTTTCTTCTGGTTCTACCGCATCCTGAAAGGCACCTCCGCCATCAGCATCTTTTTGGGCATCGTTGCCATCTTCCTCATCTGGCAGGTGGTGAAGGCCTTACAAATGGAATTGTTGAGTTCCATCCTCGGCGCCTTCGTCAGCGTGGGCTTCATAGCGCTTATCATCATTTTCCAACCCGAGATACGACGCTTCTTGTTCACCATAGGCACGCAGGCACAAGAAGGCAAACTGGCACGGCGCTTCAAATTCCTTAGGGTCACCGGTAACGCCGGCCTTGATGTGGATGCCATCAGCAAGGCCTGCCTAAACATGTCGGCCATCAAGCAAGGCGCGCTTATCCTTGTGGCACGCAAGAATAACCTCGACGACATCGCCTCCACAGGTGTGGTGGTCAATGCCGACATCAGCAACCCTTTGATTGAGAATATCTTCTTCAAAAACAGCCCACTTCACGACGGCGCCATGATCATCCGCAACAACCGCATCACTGCCGCCCGTTGCATCCTGCCCGTGACACAAAAGACCAACATTCCTGGCCACTATGGATTGCGTCACCGCGCAGCCATCGGCGTGACCGAGGTCAACGACTGCATCGCCCTCGTCGTCTCTGAAGAGACAGGCAACATCAGCATGGTCGTCAACGGCGAGATCAGCACCGTCAAGCCATCGGAATTGAAAGAAATGATTGAGAAGGAATTGAAAGCCTGATTATTCCTTGATTTCGATAAAGCAGTCATCCTCCTCCGTATTACGCAACTGCTTCTTATACGGGTCATAACGCAGCATCAGCTGATAGGCATAGCCTTTCTTCTTCAGTTCAGCCCCCACATAGCTGTTCATCATATAATCGTAGGTATAACCGGCGTAGAGCTTACCAAGATACACGGCGTAGTTGTACACATCCTGAAGCTCAAGCGTGTCGATGGTATAGGTGTAGTCGATCTTCTGCGTCCAGAAGGAATAGTCGGTCTTTGAGTCGAAGCCGTCCATGAGGTTATGCTCGCAAAACAGCACAGGTTTCCAGTTGCCGTCGTTGACCTCGAACCATGAGGCCACATTGACCGTGTTCAAAGGGTGCTTGTAGCTGTACTCATCCGTGTCGCTGAACAGATAGTCCTCATACTCCGTGATGCGGCCTGATATTTCAGTCCTTGACAGCATCACCAACCAATGTATGGAATCCACTGGCACCTTGTCGATGTCCTCAGGCACATACACATTGACGCCATAGTCGCCCATGGTCTGAGCATAGGCATTATACATGACATCAAGGAACATATCCTGGTTGAAGCCATTCAGCACCTCGGTCTTTTTGTCGTATTGGCTGTTGTACTCCACTTTGACCTCTGCCTTTTCAGGAAAATACACCGCCGCCTCAATGTTCGGGCGCTCGGCCATATATTTCTTTGCCAGTTTCAACTCGGTCTGACAGCTGGTCAACACAAAGGCCATCAGCATGACGATTCCTATTGTTATTCTTGATTTCATAGATCTCCTCCAAATAAATCCATTTGCACGCCGTCGCCCTTGGGCTCGACAATTTCAAGCGGCACATCGGCTGGGTTGACTTCAATCTTTTCGATGGGCTCCTCTTCCTCGGCAGGCATATCAGGTTCGTCTTCCGAAGGCTCGGGTTGGATGGGCTCAAGGAACTCCCATGTGTCGATTTCACGTGTCGACAGGCGCTTGCCCTTGGCCTTGTAACTCTTGATGCCGATGAACTCCTCCACATTGATTTCGTCGTCGGGGAAGCTATTGCCGGCCTCGCTGACTTTATAGCTCAGTTTCAGTCGTGGCATGACGTCAACGCTGCGGCCAAGATATTTCGCCTCTGGATGCTCACCGATGAAGGATGCACGGGTATTCAGTTTGGTCTCCGCCTCGATGCAGAAACGCTTCAGATACATCTTTTGCGTCTCGCCTTCGATGTAGATGACGGAGAAAATCTCATCCGGGTCAAACTTACGGATCTCCACCATATCGTCATCGAAGTGGGTGTTGAGGTCGAAGCCCGAGATTTTGAACTCGCCGTTGGCAAAGATCTGCAATATGCGGTCTTCGCCCTCGAAGGCTCCAAGGTATTGTCCGCGTTTGTCGGCATTCAGGCGACGCACCGTGTCGTCGAACCAGATGTCGCGGGCATTGAGCGTGGACACGCCTTCTCCACCCTTCTTGATTTCCTTGACTTCATATTTCGTAAGCAGGTTACCACGTGTGTCGCGGCCTTTCACGGCAAGGTCGGCAAACTGGTAGTCCACCGTCTTTTGTTTCTTGTTGAACAGCACCAGCGTCACCTTGATGACCTCAGCCTCGCCGTTGGGGTTCGACGAGAAATAGCGCACCTTCGAGCCAGGCTTGCCCTGCGTGAGGTCGTATTCCTTGTCGCGGGTCACACCCTTCACGGCAAAACGCTTCACATAATGCGGCGCGCCGTTCTTGCCGTCACGATACACCACATTGTATGTCGTGCGGTCGTCGTTCTTATGGAACACGTCGACGTGGATGACCTTTTGGCCAACAAAAAGCTTGGGCTGCAACTTAACCACGGCATATTTGCCATCCTCGTGGAAGACGATGATGTCGTCCATATCGGAGCAGTCGCAGACATATTCGTATGCCTCCTTGTTCTTCTCACGTTTCAAGCCCTCACCCGTGCAGACGAAGCCTTCGTCTCGGTTGACGTACAGCTTCTCGTTGTTGGCGGCCACTGCCACGGCAGAGATATTGTCGAAATTGCGAATCTCCGTCTTGCGTTCGCGGCCTTCCCCATATTTCTCCTTGATGTGCAGGAAATAGTTGATGGTATAGTCCACGATGTGATCGAGATTGTATTTGGCCTCCTCCATCTTCTTCTCGATGTCAGCCAGTTGCTCGTCGGCCTTCTTGATATCGAACTTGGAGATTTTACGAACCGGCTTCTCGCAGAGTTTCTCCACATCCTCGCGCGTGATCTCGCGTTTCAGCAGCTTACGATATTTGTCAAAGCGGCGCTCGATGCCCGTGAGTTGGTCATCCCAAGTCTCGTAGTCCTTGTTCTCCAACTCCTTGTAGATGCCTTTCTCGAAGAAGATTTTCTCCAACGAAATCCAATGCCAGCTGTTTTCAAGTTCTTCAATAAGGATGCGCAACTCCCAACTAAGGAGCTCCATAGTGCGGTCAGTGCTGAGCTTGAGGATCTCACTCACGCCCAAGAAAGCCGGATGCTGGTTGACAATGACGCAGGCATTGGGTGAAATGGACACCTCGCAATCCGTGAAAGCATAAAGCGCGTCAATGGTCTGGTCGGGCGAGACGCCAGGATTCAGGTAGATGACAATTTCGCATTGTTCGGCGGTGTTGTCGTCGATTTTCTTGATCTTGATCTTGCCCTTGTCGTTGCACTTCACGATGCTCTCGATGAGGCTTCCCGTGGTAGTACCAAATGGAATCTCGCTAATAACCAGCGTCTTCTTGTCAGGTTGGCTGATTTTTGCACGTATGCGCACCTTACCTCCACGCAAGCCATCGTTGTAGTTGGTCACGTCCATCATGCCGCCCGTCGGGAAGTCGGGATAGAGCGTGAAAGGCTCGTCGCGCAGGTAGGCAATGGAGGCATCGATAAGTTCGTTGAAATTGTGTGGTAAGAATTTGGACGCCAGACCCACGGCGATGCCTTCGGTGCCTTGAGCCAGCAACAGCGGGAACTTCACCGGCAAGGAGACAGGCTCGGCGTTACGATTGTCGTAAGAACGGGTCCAATCGGTGGTCTTATGGTTGAAGACGACTTCCTTGGCGAACTTAGATAGGCGTGCCTCAATGTATCGCGGGGCGGCGGCATCGTCGCCAGTAAGGATGTTACCGAAGTTACCTTGGGTGTCGATGAGCAGGTCCTTTTGGGCGAGTTGCACGAGGGCGTCACCGATGGAGGCATCGCCGTGCGGGTGGTATTTCATCGTGTTACCCACGATGTTGGCCACCTTGTTGAAGCGGCCGTCGTCGAGTTCGTCCATCGAATGCAGGATACGACGCTGCACAGGCTTCAAGCCGTCCTCGATGGCAGGCACGGCACGTTCGAGGATGACATACGAGGCATAGTCGAGAAACCAGTTCTCGAACATCCCTTTCAGTGGTATCACATGGTATTCATCCTCCTGAGCCTGAGCGTCTTCCACTCCTTCCAAAGTCTCATCAATGGGCTGCTCGTCCAAGGGCTCGTTTTCCTTATTCTCTTCGATATCCATTATGGGTTTTTTCTTAAGTTGCAAAAATAGGAAATTTTTCCATTCAAGAATACAATTTCCCTATTTTTGCTGCAACCTTTGGCGGCTTTCAACAACAATAATCAAACGCAATATGTCTAGTTCTCTTGTAAAAAACAACATCCATCTCGTCTTCCACATCAAGTGCAATAGCATGGAGATACGTGACGAAGACCTTGGTCAAGTTTTCGCTTACATCGGAGGCCTTATCCGTGAAATGAACGGTATCCCCATCGCTATCGGGGGCATCGGCAACCATGTCCACATTCTGGCCACCTTACCCAAGACCATTGCCTTAGTCGACTTCGTGAGAAACATCAAGGCATACAGCAGTAAATGGATTAAGACCTTGGACGAGCAGTTTTACGAAGGCTTCTGCTGGCAGACGGGCTATGGTGCTTTCTCGGTGGATTACAGAGGTTTGGACCGAGTTGCGCAATATATCCGCAACCAAGCGGAGCACCATCATCGCACCGAGTGGCGCGAGGAGTACCAGCGGCTTTTAGACGAGGCAGGTATTGACTACGACGAGCGATATGCGTTTGAGACTGACTAGATCTTTGATTTCTTTGCTCAGATAAGCGGAGGTTACACCACCGCTTGACACGACTAGCCTACCGGACGCTTACGTAAGCGGAGGTTGCACCACCGCTTGACATCGAATCGCCCTTTCAGGGCTTCGAGGCTCCCTAAAGCTTCTCTTTTAATCGTTCCACCATCCGTTTGGAACGATTGGGAATCAATTCGTAGCAAAGACTCATACTTTGCTCCAACACCTTCAAATATAAATTTTGAGGTGTGTATTTGTTGATGGTAAGTTCATCTGTAATAGGTTCTGGGAAGCCGTAATAATCAATGAGCACGTCTTCTATCATCCATCGTTTCACCAGCAGGTTCCAACCTGATGTTCCGTGATACGGTTCAAAAAATGCTTTTGAGCCATCCACAGCTAATCTCATCGGTTTGCTGCCGTGATTATTCACCAATGTGTCATGGAGGTCTTTGAGCATGTGGTCGATAAGGAAACGACCAACAACAGTGCTGTGTCGATACCCTAACATATAATGGGGCTGAAGATAGAGGTTGCCAATGGTTTTACAAAGTGCTGCACAAGGTATAATTCGCTGTTCCAATGCTTCTATACCACTACAATTAAAAAACCTAGGCATAGTAAACCTATTACCAACCTGACTACCCCAAATTGTATCTAAAATCAATGCAGAAGGTTTTAGAATCAACGTGCCTAACTTTTTGTCGAACATCACTTCTTTTGAAGCAATATCGTCAAAAATGATTGTGGCAATAGCACGCACCAAATCAGTTTGATAGATAGTAAATGCATAGCCGTGGGTGTCACCATATCGCTTTATATCCCTAAGTTGACTAAAGTCATAGTTGACAAGGCCATTGACATCTCCATTGAGATGCTCGGCGATGAAATCCTTGACCAGCTGGCGCGGCTCCTTAAACGGGTCTTCCAATCTTAAATATAGTTTCCAACGTTCTATGGCTTGACGTTCAGCCTGTGAAGGCTCATTTAGTTTTGTTTTACGATATTCGCAGTGACCTTTCAGGCTACGGTCGCGGAACGAGCGGGTAAAAAGACGACCACAACCTTTGCCGCCTGGTTGAATACCCCGAGTATAGATGCAGCCTTCGCATACGGTTCCCTCCACTCCCTGCCATAGGTCGGGTAATTCTACGTCATACTCAATGCCGCAATGCTCACCGTAAAGCGCTTTCACATAGCCAAAATGACCTTCACGAGCGAAATATAGATATTCATCATAATCCTCAAGCCACTCAATCTTGTCATATTCCACTGGTAGCAACACTTCGCCACGGACATGAAGAAGTCCTTTGAGATAACGTGTCGGTGTGGTCTTGGTCTTTCGGATGGTATTGCAAGCGATGATGTAGCCGTTTCGATAACCATAAAGAGAACCATACGATTCTTTGAAGATTATTTTTCCATCATTCCACATCAGGTTTTCTTTGCCCTCTGGAGTGACTTGTACCAAATAAAGCGAGCCAGCCATAAGTTTTATATACCAGTATTTGCAGGCGCAGACTTCATTGCCTTGTTCATTGACAAGACCCCAACCACCTTCGTCGGACTTTCGGTCGTAGTGGTAAACGATGGCCACGCCATTCACAAAATCATAAATGGTGCGGTAATGTTTCTCTGTACTTACGACAATGTTGCCTTCGGTATCCATTACACCACTATACAGTCCTTCCTCATAGAGGATATAGCCGTCGTCACGTGGGCCTATGATGTAGCGGTCGGACATTTTATAGTTCCCATTTATTTATGAACATTGTCATAAGGTCTTCTTGACGCTGTTTAACAACTTCTTCAGACCATACGGGAATCAACAAAACTTGCGACGTAAGATTATATGAAGTGGTACCAGTTCGTGAGTTTGCAAAGTACTTCTCTTTTTTCTCATCAAAACCACAGTTCTGTGCAGCAGAATTGACTCTTCGTGCAAGTGGAACAAGGTTTGCTATTCTGTGCAACCAATCGGCTCTTTTTTTCTCATCAGGCCACAATTGAGCCCACTCCGATTGAGGATCGACTGTTTGAGGCAGAACGTGTTCGATGGTAAATACTTTTTCATCATAGGTGGCTGCACCATCTGACACAAAAGAATCAAGACGTTGAATGATATAGTTTCTGTATCTGGAAGTCATATGGTAAATATCCCCTCCAAGCACATCTTTAAACGCAACCTTTTCTTCATTAGTTAATTCAACAGTGAGCAAAGGAGACGTTAGACTATGATGCCGTTCTTCCATCTCGTTAAGTATCTGGCAATACCGATTAACACGTTTATTAACATCTTGTCCTGTTACCATTAGGCAAACAGCTAATCGCTCCATTTTTTTCAGGAACCACAATAAATAATCAGAGTCATCGCTATGGTCAAGCATGAATCTTAAAGTAGCAGGAATCCAGTCATAGTTAAAACCCTTGTTCAGCCATTTTAGAGTGTCGTTAATTTGTTTGGCTGAGTCTGTAGTTGAAGCATAATCGCATCTACGTATTGTGTTGTAAGCCTTGCAATATGGAGACAGTACATTATCGATGAAATCTTCTGACTTCTGAATCTTAGAAATAACGGTTTTCTTAAAATTGGTAACAAGTTCTTCACGCAGCTTCTCCTTCGCAAAAATCATCCTGATATGTACAAACAATTCATTGAAACCCTGACGGGTTAAATCATTTTCCATGTCTTCCCATTTCTGGGTATATGCATTTTGCAAATCAGCATGAATCTCTCCAATGATGTCAGCTTTAAAAATGTCAATAGGGAGCAAATCCAAACCGCGGCTGTTCATCACAGAGAACACCCTGAATGCAGACGTTTGACTGGGTGTCATCACGGAAATAAGAAAACAGCGATTCAAAACGAATTGAATAAAATTCTCAAACTCTTCACTTTTAGGCTTGAAATTTTTTTCCAGCCTGTCCTTGAATGCCTGACAATTAATTCTGATATG
This sequence comes from Bacteroidales bacterium, assembly GCA_017539045.1. GTDB lineage: Bacteria > Bacteroidota > Bacteroidia > Bacteroidales > F082 > Limimorpha. Next base: position 68,678 of record JAFYHS010000015.1, read on the forward strand.
TTTCTTTGCTTCCGTATCAAACATAGGGTTATCTAGCTTAAGAGCCAACAAATCTTCAACTCTTACCTCTTGAATATAGTACCTAAAGAAGTCCTTTTCTTTTGGCCTAAGAAAGAGCCTTGGTTGAGGTTTCAGTCCTTTGAATTTTTTACCTGGTTCAAAAAGATAGCTTTCTATCTCTGAACGTGCATCAGTATCATCTAATTCAGATGCAACAACAGATAAAAAAATAGTTAATGAGGTCAAGCGCTGTTGCCCATCAATAACGTAGGACAATGGTTTGTTCTCGTCATCTTCTTTAATTAACACAATACTACCTAAAAAATAGTTATCGTCCTTTGGTTGATTCTGATAAAAATCAAGCAGATCATCAAACAACGTTTCCGCTTGTTCTTTTTCCCAAGCGTATGGACGCTGATACGAGGGAATGTGGTATTCAAATTTTGATGTGAAAATATCGCTGATTGGATACTCTTTGCCGGTTATTTTGCTCATATTGCTATTTATTTGTCATTGTGCAAAACTACGTTTTTTTTCAACACTCTCATTCTTTCGCTCTGTTAATAATAATCGTATTCTCATACGAATGCCCCATAGTCCAATATTTATACCCGTCTATATGAAGATAAGGGAAGTTGTATTTGCCCCAGCGTTCGTAGACTCCGAATCGACGCTGCACATCGACAAAATAGAGGAACTCCTCTTCGGTCAGTGGACATTTGCCTCGGACAATGTACTCGTGGGGACACTGGGGCATCGTCTTTGCAAACGTCCACTGACAACGGGATATCATCTCACGCAAGCGGTCATAGTCTATGCTATTCATAGAGTCCATCCTTAATATTGATTCCTTTGACGTTCTTCTTGATCCATAGCTTCATGGTTTCGTATGCCGCTCGGCCAAATAAATCGTGTATATCTTGCCTTTCAATAATTACCCCCTCTTTACATATCGGGAAAAAGTGCTGTAAATTGTAGTCAAGCAAAGAAGATTCTATCCTAATATAGTCTTCCACTTGAAATCCAGACTCGTTAAAAAGCCAGACGGTAGGATCGGCTCCATTTTCAAGCAGCATTTTCGTCTCACCAAAATTGAACTTGGCAACCGCACAATACAAGTCGATGTCAATCTTGCGAAATCCCATATTTAGCATCTCATGTGCCGATTTTATCAATAGAATATCTTCCGGTGTACAGTTTGGGTCGGCACAATAAAAGTCATCGTGATAGGACTGGTAATCAATGGGCGTAAAATCCACTCCCAGCTCTTTTTTAAATATCTCGATGATTCTATCATTGCGCTTTTTGAAGTCTTCCACGTCAGGTCTAGCTATTTCAATAAAGTCATTGGGATCAGCCAACATCTCCCAGCATTGCGAGATTCTCCAAATAGAGAATGGTTTCGAGAAGCCTCCTATATCTTTCAAGAGAGCACCATCGAAAAGACCTTCTTTAAGAAGCTCTTCAAACCTTTCTGGCTGTGCCAAGAAAACAGCTATTATAGATCTGTTGTTTACTTCTCTTTCCATTATTATTAATCTCGTATCATTGGAATGAAATCGTTTTGTTTGTCATCTCGATAAGTCTTAGAACTCCCAGGGCTTATATTATTGGTTGTTTGTAATAATACTTAATTCTTTATTGTTTCTTTTGCCATTCGTCAACTGCCCCTTTAGCCGAGTAGCTTCGTCATCGGGTATAGCAAATTATTGCAGCGGTTTTCTATTGTTCTTTACGTTTAATCCTTATCGTCAACTGCACCTGCTGTTCAGGATGCATGTCTGAATTCAGTTTGGAGATACGGCAGTCGAAAATATCATCCCAACCCATTTCAAGAAAAGATGACACTTTCTGATTGTCGTTGTGAGGAAGATAACCCAGCAAGAAGTCCTCACCTTCCTTGTTGAAGATAACTTGAACAGCGTTGGCATCATAAGGATTCTGAAGCTCACGTTCAAGGCGAACAGATTGACCAACTTTGAGATCATTCCAAACGAGGTCTGCATCGTGATACTTGCGGCCAGCCAAGTGGCAATCCATGAAATAGAGGTTGTGTGCTTTCATTTTTGTTACGTTTTAAATGGTTTAACATCGAATTACGAGGCAAAAATAGAAGCCACTTGTTCCAAATCATGGTACAAGTTCAAGTTTTTTTCACTTTTCTTGATAGATTTTTGCAGAATCCTCGTGCCATTGCCGAATTTCATCAGCCAACCATTGAGGCTCCATGATTTTCAGACAGGCACCACGCGAAAGCAGTTGTCCTTTGAAATCGGTTGTAGGACGTATGAAAAGCTCGAAATCGGCATAGTCCTGCTCGTCAGAAGCTTGAATTTCTTTCTGTGTATGGTGCAAGGGTAAGTCACGGAGATAATACCTCTCCACGCCAAAGGCTCGTATGACAACACGCACTGGCTGACTGCCATCACCAATGACTACACCATAGCACTCACCAAAGAACTCCGATGCATCGAAATCGGGATCCATCTTGAAGGACTCTTCCGAAATAACAATGTCTTCCATACGGTCAAATGAGAATATGGCAAAGCCACCATCGCCAAAACGCCCTAACAAGTACCATCTTTGCCTGAACAACTTGATGCAATAGGGCGCCAAAGAAAACAATCTCGACTCCGTCGCTTGATAACGACGATACCGCACTGTAACTTTCTTTCCTTCATTCATGGCACGAAGCACCCGCTCCAACAGTTCGCCATTGGAAGGAATGTTCTCCAATACGATACGGTTTTGCAGACTCATACTCTCGCTAATGAGATTGTTCACCGTCAGGGTGGAAAGCATCCAATTCTGCACCGAGTCCTCATGCAGCACTTCCTCATTGCCGATGAAATAACGGTAGTCGTCCTTCCTATCGCAGTCGATATAGATGCCGAAGATGTCCTCTATGGCATCCTTGTGACGGTTGAAAGTGGTCCGGCTCAATGATATGCCTTCGCTCATCTCCGTCCGCAACCACTTCTCATTGATTTCAGCAAACGAAATCCGCTTAGCGCTGTGAATGGTGTTCACCAACCAGATGTATTCCTTGAATAATGCAGGAGTTTTCATATTATGTTCTATTTAATTTCAAACGAGCCCTGAAAGGGCGACCCGATGTCAAGCGGTGGTGCAACCTCCGCTAATCCCAAACATCCAGTGTGCAACGCTGCAGTCTCGATGTCCTGCGAGTGGTGCAACCCTCGCGTCATACGCCACACCTAGGAAACATCACTTCCAGAACCTCAAAACCAAAATTTCTCCGAGCAAAGCCAACAACGCAATCAACGCAAACAGCTTCCACTGTGAGGATTGGTGTGCCATAGCCTCTACGAGGTCAGCATTGGCGAAATCGGAGGTGTCGAAAACGGCGGCCACGTTAAAGCCAGCCTTCTTGAACTGTGGCTCGATGTCGTCACGGTCGGCGAAGACCATCTTCGACTCCACACGGCTCTCGTTCCAAGCCGTGACACGGTTCACGGTGTCATTCACCAGCAGGTCATAGAATCCCGCTGCTGGCAGGTTATCGTTCAGATAGAGATAGACTTTGCCGTTACGCACCTCCGAAGCGGGCATCAGTTCGAAGCTGCGGTCCTCGTTGGCGAAGAGGAAACGATGGTCGCCTTCGAGGCTCATATCGTTCAGCACCAGCATCTTGTCCGTTCCAATGGTATAGGACAAGCGCCCCATCTTGCCGCCCATGAAGGCCGCCTTGACCATCGTCGGGACAAAGAGGGCATTGTCTGCAAAGTCACTCCACTTGGGGTTAAGTGCCGTGGCCATCACGAAGACTTGCCCCTTCCCCACTGCCTCAGACAGCAGCAACGGATCGCTATTCTTCAATGTCAGCAAGGTTGTCGGGACGCCATTGGAACGGAGTCTCAGATGACGTTTCACCTTGGGCAGGTCAGGATGTTGGGGCATATCGAGGATCATGTCGTTGAAGAAAGCGTGGTGCATGGCCAAGTCCTCCACCGCCGTGGCGTTGGTATCGGCTTCCATCAAGGTAAGTCCAAGCTTCCCATAGAGAAAGTTGTTGCTTTTGGGGTCATCAATCGAGGGGAACACCATCAGGCTGGCACCTTCTGAAACAGCATCCAACAAGGTCTGTTGCAGAGTCTCGTTCAGCTTCGCCGTCTCGTTGACAATGAGCAGTTGTGCCTGGGCTATCGCAGCCAAGTCGAAGCGCGAGGGCTCCATCAAGGTATAGCGGAACTGGTCGTCATCCTCAAAAATCATGGCACAGTTGGACTTTTCCGTGCCCAACTCCAACACTGACAGGCTGGGCTTCACGCTCAACACAAAGTTGTAGCTGTCGTCGAAAGTGATGGGGTGGTCCATCAGCGAAACGCTGCATTGCTGTTCGCCGTTGCGTTCCACCACAAACTGCATCGTGAGTTCAGCCGTGCCGTTTTTCTCCAAATCGACCGTCGTCGAAGCTGCCATGTTGCCGTTCATTGTGAAGTTGACGGGAAGGCCTTTCACCTCCTTGTCGCCTTGGTTAACGACGCGCACCATCAGGTCGTTGGTCAAACCGGATTGCACGATGGGCGACGCCAGCCACACCGAGTCGATGTATAAGTTCGTCTTGAACTCGGGCACCATTGGGACGACGACCACTTGAATCGTCGTGTCGGCCTTAGCCGCGGACAAGTCAAAGGTATTCTTTTGGAAATCGGAATAGACGAACAAGGTAGAAGTCTCAAAGCCATGCTGCTTGCCTAGCATCTCAAAGCGGTCGACAACCTCACCCATCGGTGCAGGCGCACCGTCAGGGTTCATGCGGTCGAGTTGATCGAGCATCTCCTCCTGGTTCATCGGGTATTCGTTCTGGATCTCGAAACTGTTGGTCATCAGCAAGTAACGGCTCGACGGACTGAGTTTGTGCACCAGGTCACGTGCCGATTGTCGTGCATCTTCAAGCATGGTCGTCCGCTGCGACTGGCCTTTCATGCTCATCGAGTTGTCGATGTAAATGCCGACGAGGTTGTTCTCCGCATTGACGTTCAGCTGTTTCTCAGGCTTGTATGGGAAGGCGAAAGCCAGCACCAAGGCCGCAATAAAAATGCAACGCAACAAAAGGGTGATGAGATATTTCAGTTTCCTCGTCTTGGCGTTTTCCTGCTGTATGCTTCGCAACACGGCGGTGTTGCTGAAATACACCAGCTTATGCCGCCTGAAATTGAACAGGTGGATGAGAATGGGAATCAGCAGGGCAAACAGGCCCCAAAGCATATTGGGATAGAGGAAACGCATAACCTAAAACAGGCGGCAAAGATACGAAATCTTTATCAGTATCCGAACAAATGGCCTCTACTGCCACGACGACGGTAACGGTCTTTAGCGAAGGTGGCACAGGCGTCGTCAAGCTGCTTCTCCAAGGGAATGGCCACCCCTAGTGTGACTTCAAGACCTTGGGGCAAACGTTGGCCCGTGATCTGATAGGCATTGACATTGGTGGCAGGCACGCTGCCTTCCTTCTCGGCGGCACCATAGCTGTCGAGCAAGCCCTGATGCACCGTTGCGCTAAGCTTGAAGAGGATATGACGGCTTCCCACACCGATGAGACTACGGATGCCAACACCCACAAAGGCACCAGCGTGAATCATAGCCAAGTTGGCGTCGCCTACATCGATGGTCTCATCAAAGGCAATGGGATCCGTCCTGTCGAGATGGATCTTTCCGAAGAGTCGCATACCCACTTCCGCACCCACCACGAGGTAAGGTTGCAAATAGGGCTTGACAGGCAGGGACACTTCCAGCGGGAGCCTAAAATCGGCATAGGAGGCTCTTAAGGCATAATGCACATCAGCCCCTGAGCCTTGGTGCTGGTAGGTCATATCCGTGCCGCGTTCCAAATAAGCCACCTCGGGCGAAAGCCATAGATACCGTCCCAAAGGAATGTCTACAAACAAGCCACCCATCAACGTAATGGTATCGTTCTGAGGAAGCTTCTGCAACGCAGTGTTGTTATAATAGTACATCCTAGGCATGTTCACGCCCCCTTTGATGCCGATGGCGACATGGTTCTTCTCCTGAGCCTTACTCGAGGACATCTGGCCCATAGAGAACGGGCTCAACGCCAACAGGATTCCTATGATTATCAAATATCTTTTCATCGTTTCATTTATTACCATTCAAAACTCTCCGCCAGGTTATCCCCATCCTTGTAGATGAAATAGGAGCCGACAGGATACTGGCTCAATGCCCCATTCGAATTGTCTTCAATCTGCATGATGACCGATGCCAGACGGAAGTTTTCCAAACCCGTCTCAGCCACTTTGCCTTTCATGATGATGCCTCGCTTCATCTTCACATGATAGGTGGTGTTGTCAAAAGGTACATCATACGCCTTGTTTTCAACGAAATAGACCGTGAAGTCATCGTTACTACCCATCACGAAAACGGTGTCAGTGACCTGTTCGGTGGCTTCATTCAGGTCCATGACCGCCACTCCATTGTGTTGTTTGCCAAAACGCAAATACACATTAGGCTCCACAATGGTTAAAGGCCAACCCTGGATATTCGAATAAACCCTTTGTTTGGGATCCATCACGTAGGAGCCTTCGATCTTAGGCGGAATATAGCCATGGGGATATGAACCAAAATCGGCCAAAAACGCCGAGTCGGAAACCACGGCCAGGATATCGTCAATATAATACTCCGTCCCGATAAGGGCGATGGTATTGTCATCGTTTTTGGTGCAGGAACCCAACAACAAACCTCCTGCAATCAGAAGCCCCAAGGCCCATATTTTGCTTTTGTATTTCATAGTCCTTTCTATTTAGTAACGACCACTTTCTTCGTCACGATGCCTTCCTTACTTGTAGCCACGAAGACATATACACCTCCAACGTCATTTCTTAGATTATATTGTATGGTGTTATATTCCAAATCATTATGCACCTGGAACTGGTCTATTACCCGGCCCGTCATATCATACACCTTGAACTCAATCAATCCTGTGAGATGGTCCAAGCGAAGGTCCATTTGACCATTGTTAGGATTAGGCGACACCTCCATATTGGCATGCGTCAACCCGTCGCCTTCTTCGATGCCATAGAACGAGCACACCAGCCAATACCGTTGCGACACGCCTTCTTCAGGCGCACAACGGTTGAAGGCCCGCGCCTCGATCCACACGGTGTCGTCAACATGGTTGAGCACATACACCTTGCAGCACTGGTGCTTCTCGCCAAAAGGCTCGAGCACCCAAGTCACGGGCTCCACGAAGTTCCATGTCACGCTATCCCAACTGCAGTGGGGATTCTGGTCCCACATGGCGAAATCATATGAATTGATTTGGAACTCGGTGGCGGTGATGACCCAATGCGGAGCCAGGTTGTTGGGGTCCATGGGATAAATCTCTGTGGGATTCGGCGTGTAATCAAATTGCACGTTCATGGTCACAATGCTGTCGCAACCAAGTCCATTGAAGTAAGTCCTGTGATAGGTACCCGACTGGGTGAAGACGTGGTCTTCGGGGTCGTATTCATCACCGGTTTGGTATTCCAATCCGCCCGTGCCCCAGTAATAGCTGTCACAGCTCTCGTCGTAAGGCACCGTGAACTCATTCGTCTCATATTCTCCAATCTCAAGATGAAGCACATAGGTGCTGTCGCATTCTGTGTCGCCAAAGACGTGGTGGAAGGTCCTCTCTATCCAATCCTGACTCTCAGTATAGGTCTCCCCAGTGATAGGCCAGTAATAGGAGTCGCAAACCACCCTCGATTCCTCTTGGTAAAACTCTTCATGGAAACGAAGGTCGAGGCGGTGTCTGATGGGGCAGCCGCCATTCGGGTCGTCAAGGATGATCTCATCGTAGGTATCTTCATGATAGGTGACCCCGGTCTTGTCCCAGGTCCATGCTGGGACCGTGCCATGCGCATAGCATTCATACTGATGAACCACGGGAGGCATCTGATACTCGTCGACAGTGAGCACGAGTTTTTCCACCTTCAGGCAGCCATGGTAATCCACAGTGTCGAAATAGGCAATCTGTCCGTCTTGGTTGTATAATGTGCCATGGAAATCATAGGAATCACCGACGCAGATGCTAGGATCGACAATGGTGGTGTCGTTGGGTGGATAGACGGTAAGGTTAAGACGGATGAGGCTGTCGCACCCAAATGGGGTTTGAAGCATGTGCTCATATTCGCCCGATGTCGTCAGCTCATCGCCAAAGAAATCATACACCTCATTCGCGCAGATGGCTTCTGCGAGCTGGACCTCTACGTTGGGATGCACCACGACTGTGACGCTGGCATCTTGGGTGGTGCCCCAATCGACATCGGTCACATGACAGGTGTATCTTGTCGAACCCAAGGGCGGGGTAGCCACTGGATGCTGTGCGGTGGGATTGCTCAGGGTATTGGCGGGTGTCCAGCTGTAGGTGTAATGGCCCGAGCCGTTCACGGGTGTGACGTGCAAAGTGGTGGATTCGCCCTCACAAAGCTCATAGTCATCGGCGCTAGCCGAGGCCGTCATACTGCCCACATAGACAGTGCATGTCGGGCTACCCACTGGCACAAGTTGACGAAAAGAGATATCGTCCAAGCCGAAGTCGTTGCCACCAGCCACAGTGTTTTGGTTAAGGATGGTGATGGTTGCCGTAGTTGCATTTCCACTATTCCACAACTCATAAAACTGGTTCCATGTGTTTAACTGGTTAGGGGCCGAGAAAATGGGACCCAATTGCACGCCATTGATGCTGAACTGCAACAAAGCCACTTGATCAGGATCGCCAACACTGACATTGCAAGCCCAAGTGGAAAAAGCATATTGGGTATTGGGCACTACCGTGATTTGCTCCGTCCACACATTTGTTCCAGGACTGGTTGCACCATTAACAATCATGAAGTTTCCACCATTGTGGCCATACCCAGCGAAACTCTCGTGATGAAGGCTTGCATCGCTATCCACATAATAAGTACCCTCGCCCCATAAGTTGGTATTGTATTGATAAGCCGAGGTGAAACCCACATTGCCTTGCTCGAAATCACCATTGACAACGCTCTCCGCTCCTGGGGCGAATCCCGTACATGTGTATGTGGTAGTCACCGTGGGCGAAGCTACCGTCTCAGGTCGATCAGTGACTGAAAGTCCAGTTGCTGGCGACCATTGGTAATAGGTGGCTCCCGAGGCCGTCAGTGTCACCGACCCACCAGGCTGAATCGTGGCCGAAGGCGGATTGATGGTAACGGGTTGGGCGAAGGCGCACACAGCCGAAAAAACCAACAAGAGGGTAAGCAAAAACCTTTTTCTCATAACTATTACTCCTGCGCGCAAAAATACTAAATATTACCTTTGTTCTCTCCTATTTTCATAAAAATAGGTTCAACTTATCGGCATAAGACCAGACGTTTCTTCACCAGTCCATTAACCGTCTTTATTTCTATCAGATAGACCGATGGCGCATAACCAGTCAGGTTCAGCATCACACTGTCCGAACGGCCGTAGTCGCGGCTATCGAGCACCTGTCCCATCATATTGGTCAAGCGGATGGCTTCGATGCCTTCGGCCTCAATAGTCACCGTGCCTTTGGTAGGATTGGGGAATAACTTGACTTCAAACGCATGTTCGTTCACGTCGAAGAAGCCTGCGTTGATGATGAATTCACGTTCCATCTCGCCACAGTCAGTAGTATTAAAATGCGCCGTCAAGGTGGCCGACCCTGGCGTGCCCACAAACACGAGGCAATAATAATCCTGTGCCTCTACTATCTGCCAATCCGGGTTGGAGATGGACCAGACGATGTCGCCCTCTACGCCAGCGGCGTCCACTTCGTAACGATAGATGCCGCTGATGATATTGGAAGCCACAAACACATTCGCACTGCCGCTGATGGCACCCATCAGTTCAGAATCGTTGACGGTCAGATTCAGGAGTTGCACGCTACCGATACAGCCATTGGGCGAATACACGGTATCGTAATAAATTTGATAGAAGCCTGGCTGATCATAGACGACGCCATCGATTACATAGCTGTTACAAGCGGAGACGCTATTGGACTGTATCTCCGTCTGATTAAAGGTCACGTTCAGATACACCGTGCTATCACAGCCTTGAAGCGTCTGGAAGGTGTGCGACGACTGTCCGTCACCCTCAAAATGATGCCCATACCAGTCGAACGGATCGCAAGCCAACGTGTCGACATGTTGCTCAATCACATCGGCCAAGCTGAAGTGCATAGTGACGATGCTGTCACAACCATATTGCGAAACATACACATGGGTGTATTCATCACCTTCATTCTCAAAATAGTGTCCGTTCCACCAAACTGCATGGCACGAGACCATGCTTGTATCATTCTCAATGGGCGGAATAATGGTCAGCTGATAGGCTATAATACTGTCGCAATGCGTCCCCACAGTCTGCAAAGAATCGTAGACAATGGCATCTTCATAATAAGGCACGCCATGCCAAACAAAACCACTACACTCAAACATCGGCTCACCTTCCAACTCGTAGGTCTGACCTAACGAAAGATCCAGATAGATAATGGAGTCGCATACCACATCGTTTCCTGGGATGAAAAGCGAATCTAGCTGGCTCTCAGTATAATACGACCCTGGTTTTCGCGGCCATTCATAGAAATTGCATGCGAAACGCTGCTCTGTAACCTTGGCATAATCGCCAAAATCGAGCTGCAGCTCAACGATACTGTCACAGCCATAGACGTTGGTCAATGAAACACTGGCATACTGTGTCTGCTCTGACCTGTAGAAGGTCATGCCATGCCATTCAAACTCATCGTGACAAGAGGTAATGGGCTCCACCACATAATCGCTATGGTTGATGATAATAGGCTGATGATTGACATGGAAGCAAGGTTCCAGCACTTCATAATCTACGACCGTGCTTTCCGTGATAACTTGTCCCGACTCCAGCATATAGACATCGCATGCCGTGATGGGATCGAGCCATTGGTCTTCCGATGTCACTACCGTAATCATGACCGGTCCCACTATATCGGAACCACAACTATTTTGTGCAACAAAACGAAGCCAATTGCCACTATGGCTTGCCTGCATAGGCATAGAGGGGTCGATGGGCGCATATGTGCCATTTTGTGTCGGCGACATTTGCCATTGGGCGACCCGATCATTCTCATTGTCATTGTGCCATACCACATTCTCTGTGGGCAGCGTCAACGTCTCGCCTTCACAGACCTGAATGGCCGAGAGCTGCATATTAGCCTCTGGCACGTCGTTAACATGGAAAGTGACCACATTACTATTGGCACTACCACATTCATTCGAAACAGCATAACGCAGATAATAGGTGCCATAACTAAAGTTGTTGACAGAAGGATCAAAAGGTACGAAAGGTCCATTTGCAGAGGTGGCGTACTCCCAATGAGCATCACCGTTGGTATGGTTCATCGAATACTGAGGCACACTCACCGCCAGAGGGCTGCCTACACAAACTGATTGGGGCGCTTCTAGATTCTCAAGAATTTCGGGAGCATTGTTGATGGTCAACTCCAAAGTAAAAGCACTATCACAAATAAGCGGATCATTGCTGTAGAAGTTATAGAAGTAGGTACCTGAAGTATAATAGGTCATCTCCGTCTTTGGCCAGTAGTACGACTCACATTCCTCGATTGGCACTGTCTCCGTGTACGACTCACTCAAAGTGAATTGCCATGACACCTGAATGGTGCAGCCATTTGCAGTAACAGAGTCTGCCACATAAGCGCCATTTTGATTGCAATATACACCATGATGGTATATGGCATCGCAAGCGGTTATCACACCTTCGTCGATGGGATCAGTGGAATATACTGTCACTTGCACAACATTGGAAGAGTAACTCGTCCCGCATCCATTCACAGCCTTGTAACGGATATTGCAACCATTATAAGCGAATGGGATATTGCTGTTGTTCAATGTTTGCCACACCCCGTTGACTTGAATCTCCCAACTTCCCGTACCTTGATTGGTATGACGCCATTGCACCGTGGGAGCGGTAAGGTTGAATGACTGGCCGGCACATATCCCAGCGGGTACCGCGATGTTGCCCACTACAGGCACGTCGTTCACCGTGACTTGCACAGATGCGCTGTGCGTTTCGCCACACTCATTCACGGCATAATAGCGGATCCAATAACCATTGGATGAATATTGGACGTTATTGTTGTTAAAGCTATTGTATGTACCATTCTGCGTGGAAGCAATCTGCCATCCTTGGTCGGTGATACTGAATCCATTGCTTTGGATGGAAGGCACAACCAGGTTGAAGCTACCCCCTGCACAGATGGCTGATGGCGTGGTTGGTGTAGCAATGGTAGGCGCGTCGTTCACATGGATTTGGACGGCATTACTGGTCGCGCTGCCGCAGCTGTTGCTGACTTTGTAATGCAAATACCAGTTATTATAGGTAGCAGGAACGTTCTGAATGCTGAAGGATTGATAAGTGCCGTTTTGCGTCTGGCAGATTTCCCAAACCCCATTGCCCGTGCCGTCAAAGGTCGGTGCAGTCACCTCGAGGTCGTCACCGGAACAGATGGCGTCGGGGGCCGTCAATGCGCCAACGTTGGAAGGCGCTACGTTCACCGTTAGCTGACGGGCGGGGTTGCTATAGACATAACCGCAGCTACCTTCAACCATATAGCGGATATACCAGCCATTATATGTCGCTGGGATATTATTCAAGCTATTGTTATTAAACGTAATATAAGTCCCATTTTCCATCTGTGAGGCCACCCAACCTTGACTAAGAATACTTGAACCGTTTGGATTAATCGTAGGAGCATTGATATTCAAGTTCCCTCCTGCACAAATCGGTTGTACTTGAGGCGTTTGCCCCAAGGATGGACCTGCTGTAACGGTAATCTGAACGGCATTGCTGTGCCCGTCGCCGCAGTTGTTGGAAGCTGTATAACGCACCCACTTGCCATTCATATTCTGTGGAATGTTGTTCGGGTCAAAAGCCTGGAAAGTACCGGTTTGGGTAGAACTGTATTCCCATTGCCCAGGAACATTTGGGGTCACTGACGGCGTGGGGATGTTTAAAGCGCCTCCTGCACATATCGGCACAGAAACGGAAATGTTAGACACTTCAGGGATTTGTTCGACGGTAACGTAGACCCAAGCTTCATCATATATATTCTGAGCAGCGAAACCAACACGATACTTAAACTGATCAACCCCGGAAAACGATGCATCATTACAAATGTATTCTATCGTATTGTTATCACGATTTGCCTCTCCATGCGAAGGTTGCACCATGACTTGAATAGAAAGGTTTTGTAAATTAGGAGAAATGATGTCATTCTCTAAAACTGGAATATTCACAGGTGACAGGTAACATGCCAACGGCCATGTGTCGTTAACTGCAGTCACACTGTATACCTCATCGGGGACAAAGGAAATATCATCAAGACAAAAGTCGTCGCCCAACTCATATTCGTTTCCTGAATATACATCAAAAATCTCAATCGTTGCTTGTGTAGAATTACCACTATTCCATTTAATACCATTGTTGTTCCACTCATGCCAATTGTTATTTGTAGGCAGGGTATTCACACCTCCGAAATTTGTTCCATTTATTTTCACTTGCAATTTGGCCTGAATTATTTGTCCATATATGACCCTATTCAAGGTCACATATCGATAAGACAATGTATAATCAGTTTGTGGCGTAACATTTACCGTCTGCTTCCATACAAATTTGCTCGGAGCGGAACTTCCACCCCAACCATTGACAATCATATATTTCCCATGGGAATCGCTTAGGTTAGGAAAACCGACACCTCCGCCATGGCCGCTAGTAGTATTATCAATACAATAATGGCCAGCTTCAACAACATAAGCACCTGCCACACGAGTATAGGCAGTATATGAAGGAGGGGTTATTTGACCATAAATGCTATACGACTCAAAGTCCCCATTATTTATCAAATTCTGTTGTGCAAACAATGTAGAGCACGATATCAGCGAAAACAAAAACAATCCGCTGACAATCATAAAATTACGAAAAACTTTAGTCATTTTTCTTCATTTTGTACATTATACAACGTGCAAAATTGCAAAAAACGTACCAAAAATGCAAAAAAACTTCATTTACAGCGGTTTTCCGTCCAAAATGGCCGATTTCAGGGTGTCGTATTCGTATGTTAACTTCAACGAGAAGAAGGGACGGCTCTCGTCGATGAGGCGGAGGAAAATCTTGTCGCCTTCCCACATGGTGAGCTCAAGCAAGCGTTGTTTCTCGATCCACTCCAAGTCGCCCTCGTTGCATTCGATCTGCTTGCCCGTCCAGTCGGTGCAGACGAAGATGTGCATGTGCTCGTCGTCGTAGATGTTGTGCACAAATGTGACAATTCCACAGTAGCGCCATTTCGTGACGGTGAAGCCCGTCTCCTCCCACACCTCGCGCAACATGCAGTCCTCGGGGCTCTCCCCCTCCTCGAACTTGCCGCCTACGCCGAGCCATTTGTCGTGGTTGAGGTCGTTCTCTTTCTTGGTGCGGTGCAGCATAAGATATTGACTGCCGCGCTCCAGATAACATAATGTGGTTTGTTTCATATTTAATTGTCGGCCCTTCGACAGGCTCAGGGACCTTGGCATTATTAAAAAGCAAGGCGGCCTTTGGAGCCGCCTTGCAAAAACCTTTTAGCTCTGGAATTAGATGATACCTTGAGCCATCATGGCGTGGGCAACACGCATGAAGCCAGCGATGTTAGCACCCTTCACATAGTTGATGGTGCCATCGGCTTGCTTACCGTATTTCACGCACTGATCGTAGATGTCGCTCATGATCTTCTTCAGCTTCTCATCAACTTCCTTAGCGGTCCAGTTGATGTGACCAGCGTTCTGGCAGAT
>JAFYHS010000016.1 GCA_017539045.1 Bacteroidales bacterium
GAAGATCTCACTCAGCTCCTTGGGGTTGATATCCACGCCACGGGCAAAGAAGGTAGCCTTGGCACCAATGGCGAGTTCGCCAGGATTGAACGGGTCTTCGTAGGTGCCTTGCGGCGAAGTCTTGGTCTTCGTGCCACGGAAGGTGCAGGGCGAGAACTGACCCTTGGTCATGCCGTAGATACGGTTGTTGAACAGGATCAGGTTGATGTCGATGTTACGACGGCAGGCGTGGATGAAGTGGTTACCACCGATGGCGGTGCAGTCGCCGTCGCCAGTGATCATCCACACGCTAAGGTTCGGGTTGGCCAGCTTCACGCCAGTGGCGGCAGCGGCAGCACGACCGTGGATGCTATGGAAACCATAGGTATTCATGTAGTAGGGGAAGCGCGAGGAGCAGCCGATGCCAGAAACGACAACGATGTCTTCCTTCTTCTTACCCAACTTCGGGAAAATGTCTTGAACGGCCTTCAAGATGGCGTGGTCACCACAACCGGGGCACCATTTCACCACCTGATCGCTTGCAAAATCCTCTTTGGTCAGCATGACCTCTTGTTCGATATTCTGATTTTCCATAGTCGTATTATTTTAAAAGGTCGTTAAACTTAGCTTCAAGCTCGCCGATGGTGAACGGCAGGCCCATCACCTTATTGAATTGCTCGCACTTGTACTCGGGGAAGTTCATGCGCAGGTATTTGGCGAATTGGCCGCGGTTGATTTCGCAGACCACGATCTTCTTGTGACCTTGCAGCACTTCCTCGGTGTTGCGCGGCAGCGGCATGATGTAGTCGAAGTGGGCGTGAGCGATGCTCTTGCCTTCTTCCATCAGACCCTCGACGGCGGTGCGGACGGTACCGAAGGTGCCACCCCAGCTCACCACGAGGAGGTCAGCGTTCTTGTCGCCGTAGATTTCCTGCAGCGGGATGTCGTTGGCCACGCGGTTGATCTTCTCCTCACGGAGTTCGGTCATGATCTGGTGGTTCTCAGGGTTGGTCGACAGGTTGCCCTTGCCGTTTTCCTTCTCCAGACCACCAACGCGGTGACGCAGGCCAGGCGTGCCCGGGATAGCCCATTCGCGGCGGAGCCATTTCTCGTCACGGCGGTAAGGCATATAGTCTGGATCATTGGCTTTGGCCAGCGGAGGCGTGATGCTCGGCAGGTCAGCCATCTTGGGGATGCGGAACACCTCGGAGCCGTTACCCAGCGAACCGTCGGAGAGCATGATGACGGGCGTCATGTGCTCCATGGCGATACGGGCGGCTTCGTAAGCGGTGTAGAAGCAACCGGCAGAGCTGCGGGCAGCGATGACCACGAGCGGAGCGTCACCGTTACGGCCGTAGAGGGCTTGCATCAGGTCGCTCTGTTCCATCTTGGTGGGCAGACCCGTGGAGGGACCGCCACGCTGCACGTCGATGATCACCAGCGGAAGCTCGGTCATCACGGCGAGACCCATGGCTTCGCTCTTCAGCGAGAGGCCGGGGCCGGAAGTCGTCGTCACGGCCATGCAGCCTGTGTAGGCAGCGCCGATCGACGACATGATGCCGGCGATTTCGTCTTCAGCCTGATAGGCCTTGACGTTGAGGTTCTTGTATTTCGTCAACTCGGCAAGGATGTCGGTGGCAGGAGTGATGGGGTACGAACCAAGGAAGAGCGGGCGGCCCGATTTCTCGGAGGCGGCCATCAAGCCCCATGCGGCGGCGGTGTTGCCGGTGATGTTGCGGTACTTGCCCTTTTCGAGATCAGCGGCTTCCACACGATAGGTATTGGTGAAGAGCTCCCAAGTGTCGGCGTAGTGGTAACCGGCGTCAAGGACAGTGCGGTTGGCCTTGATCACTTGGTCCTTGCCTTTGAACTTGGTCTCAAAATACTTGTAAACGGTGTCGAGTTCGCGGTTGAACAGGTACATCACGATGCCGAGGGCAAACATGTTCTTCGATTTCAGCATCGACTTGTTGTCCATGCCGAAGTCCTTCAGGGCCTCTTTGGTGAGTTCCGAGATGGGGGCTTTGACCACCTGATAGTCGGCGAGGGTGCCGTCGACCGTCGGGTCATCGGCATAGCCGGCCTTCTCGAGGGCCTTTTCGGTCACTGAGTCGGAGTCGAAGATGATGATGGTTCCAGGACGGAGCCAGCGCATGTTAGCCTTGATGGAGGCGGGGTTCATAGCCACGAGGACGTCGCAGAGGTCGCCAGTGGTGTGAACGGGTTTGTGTCCAAAGTGCACTTGGAAGCCAGAGACGCCAGCCACGGTACCTTGCGGTGGGCGGATTTCAGCCGGATAGTCCGGGAAAGTGGCGAAATCGTTTCCGGCAAATGCTGTTGAATCCGAAAAAAGATTTCCGGTAAGTTGCATACCATCGCCCGAGTCGCCCGAAAAGCGGATGACGACGTGTTCAAGTGGAACAACCTTACTTTTTGCTGTCATATTAACTGAATTTAGATTTATTGATTTACAATAACTTAGATAGAGTGGCGAGGTGTCGTTTTGAAAGCTCCCCTACCCCTCTTTGATTTCGTTGCAAAGGTACGTAATAAAAAGGTGCAAACCTAAAGAAAAACGTTTTTTATTTTGCCCTTCTTCACCTGTTTTGTATAGCATTATCAATCAACCGATTGCGGTTTTCTTTTATTTAGAATCCATAAAAATTACAAAATCTTAAGCATTGGAATGAAAGTTGTAGTATTTTTGCCGCACGAAAACACAACTAAACTCAAAATTAAAAACATTATGGCTTACAAAATCACAGACAGCTGCGTTGCTTGCGGCACATGTATTGACGAATGCCCCGTGGGCGCTATTTCGGAAGGCGACATCTATGTCATCGATCCTGATACCTGCGTTGGTTGCGGCACTTGCGCCGGCGCTTGCCCGAACGAAGCAATCGTTGAGGACTAATTGCATCGAATAAAATGAAACTGCATTAAAGAAAAAAAGCCTGCCAAAAACAGGCTTTTTTTGTTTTTTTTGGCAGTTTTGAAAAGTTTGGCAAACTATTTGCTATCTTTGCAACGTTCTTTGAAAGAAAAACACATTTAAACAATAACTCAAGTTTAACTAAACAAATTAAAAAAATGAAGAAATTAGCTTTAGCACTTGTGTGCATTGCCAGCCTTGCTTTCTTTGCAAGCTGCAACAAGGAAGGTCAACCCACCATCCAGGTCTACAATGGCGAAGATGGTTATGTCTTGGCTACTGACACCGTCGACGTGAACACTGAAGTCAACTTCGGTTTCGTTGTGGCTTCCAGCGCCGTTACCAACAAGGAGCTCGTCTCCCTCGTCGTGAAAGTTGACGATACCGAATGGGCCAACAAGGACCTCACCGGCATGACTGAGTACACTTACACCGACAAAGTGAAGTATGAGTACGACAGAGATGAAATCGTTGGCACTTCTGTCATCACCGCCACTGTGACTGATGCCGCTGGCCAAGTCGCCACCGCCACCATCACCCTGACCCTCAACAACCCCGATCAGCCCCTCATCAGCAAGACGGTCGAATGGATCCGCAAGGGCGCTAACCTCGTTGGCATCACCGAAGCTGAAATGAGAGAAATCGGTCTGCAGTGGACTGGCAGCTACAAGGACATCATGGCCACCATTAAGCCCCTCGACGGTGCTCAACTCTATGTGTGCAGCGGCGACGACTATGAGGGCATTGCTACCATGAGCGACAAGAACGCCTACTTCACCAACCTGGCTGAAACTGGCACTGCCGTTGAGTCCTATCGTAACATCACCACCAACAACAGCTCTGACTACAACGATATGCTGGCTGTTGTTTATGGTCAAAAGCTCACTCTGGTCCGTATCAATCACGCCCAGATTGACAATCTTGGCAGCGTAGGCACCCAGATTACCATCACTGGTGAAATGAAATAATCATCATCACCTACTCAACAAAAAAAGAGACGCGTTACCGCGTCTCTTTTTTTTATTCTGCCAAAGCGTGGCTGATCTTCCTATTGATTTGTAACAGCCGCTTCTCATTGAGTTTGACGACCGCCCTATCGTAAGTCATCAGGCCGTTGAGCTCAGTCTCACAATCAGTAGTCTGTGTATAAACTGCTGCCGAGAAGCCTTGGAAGGCCATCTTGTAGAGCTTTTCCGCATATTCCACATAGGTGTCGGTCACCTTTTCTTCCGTATCAAACTCCACATAACCCCAGCCTTGATCCTTCACCCAGGTGTGGCCTTCCACCTTGCGCCCGATGCCGCCATATTCGCCGAGCACTGTGGCACGGGTCGGGTCGTAAAGCACCATCTTGGGGTCGGGATAGTGGTGCAGGTCGAGGATGTCGCCACACTGGTAGAAGTTGCCGCCCGAAGCAGGATTGACCAGGCGTGTCGGGTCGAGTTTCTTGGTCATCTCCACAATTTCAGGGGTCTTGAATTGTCCCCACGACTCGTTGAATGGCACCCAAACACCGATGCAAGGCACCGACTTCAGGCTGTTGATGATCTCCGTCCACTCCTTCTTATAGCATTCCTCTGATTCGAGCGTGCGCATACTCTCGGGACCTTGGTAGTATTGCGTGGTCTGCCACTCGGGACCGCGGCCACCGCTGGGCATGTCCTGCCAAACGATGATGCCGATACGATCGCAATGGTAGTACCAACGCGCCGGTTCCACTTTGACGTGCTTACGAATCATATTAAAGCCCAGGTCCTTGGTTTTCTGGATGTCGTAAGCCAATGCCTCGTCGGTAGGTGCGGTGTAGAGGCCATCGGGCCACCAACCTTGGTCGAGCGGACCAAAATGGAAGATGGGAAGGCCATTGAGCGTGAGACGCACGATTCCGCTTTCGTCACGTTGTGTGCCGAAGCTGCGCATGGCAAAATAACTGTCCACCTCATCAATCACTTTACCCTTACGCAGCACCTTGACTTTCATGTCATACAAGAATGGATGATCGGGTGTCCAACGCAGGAACTCCTCGGGCATGTTCACCTCGACAGGTTGTCCGTTGATGGCCTTAGCCGATGCCACGGGCTCGCCTTCAAACGACACCTCCACCTGATAGAGGTCGTCCTTGGTCGGGTTGGAGAAGTCCACCTCCACGTTGACGGTGGCCTTGTCGAAGTTGGGCGTGGTGACGAGGTTTTGGATGTAATCCTCAGGCACGTTTTCCAGCCACACCGTCTGCCAGATACCCGTCACAGCGGTATAGAAGATGCCGTGAGGCTTGAGTACCTGTTTTCCATGAGGGATGTAACTGGCGTTGGTCGGATCCCACACGCGGATGACGAGGGTGTTTTGTTTGCCTTTCAAGGCTTGTGTGATGTCGAAGGTAAATGGAGTGTAACCGCCTGTGTGCGAGCCAACTTTGATGTCGTTCACCCACACATCCGTCATCCAGTCGACGGCACCAAAATGCAGCAACACACGGCCGCCTTTCCAATTGCCCGGCACGGCAAAAGTCCTCTGGTACCACAGAGCATTGTCGGGACCTACCTCCTTCTGAACACCCGAGAGTGCCGACTCGATGCAGAACGGCACGAGGATGTCGCCCTCATACTGTTGCGGGGCCTTCTCCCCTTTCGCCGTGATGGCATATTGCCATAGGCCGTTGAGGTTCTTCCATTCGGGGCGCACCATCATGGGGCGAGGATATTCGGGTAGGGCATTCTCTGGAGAGACTTGTTCAGCCCAACGTGTCTTGATCTTGTCGCCAGCGGGAGCATATTGGGCGACGGCGATGTTTGCTAAGAGCATTGAGAATAGTAAGAGTTTGATTTTCATAGAGGTTGACGATTTAGGCAGGGCCCTTCGACAGGCTCAGGGACCCTGACTCATTCATTATTCATTTCCTTATTAAACGCCTCGGCGGCGGCGATGAGACTGTGGACCGCACGGGGAATCAATTCCTCAACTTGTGGCGTGGCGTCGAGCACCTGCTCGAAGCACATCCAAACCGAGGTGCCCTTGTCATGCTCATCCTCAAACTCATACAGAACGGCCTTCACCACCTTATAGTTCCAGTTGACGTTGTTGCAAGCCATGATGGCCTCGGCGAAGTTGTCGTCGGTCACATCGAACACACCTGGCAGGATGAGGCGGAAAAACAACGGGTCGTCGGCATCCTCCCAAAGGAGGAAGTTCCAGCCTTCGTAGCTGAAATTCAGTCCCAGCTCGTTCTTTTTCGGAACGATGCCTTGTGACTTCAGATACCTCGACACCCAGGTCTTCGCGTTCATCTCCTTCAGTTTTTGTTGAATCCGATGCGCGTCTTGGTGGAGTATGTCGGATTCTTGTATTTCAGCACGTCGATCAGGATCTTCTGGGATATCGGGACGTTATTGTAGGCAGCCGTCATGGCGGCTTCGTTGACAGTCTCGGTGATATCGCCAGCGTTGAAGTCGTCCGACATACGAGCCAACTCGTCGAAATCGAGTTCTTCGCAGGGGCGATCCTTCAGATGGGCCATGAAGATGTCCTTACGCGCCTCAAAGTCAGGCTGTGAGACGAAGAACACACGGTCGATGCAACCCACACGCATGATGACGGGACTGATCAAGTCGGGGCGGTTGGAAGTGGCCACGACGAGGATGCCTTTCTTGGAGCATTCGTTCATCATGCCGAACAGAGCAGAGGCCTGTGGTGTGATGGCGTTCTCCTTTTCCCCGGCATTGGGTGCGATGAACTCCAACTCATCGATACAGATGACGAAAGGAGCCTTGATTTCGGCAGCGTCAAAGAGGCGTTGCAGGTTGTCGAGCACGCCTTCCTGATAGATGTGGCCCATCTCGGCGCCTTTGATTAGGGAATAGTGGAAGCCAAGCTCCTCGGCGAAGCTCTGCAGCACGAGGCTCTTTCCACAACCAGGAGGGCCATAAAGCAGGATGCCATTGATGGCAGGCAGTTTATATATCTCTGCTTTCTCGGGGTTTTGCAAGGCAAACAGGACCTCCTTACGCAGCTGTTCCTTGAGTTCGTCGCGACCCGTCACATTGTCGAAGCCGCTGCCCGATCCTTTCTTCACCGTGATGGTAGGTCCCAGATTGGGGCTTTCCTGCATGCCTTCTTCATCGGCTTTCTCGTTGTCTTCCATCAACTTGGCCAGCTCCGGCATCACCTGTTCTATCAGCGCCTGAGCAAAATCGGCGGCCGACACAAAGCGGTCGCTACGCTTCTTGGCCAAGGCTTTTTGCAGGATGGCTTTCATATAGTCGGGCAGCTTCACCTGCTCCGTCTCCAAGACGAGGTCTTGTTTACGCGCTTTCTTCACCGCTTCAGCAATCTTCTGCTTATCGCCATCAAGTTCCCTCAGGTCGATCGATTCCCATGGCGACTTACCAAACAGCAGGAAATAAAGCAGCGCACCCGTCGAGAAGATGTCGCTTTGCACGGTATAGACCGCGCGGAAGGTCTCGGGGGCACGGAAATACGGCATCAGGTCCTCGTCAACAAAGGTAGGACGACCCTTGACCATATAGGAGATATGTCCAAGATCGATGATCGTAGGCATCAACATACCGTCATCCAATTCTTGGAGCATGATGTTGGAGGGACGAATATCGTTATGGATCAATGCCCTGGAATGGATAAACGAGAGGCCACTCAACACACAGAGTGTGATTTGGACGGCGTCCTCGAGGTCGAAGGGACCGTCTTGCCTGACCGCCTCAAAGAGCGATATGCCGCGATAGTACTCGGTGACCAGATAGTGGTAGACGTTATTGCCCTTGCGGATCTCGCCGTTGTCGACGTAACGGATGACATTCACGTCTTCGGCTGAGTTCAGCTCCTTGCAGAGTTGGATCTCATAGACCTCCTTGCCTTCGAAAAGCTGTTCATGCGGGATGCGCCCGAGGTCGAACACCTTCATGAAGTACATCATATCGTCGGGACCGAGCACCGTATACGACTCAGCCACAATGCCTTTCTTTATGAACGAGTTGACGACATACTTGCCAATCTTCTCTCCTTTTTTGAACATTTCCATACACTATATTTTTGTGCAAAGTTCAAGATTAAATTTGACTTGTGCAAGAGGGTCGCCATCTTTTTTCCATAAAAAAAGGCCGCAAAAGCGGCCTTTAGATAGTGTCGTACGTCTGACGATCAAGCGTCGATGTTGGCGTAAGTGGCATTCTGCTCGATGAACTCGCGGCGCGGAGCCACTTCGTCGCCCATCAGCATGGAGAAGATATGGTCGGCCTCCATGGCGTTTTCGATGGTCACCTGACGGAGCGTGCGGTGGGCGGGATCCATGGTGGTCTCCCAAAGTTGCTCGGGGTTCATCTCACCAAGACCTTTGTAACGCTGCACGTCGTAACCGCTCACCGTGCCGTTCTTGGTCAGCTCAGCCATGCTGGCAAAGCGTTCCTCGTCAGTCCAGCAGTAACGCACGGGCTTGGTGCCACGCTTGATGAGGTACAAAGGCGGTGTAGCGCAATACACATAGCCGTTCTCGATCAGCTCACGCATATAGCGGAAGAAGAAGGTCAGGATCAGTGTGGTGATGTGGCTACCGTCGACATCAGCATCGGTCATGATGATGACTTTGTGGTAACGCAGCTTTTCAAGATTCAAGGCTTTGCTATCCTCCTCGGTGCCGATAGTGACGCCAAGGGCGGTGTAGATGTTCTTGATCTCCTCGCTGTCGAACACGCGGTGTTCCATGGCTTTTTCCACATTCAGGATCTTACCACGCAGGGGCAGGATAGCCTGGAAGTTACGGTCGCGGCCTTGCTTGGCGGAGCCACCTGCAGAGTCACCCTCGACGAGGTAAAGCTCCGTCTTGGCAGGGTCGCGCTCGGAGCAGTCGGCGAGTTTGCCCGGCAGGCTGAAGCCCGACAGGGCGCCTTTACGTTGCACCTTCTCACGGGCGTTGCGTGCCGCTTGACGTGCTTGGGCCGCCAAGGTCACCTTATCGAAGATGGTCTTGGCCTCTTTGGGATGCTCCTCGAGATAGTCGGAGAGCTGCTGGCCCACGATGCTGTTGACGATACCCATCACTTCGTCGTTACCGAGCTTGGTCTTGGTCTGGCCTTCAAACTGAGGCTCCGGCACCTTCACCGAGATGACGGCCGTCAAGCCTTCGCGGAAGTCATCAGGCGAGATCTTCACCTTCAGTTTCTCCAACTTCTCCAGCAGACCGCTCTTCTCAGCATAGGAGTTGAACGAACGCGTGAGACCTGAGCGGAAGCCTTGGAGGTGGGTACCGCCTTCAATGGTGTTGATATTGTTGACATAGGAGTGCAGGTTCTCCTTGTACTCGTTGTTGTATTCCAGGGCGATCTCTACCGGCACGCCGTTTCTCTCGCCTGAGATGGAAATCGGCTCGGGGATGAGTTTCTCGCGGTTGGCGTCGAGATAGGCGATGAAATCGATGAGGCCGTTCTCTGAGTAGAAGGTCTCGCTACGGTATTCGCCGTTTTCCATCTTCTCACGCTCGTCGGTGAGTTGGATGGTGATGCCGTGGTTGAGGTAAGCCAACTCACGCATACGGTTGGCGAGGGTGCTATAGTCGTATTCCGTGGTTTGGAAGATGGAGCCGTCGGGCTGGAAGGTGATGCGGGTACCATTCTTGTCGGTCGTGCCCACCACTTTCACATCATAAATCGGCTTGCCACACTCATATTCCTGTTTGAAAATCTGGCCTTCGCGATAGACCTCGGCGGTGAGGTGCGTAGAAAGGGCGTTGACGCAGCTGACGCCCACGCCGTGCAGACCACCAGACACCTTATAGGAGCCTTTGTCGAACTTACCGCCAGCATGCAGCACAGTCAAAACCACTTCGAGGGCCGAGCGGTGTTCTTTGGGGTGCATTCCCGTGGGGATACCACGGCCGTTGTCGAGCACACTGATGGCGTTGCCCGGCAGGATGCGGACGTCGATCTTGTCGCAATAGCCTGCCATGGCTTCGTCGATGGAGTTGTCGACCACTTCATATACCAGATGATGCAAGCCGCGGAAATGGACGTCGCCGATATACATAGCCGGGCGCTTACGCACGGCCTCCAGGCCTTCAAGCACCTGGATCTTACTGGCACCATATTCTTCGCTTGCCAATTCTCTTTTTTCTTCTTCAGTCATTTTAGGATTTTTAGGGTTTTTCAATTAAAGGTGCAAAGATACGCTTTTTTTCGGCACGATGCGCAAAAAAGTTGAAAAATTTGTTTTTGAGGCAAAACGGCTCTATGAGGCTAAAAATAGGCAATTTTTTGAAACACCTTATTATCTCGCGTACGCGGGAAAGAAAAAGCCCCATCCACAGGAAGGGGCTTTTTAAGGCATTTAAGGCGCTTTCAGAATTTCAACTTTACGCCGGCGAAGAGTTGGATGCCGGTGACGGGATAATTGTAGTAAAGCTGGTACTTTTGGTGCGCCAAATTGTCAATCAGCGCAAAGGCCGTGATTTGGTCGTTCACCTTGTAGTCGGCGCCGATGCTGAGGTCGAAAACATCCTTAAGCTTTTCAGCGTGATACCGAGGGGGATACTTCCAGTAAGGACCATCATCCGAAACCTTGGCATAACGTCCACCTTGATAAAGGAAAGTGGTATTGAAAGACAGCTTGTCGTTGTAATCGTAGGTCACTTTCAGCTTGGCTTCAGTGGTGGGGCGATACCATGCGTATTCCTGAATGGCAGGCGAGCAACTGTTGAAGGCCAGACCCAAATCGGCCGTGAGACTGTTGCGCATCTTGACGCGGGCGTCGGCCAAGACGGACACGGTCTTCGTCTCGTCATAGACGATCCCATAAGTATTATACAGTCTAGGATATGAGTAGTCGTCTAGGGAAAGGTCTGCCAATTGTCCGGGACCGATATCGTCCATCTCATAAAAGGCATCATTATCGACATGGCGATAGCGCACGCCCACGTGCAAATCGACGATTTCGGCAACATTGGTCCTGACACCGCCCTCGAAACAGAGTTTTTCGTTTCTCACCACATGAACCTCATCATGTGAAGAGATGAAAGCAAAGGGGTTGTCCTCGACGATTTCGCTGAATCGCATCAACTTGCGACCGCCCTTTAGTCCAGCGTAGAACTCCAGCTTTTTGCCCAAGACAAACAAACTGCCGCTAAGATCGGGACGCAGAGCGAAGTGTCTATCTTCCAACTCCTCGCCGGCGACGACATCCATCCACAGGCCCAGATGCATGCGGTAGAAATCGTCTTTCATCTCAAAGAACGGATTGACCTTGAAGAAGATACGGTTTTCAACATAGCCTGCAGGGGCATAGCCGTCGTATTGGAAACTCGCGTTCACACCGACCTTTTGAGGGCGCTCCTTAGGGCCCCACCACGTTTCGGTATAACCGAGGCCATAGTCCAAACCCAAGAAGTGTTCCTTTGAGCTGAATGCATCGAAAGTGTATTGGTAATCCATGCTTCCCGAATGGCTCAGTTCGCCCGCACGCGTTGACGCGGGTTTCAGGCCGACATGTCCGCCGATGCTGTTGTATGCCTGACGTGGGCAATACTTCTCGATCTGCTCATCCGTCAAAGGCGTTTCAGCAAGGTTGACGCCATAATAATGGTACACATCGTTTTTGTAGAACACGCCTCCGTCGATCTGGAAGCCGTCAAATTGGCTCGTCGTAAGGTTGACCTCGAAGGCATTGTTCATATAGCCCGATGGCGCATAGTCCTTGATATTGAGCCACGAAGAGTGATGCTTGACGCCCACACCGAGGCCGAGTTGTTTGGTCAGCATGGAGTTATGCTTGTAAAGGAAAATCGGCGAGAGCCGCGTTCCTATGCCCGCCATAACGAAGTTCTCCGTCGGGGCGAAGAGTTTGTCGTTTTTCGCCGCGAACGCGGTAGGGGCTATCTTCTCGAGATCGAGGGCGAACTTCTGCGTCGCATCTTTGGGCGTCACCTCCGAACTGGGAAATCTGTAAGAAGGCTGGGGCGTCTCAGGTTGCAGTTGCAGCTTGTTGACCTTATTGACTTTAGGCCGGAACTTGCCTTCCACTGTGACTTGTTCGTCATGCTGTCCGAAAGCGGTGACGGCCATAAAGGCCAGGGTGATTATTATGACAATTCTTTTCATGGCTTATTCCATTTCTAAAGGTTCGATGCCATTGCTGTTGCTCACCTTGGGCTCTTTGCCCTCCACTTCGGCGAGTTTGGCACGGGCTTCCTGTTTCAGGTCGCTGCCTTTGTAGTTGTCGATGACGCTACGCAGTGTCTCCTTAGCCTGGAAGTAATTCTCCTTGGCCACATACACATCGGCGAGCGCGATGAACGACTTGGCGACCCAGTAATCATATTTCGAGAAGTTATCCGAGATATCGAAGACCTTGTTCTCGGCCTCGTCGTATTGTTTCAGTTTGATGGAAGCCAGGGCGGAGTAATAGGCACTCTCGGCACCATACACTGACTTGTCGTTGCGAGCACTCTTGTCGAGTTTTTCGATGGCAGCGTTGTAGTTGCCCTTCTCAAAATACGACTTGCCCATGATGTGGTTGATCTGGTTGACCTGATCTTCGGTCAAGTCGCGCGACTGGCGCAGGCTCTCCCCCATTTCGATAGCCTTGTCGTATTTGCCTTGGAAGAAGTTGCTCTTCATGCTGCCCTCGAGGGCCTCAAGACGCTTGAGTGGCTCTTCGGTGATGCGCGACAGTCGCTCGTAGTATTCACCCGCCTTGCCATAGCTGCCCTTCTCATACTCGATACGTGCCATCTTCAGCAGGGCGTTGTCGGTATAATCGTTGTCGGGTTGCGACAATATATAATTAAGGTGCGCGACCACCTGGTCTTGCGTCCCTACCCTTTCGGCACATTCAAGGCCGTAGTAGTGGGCTTTCAGCAGATAGGCGCCCCGTTTGAAGTTATCGAAGTAATACTGCAGGGCGGTCTGTGCCTTCTGGTATTGACCGTCGAGATAGAAGCCTTCCGCATTGGCGAACGCCAAGGAATCCTGTTGCGTCACCTTCACCTGACCGCCGTTGGCGTTGACGTAGCCGAAATACTCATCCAGGTTGTTCTGTTCCATATAGATGCTGCGAATGATGCTCAAGGCTTCGCGCGACTCGTCGGTATTGGGATAGGAAGCCACCAGATTCTTCAAATTGGTCAGGGCTTGGTCGTACTGGTTGTTGTTATAATAAATCATGCCCACCTTCATCATCGCTTGACGCGTGTAGCTCGAACGAGGCCTGTCTTTGATCAAGCGGTTAAAGTTGGCTATGGCAGAACGCTTGTCGCCATGTACGAGGTAGGTGTTGCCAATCTCAAACAAAGCCTGTTCATAGTATGGCGTGCTCGGATAGGTCTGTATCAAGTCGTTCAGCATATTGATTTTCTGATTCACCTTGCCTTTGGCGCCATAGCAGAGTCCCTGCTGGAAGAGCGCATAATCCGAATTGCGCTTCCCGACACGGGTGGCCAAATCATAGTAGTTGATGGCGTTGTCATAGTTACGTTCCATGAACTGGCAGTCACCCAAACGGATGTAGGCGTCGTTCTTGAGGTCGTTTTGGTCTTCGCTAGCCAAACGGATGAAACTCCTAAAGCGTTCCGTCGCTGCGTCATAATCGGGTTTCTGATAGTAGATATAGCCCAAATCGTAGTCGGCCAGGCTGTATTCGGGCAGCCCTGCAGCGGCATCCATCTCCTTGAACTGTTTCAGGTACTTCCCCGCCTTGTTGAAATCGCCCAGCTGATAGGCCGACTCACCCAGCCAGAAACAGGCCTGCGCCTTGTTGGCTGCCGACTGCTTGCCGTTCATGATCTTGGAGAAATACACTTGTGCCTTGTCGTAGCTTCCCTTCTGGTAGTTGTCGATACCCGTTGCATACAAAAGCTCGTCATAGACCGTCTGCAACGCTGAGCTTTTCTTTCGCATCGCTTCAAGACGACTCAAGGCCTCGTCATTCTCTTTGGCATTGAGCAGTAGGTAGATGGCCATCTCCTCAGCCTCGGCCTTCCTCGGCGAGCGGGGATAATCGGCGATGAAACTGTCGAGCAGGCCCACAGCCTCGTTGAAGGGGTCGGCACCGGGGATGAGACTCAGCCTCGCATAGTCGAACAGGGCCTCATTGCTGAGTTCCTTGTCGAATCCAGCGGAATAAGCGGTATAGAATGCGCTCCTCGCGTATTTGAGTTCATCGGTCTTGGCATAACATGAAGCCAGATAATACGAGGCATATTGAGCAAGGATGTCGTTGCTTCCAGCCACTTTCTGCAGGTCGGAGATGGCGCCCTTGTAGTCGCCCTTCATCATCTTGCTGACGCCCATCTGATAGTAGGCCTCTCGCGAGATGCCACGGGTCAAGTTCTTCGTATAGATTTGGTAATACTCCAAAGCGTTGTCGTAGTCTTTCTGTTGGAAATAGGCATCAGCGACGATTTGAGCCATCTCTGACTTACGTTTCTTGTCGGCTTGTTGGATATATCCCGGTCCTTCCTCAATCACCGCCTTATAATCCCCCTTGAGGTAGGCTATCTGCATGATATAGGAAGGCACCACCTTGGCATAGTCGGGATGGACACGCAGGCGGCGGAAGTTATCTAGCGCATCATTGTATTTCTCTTTAACGTATTGAATATGTGCATAGTAATAACGAGCGAAATCCTTGTATTTGCCCTCATTCATCATCAAGCCATGGAAGAGAGGCATAGCCTTATCCAAGTCGCCTGTCTGGAAATAGGCATAGCCCATGTTGAACTGCAGCTGCTGCGCCTCATCGGTGGTGAGGGAGAAAGCATCTGTCTTCTCGTAAATAGCCAGGGCATCCTTGTATTTCTTGTTTTGGAACAGGTTGTTGGCATACAAGAAATTGGCATGACGCGCCCATGTGCTGCCTGGATTGTCGTTCACGAACTTAATGATTTTAGCCGGACCATCGGCCTGACCGAGATAGAGGGAACTGACGGCTTCATAGTATTGTGCGTCGACACAGCGTTGCGACTTGGCATCGGTGGCTTGAGCACGATATTGGGTGAAAGCGGAAAGCGCGGCGCCATATTCTTGGTTTTTAAACAACAGGACTCCTTCGTTGAAGAGGGCCTCAGGGTCATAGGCTTCGATATGCTTTTGCGCTGATATAGGATTAGTTACCAAAAACAAAACACCTAATATCAAGCAAAATCTTAGTCGCGATCTCATAGGTCAAAATTTTTGACGAAAGTACAAAATTCTCTCTTACGTTCTGCAGAAAAGTTCAAAATTCATGCCGAACGACGGAAAGAAAACGGAATTAGAGGTTTTTTATTATCGTTTTTTGGCCGTTGACGCGCAAAAAAACAATATCTTTGCCGCAAATCTACGACGGGATGTCTGACACCATCACCATACGCAAAGGTCTTGACTTACCCATTGGCGGAAAGGCCGAATTGCGCCTCACCGACGCGCGCAGCATCGCCACCTATGCCGTGAAACCCACTGATTTTGTGGGCCTCACACCGCGATTGCTGGTCGAGGAAGGCGCTATTGTGAATGCTGGTGACGCTTTGTTTTGCGACAAAAACGACGAGCGCATCCGCTTCACTTCGCCCGTCGGCGGACATGTGAAAGCCATTGTGAGAGGCGAGAAACGGAAGCTCATGGAGGTGGTCGTAGAGGCGGATTTCAAATCCGCAGGTTCAACCGGCTCGGATTACAAATCCTCGCCAACATTTCCTTTGCAGAATACGGATGAAATCAAAGGAGCCATGCTACAGTGTGGCCTTTGGACGATGCTGAGGCAGCGGCCTTTCGGTACCGTCGCCAACCCCGACGACAGGCCCAAGGCCATCTTTGTCAGCGCTTTTAGCAGCGCACCTCTAGCACCCGACTATGATTTCGTCATGCAAGGCAAAGAAGAGGCTTTTAAAAAAGGCCTTGAGGCGTTGACGCATTTGACGGATGGCGTGGTGCATGTTTGTTTTAGGCCAGGGCAAAACCTTTCCAATGTATTGGGAAAAGGTAAACACACAGGTTCATCACCACGGATAATAACCCATTTCATCAAAGGCCCTCACCCGTCGGGAAACATCGGCACCCAAATTGCCCATATCGACCCCATCAATAAAGGAGAGGTTGTATGGACGATGAACATCCAGGACGTGGCCGTGTTGGGCGAATTGGTCAGCACAGGCGCATACAGACCCGAAAAGGTCATCGCCGTGGCTGGACCAAACATCAAGAACGCGCATTATTACCGCGTAAAGGCGGGAGCCTGTCTATCGGAAATCACTAAGGCACAACTGCTTAACAACGAGTATCCCAAGATGGATACTGAGGATGCAGAAAAGAAAAACCGCATCATCTCAGGTGATGTCTTGAGCGGCACACAAATCGCCGCCGATGGCTTCCTCGGTGCATATAATGATTTGGTGAGCATCCTTCCCGAAGGCGACTACTACGACTTCATGGGCTGGCTGATGCCAGGCTTCAGAAAGTTCAGCTTCTCGCGCACCTTCCTCAGCGGTTTCATGCCTAAAAGCACCTTCAAACCCTTTGGGATTACCCTGCCACGCTTTGAAAACCTCTGGAAGTTCGACACCAACACTCATGGCGACGAGCGTCCTTTAGTCTTCACGGGCAACTTCGAGCGGGTCTTCCCCTTCGACATCTACCCCACCCAACTTATCAAAGCTTGCATCGTTGGCGATATCGAGTTAATGGAGAACCTGGGCATCTATGAGGTTGAGCCAGAAGACTTCGCCCTTTGTGAGTTCATCGACACCTCGAAAACCGACATCCAATCCATCATCCGTGAGGCCTTGGAGAAATTGAGAAAGGAGGCTGTGTGATGTTCAACAACTTGCGTCGTTTCATCGATAGAATCAAGCCGAATTTCGTTGAAGGCGGCAAATTCGCTTGGCTCCAAAGCACGTTTGAGGCTTTCGAGACCTTTGCCTTCACGCCTAACCGGGTCACCAAGCGAGGCTGCCATGTCCGCGATGCCGTCGACCTGAAGCGCGCCATGATTATGGTGGTCATCGCTCTCGTTCCCGCCATGCTCTTCGGCATGTGGAACATCGGCTACCAGACCTCGCTCCACGCCACGGATTGGCCTTACGAACTGGGTACTGCAGCCAGTTGGTGGTATTGCCTTTGGTTTGGTTTCCTAAGGATGCTGCCCATGCTGGCTGTATCTTATATCGTTGGTTTAGGCATCGAATTCACCTTTGCCCAGATACGGCATCACGAGGTGAACGAAGGCTTCCTCGTCACTGGATTTATCATCCCAATGATTGTGCCTGTCACCACGCCTTTGTGGCAACTTGCCCTCGCCACCGCCTTTGCCGTCATCATCGGCAAGGAGGTCTTCGGCGGCACCGGAATGAACTTCCTCAACCCCGCCTTGGTGGCGCGCGCTTTCTTGTTCTTCGCCTACCCCACTCGTATGTCGGGCGACAATGTTTGGATAGCCAACGACTTATGGGGAACGGACGCCATCACGAGCGCCACGCCATTGGCGGAACTGGCTGCTGGGATGCGCCCATCGGCCTCTGCTTTGGAGATGCTGATTGGAACCATTCCTGGTTCTACTTGTGAAACATCTGTCATTGCGGTCGCACTCGGTGCGATCCTACTGTTGATTACGGGTATCGCCAGCTGGCGCATCATGCTTTCTGTCGTTCTTGGCGGTGGACTTATGGGCTTGCTGTTCAACGCCATCGGCGCCAACGAATATATGCAACTGCCGTTCTACTACCATTACCTAATGGGCGGCTTCATGTTCGGTGCGGTCTTCATGGCTACCGACCCTGTCACAGCAGCGCAGACTAACACCGGCAAGTGGATTTATGGCCTGCTCATCGGTATTTTCGCCGTAATGCTGCGCGTCGTCAACCCTGCCTATCCTGAAGGCATGATGCTCAGCATCCTACTCATGAACTGCTTTGCCCCGCTCATCGACCATTGTGTCGTTGCGCGCAACATCAAGAAGCGCCAGAAGCGCGCCATTGTCCAACGAAACAACTCCGCCCTATGAAAAAAGACATCAACAGCAACGGACACATCTTCCTGTATGCCACCATCTTAATCGTTGTCGTGGCGGTGTTGCTTGCGGCAACGGCATTATGGCTGCAGCCTTTCCAAGACCGCAACAAAAAGAATGAGAAACGCATCAACATCCTTACGGCGGCAGGCATCCCTGAGGTCAGCGCCAAAAATGCGGCATGGCTTTTTGAGAAACACTGCACGGCGTCATTCCTTTTGGACGAGAACGGCAATCCCACTGATAACGACGAAGGTCTTCCTGTGTTTGTCATTGACCGCCAAACCAGCGTCATCCCCATGCAGGGCAACGGCCTGTGGGGTCCCATCTGGGGTTACCTCGCCATCGCTGCCGATGGAAAGACCGTGGTTGGTGCCACCTTTGGGCACAAGTCGGAGACCCCGGGTTTAGGTGGAGAGATCACGACCGAGAAGTTCCAAGGTCAGTTTGCTGGCAAACAGGTCATGGGCAACGGAAAACCGATTCCCATTGAATTCGACGCCATCACGGGAGCCACCAAGACATCCAATGGCGTGAAAGAAATGATTGACAATACATTAGAGAAGTATTCGGCCTATCTGAAGAAATTTGCCGAAAGAGGAGAATAAGCCATGGCCAACGCAAAGAAACTCATCATAGAACCCCTGCGAAAGACCAACCCCGTCACCGTGTTGGTGCTGGGTATCTGTTCATGCTTGGCCGTGACCGCCCAGCTGAAGCCCGCCTTAGTGATGGGTGCCTCCGTGACCGTGGTGACAGCCTTGTCGAACTTCATCATCTCCTTGTTACGCAAGGGCATCCCCAACCGCATCCGCATCATTGTGCAACTGGTGGTCGTGGCCACTTTGGTCATCTTGATTGACCAGTTCTTGAAGGCCTTCGCCTACGATGTCAGTAAGCAACTTTCTGTGTATGTGGGCCTTATCATTACCAACTGCATTATTATGGGACGTTTGGAGGCATTTGCACTCTCCCATGGGCCTTGGGAATCCTTCCTTGACGGCCTTGGCAACGGATTGGGATATAGCTTGATTCTTGTCATCGTGGCGTTCTTCAGGGAATTACTTGGATCGGGGACACTGTTGGGCTATCAAGTCATTCCGCAGTCGTTTTACGAAGCTGGTTATATGAACAACGGCT
Organism: Bacteroidales bacterium; assembly: GCA_017539045.1. GTDB lineage: Bacteria > Bacteroidota > Bacteroidia > Bacteroidales > F082 > Limimorpha. Next base: position 19,028 of record JAFYHS010000016.1, read on the forward strand.
TGATGATTCTTCCGCCGATGGCCCTCATCGTGGTAGGCATTATTATATGGATCCAACGCACTCGAAATCCTGAGATGCAGGAAAACAACCAAAACTAAAAGGCCATGGAACTCTTCAAACTCTTGATAAAATCGGTCTTCGTCGACAACATGATCTTCGCATACTTTTTGGGTATGTGTTCTTACCTTGCTGTGTCGAAGACCGTCAAGACCAGCGCGGGATTAGGGTTTGCCGTGACTTTCGTTTTGGTCGTTACCGTTCCTGTCAACTACCTAATCAATAAATATTTGTTGGCTCCTGGCGCTTTGGCATGGATTAACCCCAATTGGGCTTCAGTCGATTTGAGTTTTCTCACTTATATCATCTTCATTGCCATCATCGCGGCCATCGTGCAGATCTTGGAGATGATTATTGAGACTTTCACACCGTCATTATATTCCGCCTTGGGTATCTTCCTCCCGCTGATTGCAGTGAACTGCGCCATCTTGGGTTGCTCGCTCTTCATGCAGGAGCGTGGCTTTAGCAATGTAGGCGAGGCTGCCGTGTTCGGTCTCGGTTCAGGTATAGGCTGGTTGTTGGCCATCGTGGCCATCGCCGCCATCCGCGAGAAACTGCGCTATTCCAAGATTCCCAAAGGCCTGCAAGGCGTGGGCATCTCATTTATTATCACTGGTTTGATGGGTATCGCCTTTATGGCTTTCATGGGCATAAAACTGTAAGCGTATGAATCTCTCCACCACCTTGATATTAAGCATCGCAGTTTTCCTCGGCATCGTGTTGTTGCTCGTTGCCCTGTTGCTTTGGGTGCGCAACAAACTCATGCCTAAAGGCAAGGTGAAGATTACCATCAACGATGACAAGACACTGGAGGTCCAGCCTGGCAGCTCGCTGATGGCCACCTTGGCCGAAGATAAGGTGTTTCTGCCTTCGGCCTGCGGTGGCAAAGGCAACTGTGGCCAGTGCAAATGCCGCGTGGTGGAAGGCGGTGGCACGATATTGCCTACCGAGGTGGGATTCTTCACCCGCAAACAGATTCAAGACCACTGGCGTTTGGGCTGTCAGGTGAAAGTGAAAGAGGATTTGAAAATCGTAGTGCCGCAGTCGGTGCTCGATGTCAAGGAATATGAATGCACGGTAGTCAGCAACCGCAATGTGGCCACCTTCATCAAGGAGTTCAAGGTGCAGCTGCCCGAAGGCGTTCACATGGACTTTATCCCTGGTTCCTATGCCCAAATCCGCATCCCAAAGTTCAAGATCAACTATGCTGATTTTGACAAGGAACTCATTGGTGCTGAATATCTTCCGTCATGGGAGAAGTTCAAGATGTTTGACCTCCGTTGCGTCAACACCGAGCCGACGGTGCGCGCCTATTCCATGGCCAACTATCCCGCCGAGGGCGATGTCTTCATGCTCACCGTGCGCATTGCCACGCCGCCTTTCAAGCCCGATCGCTCTGGCTTCATGAATGTCAACCCAGGCATTGCCTCGTCGTATATCTTCTCATTGAAACCTGGCGACAAGGTGCTGATGTCGGGACCTTATGGGGAATTCCATGTCAAAGAGCATGACACTAATGGGGCCGGCCCTTCGACCCTTCGACAGGCTCAGGGCTCAGGGACCTCGCTTCCAGAGATGATTTGGATCGGCGGTGGCGCTGGTATGGCACCGCTACGCGCACAGATTATGCATTTGACCCGCACCTTGAATGTCAGGGACCGCGAGATGCACTATTTCTACGGTGCCCGCGCCTTGAACGAGGTCTTCTATCTCGACGACTTCCGTCAACTTGAAAAAGACTTCCCCAACTTCCATTTCCACCTCGCCCTGGACCGCCCCGACCCCGCCGCCGATGCGGCAGGCGTACCCTACACGCCTGGCTTCGTGCATAATGTGATGTACGACACCTACTTGAAAGACCACAAATCCCCCGAGGACATCGAATACTACATGTGCGGTCCCGGCCCCATGAGCGCCGCTGTGGTCAATATGCTTGATAATCTCGGCGTTGCCCCCGAGAATATCCTATATGATGACTTTGGCGGAGGAGCACCAAAATAAGCCCTACCTTTTTAACATCTTTCCTCGAATATGTTTCAACGCGGCTGGCAAGGCCTCGGGCTCCATCATCTGGAGCGCGGTGTTAAACTCTTCAAGTAGTTCGGGGTAATATTTGCTTTGCGCATATGTCAGTTTGATGGCCAATGTCTTTACGCCGATGGGTTCGTCGGAAAGAATGATATTGAAACAGAAATCGAGGAAGTCTGTGCGGATGCTATCCTGCTGAAACGGCGTCCTTTCCAACAGGTTCATGATGAGGCGGCGCTTCGTGGTGCTCTCGGTGCGCATGGCTTCATCAATGAGGGTGTTCTGCCTTTCGGCCAACCAAGCATCTGCGGTTTTGGGCAGGTGCGTCATCACCCAAGCAGCATTGTCGGAAGTGCGTTTGTCTTCATCAAAGAGCAACTGAAACAATTCCTCCTTGAATTCGCCACCAGCCAAGGCTCGAGCATCGCCTCCGCTGATTCTTACTGATAATATGGTTTTCAGTTCGGACATAGACTAAACACACAATTCACCTTTTGCCACAATGGCCGCTGTACCTCCTACATAGATGGTTCCATCCTTTCGGATTTGTGTGGCCACCACAGAAGGTCGACCCATGGCCTCACCTTGAAGGAAAGCGCAATCCGCCTCAACACCAAGACATCCGCATTGTTGCAGATAATAGGTCAGCGCTGCATTGGCGGTACCCGTAGCGGATTCCTCGGGGATGTCATACAATGGGGCAAAATCGCGAACATGAGCGGTATAACCGTCGTTAGCGAATGCAAACACATGAAAACTGACCGAATCATATCTCTTGGTGAGTGCGGCAACGGCATTCATGTCGGGTTTCAGGTTCTGCAAAGTGGCTACATCAGGCAGAGGCAGCATAATATCGTTCAATCCCGAATAAGCAATCTGGACGGGCATCGTTGGCCGATAATTGCTGACACCCAACGCCTTATACAACTCATTCGTATCTTCGATTGTACTCACAATGCGTGGCGTGGCCATTTGCATCATCACTTTTTCCCCCGCCTCAACGGTTAAATCGCCAGCTTGGGTATGGCACCGACATTCTCCCGAAGCCAAACCCTCATGATGCAGCAAAACAAAAGAGGCGATGGTGGCGTGACCGCACAGATCCACCTCGGCTTTCGGCGTGAAGTACCTGACAGTAAACTCCTTCTCGGAATCCCGTCTGATGAAAGCCGTCTCCGAATAGCGCAGCTCGGCTGCGATTTGTAGCATCAAACTCTCTTCAGGAAAGCTCTCCGAATCAAGCAGCACCACACCCGCTGGATTGCCGCCAAAAGGCTGGTTGGTGAAGGCGTCGAGGACAAAGTATCGCATAGTTTATAGTATCTGTGCCGTATGGTTCTTGGTATCCACCTTCCCGATGGCATCGATAATAACACCCTCTTCATCTATGACATAGGTGGTGCGCAGCGTACCCTCGGTCACTTTGCCGTACATCTTCTTCTCGCCCCAGGCCTCGTATGCCTTCAAAATGGTCAAGTCGGTATCGGAGATAAGATGGAAAGGCAGGTTGTATTTGGCGATGAAACGCTGGTGCGAGGCGGCGCTATCGCGACTAACACCCAACACGTTATATCCCAATGAGAGGAAGCGCTCGTAATTGTCGCGCAAGCCACAGGCCTCGGCGGTGCAGCCCGGGGTGCTGTCCTTGGGATAGAAATAAAGCACCAGTTTCTTCCCAGCGAAATCGCTCAATTTGACGGTATTACCATTCTCGTCTTGCCCTTCAAAATAAGGGGCTTTGGTTCCTTTTTGTAGCATGGTCTGTATGTTGTTTTAATAGTTCTTCCAGGTTCATCGTTCCACAAAAGTCACGTGCACCGTGTCGCCGAAGGCCTTCCCTATCTTCTTACGGATATCCTTCCGCACCCCGATGATATGACATGGTGTTCCCATCTTCACAATCTGACCATCGTAAGGCACTCCGTCAAAAGTGGCATGGACCAGCAGCCGCCCTTTGCCGAACAGCGCCTTGATGTCGAAAGGCACCTCCACATAGGCAGCGTCCATATCCTCATTTTGGAGGATGACGGCATCAAATTCGAAAAGAGATGGCATGGTTTATTTCGCCGGCTCCCACTTGCAGCGGACGGGCGACACGATGGCGCCTTCCTTCTTCAAGGCTTCAAATGCCTTGTCGACGATTTTGCGGTCGAGGCCAGTCATTTCGGCCACTTTGCCAGCGTTCACGGGCTGTCCAGCCTCACGCATGGCTTTTAACACTTGTTCTTTTGCTTCCATTTTTTGATTGTTTATTCGTTAATTATATAGCAAATAGGTAATACTCCAAAAAAGTATTATTTAGGCTTCCCCATTCACGTACCAACTAATGATTCTGTTCTTCTTCAAATTGATGTTCATGTTCCAATAACAATCACCGCCGTCCAAAACAACATTGTATCTCTCGGAAAACAATTGGTCGTATTTTTCGCAACTGCAATTCACATTCACGCACAAATCACCATCCTTGTTATAGTAAAAGAGATATTGTCTTCCATAATCAGCATATCGCTTGTTGATGTGAAAAAACTGGTTTTCAACTTCTTCAAAGCATACACATTTGGCCAACGCGTTCTCTGCAAGTTGCACATCCTCAATCGTAACCGTCTTTTTGAAGTTTACGAAACTGGTATCGCCGACCCAAATGACTTGCAGAAGGGTGTCAATTCCTGTAGGAACGAGTGCATAGCCCACGAGCATGGTATCCGAAACACATCGATAGAACATGGTGAGTGTATCGATTGAAAAACTTGAATATTCGATACTGTCAATTGGGGATTTGTAATGCCTCGGATAATGCTCATACAAGGACATTCCTGTTATTTTTATTGGCTTAACTGGTGAGTCGGATGTCGTGGGAGACTCGTTTTCGGAAGAATCAGTCGTCGTAAAAGAACTGCACCCGCAAGAGAGCAAGCATCCTATAATGCAAGTCGTCAGACCGACAAGGAAAAACTTTTTCATGGCTTTCATATGGTTTTGTCAATGAATTGCAAAAATAAGGGTTTCTTGCTTTCGTTTGTCCGTCTGTAGAAAAAAACACTACTTTTGCAGGCAAAAGCAATCAGGCCAAATACTGATGAAGACGCTACTTCAAATATTGAAATTGGTTCCATTTCCAATCGTTACGGCGGTAATCATCCTGATATGGAAAGATGTCCTTTTTGGTGCGATGATTGCGGCGGCTCTATGGTGGCTGACGATACCAGCCATCATCCTATCCATCGTGTTTTTCTTCATGGGATTGCGTCGGCGTGACAACTGGCAACGCGCAGCAGTCATTTGTGGCATTGCCAATTTGTTACTGTTCATCATCTTTCTTTTTGTGCAGTTGCCAAAGCAGCGTTGCGATGCCGACATTATGGGAAAACATTATGAGAAGCACCACACAGAGATGGAAGAACTTCATCGTTATGTTAAAGCCTCTGTTGCAGACAGTTGTGGTGTCATGTTGGAATTTGACGGAAACAAACTTAATAGGTTTCAAGTCAACGATGTTTTGAATGACAAGTGTGCTTCATGGTGGAAAAAGGATGCGCTCCAACTCAAAGACTCTTTAATGACCGTGACAGGATTAACCGATGAGAAGATTAATGGAATCCGCCAAAGGCTAAAGTCAATGGATTGCATAGGCATCCGTTACTCTCAAACTACCCCCGAAAGCATGAGCATTATGTTCCGTTATGTAGGATTTGTGCTATACAATTACAACATCTACTCACGTCCCATGACCGACGAAGAAAAGCACTCTGCGATGAAATACACTGAGTTTATTCCTTATAATGAATACTGCACTTTTGAGTTCATGGGTGGAGCCATTGGGCCTCAATCCTGGGGCAATGAAGCAAAAAATGACTATTTAAACCAGCATCAACCGTGGTAGTGTTCGTTTTAACCAAGAAATTTTATCCATAATGAATCTCCCGAAAATACATTCCATTTCAAAGAAGATCCTCGTAGCGCTATTGGGCGCTTTCTTGAGCATCTTCTTGTTGTTCCATGCCTCGGCCAACCTGCTTATTCTCCGCAACGATGGTGGTGCGTGGTACAATGCCTTCTGTGATTTCATGGGCACCAACTATGTCGTGAAAGCCTTCGAAATCGTACTGTTCGGTGCCTTGCTGTTCCACATCGTCTTGACCATCTGGCTGGCCATCACCAACCGCATGGCTCGTCCCAAAGGCTACCAAAAGCCCCAGCGCACCAAGACGCACACGGGCTCGAAACTGCAAGTCTGGACAGGCATCCTGCTCTTGGTGGGACTCATCGCGCATTTCACGGATTTCTTTTTCGTCAAACTCGGTTGGGTGGATGGCAACCTCGATTTCTACCAACAAGCGAGGGCGAAGTTCCAAATCCCTCATATCGCCATCGCTTACCTCATCTTCTTCGTCGTTGTCTGGTTCCACATGCGCCACGGCTTCGCGGCCATCTTCCAGACTTTGGGCCTCTACAACTATAAATACGGTAAGGCCATCGAGATTATCGGCATCATCTACGCCACGGTCGTCTGCCTTATGTTTGCTTCCGTTGTCATCGTAACCTTCCTTCAAGCCGCTTGATATGAAACTAGACTCCAAAATACCTGCCGGTCCGCTCGCCGAGAAATGGACCAATTATAAAGCCTCGCAGAAACTGGTCAACCCGGCCAACAAGCGCAAACTCGACATCATCGTGGTCGGCACCGGACTGGCTGGCGCCTCGGCAGCCGCTTCGCTTGGTGCCATGGGCTTCAATGTCGACATCTTCTGCATCCAAGACTCGCCGCGCCGCGCCCACAGCATCGCTGCCCAAGGCGGCATCAATGCTGCCAAGAACTACCAAAACGACGGCGACAGCGTGGAACGTCTCTTCCGCGACACCATCAAAGGCGGCGACTATCGCGCCCGCGAAGCCAACGTGTATCGTTTGGCGGAGGTCAGCGGTGCCATCATCGACCAATGTGTGGCCCAAGGCGTGCCTTTCGCCCGCGACTATGGCGGACTTCTCGACAACCGCTCTTTCGGAGGCGCTCAAGTAAGCCGCACCTTCTACGCCAAAGGCCAGACAGGACAGCAATTATTATTAGGTGCCTATGGTGCCTTGAGCCGCGAGATTGCCAGAGGCACGGTGAAACTGCACACACGCAGCGAGATGATGGACTTGGTCGTGGTTGACGGCCGCGCCCGAGGCATCATCGTCCGCAACCTCGTCACTGGCGACTTGGAGCGTTATGCCGCTCATGCCGTGGTGCTCGCCACTGGCGGCTACGGCAACCTCTATTATCTCTCCACCAATGCCATGAACAGCAACGGCAGCGCGGCTTGGGTGTGCCACCGCAAGGGAGCCGCTTTCGCCAACCCCTGCTATGTGCAGATCCACCCGACATGCATCCCCGTCCACGGTGACTACCAAAGCAAACTCACGCTGATGAGCGAGAGTCTGCGTAACGACGGCCGCATCTGGGTGCCAAAAAAGAAAGAAGATGCCGAAGCCATCCGCGCGGGCAAGTTGAAACCCACCGAGATACCAGAAGAAAACCGCGACTACTACCTGGAGCGCCGTTATCCCGCCTTCGGCAACCTCGTCCCCCGTGATGTGGCCAGCCGCGCCGCCAAGGAGCGCTGCGACGCTGGCTATGGCGTAGGCACAGGCTATGCCGTCTACCTCGACTTCGCTGATGCCATCCAACGCCTAGGCAAGGAGGTTGTGGAGCAGAAATACGGCAACCTCTTCCAGATGTACCAAAAGATCACGGACGAGAACCCCTATGAGACTCCGATGATGATCTACCCTGCTATCCACTATACGATGGGAGGCCTTTGGGTTGACTATGAACTGCAGGCCACCATCCCCGGACTCTTCGCTGCTGGTGAAGCCAACTTCAGCGACCACGGTGCCAATCGCCTTGGCGCCTCCGCGCTGATGCAAGGTTTGGCCGATGGTTATTTCGTGTTGCCTTATACCTTACAAAACTATCTTGCTGACCAGATTTATGTGGGGAAGATTTCATCTACCTCGCCTGAATTTGATGCAGCGGAAAAGGCGGTGCGGCAGAGAATTGACAATTTGATGAAGAATTCGGCCCTTCGACAGGCTCAAGGACCTTATGCCATGAAAACCGTTGACGATTTCCATAAAGCATTGGGCAAGATCATGTGGGAATACTGCGGCATGGCACGTAACACTGAGAGCCTCACGAAAGCCAAACAACTGGTTACAGCACTGGAAGACGAGTTCTGGAAATCTGTCTTCATTCCGGGTAACGCCAATGAAATGAATCCCGAGTTGGAGAAAGCATGCCGCTTGGAAGACTATTTCGAACTGGCGCAACTCGTCATCGACGACGCCATGCATCGCGAGGAGTCGTGCGGCGGCCATTTCCGCACTGAGCACCAGACCCAAGACGGCGAGACTCTCCGCGACGACGAACATTTCATGTACGTCGCAGCATGGGAATACCAAGGTCACGGCCAACCCGAGACCATGGAGAAGGAGCCGCTAGTCTATGAACACATCCAAATCGCCAACCGTAATTACAAGTAAGCCATGAAGTTCACATTACATATTTGGAGACAGGAGAACGCCCGTGCCAAGGGCCATTTCGAGACCTATCCTCTGGATGGCATCTCGCCCGACTGCTCTTTCCTTGAAATGCTCGACATCCTAAACGAGCAACTCATCAACGACCGCATCGCGCACCCAGTCTGTTTCGACAACGACTGCCGCGAGGGCATCTGCGGCATGTGCGGACTCTATATCAACGGCCGTCCGCATGGCAACGACGACGGCATCACCACATGTCAGCTGCACATGCGCAAGTTCAATGACGGCGACGACATCTGGATCGAGCCCTGGCGTGCCAAGCCCTTCCCTGTCATCCGTGACCTCGTGGTAGACCGTTCCGCCTTCGACAAGATCATCCAGGCGGGAGGCTACATCAGCACCACCACGGGTGGCGTGCCTGATGCCAACACTATCCCCATTCCTAAACACGCTGCGGACATGGCCATGGACGCTGCATCCTGCATCGGTTGCGGTGCCTGTGTGGCTGCCTGTAAGAACGCCAGTGCGATGCTGTTCGTAGGTGCCAAAATCAGCCATCTGGCATTGTTGCCACAGGGCCAAATCGAAGCCGCCGACCGTGTCAAGAACATGGTCGCCAAGATGGATGAACTGGGTTTTGGCAGCTGCACCAACACCTATGCTTGCGAGGCCGAGTGTCCGAAACTCATCAAGCGGCAGAACATCTCAAGGCTCAACCGTCAGTGGATTGGTGCCTTGTTTGGCAGAGACAGACGACAATAGAATTCATTTTTTAAACCAACGATCATCATGTTGAATCTTTTCACTGGTTCGGGTGTAGGTCCCACCGTTTTATATCTCGCCTTATCCATTTTCTTAGGATTGTTATTGGGCAAAATCAAGATTGCCAAAATCTCATTGGGCATCACATGGGTGCTCTTTGTGGGCATCGCTTTCAGCGCGTGCGGCGTCAGCCTGAATGCCGAGATGTTGCATGTCATCAAGGAGTTCGGCCTGATCCTCTTTGTGGTGGCTGTAGGTCTTCAAGTAGGTCCAGGCTTCTTCCGTTCCTTCAAAAAAGGCGGCTTGGCCATGAATTTGATGGCCTTGGTCAACGTGGCACTAGGCGTACTCATCACCTATATCATTGCCAAAGTCGCCCATCAAGACCTTGCCGATATGGCGGGTGTCTATACGGGTGCCATCACCAACACACCGGGACTCTCGGCAGCCCAGCAGGCAGTAACAGACATCGGGATTGAAGGTGCAGCCGACCGTTTGGCGGCAGGCTATGCCGTGGCCTATCCCCTTGCGGTGGTCGGCATGATTGTGACCTGCATCCTGTTGCGTCCACTCTGCCGCATCGACTTGGCAAAAGAGCCCACGACTTTGGAGACCTCAACTGTGACCTCTGCCATTGAAAAGAAAGGCAAAGGCGGTTTTCTGCTCATCCCCATCTTCGTCATTATCGCTTTGGGTATTATTATTGGCTCCATCCCGATTCCTGTGGGCATGAAAGCACCCATTAAGTTGGGGTTGGCAGGTGGCCCTCTCGTGGTCGCCATCATCGGTGGCTGGCTTGGCGTTAAGAAAGGCTGGTTCAGCACCGACTTCACAGAGGGTCAAGGCGTGCATGCCTTGCGCGAGGTGGGCATCGCCCTCTTCCTCGCCGGCGTGGGTCTAAGCGCTGGAGGACAGTTTGTCGCCACCGTGCAAGAGCACTATATGTGGGTCGTCTACGGTGTCATCATCACCATGGTGCCGCCTATTTTGGTCACGCTCTTCGGACGTCTGGTCCTGAAGTTGAACTACTACACCTTGATGGGCTTCATTGGTGGCGCACACACCGACCCGCCCACTCTGGCCTTTGCCAACACCGTGGCTCCCGAGGGCTGCAAGTTCCCCAACATGGGTTACGCAACGGTATATCCGCTGACTATGTTTTTGCGTATTTTCACAGCGCAATTGCTGGTGCTGATGGCGGTATAAAATAATCGTCCGTTTTTGTAACGCCAGAAAGAAAAAGCAGTATCTTTGCCGTCGATTTGTGGTGTCCCTCACGGACTCAATAGGGAATCGGGTGTGAATCCCGGACAGTTCCCGCTGCTGTGATGGCTACAACGCTTGCCATGAATGCCACTGAAAGCCATGTCTTTCGGGAAGGCGGCAATGCGAGGCCTCAGTCAGAAGACCTGCCTCAAGTCGCTAAACAAGACTTCCGGGAATTGAAGTTAGTCATATTATGAAGAAACAATATCAAGCAGTTACGGCCGCTGAGGCCGTCAAAGTCATTAAGTCGGGCGATCACGTCCACATCAGTTCGGTTTCGAACGTTCCGCAATGTTTAGTCAAGGCCTTATGCGACAGAGGTCGCGCGGGCGAGCTCAAAAACGTTTACATTCATCACCTACATACCGAGGGCGCCGCGCCATACGTCAACCCCGAGTTTGAGGGTATTTTCCAACACAACGCCTTCTTCGTGGGCGCCAACGTGCGCGAGAGCGTGCAAAAAGGTCTGGCCGATTATATCCCAGTGTTCCTTGGTGAGACCTCGAAGCTCTATCGTGAGCGTTACATCAAATGCAACGTGGCGATGATCCAGGTGTGTCCGCCCGACAAATTCGGCTATGTGTCGTTAGGCTCGTCTGTGGATGCCACCCTTGCTGCCATGGAGAGTGCAGAGTTTGTTATCGCCGTGGTCAACAAGCATGTGCCTCGTACCTTCGGCGACGCGTTGGTTCACATCAGCAGGATCAACATCTTTGTCGAAGACGACACGCCTTTGCTCACCGTCGACATGCCTGAGCCCAACGAGGTGGAGAAGACCATCGGTCGCTATTGCGCCGAATTGATAGAAGATGGTGCCTGCCTGCAGATGGGCATCGGTTCCATACCCAACGCCATCCTTTCGTGCCTCCACAACCATAAAAACATCGGCATCCATACCGAGATGTTCTCCGACGGCATTCTGCCGCTTGTTAAGAAAGGCGTCATCACGGGCGATAACAAGAAACTCAACAAGGGCAAAATCGTTTCCACCTTCGTGATGGGTTCGAAGAAAATCTACGACTTCATCGACGGCAACCATGAGGTGCTGCTGATGGACGTGGAATACACCAACGACCCCTTTATCATTGCCCAACAGCCCAAGATGACTTCCATCAACTCAGGCATCCAGATTGACCTGTCGGGACAGGTGTGTGCCGACTCGTTGGGCGAACGCATCTACTCTGGCGTTGGCGGACAGATTGACTACGTCTATGGCGCCTCACGTTCCAAAGGTGGCAAGGCCATCATCGCCATGCCATCCACCACGCGCAAGGGCATCAACAAAATCGTGCCCACCCTTGACTTGGGTTCAGGTGCTGTCACCACGCGTAACCACATTCATTGGTTCGTCACCGAATACGGTGCGGTGAACTTATATGGACGCTCGTTGCAGGAGCGGGCCAAACTCATCATCTCGGTGGCACATCCACAGTTCCAGGAGATGCTCGACGAAGCCGCCTTCAAGCGCTTCGGTCCGCACTTCCATTACCTTTGGAATAACATCCTATAATTATAACTATGTTCTCTCAAATCAACTTCGTAGAAATTTTTGGCGCCTTCATCGTCATGGCTGCCATCATCGACATCTTTGGCTCCATCCCTATCTTCATGAGCATGAAGGAGCAGAACAAGACTATCAAGGCGGGACAGGCCTGCCTGACGGCTCTTGGGCTGTTTCTTGCCTTCTTCTTTGCCGGCGATGCCTTGCTGAAACTCTTCGGCATCGATGCTGCCTCCTTTGCCGTGGCGGGAGCTTTCGTGTTGTTCATCCTTGCCGTGGAGATGATCCTCGGTCGAGAAATCATCAAGAACGAGGGTGGAAAAAGTGGTGCCAGCATCGTCCCCATCGCCTTCCCCTTGATTGCGGGTCCTGGCGCGCTGACCGCCTTGCTCTCACTGCGTGCCGACTATGCCGTCATCAACATCATCATCGCCTTGTTGCTCAACATCTTGTTGGACTATATCGTCATCAGCCAGTTGGACCGGATACACAAAATCTTGGGCGAGAATCTTATCTTTATTTTGCGTAAGTTTTTCGGTGTCATCCTGTTGGCTATCGCCGTGAACATGTTTGTGAATAATATCCTCGTGATTATCGCGAGTGTACCGTAATAACTAAAATCTATTTTCTTTCATATTGTTGTGCCGGTGGCGCGAGCTGCCGGCTTTTTTTGTTCAAAAAAAAAGAAGAGACAGCCTTCATCTAGCCGTCTCTTCACACTCAAAATTCTATCTATGCTGTACTTTCCTTATTTCACTATCACTTTCTTTATCAACATATTATCATCCCATTCGATGGAGATGTAATAGATGCCTTTATTCAAATGGCTCAAATCAAGGCAGCTCTCGTTGCCAGTCACTTCTCCGTTCATGACGCATTGTCCAATATGGCTAAAAACGTGATAGCCAAAAGCAGAAACGCCCTCAATTGACAGCGTTAAACGGCCCTCGGTGGGATTCGGATACGCCTTGATGCCATAAAAGTCATCCTCTAGGCCTTCTACCTGGTTCATAATCACATGAATGTTGAAATCCACATACTGTCCGTCGCTAGTGGCACGCATCGCAATATCGGCCTCAGCTTGTTCTTCCGTTAAGCGCTCAAGCATCAGGATCCTGCCATCCATGGAGGTCAAAAGAGCCTCTTCGTTGGAGTTGGACAGCATGGTGTATTCAATCAATTCGTCAGGGTCATCGGGATCGGTGGCGGCACCGTTGAGGTCGATATACACGATCTTGGGGAACTCGTCCATCACGACATCTGGAATCGGAGTAACAATGTAAGGCGGCAGGTCGACGACGGCGTTGATGATGACATGCACGTTGAAGTTAACGTATTGGCCGTCGCTGGTGGCGCGCATCGTGAGGTCAGCCGTGGCCTGGTTAGCGTTTTGGCGTGTCATGACCAAGATCTTGCCGCTCATCGTAGCCGTCAAGGCCGAGGGATTCGAGTTGCTGACGATGCTGTAGGTGATGTTCTCATCTGGGTCGTCAGGGTCGGTGGCCACGCCGTTGAGGTTGACTTGTTGCGTCTGAGGATACTCGTCGAAGACCACGTCAGAGACAGGGTTGACGATATAAGGTGGCTCATCGATGACAGCGTTAAGGATGACATGCACAGTGAAGTCGACCGACTGTCCATCGCTGGTGGCGCGCATCGTGAGGTCGGCGGTGGCTTGGTTGGCATTTTGACGCGTCATGACCAAGATCTTGCCGCTCATCGTGGCCGTCAAAGCCGAGGGATTCGAGTTGCTGAGATGCTGTAGGTGATGTTCTCATCCGGGTCGTCGGGGTCGGTGGCCACACCGTTGAGGTTGACTTGTTGCGTCTGCGGATATTCGTCGAAGACCACGTCCGAAACAGGGTTGACGATATAAGGCGGCAGGTCGGGAGCAGCGCCACCACCGTTGAAGTTATCCATGCAGAAATAGGCCGGCGTAATCATGTTGTAGCCACTCCCTCTTGATGAAGAAAGACTAAAGGAGATGATAGCCACATCGCCCAAGGGGCTGAGATCGAACCACTCCCAAGTATCAAGGACATAGTCTTCCTCGTTGTTGGCAAATCGATAGTCGGCGAGGTAGAAATCCAATGTACCCACAGTTTGTCCGCTGGCATTCTTACCTGTCGCTGTCACCTTGAACCAGTCAGGGTCGTTGCCTGTAGTTCCTCCGTAGGGTAGCTCGCCATACCCGCCTAGAAGAATGTCCTGATAAGTCCACAGATTGTTGGTGACATAGCAGCCCGTGACGGTATGCAATTGCCCATCGGCGGCAGAGACTTCCGTCTGCACGCCCATGGTATATGCCACGGCATATTGGGTAGAGCCGTCGTAGCCACAGCCTGTAGCCGCAGTATACTGGGCATCCAAACCAGATTGGCTCAAATCCGTGCGGTTGGAGGCCGTAAAACCACCCCAATAGCCGTATTGGGTATAATTGGTAAAGAGCCAGCCGCCGCTGGGCATTTCATTTTCGCCAACAGGGGGTTGCCAGATACCACCGCTACCGAGTGGAACATCTTCGAAAGTGGCCGGATCCTGGGCAAAAGCCATGACCGCCAAAAAAAGCGAGAAGGTTAAGGATAAAAGTTTTCGCATAACTCATTTGTTTTTATGCATTAAACGAATAATGCAAGACCATCGCAAGCAGCTATGCTAATTGCCACGCTTAGCGTCGCCCTTGTTCCCGAAGGCTTGCAATTGAACTCTTGGTTTGGCAGGTCTTCTGACTCGCCCGAGCCTGTCGCCTTCCCATCTGGATGAGCCAGACAGTGGCTTTGTTTGACAGACCTTACACGGGCTTACAGCAGCGGGCACTGTTGCCGATTCACACGGCATTCCCTTAACCAAACTTGGTGCAAAAATACAACATTTTGACGAAATGGCAATCTCCTGCCTAAAATCAACATTCTTTATCGCAACAGTCGTTTTCTCCTTCAATCTCTATGGTAGCATGATGGATACCTTGTTCGTGCAAAGCTTCTTTCAAAGCCTTACGGACAGCAGAGGCTTCATGCTCATCATCGACAACCACATGGGCCGTTAATGCATTCTCTGTAGTGCTTATCGCCCAGACATGAAGGTGGTGAACATCGGAGACATGATCCACGCCGCGCATGGTCTCTGCCACCTCGTCGACCTCGATTCCTTCGGGCACACCATCCAAGGCGAGGCGCATGCTGTCGCGCAGCAGTTCCCACGTGCTAACAAGGATAACGACGGCAATGACCAAACTGACAATCGGGTCGATGATAAACCAGCCCGTGCGCTTGATCACGATGCCGCTTATCACCACTCCAATGCTGACCAGCGTATCGGCCGCCATGTGAAGGAAGGCTCCGCGGATATTAAGGTCGCCCTTCTGTCCACGCATCAGCAGCAGCGTCGTTAAGCCATTGATGAGTATGCCCACGCCAGCCGTCCATGAAACGACAGTGCCGTCGATAGCGGAAGGTTCACGTAATTTATGGACACTCTCGGCCATAATGACGCCCACGGCCACAAGAAGCAATAGGGCGTTGGCCAACGAGATCAGGATGGTGCTTTTCTTGTAACCATAGGTGTAGCGTTCGTTGCTGTGCACCTTCACCAAATGCAGTCCGACGACCACCAAGGCCAGCGAGAACACATCGCTCAGGTTATGGCCAGCGTCGCTCAGCAACGAGAGGCTGTTTTGCCATAGGCCTACACCAGCTTCAATGCCTACAAAAAGCAGATTCAATATGATGGACGCCCATAAGACTTTTCTCATTTGCCCATTATCGGCCACTACATGATGATGGTGATGATGCCCATGATGTTCATGATGTTCATGGTGATGTTGTTCTTCCATTTTTCATTCTCCTTTCGGATACAAAAATACGAAGTAAAACGACCGCTGCATATCCTTATTTGTTACGATTTAGCGTCGCAAAACACACTATCAATGGGGATGATAGGGCTTCTGGCACCGTTGTTTTGGCGTAGGTTTTTATCCTATTGTACAGAAATGCATCTTGATTTTTACTATCTTTGCATTTCAATAAACACATCACTCTTCCATGAAACCATACCTATTTACTCTACTATGCATTGCCCTCATCGGCTGTGCCAGTCCTCAGCAACAGGAACAAAACAACGAAACAATGGATACTGAAAACAAAGATCTGACCGCTTTCGACGTACAGCAGGAGTTCCAAAAGAACGGCTTCACTTGGTTCACCGAGAACCTCATCGTATGCTCGGGCGACACCACCGAGAGCAACGCCATGACCATCGGCTGGGGCGGCATCGGCAATTACCTTGGCCATAACCGTCCTGCCGTGACGGTCTATGTAGCCCCCGGGCGCTTCACCTGGGAGTTTATGGAGAAGCACCCACGCTTCACCATCATGCAGTTCGACGACCCGGAAGTGTGGCAGTACATGGGTAGCAACAGCGGGCGCGACGGCGACAAGGCCGCTGCCCTTGGCTTGCACGTAGCCTATACCGAACACGGCACACCTTACTACGAGGAAGCCAACCTGGTCATTGAATGCGAGACCATGACGGCATGGCACCAGACGGAACAAGACTTCCGCAACGACACGCCGAAGAAATGGTATGACGGCTTTGATGCTGGCATCCACACGGTGTATGTTGGAGAGGTGATTGGCGCATGGAAACGATAGTCGGATTTATCTGGCGTATCTTGAGCTTTTCATGGCATAAAACAAAGAGGGCGTGTCAGCACGCCCTCTTTGTTTTTTCAAAATCGAGTTAGGTATTTACTTTACCATAACTTTCTTCACCTCATTACCGGCTTTCACAAAGTATAAGCCGCTGGTAAGACCTTGCAGGTCGATGGTTTGCTTGTTGTCCACAAACAAAGATCTCACAACGCGACCCATCTCATCAACGATGGTCACGAGGCCTTCGGCTTCGATGGTGAGGGTCTCTGAGGCGGGATTGGGATAGATGTTCACCGTGGCGTTTTCGTTTTCTCCGATACCCACATGGCCGCAGTCGTCATAAAGCTGGATGCCTTGCCATTCCTCAGCGGCTTCGAAGGCTTCGATGCAGTTGCAAGGCACGATGATGTGCACATGGTCGTTGATGTCGGCGAAGGCATCGTCCCAAAGGAAGAACGGCTCGGTGGAATGAATGAAGATGTAATCGAGCTCCTCGCAATAGCTGAAGGCATTCGAATTGATCTGTTGCATACCTTCCGGAAGTTCGATGTATTCCAAAATGTGGCAGTTGGCAAACGAATGGTAACCGATGTTCACGATGGTGCTGGGCAAGGTGATACTGGTGAGATTGACACAACCGTAGAAAGCCTCGCTGCCGATGTAGCGGACCCTGTAGGTCTCCCCGTTGATGGTTTCCGTTTCGGGAACGACCACGTCACCCGAATAGGTATTAGGATCGTCGTTGTTGACAACGATCAGATAGGTCTCGCCACAACCGCCTCCTGGAAGTTGCTGCGTGGCTTTGCGGTAATAGATGCCATTGACATAGTAATCATAGGCAAATGCACTTTGGCAAACCATCATGAGTGCCAAGGTCAGAAAAGAAAAGATAAATGTTCGTTTCATAATTGCAATTATTAGAGATAGTGTTAACAATATATTTAGGTGCAATAAATCGAAAATCATAACACATGCATGAAAAAAAAGTCCAGAAATTGGAAAAAAAGAACCAAATCATGTTATTTTTCAAATTACTTTTGCAACTAAATCAAGAAAAGACACACTAATAGGATGGCATCTCCCGAGTTACAAGGAGTCAACAATAGCGAAACCTCCTATGCCGAATTCAATGCATTGATTCTTCGGCATAAGGCTATGATTTGGCATATCTGTTCCGACTACAAACTTGGAAGTGCCTGGAGCATAGAAGACTGCGCTCAAGAAGTGATCATGAACTTATGGCGTAGTTTCAAAGGTTTTGAGGGACGCAGCACGGAAAAGACGTGGGTATGGCGGGTGGCGACCAACACCATGTTGATGCTGCAACGCAAAGATGTCAGAAGTCCACAAACGGAGTCCATAGGAACAGAAAGCATAGACAAAAAGGACGAAGAGGCTGGCAACGACAGCTACCAACAGCTGCAACAACTTATCGAAGCATTGCCCGAAGAAAATGGTATCGTCATCCGCGCCTTCCTTGACGGCTTCTCATACAAGGAAATAGCAGAGATGACCAACAGCTCGGTGGGTGCCGTAGCCATGCGCATCGCACGACTCAAGCGGAAACTAAGAAAAATGTACGAAAGAGAAAACAATCTATGACGATGAAAGACAACATAAAAATGATGAACCCAAACAAGCAACACGACGACTTCGACGCCCAATGGCAACGTCGCCAAGATTGGGAGCAACAGGCCGACAAGGCGTTACCCGACGACAAGACTTTTATGCAATGGGCAGAAAAGGCACAACAAGTCTCTGAAAGCTCAGAAGTGAATGTCGTCCCCCTCTCCCCTCACCGCAACAGGCAGTGGATACCTTATGCAGCAGCGGCCAGCGTCGTCATAGGCGTTGCCATCATAGGGTTATCCCGTTATGGACAATCCGACAACAGACTTCCCGTGGCCGAGGAAGTGACGGTGGAAAGCCAGACCATCCACTTCATGTGCAACAACGGTTGCTCGGCACAAGACATCATGTCACTGGCCAACAAAGCCTTTAAATAACTAAACCCAAAGATGATGAAAAGCCTTATTCCATATTTCGCCGTACTCCTTGCCTTGGGGCTGTCAGCCTGCAAGGAAAGGACTGCAACCCCAAAGACCACACCCTGCCAAAAGGCTGCGATGGAATTGTACTGCAAGTATGCCGACAATGCCAACCTCACCGTGGCTTATCTTGGCGACTTGTCCGTCAACGGAAAGTGCATCGATGCCTTGATGCTGCAAGCCGACAATGAATCGGACTGGGAAGCCTTGAAATGGGATTTCGGTTTCATGTCATACGACTCCACGGCATTCCATTGCCCAAACGACGACAATCCAGTCATGATAGGTGTCGGCATCGAGACCGATTTCCTGGACGACGCCATCTTCGACACCGTGACTGACATCAGCCAAATCCCCGATAAAGACATAGAGCGGTACACGCACATCGTTGCCAACAAGATGCGCGAAGTCATGAACAGTTTCCAGGCCCCCGACTCGTTGCTGCCCAACACCGCCATCATCGTCGGTCAAGGCGAGATAGAACAGGAAGACACAGGGAATTCCTACGACGACTACATTATGACTGTCGCACGGTCTCTTGTCATTGGGATGATCGACGAAAGGCTCCATCCCAATACGATTCCTAATCCCGATTTGCAAAAGCAAAAAGACTGGAACCACAGCATCATGGACGATGCACAAACTCACGGTCACATCGGCTATATCACCGCTGCCGACAACGAGGAACGCGCCTTATGGCTCTTCTTCTATGACGACCAAGAGGAATGCAACACCATCATTGCTCATATTAGCGAAGACATGATTATCAATTACAAATAAACCATTCACCAAATCCAATTCACATGAAAAAACATGTATTATTCTTTCTGTTGTGCACTTTTGCCATGATTGGCATGACTCAGGCACAAAACCGTGGCGATATCCAACTGAAAGCCATCGAGATGAACGATATTATGATTTCACAAGACCAACTGCCTTCTGAAGGTTCTTGGTTCTCTTATGTCGGTGACTATTCTTCACCTCAAATTCTCGGTATCGGCATGCCCTTCAACTGGGGGTATATGTTTCCCGCTGAACTGTTGAGCGAGTACAAGGGTTGCTCCTTCACCCAGTTTGGTTTCTTGGATGCAGGCGAAGAGCAATTCGCCACCACCTACACCGTCAACTTCTATCTTGGCGGCGATACTGCTCCACAAACTTTGGTTGCGACACAACAGTTCGAAATCACTGGAACGGTCGGCGATGTTGTCACCTTCAGACTCGACACACCTGTCGAAATCGACGGCACACAAAACATCTGGCTGACCTTCTACCACGATGGTTCCATCCAATATCCCGCTCCTGCCGTTGCCGATGTGGGCAACCCCAACAGCCGATGGATTGGTATCGATGGCTATGGTTGGATGGACGTTGCCTCTGTCAGCAGCGAGGCCTACAGCTGGCTGGCTTGGGTTTACGTTGACGGTTACGATTGGATCAATGAAAGCAACGAATCAGTCTCTGTCTATCCCAACCCCACCACAGGCAACGTGAACATCGCTGCACCGGGTATCAATCACGTCACGGTGATGAACATGCTCGGACAGGTGGTTTACGACAGCAAAGCCGATGGAAACATGACCACCCTCGACATGAGCTCCTATCAAGCTGGCGTTTACATGGTGCGTGTGACCACTGAAAACGGCGAAAGCGTGAAACTCATCACTAAACAATAATACCATGAAAAAACTATCCATCCTATTCGCGTTCCTACTCTTTGGAGTAGGTCTTCGCGCACAACAGACCAACCTCACCGAGGCCGTCGACTTCACCGTCACCGACTGCCATGGACAGACCTACAACCTCTTCGAGATCCTTGACCGCGGCCAAGCCGTCTTCATCGACTTCTTCTTCTACACCTGTGGCCAATGCCAGGTGATTTCGCCCTACATCACGGGATCCTATACCCAGATGGGCTGCAACATGCACGATGTGTTCTACATCGAGATCTCCTACATCGACAGCGATGCCGTCTGCCAGCAATGGGCCAACGAATATGGCGTTGAGTTCCCCACTGTAGGAAAAGACGGTGGCGGTAACGAGGTCTTCGAGCTTTATGGCATCCAAGCCTGCCCCACCCTTGTCCTCATCATGCCCGACCGCAGCATCCCCATCCAAGGCCTGCTGGATCTCTATCCCTTCTCGGCACAAGACGTGGTCAATGCCATGCAACAAAACGGCTTGCAGCCTCACGATTGCACGGGCACACTGACCGTCAACCCGCAGACCTTGCACATCTACAACGATGGTGAGACCTACCAGCCTGGCAAGCTGACCATCTCCAACATGACCGCTGAAGACGTAACCGTCGATGCCTTCACTGCCGACCCCATCTTTGCATTACAATGCATGTATGAGGGGCAAGATGTCACCGAGGGCATGACTGTCGCGGCTGGACAAACCGCCACCGTGGAAGTCTATGTCGACGTTCCTGTGAAGGAGAATTTCGAAGGTAAGATGTATGTCAACACCTCGGCGGGCAACTTCGAGGTCGACATCGTTTACGAGATGACCGTTGGCGTCGATGAAAACAGCTCGACGGTGACCATGTTCCCCAATCCCGCCAACGAAAGTGTTACCCTCCAAGGCGAGAACCTTGGCGTGGTAAGCCTTTACAATGTTGTCGGGCAGAAAGTCGAGACTTTCTATACCGACGAGTCGCAATTAGTGATCCCGACTGCCAAGTACCAAGAGGGCATCTACTTCATCAGGACAAGCAACGGTAACACGCAACGCTTGGTGATTGTGCACAAGTAAGTTTTTTGGTTTATATTGAAAAATCCGCCATTCAAGCTTTCGCACGAATGGCGGATTTCTTTTCTTCACCTCTGTTTCCTACGAAACTCCATCATGGATTGTCCCGTAGCATTGCGGAAGAAACGGCAGAGGTAGGAAACATTGTCGTAGTTCATACGAGCAGCGATTTCCTCTACGGTGAGGTCAGTTTCAGCAAGGTAGCGTTTGAGTTCATAGATGACCGTGTCGTTGATGAGGGCTTTGGTGGAAGTCTTCATCAGGCGGTGGCATACTTTATTCAGATAGTCGGGGCTGAGGCACAACTCAGAAGCATAGAACTTCACGCTGCGTTCATGGTGGATATGCTGGTCCAAAAGTGCGTTGAGGCGGTCAGGGATGCTCCAAACGGCCGATTTCTCATCGTGAACCTCGGGCGGAAAAAGCTGGGAAATCCTTTGCTCAATGGCGATGAAAAGGTTGTGTAGTTCGCCGTAAACCATCTGTTGGCAGATTTCACCGTGGAAGGTTTGGGCAATCCATTCCATTCTACCAAACCATTCATCGACAAGCTGTCGTTCAGGATGCTCAATGGTGAAGACAGGATGCTGATAAAGGAAATCCCAAAACACAGGCGAATTAAAGTTAACGGTGAAATCGGCAATGGCGGGGTCGCTCATCTCGACGAAACGACAGGAGAAACGTGACGAGGTGCGTTCGATGACAAAACGGGAAAGGGTGAAAAGCGGCATCAACGTCCCGCGACGGATGGCCACGGGCCGAAAATGCGAGCTACCGATGGCGCAACCCTCCGTACACAACAAAAGCGTACAACCGCTGACGGGAACCACCGTGTGGAGTAATCCCCTAAAATCGTTCGTGCCGCAAACTGTAGGCGATGCGTTTTTTGAACTGAAAAATGACATATCGATTGCAAAATTAGGTATTATTTATCAAAAACAACCCATTTTGGACTGAAAAGTGACATTAAAAGGCTGATTTGTTTGCCAATCGCCTGCAGTAACCTCCGTAATTTTGCAGCTCATAACATACACCTAATATGAGCAACCAACCACAAGTGACCTTGGCTCCCTTGGAGCCTAACGACAAGGAGCAGTTCATCCTCGACAACCAATGGGCGTTTAAGTATGGCGCAACAGAGGAGTTTGGGGTGCGTGACAACCATTTCGAGGAAGACGGCGAAATCATCTCACGCGACACCATCGAGCAGTCCATCAACAACGGCAAGGCTTACCGCATCCTTTTGGATGGGGAAAAAGTCGGCGGTGTAGTCGTTTCCATAGATGAAGCCTTTCTTCGTGGCGAACTGGAACTGCTGTTTGTGAAACCCGATGTCCACAGCAAAGGCATTGGCTATGCGGCCTGGTGCCTTATCGAAAAAATGTATCCTGAAATTATTGTTTGGGAGACCTGCACGCCCTATTTCGAGAAACGCAACATCCACTTCTATGTCAACAAATGCGGTTTTCACATCGTTGAGTTTATGTGGAAGGATGATGAAATGTTTAGGTTCCAGAAAGTGATGTCAAGATGAAAGGAAAAAGACTATTTGTGACCCTGTTTCTGTTGTTTGTAGCCAATGCAATCATGGCTCAAACGGGAGCCATTTTGAAAGGTAGCCTGAAAGATGCCTCCGACGGCTCGATGATGCCATATACCAATTGCGTGTTGCTCCATGCGGCTGACAGTGTGTTTGCATACGGAGTAACGAGTGACGACCATGGCATCTTTAGTTTCAAAGGCGTTGCGATAGGTTCGTACCTGCTTCGCATCAGTTGCGTGGGTTACGAAACACATTGGCAGCAAGTGCTTGTACAGGCTGACAAGAACCTTGGAGTCATCAGGATAGCCCGGATTTCAGCCGCACTGAACGAGGTGCAAGTAACGGCTTCGCGTCCGCTCTACAGCGCCGACGGCGAGAAGGTGTTCTACAACGTAGGCGACGACCCCAGTGTGCAGAGCGGCAACGCCACCGATGCATTGCAGAACGCCCCAGGCGTGGAGGTGGATGCCGAAGGCAACATCAAGTATCGCGGCGGCGCAGAGGTGAGCATCTGGATCAACAACAAGCCGTCGCACCTCAAGGCAGAGAGCCTCAAGCAGTACCTCAAATCGCTGCCCGCTGGCACGTTGCAGCGCATCGAGGTCATAGCCCATCCCTCAGCCAAGTATCACACGCAGAACTGCGTGATCAACATCGTCACCACCGCCAAAGTGAAACGGAACGAGCTGCTTTGTGTAGGGTTGAACGCCAACAGCAAGCCGCAGGCAAGCCCTTGGGTGGATTATGTGTGGAGCAACGAGAAGGTGCGCTTCAATGTCTTTGTAGGCGGCGACTACGACAGCTACAACGGCGATGCCAGTAGCGACAGCCGTTTGCTGGCACCCGACAGCACTTTATCGACTATCATCAGCACCCATGGACATAGCCGCAACCGCACCCTCAATGGTAACTTCGGACTGGATTTCGACTACAACATCGACACCAACACATTGGTCAACCTCTGGCTGTGGACGACCACCGCACACGACAGTAGCAGCCTCGCTAGCCGTACCGAACGCACGGAGTTCCTCTCCTCGCCCGGCCGCTATTTCTACAACGAGGACGTGCGCAACGGAAGCATGATGGCAGATGCCGCCTTCGGCGTGATGCTGGAGAAGCAGCTCGACACCTTGGGCGGGATGCTGTTTGTGGATTACACAGGCACGTTGACACGCAACCGCTCCTACGTGAGAAACATACGCTCTTTCGACAGCCTTACTGACCTCAATTTCAACCGCCAGCAGACGATCCTCAACCCCTCGCAGTGGCATGGTATTACCGCCGATGTTGCACTACCCTACAGCAAGCGGGGCGAGGTGGACTTCGGTGTCATGGCCAGCCTATCGCCAGAACGCAAGAATGTGGACGAAACCCATAACGGCCTCACCGACTCGCTACGCAGCTATAATTACACCAATGGCACCTACGAACTCTCTGTATATGCGGGTGCGGAACACCACTTCGGTCGCTTCACCCTCGGGGCGTCTTTATCAATGGACAATGCATGGTACCGCCTGCAATATCCGTCTGACCATAGCGGCGATGTAAGCAAGCATTACCTCACCTTTAGTCCGACCGTCCATGCCTCGTACAGCACCGAGTCGATGCACAACTTCACCTTCAGCTACACCCACTACGTCACACCGCCCACAGCTACGCAACTCACCCAATTCACTGTCTATGGCTACGACAGCTATTCCACTGGCAACCCCAGTTTGAAGAATGGCTACACCGACAATCTCGAACTCGGTTGGGAACGCTATTTCGACCACCTCGGCAGCATCGGCGTAAGCACTTGGTACAACTCGATGCGTGACCAGACGAGCACACTCACCGATGTGGCCTATTGCGACCAGTTTGGGCGCATCGTGACCTTTAGTCAGCCGTTCAACATCGGGACTGCCCGTAACGGAGGTCTTGGTTTGAACGCCACCTTGCGGCCAGCCAACTTCATGAACATCCGTTTCTATGCCAACCTCATCGACGACTATTACCGTGTCCAATACCGTCCCAACCAGTGGGCCGAGAACAATATGCTTTGCTACTCGCTTCGGTTGAACTTCTGGGCGAAACTTTGGGAGCATAATAATAGTCCATGGTTCGATGGCTTGCAAGTGTTCACCAACGCCGTCTATCGCAGTCGCACACAGACCTTGCTGGCAGAGGTTAACCCTTACTTTACCGTTGACTGCGGCATGAGCACTGACTTGTTCGAGCGCCGCCTGTCGTTGTTCCTCAACGTCAACGATCTTTTCAACACCGTCCGCACTGGCGGCGAGAGCGTCAATCCTTACAATCCCTCCACCAACGAGAGCACCCTCACCAGCCACTACGTCAGTTTCGGCCTCACCTGGCGCATAGGCCGCACTGAGTTGGAAAGCCAGCAAACCCACGGCAAGAAACCAAGTGGGAGAAAGAACAGACAACAAACCGACCAAGACTGGTAAAAAACGGTCCCTATGACCATCACCCTCTCCGACCATTTCGGCTACCGCAAGCTGCTGCGCTTCACGCTGCCCACCATCGCCACGATGATCTTCACCTCGATTTATAGCGTGGTTGACGGTGTGTTCGTATCCAATTTTGTGGGCAAAACGCCCTTCGCCGCCGTCAACCTGATGATGCCGTTCCTTTTTCTGGTAGGCGTGGTAGGCTCGATGTTGGGCACGGGAGGCAGCGCCTTAGTGGCCAAGTGCCTTGGCGAGGGCGACCACCCCAAGGCCAACAGGATTTTCTCCATGCTTACCGCGGTGAGTTTCCTCTCGGGTGTCGTTTTCGGGTTGATAGGCTTAGTGTTTTTGGAGCGCATCGCCATCCTCCTCGGGGCCGATGCCAGCATGATGGACAGTTGTGTGCTTTACGGCCGCATCCTGTTGATAGGCCTACCGTTCTTCATCCTTCAAAGTATGTTTCAGGGCTTTCTGGTGACTGCCGAGCGGCCTCAGCTGGGGTTGGTGTTCACCATTGTGTCAGGCTTGCTCAACATTCTTTTGGACTATCTCCTCATCGTGGTCTTCGACATGGGTTTGAGCGGTGCGGCATGGGCCACCCTCATCGCTTCGGCAGTAGGCGGGCTGGCTCCTTTGCTCTTCTTTCTCCTGCCCAACAAGACGATGTTGCACCTCGTCCGGCCCGTTTATGACGGAAAGGCGTTGTGGCAATCCATCACCAACGGCATGAGTGAGTTCTTCTCCAGCATCTCGGGCAGCATCCTCTCGATATGCTACAACTACCAGTTGATGAAGTACATTGGCGAGAACGGCGTGGCGGCTTATGGTGTCATCATGTATGTGCAATTCATCTTTTTCGGCGTCTTTTTCGGCTATGCCGAAGGCACGGCCCCCATCGTAAGCTACAACTATGGGGCACAAAACCACACCGAACTGAAAAACGTCTTCCAGCGTAGCCTGAAACTCATCGCCGTGATGGGCTTGGTGCTCACCCTATTGTTGGAACTGACCGTTGCGCCGCTCACCAAAATCTTCGTGGGCTACGACGCGGAGCTTTATGCCCTCACCTGTAAGGCGTTCCGTATCTACGGCCTTTCCTATCTCTTGGTAGGTTTCAACTTCTACGCCTCCTCGTTCTTCACCGCTTTGAACAACGGCAAAGTCTCAGCTGTCATCTCCACGGTGCGCACCTTGGTGTTTGAAACCGCAGCGGTGTTCATCCTGCCCGCCCTGTTCGGCGTTGACGGCATCTGGTTCGCCATTATCTGCGCGGAGGTGCTGTCATTGGCGTTGTCCGTTGCTATGCTCAAAAAGCATAAGGGGCGGTATCATTATGCGTGAGGATGGGGGTAATTCGGATAGAAGTTGAGGCCAAACAGGTCCAACTCACCAGAAAACTATTTTTTCTTTTGAAAAACTAATTCTACTCCATGTTGAAATAAAGTCATTGTGTTCTTTTCCGGATCAAATTCAAATGTTGCCCCTATCGGGTCATACTTAAATTTGTCCTTGTCAACTGCTTCAAACGCAAAAACATCATCGCCAATCTGCGCAATCAATGTGTTTCCTTCTTTTGTTACAATAATTTCCAAACCGAGTTCCGCGGAAACATACTCGCCTAAATAAACGTCCAAGTCCTCCGAAGCGACATTATAGAATTCCGGTAACTCATAAGGTTTGCCGTAAACAGCGCTTAAAACCGCCTTTTTAATATCTCCAAGTTTAAAATTAAGCCCGTTAGAAGTCATGGCAAACGAAACATTTCCATCTGCATAATGCGAATAAACTGTAATAAAACCATCTATTCCGCCCGTGTGCCCTAAACCAATGTTATCGCCAAAAGGAATCTCGAACAGCCCAAGACCGTATTCGTCCTTGATGGTTTTCATCATTTCGAGACTTTCATTAGTCAGAAGCCTTCCACCAAACAAAGCGTCTGCGAATTTTGTCAAGTCGGTCGGCGTTGACACTATTGCACCGGCCCCCATCGGAACAGTGCAGTCCGTTTCGTTTTCAACCACCCAAGAGCCTAAGAAGCGATACGATCGGCATTCGTTGTCGTTAGGATTGGTTTTGCCAAAAACGTATGTGTCAGCCAAACCAATGGGCTCGACAATGTATTCCTGCAACAGGTCGGAATAGGGTTTCGAGAAAATCTTTTCAAGCATGTATGACAACAGCACATAGTTCGAATTGCTGTAGTCTGCCGTGCTGTCGGGTTCGAAGTCGCTGCCGTCGTTCTCAATAATCCCAAGCATTTCTTTTTCTGTCTTAGGCTGGGTGCACCAGGTCAGATAGTCATCGTTGTGTGTAAAATCGTGTATTCCGCTCCTATGGCTTAGCAAATGCCTTACTGTTATTTTCTGTGAATTTGCGATTGTCGGAAACCATTTGTCAATCGTTTGGTCAAGGTCTATTTTCTTTTCTTCAACTGCCTTTAAAACCAAAACCGCTGTAAACGATTTCGAGACGGAACCAATTCTATATTTGGATTTTTCAGTTGCTTTTACATTGTTTTCGACCTCAGCGAAGCCGACTGTTTTTGTGTAGATAATCTCCCCGTTCTTCGTGACGGCAACACTTCCCATAAACTTGTTGTTTTCTTCAAGTATA
>JAFYHS010000036.1 GCA_017539045.1 Bacteroidales bacterium
GGGGAAGGCATAATAGCGGTCGAGGAGGGTGGCAAACTCGGTGAGCAAAGCTTTCTCGTCGTGGCCGTAAAACGACTTCAGACGGAAGCGTTGATCGTTGAAGAAACCTACTGATATACAGATGATTTTGCCAAATTCGGCATAGATGGCGGCGCGCTCGTAGAGCGACTCGGGCGTGGCGCTTTCGCCGCCTTTGGCAATCTGCTCGGCCTTGTGGTCCCAGAGTTTCTGCATCCGCTCGCTCAATTGGCTGTAATCTTTAACTTGCGATGCGGTTTCAATGTCTAAGAAGAGGGTTTTGGAGAAGTCTATCATGTTAGTTGGAAGTTGTCAGTTGGAAGTTGTCAGTTGGAAGTTGTCAGTTATCAGTTATCAGTTATCAGTTATCAGTTATCAGTTGTAAGTTGTCATAGGTAAGGGTCAGGGTCAATGGTCAGAGTCAAATTATCTTATCTGATGAAAATCAACAAATTTATTGGTCGGCGCGACGGCCTCAATTTTCATATTGGTTATTAATGAATAAGGTGTGCCTTCGCCGCAGAGTAGGGTGAAGCGGTCGAGGTCTTTTTCCTCGCCTTCGGCCTCGATGTGGACGCAGTCGTTGGCGCGGTCGTTTTCCACATAGCCGACCACGTTGTTCGCGACGGCGTAGCGGTGCACATAACGCCTGAAACCCACGTTGAACACGCGACCGTAAATCCTTATGGAATAGGCTTTTATCATAGCGCGAACTTGATTTCTGGGACGTTTTTCAGTTCGTCATAAACGGCGTTCATCTGTTCTTGACTGTCGAGATCGATATTGTAAGTGTAGGTGATGTAATTGCCTTTGGCACTGGCTCTTGCGCTCACGAAGCTGTGCACAGCCTTGCTGTCGCTGAACACGCGGCTGATGTTGGCCTTGCTCTCCTCGATGGGAACGATGGCCGCCACAATGACCTTGATGTCAAAGTTTTGCGGGAAAATGAGTTTTTCGGGTTGTTCTTCCATATTGAGTGGGTTTTGCCCGCAAAGATAATGAATTTCTCTCTAAATGGTGTTGTTCGGACAGAAATATATGCAATTATAGATTCAACATGCAAAGTTATAAAAAAACCACCGCAGATTTCAAACATTTTTTTCGGTTTGAGTACAATTTTTGTCGTATTTTTGTGTTTTCAAACCAAAGCACGACAATGATGCTGAAACTGTGGCTTACGATTAAGGTTTTCATCAAGGGCATGATTATGGGCGCGGTGAATGTGTTTCCCATATCAAGCGGCACGGTGTCGCTGATTTTGGATGTGTTCGAGCGTTTCGTCAATGCAATCAAGTCGTTGAATCCCAAGAATCTCAGGTATCTCCGCAAGGGCGAAGTCAGCGAGTTTGCGAGGCGCACCGATGCCAAGTTTCTGTTCACCTTGGTGTTAGGACTTTTCGTTGGCATGGTGCTGACGGCCATTTTTGTGAAAAAGACGCTCAGTTCCTACGAGGTTTATACATGGTCGTTCTTCATCGGCCTCATCATCGCTTCGGTGGTGTATGTGATGAAACGGATTGAGAAGGTGACTTTCAAGAACATAGCCCTTCTTTTGGCGGGTTTTGCCATCTCGTTTCTGCTCTCCATCAAGTCGAATCCGTATTCCAACGACAATTTCTTCTACCTCTTCCTTTGTGGTATTGTCGGGGCTACGGGCATGGTGGTGCCAGGCATTTCTGGTTCGCACCTCATGCTGTTGATGGGAAATTATGAACTCATTGTAACAGAGGCAATTCCGTCTTTGGCGAAGGCATCCACCTTCTTGCACGGCGTGAGGATTCTGCTACCATTCGCCTTGGGTGCCATTGTGAGCATCGTGTCGTTTTCTTACCTGCTTTCGTGGCTCATGCGCGACTTCCGCAACGAAACGCTGTCGGCCCTCGCGGGGTTCATGTTGGGTAGTCTTCCGGTGGTGTATCCGTGGAAAACGCCCACTGCCGACATGATGGACTACATTTTCCACCTGCCCAACTGGAATTTAGAACTGCTGCTTGCTGTAATTATGGTAGGCTTGGGCGCGTTGTCGGTCTATCTGCTCGAGCTGATGGCCAGGCACACTGCACGGAAACAGGCCGAGCGGCTCATTTCTTCTTCACATAGTCGTTGATTTTGTCGCGTCCCCAAATCACTTCCATGATTTTCAGGGATTCGTGCACATCCATGTTGCCACGGGCTTCGAGGTTGCGCTGGATGAAGACGCAGTCGGTGAGTTCGGCGTTGTCGCACACGATGTCGCGGGCCAAGGCATCGCAAGTGGGCGCGCCGCAAATGCCGCAGTCGGTTTGGGGCAGTCGGGCGCGGTAGCCGTCGATTTTCTTCATCTTCTCCAAGGCCACGGCGATGTTGTCGTCAAGAACAAGCATACTGCGCGGCTTGATTTCGCCCACTTTCATGTTGCGCATCAGGTAGTTGCGCTCTTCCTCCAATTCGTGGTCTTTGGTCTGTTCGCCCTTGCGCTCGCGGTCGGCGATTTTTCGGGCGCGGTTGAACACTCGCTCACAGATGAGGAAGCGGTTGTCGCAGGCCAAAATGCCGCCCGGACAGCTTTGGTCGCAAGCGCGGAGTTCGAGGAAATCGACATCCTCAATTTCCTCGTTTTCAATCTTTTCCAAAAACTCGATGACGTTATGGATTTCGTCGATGGCATAGGAGTGTCGCGCATCGGAGAGGCGTCGCTCACCGTTGGTGAGCGACGAGAGCACGCTGTCGGCTGAGAGCTGCGAAACGGGCAGTTTCTGCTCCTTGTAGCCCTTGCCTTGCTTCTTGATTTCGTGATAGACGCGGTTGTAGAGCGAATCCATGTTGATGACGCCGTCCACGAGCGACTTTTCCTCGCCGACGGGGTTTTTCACTGCCGCAATCTTGGCCGCGCATGGCGTGATGTAGAAAATGCCGATTTGGTCGTCCTTCAGCTCGGTGTCTTGTTTCAGTTTTCGGCGGATGTACATGGCCGTGATGTCAATCGGGGCGCGGAGCGGGATGAGGTTTTCGGCCAGTCCAGGGAACTTCACCTGAATCAGGCGCACAATGGCCGGACAGAAGGTCGAAATCAGCGGCTTGATGTCGGGGTTCTCGGCGGTGAATTTCTTTTTGGCCGCCGTATAAACGGGTACAGACGACTCCGCTTCAATGACATGTGTGAAGCCTATCTCCTTGAGTATCGAGTAGATACGCGACACAGTGATGTCGTTGGGGAACAATCCCATGAAGACCGAGGGAATCAGCGCGACACGGATGGGGAAGTTGAAAATGTCCTCAAAGTCGTCTTGCTTGACATAGATGGAGTGGGTGGGGCACACCTTGAAGCAGTTGCCGCAGTCGATGCAGCGGTCGGGGATGAGCATGGCTTTGCCGTCGCGCACACGCAATGCCTCGGTGGGGCAGATTTTCATGCAGTGCGAACAGCCGATGCAGGTGTCCTCGTCGATTTTCAGGGCGTGGAAAAACGGGGTCTTGTCCATGTCGTTTAATTGTTGATGGTTTAATCGTTTAATTGTTGTTCGTAGGGGCGAACCCGCGTGTTCGCCCTTGTAAGGACACACCGCGTGTGTCCGAAATCATTTACGCGAAATTGACCTCCATTTCAACGGTGGTTCCAACGCCCACGGTGGAGGTTACATTCAATTTATCCACGTTTTTTTGGATGTTAGGCAGGCCCATGCCCGCGCCGAAGCCCATGTTGCGGACCTCAGGCGAGGCGGTGGAGTTGCCTTCCTGCATGGCCCACGCGATGTCGGGGATGCCTGGTCCCTTGTCTTCCACCTTCAGGATGATTTTGTCGGGTTCGATGTCGGCGTAAATCATGCCGCCGTAGGCGTGTGCTATGGCGTTCACCTCGGCCTCGTAGAGGGCGACGACCACCCGTTTCACGATTTGCGGATTGACGTTGAGTTGCTTCAAGGTCTTCTTGATGGCGCTCGATGCGGCTCCGGCGTTCACAAAGTCCGCTTCATATACTTGGTATTCTAAGTGCATGGCGTTGTGTTTTGGTTAGACATCAGAAAATGGGTTGCATCCCCGCGTTGAAGAGCAGTCCGCAGGCCTTGAACATGGAGAAGTCGCTTTCCATGACCACCATGCCTTCGTCCTCGGCTTCCTCAATCATCTCGTCGGTGGCCTTTTTCTTGCGCACGAGCACGATGATGTCGAGGTTGCCCATCTCGCAGGTACGGATGGTTTGCATGTTGCATAATCCCGTCAGAATCACGGGGTTGTAGTCGCCAAGGGTGAGCACGTCGCTCATCAAGTCAGAGGCGAAGGCGGTTTCGTGTTCCTCGTCCAAGCGGTCTTCGCCGCAGCGCACCTTGGCGTTCAAAAGTTCAGATATTTCTCTGAGTTTCATTGTATGTTGAGTTGTTGATTAACTTCGTTGAATCTTCGATTTGTTTAATCGTTTAATTGCACAAAAATAGGTCTTTTTTCGATTGGATGGACGAAAATAAGGGAATTTGTTGTCATGATTTGAAAAATATCCCTATCTTTGCCACGCAAAGCAAAATTACTCAATCTGTTGAGTAAATTTGCTCAATCTATTGAGTAAATTTTGAATTATGTATCAAAGAGTTGATTATCAGACATTAAAAAAGAGGCTTGAAGAGCCAAGAAGGTTTATTCAGGTCGTTATGGGGCCTCGTCAAGTGGGAAAATCGACCATGGTGAAGCAGGTATTGAAGGATTGCGCCATCCCATACGCGATGTTTAATGCCGATGCGGTTCCAGCCACCAACTTGTATTGGATTAGCGAATGTTGGGAGTCGGTGAGGCAGAAAATGAAAGCCGAAAGAGCCAGCGAGTATATTTTGGTCATCGACGAGGTGCAAAAAGTGAATTCGTGGAGCGAGGCGGTCAAGAAGGAGTGGGATGCTGATGCTTTTAACGACTTGAATATCAAGGTGGTGCTCCTTGGCTCGTCGCGTGTGATGTTGGACTATGGCCTGGCCGACAGCCTCATGGGACGTTTTGAGCGCATCTTGATGACGCATTGGTCGTTTGCCGAGATGCGGGATGCCTTCGGGTTCAGCGTAGAGCAGTATGTTTATTTTGGTGCTTATCCGGGTGCCGCTACTTTGGTTGATGATGAAAGCCGTTGGCTGGATTATGTTTCTGGCGCAATTATCGAGGCCACAATCAATAAAGACATTCTGCAAGGGGTCAAGGTGATGAAACCGGCTTTGTTGCGTCAGACTTTCGAGTTGGCTTCGGCTTATTCAGGCATGGAACTTTCGCTGACCAAGATGATGGGGCAGTTGCAGGATGCGGGCAATGTGACCACCTTGGCTGCCTACCTTGGTTTGCTCGGCGATGCAGGCTTGGTACGCACTTTGGACAAGTTTTCCATTGACAAGGCACGGAAGCGGAACAGCGTTCCCAAATATCAGGTTTTCAATAATGCCTTGAAGAACATCTATTGCGGGAAGTCGTACAATGAAGCGTTGGCGGATTCAAGGCTTTGGGGACGGCTGTTTGAGTCGGCTATTGGTGCGCATATTATTAATGGTGCGATGACAGGGCGTTATTCGACCAATTATTGGCGCGACGAGAAAGGCCGCGAGGTGGATTATGTGTTGGAGAAGAACGGCAAAGTTTTGGCCATCGAGGTGAAAAGCAACACCGACGACAGCAATTCGGGTTTGGGCGAGTTCCGCAATCGGTTCAAGGACATAAAAGCTTTTGTCGTAGGCGAAGGCGGCATCAAAGCGGAAGATTTTCTGCAAATCAATCCTGTGGAGCTGTTTGATTGATGGGAATACCAATCCAATCCAAACCAAAAAAAACTATCAAGAGGGCGTGACAAGAGTGTCGCGCCTTTTTTAATCATTATAATGTATCTCCTCCAAATTCTCCTGAATCATCTCCTTCAGGTATTTCATAATGCTGATGTCGGTCATCGACATTCCGTCCAAAGCCTCCTTGATTTCGTCGGTGTCGAAGACGAACTCGCCGTCGTCGGTGATGTGCTTGTAGATGAAATGGATGTCCTCGTGGGCAGCAAAGAGCATCACCAAAGAACCAGCCAAGTCGCCCATGGGCGGACGGTCGAGGTGGTCGTGCTGAAACCAGAAGTTGAGCACGGTGCCTTTGCCGACTTCGCTCTCAATCTTCATGCCGCCTCCGGCATTCTCGGTGTTCATCTTGATGAGTGGTAAGCCGAGGCCGACTTTGCGCGTGGTGCGCGAGGTGGTCCATGGGTCAGTCACCTTGGCCAAAAACTCGGGCGTCATGCCCTTGCCGTTGTCCTTAATGGTGAAGGCGTATATGTTGTCTTTCAGGCTGTCACGGATGGTCAGCTCGACGAGGGTGGAGTTGGCCGCCGTCGAGTTTTCCATCAGGTCATAGACATGCATTGATAGTTCTTTCATCCGAATAAGAGTTGTAGTTTTTCTTTGGGTTCAGTGTCGATGTAACGTCCGTCCTCGCCGTGCAGGGTCTTTCGGAACTCGTCGAAGGTCTTGTCGTACATGTGAAGCACGCAATGCACCTCGCCGATGATGTGCAGGAAGTGGGCATCGCTGCTCTTGGTGAAGTTGAACTTCTTCAAGTAGGCGTATTTCTTCAAAAAGTCGGGCTTGGTAACGTGCTTAGAGATCTCCAAGGCGTCGGCCTTGATATCGGGCGGTACGAAGCCCAACTGACTGGTAAGGCTGCTCGCCGGCTTGTTGACGTGCGCCGGAACGAACAGACCGCCGATTTCATGAACCACATCGTAGAGTTGGTCCAAGTCGGCATCAAGAGCGCTCCACAGCAGCCATTCCTCTTCGCCTACCACTTCCTCGTTCTCATCCACGATAAGTTGGTAGCCAAACTTTTCCTCATCAAGCGGGATGTGGGGGAGGTGTGCGTCAAGAAATTCCTGGAACTTGTCCAGCTGCTCGTCGTTTTCAAAGTAGGCGAGGGCATGGGCTTCTTCCTGTGTGGTAATTTCCACGCCGCCAATAACCAAAATGCCTTGCTCGCGTCCGATCTTTTGCGTCACCTTCACCTGACGGGTTGTATTGTGGTCGCAAATGGCGATGACGTCGAGGTGGAGTTTCTTGGCCTGCTCGACGATGGCAGAGGGACTCATATAGAGGTCGCCGCACGGTGAGAGCACCGTGTGCATGTGTAAATCCGCTCTATATGCTTGAAGTTCCATGTGACGCAGGTCCCTGAGCCTGTCGAAGGGCCTTTTATTCGTGTAACAAGTTATACACCAATCCAGCGATTTCGTAAGTAGGCAGCGAGGTCTGCAGGATAGGCAGATCCTCGTCGTTGCTCTGCTCGATGGTCTCGTCGTTGGGCATAAGGTTCTTCACCAGGATGATGCAGGCCAGTTCCTTCAACGAGGCCACAGCCATCACGTTCTTATGGGTCTGGAGGGTGATCCAGATGTTGCCTTCCATGGCGTTGCCCATCACGTCGCTCAAAAGGTCGGAGATGTAGCAGCCATCGATCTCTCTGTCAAGGCCGTTAGCGCCCGACAATACTTTGAGGTTGAGTTTCTCAACTAATTCCTGTACTTTCATTTTGTATGGTATTTAATTCTTTGTTTTGTCAATAAAGGTCTGCAAATTTAGGCAATTTTTCAGACATAAAGAAAAATCGCACTCCGAAAAGTGCGATTTATTCTAAAAACCTTGTAATAAAATGTATTACGGCAGAATTTCAAACTCGATGCCCACGCTCCAAGGTGAGGGATTGTTGGCCTTTGTGCCAATGAGGATGTCGTCTTTGGTGATGACAGGCGAAAGGCGATAGTTGCCATAGACGCCGATATTGATCATATTGGCGATGCTGTAGCTGATGCGTGTGAAGGCACCATATTCAAAGAGGTTCATGTTTTTGGCATTGTAATAGGTGGTGACCTTCTTTGAATAGACGTCGTCAGAGATGTGTTGACCCATGGCATCGGTGATGTAGGTCTTATCGGTGATGCGCACACGACGTGTGATGTTGATACCACCATAGCCGCCAAGGTCCCAGTTGATGCCCCACAAGCGGATGACGACGCGTTGCATTAATTCGCCGCGCAACTGCATGTTTCTTAACATGACTTGATCATGGAAGGGATGGATGTCGCTGTCCTTGTCGTTGCGCACAAAGCGGTTCCAATCCAAGCCGAGGCCCATACCTATTTTATAAGACTTGCCGTACATCCAGCGGCGACCGAAGGCAAAATGACGGTTGAAGCCGTTCCAGGTACCATTGGGCAGGTTATAGTCGTATTGGAAGTAGAGCGTATTCTGCCAACCTTCTTCTTTCACTTTTTTGAAGGTGCCGTTCTGACTATTTCTGTATTGGGTCAGCAGGTTGATGTCGCCACCGTTGCCCGAGATGGGACAGGCGTCATAGAAACCGTTATAGCTGACATTGAGTTTCTTGCCTTGGCCGAAGTCTTTGTTGTTCAGTTTGATGCCAGTGGAATCGGGATGCAGCTTATAATAACCCAGCAGCACGCCATCGGCGCCTTCCACATTGATGAAAACATCCTGGTTTTCGATGACCTTCGGAACAACAATCTTCACGCCATCCTTCTCCTGCACGAGGTTGAAGGAACGCTCGGCGGGTTTCAGGTCACCCGTGAAATATGCGGCTTGGGGTACGCCGTAGCCAAAGGCATAATCATAATAAGGATAGAGGTCGCACGACTTTTGGATTTCAGCCTTCATCTGAAGGGCAGTCAAGTCGCGTTTGGTTTGCCATGCGCAAGCGCAAAAACCTGCTGTAAGAGGGCTGGCAAACGAAGTGCCGAAAGCAGAGGTGAAGCCACCACTGGGTTTGGCTACTTGGGCTTCGCCGAAAGCCACCACATCGGGTTTACGACGTTTGTCGGCTGTTGGTCCGTAGGAACTGAAGGATATGTGACGATAATCCTTTAGGTTGGCATCGATGCCACCCACACAGATGACGTTTTCGGCATCGGAGGGGGTGATGATGGTCATCCAGCGGCTGTCGTCGCCTTCATTGCCGGCGGAGTTGCAGATCAAGATGCCCTTTTCGACGGCTTTGTTGGCGGCTTTAGCCACGTAAGAAGTGCCGTCCATGTCCTTGGTCCAATGGCGGTCCTTGCCATAGCCCAGCGAGCTATTGATGATGTCGGCGCCGTTCTTATCGGCCCATTCGGCACCTTGTGCCCACCACACCTCTTCCTTAAAAGGCTCCGGTTCAATTTCGGTACGGGCTAAGAGGAACTCTGCGCCTGTGGCCAGACCAAGTTTCTGACCTTCCTCATTGATGCCGGCGATGCAGCTCAGCACCATGGTGCCGTGAGTATTCCAGCCGTATACGTCCTCCTTCTTGTTGGGGAAGTTGTAGGTCTTGATAATCTGATTGTTATCACGCAGATGTTTGAAAGCGGGGTGGGTGTTCACCTTCGGGAAACCACCATCCATGACGCAGATACGCAGGCCCTTGCCATCGATGCCTTTGTCGATGAAATGCTGTCCGCCAAAACGCTTCACTTGGTCAGTGAGGATGTCCTTATTGTCATCTTCAACCTCCTTGAACTCGGTCTTAACGCCAGCCATCGTTCCGTTGGAAACGATTTCCTGCACACGTGCCACAAAAGGCAGTTGGGCGATCAAGGCAGCGTTGTCATCAGTGGCTTCCACGCCAATGGCATTGAGCCAGCGCGACTCGCCGAAGACCTCTGTGGAGTAGGAGCCAACCGTATTCACATAGCTGTCGTTCAGTGGGTAGTTACTGATGTCATAAAGGTCGGCGCCACATTTCTGATAGCGCTCGATGGCCTTGGCATCGAAGTAGGAATAGGGATCGAATTGGGTGTCGTTTTTGTCGGTGAAGAACACCCAGAAACACTTGTCTTGTGCCATAGCCACACTGGAAATCAGGGCAAAAAAGGCGATGAATAATTTTTTTCTCATAAAAAAATCAAATTTGCGGCAAAGATATGGTTTTATTTTCTATTTTTGTGGCAAATAACGCTTAAACTATACGACTATGGAAAACTTGACCAAAGAAAAATTCGAGATTTTCATGATGCTCTGCGCATCTGGAATTGACGGCAACATTTCCATGAACGAGTTGGAACGCATCTGTTTGCAGTTCGACGAAAAGAGTTACAATGAGGTATTCGAGGCTTGGAAGTCGATGACGAGTCCGGCATGGCTCAGCTTCTTTAAGGAGCACAAGGACAAGTTCCTGAAGACGGAAGAAGATAAAGTTGCATTTTTGGCTGACCTCAACGACATTGTTTCCGCTGATGATGGCGAGACCAACCTCAAGGAGAAGAACTTCATGAAAGTGCTTGAGATGCTCATCAACGACGAGCTTTAAGCCTCTTCTCGGCCTTAAAACGCCCTTTTCTAAATTAGAACGATTCTAATTTACGATTAGGGCTTTTTTTTTGTTTTGTAAAGGACTATAAAACAAAGAAGTAGAAAAAAGAAAAACCTGAAAAAATCTTTCCTTATTATTTGGAATGAGCACTTATTTTTCCTAAATTTGCAGCGTTTTTCGAGAGGCGTGTCCTTTTGGAAGACAAACGAGAGAAATCAACTCAATAAAATAACCATAAAAATAATCATTCTATGGCAAAAGTTAAGTCTTTAGCAGAACTGAAAGCTATGAGAGAGAAGCTTCAGTCCACCCTTGACCTTCGCGAGAAGAGCAACGATCCCGACTCTTTGGTGCAAATTAAGGTCGCAATGGCTACCTGCGGTATCGCCGCCGGTGCAAAACAAGTTATGGAACACATGATGGAGAAGGCCGATGAGCTGAAGCTCGGCATCGTCTTCACCCAGACCGGCTGCATGGGCTACTGCCATGCCGAGCCGACCATCGAGGTGAAGTGCCCTGGCAAGGACCCGATCGTCTTCGGTCATGTCGACAACAACCGCGCTGACGAAATCCTCACCAAGTATGTGATGAACAACGAAATGGTGGAAGGTGTCATCCCCGTGAACTACGAAACTATCTAATAATTTAATTCGGAGGAATTTATATGGCAAAAATCAAGATGCACGTGCTGGTCTGCGGCGGTACAGGCTGCCAGGCTTCGGCAAGTGCTCAAATCATCAAGAACTTCGAGGACATCCTTGCCGCGAAGGGCTTGCAGGATGAAGTTCAGGTGGTCAGAACGGGTTGCTTCGGCTTCTGCGAGAAGGGCCCCATCGTCAAGATCATGCCTGACAACACTTTCTACACTCAGGTGAAGCCTGAAGACGTCGAGAAGATCGTGAACGAGCACATCATCAAGGGCCGTAAGGTCACTGACCTGCTCTACATGGATCCCGAGAACAAGGAACACGTTGCCGACTCGAAGCACATGGGCTTCTATCGTAAGCAACTCCGTATCGCCCTGCGTAACTGCGGTTTCATCAACCCCGAAAACATCGACGAGTGCATCTCGCGTGGTGGTTATGAAGCTCTGGGTAAGGTGCTGTCAGAGATGACGCCCCAACAGGTGGTCGACGAAATCACCAAGTCAGGCCTCCGCGGCCGTGGCGGTGCTGGTTTCCCCACCGGCGTGAAATGGGGTCTCTGCGCCAAGAACAAATGCGATGAGATGTACGTCATCTGCAACGCTGACGAAGGCGACCCGGGTGCGTTTATGGACCGTTCCATCATGGAAGGTGACCCGCACAGCATCGTCGAGGCTATGGCCATCTGCGGCTATGCCATCGGCGCCACCCACGGTTTGGTTTACATCCGTGCTGAATACCCGCTGGCTATCCACCGTCTGCAAGTCGCCATCGCCCAGGCCCGCGAATATGGCCTGCTCGGTAAAGACATCCTCGGCTCTGGCTTCGATTTCGATATCGAACTCCGCTACGGTGCCGGTGCTTTCGTCTGCGGTGAAGAGACTGCTCTGATCCACTCGATGGAAGGCATGCGTGGTGAGCCTACGCTGAAACCCCCGTTCCCGGCTGTTCATGGCTACAAGGGCCAACCCTCCAACGTGAACAACGTGGAGACCTTCGCCAACATCCCGATCATCATCACCAAGGGCGCCGACTGGTTTGCCAGCATCGGCTCCGAGAAGTCGAAGGGCACGAAGGTGTTCGCTCTGGCCGGTCAGATCAACAACGTCGGTCTGATTGAGGTCCCGATGGGTACCACGCTGCGCGACATCATCTACGAAATCGGTGGTGGCATCAAGGGTGGCCGTAAGTTCAAGGCCGTCCAGACTGGTGGTCCTTCAGGCGGCTGCTTGACGGAGAAACACCTCGACACTGCTATCGACTATGAAAGCCTCGCCGCTGCCGGCTCCATGATGGGCTCTGGCGGTATGGTGGTCATGGACGACACCTCCTGCATGGTGGCCATCGCCAAGTTCTACTTGGAGTTCACCTGCGAAGAGAGCTGCGGTAAGTGCTCGCCCTGCCGTATCGGTAAC
>JAFYHS010000002.1 GCA_017539045.1 Bacteroidales bacterium
CCTATTACGTTTTAGCTTATCAGGTTCCTTAACTATATCATTTTCAAGGGCAAGCCCTCATTCAATTCAGCGGGTGCAAAAGTACAACTTTTTTCAATACGCCGCGCACTTTTTTGAAAATATTTGGAAAAATTGTTGATAAAAGGACTTATTAGTCTGTATTTCAATAAAATAATGCTGTTGAGAACTTATCTTTATGCATAAAAAAAGCGTCTTTTTCGACTCGTTTTTGCCGAAAAAGACGCTTATGATTGGAGAAAAACGACCTCAATATTTCACAAAACGGTCCTCACCGTTGCTCAAACCGAGCAATTCGCTGCGGCCGAAGAGGAGGAAAATCTTGTGGTCCCAAATGAGCTCCCACAGGATACGGCTCACACGGACCTGTTCCTCGGGGGCGAGTTCCTCACTGGTGATGGTGGTGTTGTCGTCGAGCTTTTTCACCTTGTTCTCCTGGAAAGCCACCTGAATAAGCTGGTAGCAAAGGTTGACGAAAGTGATGCCTGTGGTGTGGTCGCGGCTGTCCATCACCATATTGATTCTGTCTCTGAGCTCCTCGTTGTTGTAGAGGAGATGAACGGGATTGGAGTCGTAATTCATAGCTGTTTCATTTTGTAATATGGTGCAAAGATAGGGATTATTTCGAAACTTGCAACATTTCGGCTACTGAACAAACACTTTTTTACACCTTATATTAATATGTCAAGCCGATTTCGTACCTTTGCACCAAATTTTGAACAAAATGGTTACCGAATTATTAGTCGTGTGGATTGTCGGCGTAGTGGCATTCTTTGTGCTTTGGGCCATTTTGGCCAAAATCATCAAACGCATCAGCGACAAGAAAAACAAATCTAAAAACACAGAAATATGAAATACGACGTCATCGTTATCGGCAGCGGCCCTGGAGGTTATGTGGCTGCCATCAGAGCATCACAACTTGGAAAGAAGACCGCCGTTGTCGAGAAGGCCGAAGTGGGCGGCATCTGCCTCAACTGGGGTTGCATCCCCACCAAGGCGCTTCTGAAGAGTGCCCAAGTGTATACCTATATCAACCATGCCGAGAACTACGGCATCAAGGTGGAAGGCGAAGTGAAACCCGACATGGAAGCCGTCGTGGCCCGCAGCCGCGGTGTGGCCGACACCATGAGCAAGGGTGTGCAATACCTCCTCAAGAAGAACAACGTGGATGTCATCGCCGGCTATGGCAAGCTCACAGCCGACAAGCAAGTGGAAGTGACCGACGCCGAAGGCAACGCCACCCTCTATGAGGCCGACCATATCATCCTCGCCACAGGTTCACGCGTGCGTGAGTTGCCCGCCTTGCCTATCGACGGCAAGAAGATCATTGGCTACCGTCAAGCACTGGTTTTGGACAAACTGCCTGAGAGTATGGTTGTGGTTGGTTCGGGTGCCATCGGCTCGGAGTTCGCCTTCTTCTTTACCTCGATGGGTGTGAAGGTGACCTTGGTCGAGTTCCTGCCCAATGTGGTGCCTAACGAAGACGAGGAAGTCTCCAAGCAAGTGGAGCGCGCCTTCAAGAAGCTGAAGATGACCGTGATGACCGAAGCCTCTGTGACCCACGTCGACACCACAGGTGAGAAGTGCGTGTGCACCATCGCCACCAAAAAAGGTGAGAAGACCGTGGAGGCTGACATCGTGCTCTCCGCAGTGGGTGTGCAGACCAACATCGACAACCTCGGCCTCGAAGAACACGGCATCACCACCGAGCGCGGCAAAGTCAACGTGGACGAATGGTACCGCACCAACGTGCCGGGCATCTATGCCATCGGCGACATCGTGCACGGTCCCGCCCTGGCCCACAAGGCCGACCACGAAGCCACCATCTGCGTGGAGAAACTCTGCGGTCTCGACCCCAAGCCTTTGAACTACGCCAACATCCCTGGCTGCACCTACACCACACCCGAAATCGCCTCCGTCGGCCTGAGCGAAGCGAAGGCCATCGCCGCTGGCTATGAGGTGAAGATCGGCAAGTTCCCCTTCACCGCCTCAGGCAAGGCCACCGCTGCCGGCAACCGCGACGGTTTCATCAAGGTCGTCTTCGACGCCAAGACGGGCGACTGGCTGGGCTGCCACATGGTAGGCGACAACGTGACCGAGATGGTCGCCGCTGCCGTGCTCTGCCGTGAACTGGGTGCCAAGGGCGAAGACATCATCCACGCCGTGTTCCCCCACCCCACCATGTCGGAAGGCATCATGGAAGCCGCTGCAGCTGCGTATAATGAGTGTGTACATCTATAAGCCATGGAAATCATAGAAACCAAGATAAAAGACCTGTTGGTCATCAAGCCGGACGTGTTCACCGACCAGCGCGGCTA
Organism: Bacteroidales bacterium; assembly: GCA_017539045.1. GTDB lineage: Bacteria > Bacteroidota > Bacteroidia > Bacteroidales > F082 > Limimorpha. Next base: position 2,337 of record JAFYHS010000002.1, read on the forward strand.
TTTCTTCGAGAGCTACAACAAGGAGCGCTTCGCCCAGCACGGGCTCGACATGACCTTCGTGCAAGACAACGAGTCGCAGTCGATGAAAGGCGTGTTGCGCGGGCTGCATTTCCAGAAGCCTCCCTTCGCCCAAGGCAAGCTGGTTCGCGTGGTGAAAGGCTCCGTGATGGACGTGGCCGTCGACTTGAGGAAAGGCTCGCCCACCTATGGCCAATGGGAGTCGGTGGTGCTGACCGAAGGCAATAAGTTCATGTACTGGATCCCGGAGGGCTTCGCGCATGGCTTCGTGTGTCTTGAAGACCATTCGGTGTTCACATACAAATGCACCAACGTCTACAATAAAGCCTCGGAAGGCAGCATACGCTGGGACGACCCCGACCTCGGCATCAACTGGGACATCGAAAACCCGATTCTGTCCGACAAGGACAAGATAGCACCTTTGTTTAAAGACTTCATTACGCCCTTTTGAATTTAACGAACAGACATAGAACAAACATGAGAACAAGAATCCTCCTCTTGGCGTGCGGCATGGCCATTATATTAATAGGTGTGACCGCTGCCGTCTCCTTTTCGCTGGCTCAATCCAACGACGAGCAGCTGGAAGAATACGAAGGAACCGACAGGGAATACCTCTCCTTCGACCAGATCGACCACATCACGCACGACATCGAACTGCCCGAGCACTTGAGCTTCTGTGGCGAGGAGGTTCCGCTCGACCTGTTCTATGTCCAGGAACGACTCGAACGCGAGATCTTAGTTAACTCATACAGGCACTCCGCCACCATCCTATTGCTGAAACGCACCACGCGATGGTTCCCAGTCTTGGAGCCCATCATGCAGAAAAACGGCCTGCCTGAGGACTTCAAGTACCTCGCCATGATCGAGAGCGAGCTGACCAATGCCGTCTCGCCCTCGAAGGCCGTCGGCTTCTGGCAGTTTCTCGAAAGCACCGGAAAAGAATACGGGCTTGAGATCAACAAGGAGGTGGACATGCGCTACAACGTGGAGAAGGAGACCGTGGCTGCCTGCAAATACCTAAAGTCATCCTACCGCAAGTTCGGCAGCTGGACTTTGGCTGCGGCCGCCTTCAACTGCGGCAACGGACGCATCACCAAGACTACTGACGAGCAGCGTGTAGACTCCTACTACGACATGCTCTTACCCGAAGAGACGCAACGCTATGTGTTCCGCATCCTTGCCTTGAAAGTCATCACGGAGAACCCGGAGAAGTATGGCTTCCAGATTCGCGACAACGGATGGTATAGGCCTTACGAGACCAAGACCGTCACCGTTGTGCAGTCCATCCCCGACCTAGTGGATTTTGCCTACAGAGAAGGCACCAACATCAAGATGCTGAAGTATTTCAACCCATGGTTGCGCAGCAACTCGCTGACGGTTTCGGCAGGCAACAGCTACGACATCAAGATCCCGAAGGGCAAGTATGCGAAGATGCATAAGAAGATGAGGAAGGCACCAACAGAATAGGTGTCAAGACATTGTAAAAAGAGCCTGCAGAGGCTGTCAATCATAGGCAGATGGTGACTAAGATTGATGCAGCGCTGCAACCAAATCGTCGCTGATATTGTTCCCCATCTGACGGCACACATCTTGGCTCCATCGTTGTGCCATCGCAATACGTGAGGCTTGGTCGTCCAGACCTTGCAGCAGGGCATAGATGTAACCCGCGTTGAAATTGTCTCCCGCTCCGACTGTGCTGACGGTCTCAATCGTCTGTACAGGAAAGCTTTCACAGCCCTCAGGCGTATAGACATGTATCGAGCGAGGTCCGTCGGTCAATATCAAGGTTTGGCAATGGCGGCTCACCCATTCATAGATGGCGTCACCGTCATGCAGGCCAAGCATATAGTCGAAATCCTCCATCGACCCTCGCACAATGTTCGCCATGCTCATATTTTCCACGATATTAGGCATCACTTCCGGCAAATCGACGATATGATTTTTGCGGAAGTTCACATCATAATAGAGCCATGCTTCCGCTTCGTGAGCGGCACGCAACAAACTGCCCACGACGGGCCTTATGGCAGGGTTGATGGCGAAGAAAGAGCCGAAAAGCACCACGTCGTCCTTGCCTATTTGGGGCACGTTCCCATCCAGCCAAACAGAGGCATGATCCTTATAAAACAGATATTGCGCGTCGTTGTTTTCATCCAAGAAAGCCAGCGTGATATGCGACTTAGCTTTCTCGTGGCGGCAGACATATTCCGCCGAAACGCCATTGTCGATCAGGAAGCGGCAGATGATGTCGCCCACATGGTCGCCGCCCACTTCCGTCAGCATGGCGCAGGGCACGCCAGCCCGTCCGAGCGAAACAATGCTGTTGAAGGTCGAGCCACCTGGAACGGCTTTCTGCGGTTGGTCGTTCTTGAACAGGATATCCAACACGGTCTCTCCGACGCCTATTACGCGTTTGGGGGTTATGCTATTCATAACTGTAGGGTTAATCCATGGACTTTATTATATCCAACATCGCCTGGTAACTATCCACTTTGTGATAGCGGACATGGGATGTTGAAACGTTGTTGAACAGCTTCTTGGCGCAGTCTATTTTTGCCTTTTCCACGCCTTTCAGTTGCATGGAATCCATCGAGCCTTTGGTTTCGGCTATGAAGAACACATGCTTGATGCCCATGTTGTCGTTGAAGGCGATGGCCCAGTCGGGAGCGTAGTTGCCTACGGGTGTCGGGATTTGGAACGACCTCGGCAGTTTGGCATAGACACACACTTCATCCGCTTTATCCAAATCTTCAGCAAAAGTACGCTCGCCTTGGCTATCGGGGAACACATAATCGAGAATGTGCTTCTTGGCTTCGTAGGCTTTATCCACCGTTTGGCGACTCTTCTCCTTGGTGAAGATGTCGGAATCGTATTGGTTTTCAGTGCGGTTATAGCTGATGTGCTCCACGATCATCGTGGCTTTCTGCTCGCGGATGATATGGCTTACCTTGCGGATGAACTCTTCGGGGTTGTTCTTGAACATGTACAACTTCGACCGCTGGATTCCTTTCAGAATTCGCGTGACCGTGCGGCGGGTCAGCGTAGCTGCTTTGGCGATGTCACCCACCAAGTCATAGGGCACATTGCTGGTTGACACATCACGCATCTCCTTTGTCCGCGTGCTTTGCTCACCAGTGAAATCCAACTCGTCATCGCCTTGCGTGCCTGTGGTCACCACATACTTCAACTGCGTGACATTCAACTCGCTGTTGATGGCGGCGATGGCTTTCTGAATCAGTTCTTCGCTGTCGTAATGCACCGTATAGACATAGCGGTGGTTGATTTCGTTCCACAAGGCCTTGAATTCCTTCTTCTCGGCATTGTCGTTCAAATGTTCGTTCACCACTTCTGCCTTGCCGTTGGCATCTTCCACCATATCGTCCAAAGCGGCGGGATCAAAGATACTCTGTATCAGTTTATGCACCTGCTCTTCAATGGGTTGCAGCTTTTTGCTCATCGGAGCCAAAGTACCCTTCTCCATGTCGACATGATAGTCTTGCAGGATGTTGCCTTTCTCGTCGATATAATCGTTGTCGTACAAATAACTGACGATACTGGCGGCCTCCTGTTCCGAAATGGTGTGTTTTTCCTCACCCACTTTGACGGTAACGCCTTTGAAGTAATCCACCGTGGCCTGTGTCGGACGTTCGCGCAAAGTGTCTTTGGTTTCTTTTTGCAAAGCATCTACGAAAGAACTGTAGTTCTCATTGGCGATGACAGTCAGTTTATTGGTGTCGTGAACGGCATCACCCAAGCGTTCCTTGTCCATGCGGTTGCCGTCATTATCAACGCAGATACGCAGACCACGCCCCACCTCCTGCCGTTTGGCGGTACTGGAGTTGGCGTGACGTAAAGTGCAGATTTGGAACACATTGGGATTGTCCCAACCTTCGCGCAAGGCGGAATGAGAGAAAATGAATCGTGTCGGCTCATCAAAACTCAACAGGCGTTCCTTGTTTTTCAGAATCAGGTCGTAAGCCGAGATGTCATCTGATGTATCCTTGCCGCGTTTTACCTCACTATCAATTGAATGGCCTTTCTTGTCGATGGAGAAATAGCCGTTGTGTACTTGTGCAGCCGAAAACCGACGCAGGTAATTCTGATAATTGTCTTCAAACAGAGTCAGGTGCTCGTTCAAATAGCGGTTGTACTCATCCTCAAACAACTTCCAAAGCGGGCCTTGCACCTCGTTTCCGTCTGCGTCATAGCTCTTGTAGTTGGCCACCTCGTCGATGAAGAACAACGAAAGGGTCTTGATGCCCTGCTGGAACAAGGCTCTCTCCTTCTCGAAATGCGACTTGATGGTTTCACGAATCTGTATCAGTTGAACGGCTTTTTCACTGACATCGCCCATCACCTCGCCCTGACGCAGTTGCTTGCCGTTTTGGAAATAGACGGTATTCGTTAGCGGATTGATTTCCGTGATGACAAAATCCTTGTAGGCAGGAAGTTGCGAAACGGCAAACAACGAATCGCCTTGCTCGAACTTGCAAAGTTGTCGGCGGGTGGCAGCGGCTCCTTTCACCTCGATTTCAAGTCTGATCACCGGAGCATGATTTTTGGAAAGAATAATGCTGTCGAAATAGATGTAGCTTTGCGTTCCCAACAGGTTCTGCACCGTGATGCCCTTCACCTGGATTTTCTTCACCAAGCGTTGCTTGTAAGCATCGTAGGCATCAAGCGCATAGATGCAGTTGTGCGAGGTCTTGTGGGTGGCGGAGTAGTTGAGCACAAATAACGGCTTGAAGTTCTTCAAGGCCCTTTGCGTGGCTTCGCCCTCCATCTTCTGCGGCTCGTCCATAATGATGATGGGACGGTTGGCGGCAATCACGTCGATGGGGCGACGGCTTTGGAAATCGTCGCGCTTGGAGTAGATGATACGCGCCTCCTTGTTGGCCGCGCCTTCCTTGAATGAGGTGTTGAACGCCTGCACGTTGATGATCATCACATTGATGCTGGCGTCGCTGCTGAACGAGTCGATTTGGGTGAGGTTGGCGCTGTTGTAGATGAAATAGCGGGCTTTCTTGCCGTAGAGTTCCATGAAATGCTCCTCCAGCATGGTGAAACTCTTATAGACTCCCTCACGGATGGCGATGCTGGGCACCACCACGATAAACTTCGACCAGCCAAAGCGCTTGTTCATCTCGAACATGGTCTTGATATAGACGTAGGTCTTGCCCGTACCCGTCTCCATCTCCACATCCAACGAGCAGGCGCCGAGGCCGTTGGTGGCCGCTAAGGACTTGCTCAGCGGGATGTCGTTCTGCACCTGCTGATGGTGGATGTTCTCCAGCAGCTGACTTGAACTGAGTTCCACATCGGCATTGCGGTAACCCACATAGTCCTCCTCAAACTCGGCTTTCAACTGCTGTTTCTGCTTGCCTAAGTCGCGGCGATACTGCGCGTTGGTCTTCGAGGGTTGTCCCGCGAATACGCTCACTGTGCTTTCCACCGCATCGGTCTGGTATTGCTGTATTTTGAATTTAAATTTCATTTCTTCTCTTCTTTCTTCAATGATTCCGCTTTCTTTTCATCGGCTTCAGCTTTTGCAATATAATCGGCTTTCTTTGATGGATCTTTTTCTGATTCTGCAAGTTTTCTATAACATTTTGCGCGGTTATCGTAGGCTTGTTTAATACCATCGTCTATTGACAAAGCATGGTCGAATTCAGGAATAGCCTTTTCAGGGAGATTCATAGCCAAATATACTTCTCCCCTGGTTACATACGACACATGGTATGTGTTATCCAATTTTATCGCATTATTAATATCATCTAAAGCTTTATCCAGTTCACCCATGATCACCCATAAATCAGCTCGATTGTTATATGCGACTGCATAACTTGGGTCAAGTTCGATAGCCTTGTCATAGTCTTTCATCGCACCTTCCTTGTCATCCCTTAGAATGCCTCGGTTGAAATATGCCACTGCATAATTGGGGTCAAGTTCTATTGCCTTGTCATAGTCTTTCATCGCACCTTCCTTGTCTCCATTGTCATCCCTTAGAATTCCTCGGTTGAAATATGCCGCTGCATAATTGGGGACAAACTCTATTGCCTTGTCATAGTCTTTCATCGCGCCTTCCTCATCTCCCGAATCTTTCCTCAGACTTCCTCGGTTGTTATATGCCACTGCACTATTGGGGTCAAGCTCTATTGCCTTGTCATAGTCTTTCATCGCACCTTCCTTGTCTCCTTTGTTATACCTTAGATTCCCTCGGTTGTTATATGCCACTGCATAATTTGGATCCAACTCTATTGCCTTGTCATAGTCTTTCATCGCCTCTTCCTTGTCTCCCTTATCATCCTTTAAATTTCCCCGGTTATTATATGCCGCTGCATTATTCGGGTCAAGCCCTATTGCCTTGTCATAGTCTTTCATCGCGCCCTCTTTGTCTCCAAAATCCTTCCTTAAAATTCCTCGATTATTATATGCCCATGAAAAATCTGGTTTAAAATCTATCGCTTGGGTATATAATTCAATAGCTTTTTGCCGGTCTTTTTCAGACATTGCTTGTGTAAACAACTGGCTAGCTTGAGCTTCTTTAGCAGCTTTTTCGGCTGCAAGGGCATCTTCATTTATTTTCTTTTCTAATTCATCAACATGCTTTTTTAAATCTTCAATTTCAGCTAAAGATTGTTTTGCCTGCTTCGCTTGTTCGGCAGCAACCATTGCTTGTACTGTCGCAGATGCGACTTGCTCTGTAATTGTCTTCACTTGTATTTGCATCATATTCGAAGCCTCTTCTGCTTTTAAAGCTTGTATTGTGGCTGTTCTAACTTGCTCTGTAGCAGTTGAAACTTGTTCCGTAGCGAACTTGATTTGAGGTTGAATTTGAATCAATGCTTCTTTTGCATTATTTGCCTGAGTCGTCGCATTCCCAGCTTGCTCTGTTGCAACATTTACCAGATCTTTTAAGTCGTCCTTCATCTCGGAGAACCTGTTTTCCATACGTTTTCTATTGTCATTATTAATATATAATGGTACGCCAATACCAAAGACAACTCCTATCAACCCTATAATAATAGTCAAAATAGTAAGCCAACGACTCTGGTCTTCATCTAACTCTGAAACTTTATTTCTAACATCTCCTCGATAAAATTCAACTTCCTTCTCCATCCTCTCCAACTGCTTATGAATAGCTTGGTTTTCCGCTTGCAGTTGCAAAACAGTTTCCTCCAATACTTGCACTTCCGTCTTTTGAGGCTGCACCGTCATTGGTACAGTTTTCTTTTGCTGTCCGAAAACACTCATACATAACAGCAATGATATAACAATTAGAATTGATTTATATTTCATATGTTGTGTTTTGAATTTCATTATTTAAAAAGCAATGGATTAATCCCAATATTATTAAGGTCTTTTGTAATTGATTTTGTTTTTTCAACGAGCTTAATATCTCTCCACTCAACTACTTTTTTCCGTTCTGGAGCATTATCTGCCATTAATGAATAACTAATCGGTGGCAACGAGCAGATATCGTCAATACCATCACAATTCAATTCAATCGTTTCTCTTCCTCCCCTGATTCCCGGTAATAATGGGTCATATCTTGCCGGGCCATGTTCACCTTTGAACGAAGTCAAATCTCTAACCGTATTATCTCCAAAATACTCATAACAATTATTCTCTCTATCAATGTTGTCAGGATGTTTATCCTTTTCTGGGATTATTTCCAAAGGAATATGAATGAAATAATTAATATACTTAGCATATACCTTACCTACATTAACCAGTCTAAACTTTAACTCATATTTGGTTTCTGTATAATGTTTATCTTCTCGATGGTCATATAATTTAGCTATATTCAATGGCTTTTCTATGGTATTTGTTATTGTTTTATGCAACTCAAATTCCATTTCAATCACTGGATGCTTGCTCCTGTTCATCACATCGCGAATCTCATAATCTTCCATTGCTTCAATAATAGCGTTTCTTCGCCGATGATACTGATGACTCAACCTATTTTGATGTGCAGTAATACCTTGTGGTACTTCAACTACAAAAAAACCACTCTGATCATTATAAGGAATGTAATTTATTTCCACGTTTTCAATAACAGGTTGAATATTTGAGGATAACAACTGAGAAAAACTGTCTTTTGACATTAAGGTATTAGAAATGGGGGTTAACTTTTCAGGAACAGAATGCCCCTTACCAACAGCTTTTTCCATAATTCCATAAATAATTACTCCTCCATTTGCATTGGCCATTGCACTAACATCCTTCGCCAATTCCTCCTTCCAACTTGGTTTATTCTTATCAATGGTACTTTTATAATCTAATACCGTAGATTCTTCAATTTCGTTGTCTATCAAAGACTGCAAATCGTCTATTGTCCTTATTTTCATAGCGCTTTATATTATCCTTCTTACCGTCTCTTTCGAATACTCCTCCCAAATCTGCTCAAAGTTGTCCGCTACATTGTCCGTGGCGAGGCTGCTGTCGCGAAGGACGAAGTAGTAGGGATGTTGGCGGGCGATTTCGGTGATGGTGGTCTCGTTCACGTCCTTGTCGAAGCAGGCCATGAGGTAGCCTTCGGCGACGCTCCAGACGGTCTTGCCGGCGATTTCGCGTTGCTCTATCTTGGCCGACAGCTCGATGCCGAGCTCTATCATGGCTTGGAAGAGCAGGTCCTCGTCGGTGCGGTCGTGCTTGATGTTGTCCTCGAAGAGCAGGTTCTCGTTGAATTGCTCGGGCGAGTAATACACATCCTGCATGTTGGAGCTGTCGAGTTTCAGCACGCGGAAGCCGATGTCCAATAGTCTGGCCTCTGAGCCTGCCGAAGAGCCAGCAAACAAACCTTCTTCAACTTTCTTCTTTTCCAATTCTTCAACGATTTTCTTGCCTGCTCGACGGATGCGCTCTTTGCCGATTTCGCAGATGTTCTTGTAGCCAGCCTTGTAGGCCTCGCTCTTTTCATCCGTTGCTTCAGGTAGTTGCACCATAATGAACTTGCGGTTTCCACAATCCTCTGCATTGAGTTGCATGACGGCGTGGGCAGTGGTGGCGGAACCGGAAAAAAAGTCAAGAATGCAAATGTTATTATCTTGCCTCAAAATATAAAGAAGATATTTTACCAAGCCTACTGGTTTAGAAAAATCAAATGGAATACCGATAGAGTTTAATTCTTTTGCACTATGTCTATTCTCATATTTATTAATGAAATTTGTAGGTGTTTGACCTTCTTCTTGCCTATCTCTAAGCCATATTTTTGTATATACATTCCACGTAGACTGCTTCCCATGTTCATCAAGCAACGGGGATTGTTGGGTTTTTACAAAAAGAATTTCATCATCTGAGAGCATTTTCTTATAAGACGGTTCCACCACTCTCCATCTTTTCCCAACAGGAGGTATACACTTGGTCCCATCAGGACAATCAATGTAATATCGTGCATTTGCAGAACGTTCTAATGTCAAGGATGCCTGATAAAGCCCCATCGTTCTATATCGTTCTCCCTTTCTAGGCCCCTCCGTTTCCACTTTGTTATAAACATTAGATATTAGTTCGTCACTCATATCACATTTGAATTGCCTAGTTGCATGTCGATCTCTTGTAAAGACTAAAACATAATCTATATTGGGACTAAAGAAATCTCCATTGTTTCCACCCGATTTCATTAATCGAGATATTGTAGTTAAATAATTGTCACTACCAAATACTTCTTTACAAATCTTAGTAAGATTTTCGAGCTCTTCTCCTCCAATACTGATAAATATCACCCCATCCTCACTCAGCAAGTCCTTCGCCACTTTCAGCCGAGGGTAAATCATATTGAGCCAGTCGGTGTGGAAGCGTCCATTACTCTCGGTATTGGCCACGAGGCGGTTGCCTTCCTCGTCCTCCTGCCCGCTGTTGTGGACATAGTCGCCTGTGGTCTGGGCAAAGTCGTCGTTATACACGAAGTCGTTGCCCGTGTTGTAAGGCGGGTCAATGTAAATCATCTTCACCTTGCCGAGGTAGTTCTCGCGCAGCAGCTTCAGCACTTCGAGGTTGTCGCCCTCAATGTAGAGGTTCTGCGTGTTGTCGAAGTCCACGCTCTCCTCGCGGCAGGGGCGCAGCGTGTCGGTGGTCGGCGCGTTGGCCAAGCGGATGGCGTTGCGCTTGTCGGGCCAGGTGAACTGGTAGCGTTCCTCGGGGCCTTCCACGATGTCCTTCGAGAGTTCCTGCCGGAGCTGGTCGAAGTCGATGGCCGCTTCCGGCTTCCCGTTCTCGTCGAGCCGCTCGGTGAGGCAGTTGGGGAAGAGTTCGGCAATCTTCTTTATGTTTTCGTCCACGATGTTGTGGGTTTGGAGTTTTAGTTTTTCCATATTATGTGTTGTTGTTTACAAAGTGAAATATTGGCAAAGTTCGGTAAAATTCTTGAACCTCTGCGTCTAATCTATTAAAACTTCTCATCGCAAAGGCATTATCATCAAGAAGCAGATACGCTGCAAACTTTATCTTATCAGAAGATGAACTTTCAATGGCATTATACAAGGTTTCTTTATCATCATCACTTAATAGCGACAGTCGTTTTTTGACTTGCAGAAGGTTTAGTTTATGCTTTAATATGAGTTGTTCATCGGTTTCTTCCTCAAGCATCCACTCAAACAATCCTAACGCTGTATGTATCAGTCTCTCCTGCTTGACCTCTTGTTCATCATACGCAGACAAAAGTGACAAGCCCAAACTGCTCGCCAATTGCAAACAATTAGGGTTTTCACTTAGATTTGCTTTAAATGAAGGGAGTATTTGTTCAAAACCAATATTAGAATACTTCAAAATCCTTTCCTTATTAAGAACGGAATATGGCGTTATGGGATAAACGCCATCACCTAATGAGCCTTGCAATTGGAAAGGAGGATTAAAAACGTCCTCTAACCTATATGTGTTATCACCAGTTTTAATAGCAAACACAAAAACACAAATATTACAAATCGGTATCTCAACAAACATTCCAACAGGTTTGTTTTCAACCACTTCCTTTTTCTCAACAAAAGCTTGAATGAGGATATCTATCAACCGTTCATCTTTCTTTTTCAACAATCTCAAATCAAGATCCTCCTTGACATGCAGTACATCCAAGGCTTTTTTCAGTTTAACCAATCTCTCATAGGGATAGCGTAAATCCATAAGTCCAGCCAGTGCCAAATCTGCTTGATTGTCGATATGTTTCATATCATATTCGCAACCAGCTATTTGAAGTTTCTTTTCATTTGCCAATGCCAACAAAAACTCCAACTCATGAATGGTTTCAGACAAGATACATTCTGTGCCTTTATAATCAATTTTTACATTAATGATTCCCGATTCATCTTTCGGAATTGTCATGGTTAGACTTTTACCAACAGAAACAATATCACAATCCCTATTGTTTGTAATTGAATAGCGATCGTAAAATACCCTTCCTCCCACTGTCACAGGATTATTGTAAACTCCAGAAACGATAATTGAGCATTTACCCGTGCCAACAGGATATAGGCTTTTCACTTGTCCTTTTCCGACATTAGCATAAATGAAAAAATCATTCTTTGCCAACAATCGAGGAATGGGCTCGGGCTTATTTGTATATCCAAACACCGTCAATTCCGCATTCCCTAAGTTTTTCAAATCCTCAAAAGTAAGAACGGGAGAATCTACCACACTTTTCTGCCTCTTGCAATCGTCATAAAATAATCTAAATGAAGATTCCAAAGCTTCAGAATCTAAGCAACTCATTTTTTCAAGAATAACGGATTTGCTCTTATTCTCGCCACATTGCTCCAGCAACTGCCTAACTTCAATTGGGGCAAGGAGAGCATAATAAACAGTCCTTGCATGATTAGTAGCATTGATATAAACAACAAAAAAGGCGATGCCTTCGTCTTTATATGCTCGCAAATCGGCTCTTTGTATAGAATAGGATATTTTATCAGAATGCTTGTCAGAAGAACTTACTCCTTTAACTTGGACAGGTATTTTTCCATACAAAGAGTCCTTCTTCTGCCCAACATTGTCATAAAGATATATAAATCCATCCCATGCAATAGTCTTGTCATTGGTAGCCACATCGACATGTATCTTATCACAATCTTGGAAACAATCTTCAACTGCGCTTCTGGCGGCTGCTTCAACTTTCTTTTTGCTCATCCTTGCCATAACCGATTCTTTCAATCATATTTTATTTAAAACACATCGCGACCATATTATACTTTTAGACAAATAACTCGATGGACTTTGTGTTTTCATCCTTTTGGTTGTTGGTTTATTGTTTTAGTATGTCTATATTATTCAACTATATATCCCCAAAGCCTCAAACAGCTCTGCCATTTGGGAATATGTGTAATCTCTGTCTGTTTCCTCTTTTTCCTTCATGGATTGGGCTGCATTATAAAGGGCTTTCTTTAAATCACCTCCTGTTTTCTCGAAATACTGGTGAAGCGAGTGCTTTTTGAAAAACTCTTCTGTTTTCTCATAAACACATTTTTTGTTCAATGCTTGAAGCAACTCTGGTTGATTTTGGAAACATCGGGTTGTATATGCAAAATAAAACAAGAAAAAGATTTCGGTACAACGTTCATTTTCGATGAAACGGATTTCATATTGATAATCGGACTTCTTTATTTCATGAACGCCGTTCATGCGATTCTTGAATTTTTCATATTCATGTTTTTCCTTCCCTTTTTTTTTGTTGTCCATGTCAATAACACATATTATTAAAGAATAGCCTGCATCTATTGCTTTATCTATCTCTTGCTCAAGATAGTCCAAACCCGTTGAATGCTTGGGGAATGTTGGCTTTATTGTAAGTTGTCTGAAATCATCTTTCAGCGAATTGAAATAATAGTATTCCGTAATCGCCTCTCCAATCACCAAAATAGAATCTTTAATCTTCTTCATTGCTCTCAATATATAATAAAGGTGAACCTAATTGGGGGATTGCACCTAACCGGCCGTTCCTGTATGATTTGTATAATGACAGATTCTTATGCAATCCATATTCATCTGCGCGGGTGTATTCTGAATACGCCCCAGCGCGGTCTTTCTCCGCAAAGAACACAAAATCACGATGTGTATTCAACAAGTCCTCATTTAATAATGACGTTTCCTGACTTGTAAATATCAATTGCGACTCCTTAGAATTCATAATGAATGTGTTTAAATAAAAGAGCAGCAAATCATCATGTAATTCAGAATCGATTTCATCAATAAGAAACACATGATTCTCCGTTATCGCTTTATATAGAGACGACAAGTTCGACAAAAATTTCTTAGTACCTTCTGACTGTTCATCATAACTCAATACGAACTTATCATTTCCTGCCGCACAAACAAAATAAACCTTTATTCGCTCAATTTGGAATACTCTATTTTCAGAAAAAGGCGATTCATCCTCAAACACCGCTCTCCTTCTGGGGAATTCTTCAGTGACTGTTTCCGTATAGAAATCAACTATATTGAAATCTGCCTTTTGCAACAATTGAAGGTAGAATCGCTTTGCCTCAGCATTTTCTTCAATTGATTTTAACACTCTTTGGGGGGAACCTTGGTGACTATTTATCTCGTGCACATATAATTCCAACCAATAATAAAGGTCCGCTATTGGTTTCGCGTCTGTTTCAAATGATATTTTTTGGAAAACAGACAAAACCGAATGGTTGTTAAGGGTATTTTGCAAAAAAGCGTCCTTAGTCCTAGCCGAGATTTTAAGGCTTGAACCAAATTTAATTTCCGCCTGAGCTTCAGGTGACACAAAACGCCTTTCGTAAAAGAGGGATTTTGCTCCATTAGGATACCATTCCATCAGTTCATCAATAATATGTTCCTTAATATATGAAACAGTATAATCATACCTTATATGGTTGGCATAAAAAGAAACAAACATCCTAGTTGGTTCTTTTGAACTTAACGCAAACGGCCTTCTTGTCCTAACAGAAGATTGCCGATCACTTCTCGCAAAGAACAAAAGTTCAAAGACATTTTGTATCGCCAATAACATATTTGATTTTCCAGATGCATTGGCACCATAAATCACTGCCAATTTATTAACACGCTTCTCGCTACCCATTTCTACAGAAGCCCATTCTTCTTCTTTCGATTTGGTTTCAAAGTTCAGTGTTTGCCGTTCCTTTATGGATAGGAAATTCTCGGCCCAAAATTCTCGTATCATTTTTGTGTATTTTTGTTATTTCGCTACAAAAATAGATATAATAATTGAAATAGATACAAAAATAATTGAATTTTTTGTAAAAAAGTTACGAATATAAGATAAAAACAGCTTTTATGGCTCTAAATTCTCTTTCAACTCCTGAATCTGTTTATACAACCCATACCTTTTCATCGGTTGTTTCTCAGCCTTCAGTTTCTTCTCAAGTGTTTCAATCTGCTTGATGACTTTCTGCTTTTCTCCGTCAATCGTTATCTGCTCTTCGATAGTCACGCCTTCCATCACCTCGAAACTGCCAATGGTGGTTACCAGATTCTCCCAAACCTTGTCCAAGTCAAGTCCCATCAAAGGCAATGCGGCATCTTCCAACAATTCCCAATCCATGACAAAAAGCTTTTCGTGAACGACAGCAAAACGCACCATGTAGTTGTATGCCAAGGCGAAAATCATGTTCTGCTTGATCAACTTGGTCAAAAGCAGGATGTTTTTCTCGTCATAGTGCTTGCGTTTCAGCGTGACGAGCAACACATAGAACTCCTTCACGCGTTCCCCTTCCTTCAAGCCAGGCACGGTGGAAGGCGAAACCACATTCACGATGTCGATGCGGCTGACGTCGGCATCAAAGGCATCGCGCTGCGCCGACTTCAAGCCAAACTTCTCGTAAATGGCCTTCTTCGGCAGCGACTTCTTGATTTCCGTTGTGGCAGGCAGGGCAAACATTATCTCACGATTAAAAAGTCAATCAGTTCAAAGCCATCCAAGCCTTTGATCTCCTTGGTGAACAGCTCGCCTTGAATGCCTTCAAGGAAGCTGTCGATGTCGCTATTCTCCTTGACGGTAATGATGCTGTTGATGGCGTCGCTCAGCAGCTTGGAGTATTGGGTCATGCGGAAGCCGTCGCGGGTTTCTTTGTTAAACTCACGGCACAAAGCGGTTTGGGGCATATTCTTACCTTTGCAGAGGCTGCGGAACTTGTCAAGTAGCTCCTTGGGCGAAAGGTGGTTGACCACCACTGAGCCGTCGTTGCGCAAATAGACGATATAGAATGGGTGAAGACGGTTCTTTTTGTCGATGTTGACACCCTTGTTGCGGTTCTTCAGCACAAAGATGACACCTGGCTCGGTGAACTCGTTGTGGCCGACAACGGCGTGGAGGCCGAAGGGCGTATGCTCCACATCCTCGTGGGTCTTCATATATTCCAGCAGGTCAAGGCGGAACTCGTTGAGGCCAAGATCCATGATGGAAACGCCGTTGTTCATCTCCTCGATGTCGACGACTTCTTCCTGAAGCTTCTTCAGTTGAGCCTTGCGGTATTCCAAATCACCTTTCTCCTCGGGAGAAATGGGGTTGTCGTCGCCAGTAGAAGTGAGCACAGAGACCTTCATACGGGCTTCGACACGGCCTTTGAGGTCGATGTACTCGTCAAGCGTCATGTCCGGCCAGTAGTTCACCAGCTGGATAGCTTCGTTCTTGGAGCCGATACGGTCGATACGACCAAAGCGCTGGATGATGCGCACGGGGTTCCAGTGGATGTCGTAGTTGATGAGGTAGTCGCAATCCTGCAAGTTCTGACCTTCGGAAATGCAGTCGGTGGCGATGAGGACTTCTATCTCCTCATGGATATTGGGATAGATGGACTCTTTTTCCTTGGATATGGGCGAAAAGAGGGTGAGCACTTTGTTGAAGTCGAGTTTTTCCTTCAACTTCAAAGTGCTACGCGCGTCCACGTCGCCTGTGACCAAGGCGGTGTCCATCCCGTATTTCTGTTTGATGGGTTTGGCCAGGTTGTCGTAGAGATAAACGGCTGTATCGGAGAATGCTGTAAAGATAAGCACCTTCTTGTTGTCGCCGTTGATGGGATGAGCGAACTTGTCGCGAAGGTCGGCAATGAGCTGCTGAAGCTTGCTGTCGTGCTCAGGGGTGATGTCGTCGAGCATCAAGCGGGTAAACTCCAACTCTTCCTTATCGCTCTGGAGGTATTGCCGCCAGCTGATATAGTCGATGTCTTCCAAGGCAATCCTGTTTTTCTTGGTACCCACGAAGGCGTCGTTTTCCAAATCGTCAATATCAAAATCATAGCCTTCAGCCTCTTCCACATCGATAAAAGCATCATGTCGGTCTATGGTGTCGATTGTCTTGGAAATGAGGTTCATCACTCGTTGCAGTGTGAGACGGAAAGAATTGACTGAACTTTCAAGGCGCTTCAACATCAAGATACACATGATGCGACGGATGCCCATTTCACGGCCTGCCAAGGAAAGTCCAGCGCCATAGGTTTCGGGGTCAAGCGCATATTTCTCAACCTTGCTGGGCAGGATAAACGCAGAAGGCGTATAGATGGCCAGGTTGAGCTTTTGGAGTTGGTTGAAGATTTCGTTGTAGTTGATGGCCGACGGAAGGTCGGTGAGCGAAGGACGTCGCGACAACGGGGGAAGCCTGAGCGGAAACTTGCCGACGGCTTCGGTATTGTAATAGGCCTCGATGTGCTTACGGCTTCGGGCAATGGTGACCGAATCAAGCACCTCGAAGAAATCAAAGCTGAGCATCCCAAGGAGCCTTTCGGTGTTGCGCTCTTCGTTGGGGAGTTTTGACCAGAAGTTATAGGCTTTTTGAGCCTGACGGAAAATGTCGTCGATGGAGGCATTGGTATTGAGCAGCGCATCCATCCTTTTGGTGTCGCCCTCGTATGCCAGCTGAAGCTGGTTTTTGAGGTCGTTGAAGCGGTTGTTGACGGGTGTGGCCGAGAGCATCAGTACCTTGGTCTTCACTCCGGCACGAATCACCTTGTTCATGAGGCGCAAATAACGGTTCTCACGCGGGTTGTCGTCATCATCGTCTCTTGAAATCTTGCCACCATTGCGGAAGTTGTGCGATTCGTCAATCACAACCAGATCATAATTGCCCCAGTTGATTTTCTCCAACTCCACACCATTCGACTTGCCGCTATCTCGTGAAAGGTCGGAATGAAACAGCACGGCGTATGCAAGCCTGTCGCCTGCGATGGGGTTGGTGATGTAGTTGGTGCGATAGGTCATCCAGTTGTCGCAAAGTTTCTTGGGACATAGCACCAAAACATTCTTGTTGCGGGTCTCGTAGTATTTGATGACGGCCAGCGCGGTGAAGGTCTTACCCAGACCCACACTGTCGGCAAGGATGCATCCGTTGTATTTCTCCAGCTTGTTGATGATGGCCAACGCGGCGTCTTTTTGGAAGTCGTAGAGCTTGTTCCAGATTTGGCTGTCCTTGAAGCCAGTGGCCTCGTTGGGGAGAACGTCCTCGGAAATATCTTCAAGAAACTCGTTGAAGATGTTGTAGAGGGTAACGAAATAAATGAACTCTGGTGAGTTTTCGCGATAGATGTTGGAGATATGATCGATGATGTCGTCAGTGACATCGGCAAAATCCTTTTCGTTGTTCCAAAGCTCGTTGAACACACGGAGATACTGACGGGCGTTAGCCCCATCCACCTTGTTGACGAAATTCATCATACTGTTGCCACGCTCACAGCCCAGGTCGGTTGTGGTGAAGCCGTTTACAGGCGTATAGGTGTGGGTGTCGTCGTTTTCAACATTGATGAATCCGGGGAGGGTGTTATTAGTGGTGTTCGATTTGAAACGGACTTTGTTTTTGATCCATTCGGCGCATTCGATGGCGATGGCCTTTTGTGTAAGCTGGTTGCGGAGACGGACTTCAAAGGGAGAGCCATAAAGAGTACGCTCACGGTCGATGCGCGGGATGTAGAACTCGCGCCGCTGTTTGTTGGTTCTTTCGGCTGTAAACGTGGGCGAAGTGAAAATAAACCTCAACTCCTTGATGTCTTTGAGCTGCTCCTTTAGCTCCTGAAAGGCATAGATGGAGAAACAGCAAGCAGCCATTGAAATCTTGCTTGCCGACTTAATCTCCACGGTTAAGTCATCACGTAGCGTCTTGGTGACGTTATCAATCAGTTCCATATACAGTATCTCAACAGGTTAAATACCACCTACAATGGTTCAATCAAAAGCTGGGGGCAAAGATAGTTATTATTTTATTAAATAGGTGTATATGGACGCGGTGATGTATGGACAAAAATATTATTCTAAATCGGTTATGATTCACGACCGGAGGAAGTCTTTCTTAATCCATTCATCCAAAAACTGCATCTGCTCCTCGGTGTGAAACCAATGCTCGCCGCCTTCCATAACGGTTAAGGTGGCATTGTGCTTCGTAGCAAAGTCGCTAACAGCATCAAAAGGGACGAGACTGTCATAGCTCCCATACAGAATATGTGTCTGCACATTCCAACGGATAGGATGGTTCCTGACATAGCGAAGCCTTTCTCCAGTCAATTCAATGCCATTCAGCTTCTCCATGTCGACAACGGGAGAAATGAAATAGGCCTTCATAATCATCCCGTCGATATCCGCGTTCATGCTGAAGTACGCTCCGATGCTGTTGGCGATGAGTATGATGCTTTCGTATTTGGTTTTCAGTTCCTCTACCGCCTTGTGTATTTCCCGCCCCGTCTCCCATGGCGTGAAGGTCTGGTAATCCAAGCCTATCACCTCACAATCGGGGAACAGCGGCTTGTAATGCTCGCTTTCCGCTGCATTTCCGTCTTTTCCGTGAATGTATAAAACGGCATTCATTCTTGCTACTTCTTGATAATCAATGTTTTGATATGGGTTACAACCTCATCCGTTGATGCGGGATTCCATCCAACAAGAAGGGTTCGGAACAAACCTGAAATCCCACTTTTTCATAGAAACCGAGGGCATAGCACTGTGCCTCTATCTCAATGCAGCGGGCGCCCAGACTCTCGGCCAACTTGATGGACTCTTTCATCACTTGGAGTCCGTAGTTCTTGTTGCGGTGCGTGGAGAGAACACGGCCAATGTGCCATATGCCAGTGTTCGCGTCTTTGAAAACTCTGGAATAGGCCACAATCGCACCTCCACACCATAACGTGATATGGCTGGCATAATGATCAATGCCGTCCAAATCCTGATACGGGCAATTCTGTTCCACGACAAAGACCGCCGACCTCACCTTCAGAATCTCATAGAGTTCGTGGGTGTTCAGCTCATCGAAGGTTTTGATGACGACCTGTATCCTATCATTTTCTTTTTTCGTCATAAGCTTCCGCGTCAATGCTTGATAATACAACGGCAAAAATACTCAAAAAAAGGAAAGTCCTGAATAATACTTGACCAATATCCAAATAGTCAAAAAAAGGAGGTGGTGATTTGTCAATTATTTCGTAATTTTGGCACATCATAAAACGACACGAAATACACGACAATCAACAATTAATACAAAAAACACTATGCAACAAGTCTATAACTTCTTGAAATCTTGTGGCACTTATTACCTTGCCACAGTAGAAGGCGACCAGCCCAGAGTCAGACCCTTTGGAACCATCAACCTCTTTGAAAACAAACTTTACATCCAAACTGGCCATGTCAAACCCATTGCCCACCAAATCGAAGCCAATCCCAAGGTGGAGCTTTGTGCCTTCAACGGCAAGGAATGGATCAGGGTGTGTGGCGTTTTGGTGGAAGACCCAAGAGTCGAAGCAAAGAAATCCATGCTTGACGCTTATCCGAACCTGAGGGCCATGTATGACGAGAACGATGGCAACACCGCGGTGTATTACATCAAAGACGGAAAGGCTACCATCAGTTCGTTCACCACAAAACCAGAAGAGATTACCTTCTGATGCCTGTGCCTATCATCAAGCAATCCACCAACAAAATCTGCTACATGATTCTGCCCGAAGGAATCAAGGGCGATTTGTGTGACGGTTTGAAAGGACTGTCGGAAAAACACGGCATTTCCATTGTAGTGATAGAAGACGTCAACTGGAACGATGACTTGACGCCCTGGCCGGCAGAAGGCGTATTCAAGAAAGCGAAGCCCTTTGGTGGAAAGGCAGCGACGTTCCTCAACAAACTGACCGATGAGATTATCCCTAACACGGAAAGGGATTTAGGCATAGAGCATGCCGAGAGAACCCTCTTGGGCGTTTCACTGTCGGGCCTGTTTGCCGTATGGACAGCTTTCAATACCGACGCGTTCACCAACATCATCAGCATATCCGGGTCGCTATGGTACGACGGCTTCGTTGAGTGGATGAAAGAGCAAACGCCTTCGCCACAATTGAAGAAGGTCTGCATGATTTTGGGCGAAAAGGAGAAAAACAGCAAGGAAAAAAGAATGGCGACAGTAGAAGAGCGAAGCCTTGCCGCTGCCGACATCTTGAAAGCAAAAAGCCAAGCTGCCGTTTCGTTTGAACTCGTAGATGGGACGCATTTCTCTCCAATTATGCCCAGGTTGGAGCTGGCGTTTTCTTTTTGAAGCCGCATTGCGACAAGAAAAGGAGCTTGCACGAGGTCGTTGAAAGACTGTTGAAAGGAATGGCGCAGAGGATGGTTTTTCGGAGAAAAAATCGTACCTTTGCCGCCCGATAAAAAACAGCCATGAACGAGTTCAGCGAAGACAAAAACCTTGAGATCCTCGGTGCCAGGGAGAACAACCTGAAAAACATCGACCTTTCCATCCCGCGCAATGCCCTGGTAGTCGTCACTGGCATCAGCGGAAGTGGTAAGTCGTCGTTGGCCTTCGACACCATCTATGCCGAGGGACAACGTCGCTACATGGAGAGCTTCTCTGCCTACGCACGACAGTTCATCGGCAATATGGAACGCCCTGACGTCGACAAAATAACGGGCCTGAGCCCCGTCATCAGCATCGAGCAGAAGAGCGTGAACAAGAACCCACGCTCCACCGTGGGCACCATCACGGAGATTTACGACTTCCTGCGTCTGCTCTACGCCCGTATTGGCGAGGCCTACTCCTACAACACGGGCGAGCGTATGGTGCGTTACACCGAAGAGCAGATAACTGACCTGATCCTCAAGGAGTTTGACGGCAAACGCATCAACATACTGGCACCTGCTGTCCGCGGTCGTAAGGGCCATTACCGCGAGTTGTTCGAACACATACGTCAGGCAGGCTTCACCCGCGTGCGCGTCGACGGCGTGATGCGCGAGATTGAGTTCGGCATGATGGTGGACCGCTACAAGACCCACGACATCGAAATCGTCGTCGACCGTATCGAAGTGCATGAGGACAGCCTTACCCGCATTAAGAAGTCGGTGCAGACCGCTTTCCGTTACGGCAAGGGACTGCTGATGGTCCTCGACAACGACACCGAAAAACTGCATTATTTCAGCCGCCTGCTGATGTGTCCCACCACGGGACTCTCCTACGAGGACCCCGAGCCCAACACCTTCTCGTTCAACTCGCCCTATGGCGCCTGCCCCAAGTGCAACGGTCTAGGCGAAATCGCCATCGTCGACAAGGAGAAACTCATCCCCAACCCCAACCTGAGCCTTCGCAAAGGTGGATTGGCTCCTGCGGGCGAATACAAGGCGGGCAGCTGGATCTTCAAGCAGCTGGAGGCCATAGGCCTGAAATACGGCTACACGCTCGACACGCCAATGAAGGACATCTCCGACGAAGCCCTGGACGTCATCCTCTACGGCACCAACGAGACCTTTGAGGTGAAGCGCGAGACCCTCGGCATCGTTTCGACCTACAAGATCAACTTCGAGGGCATAATCAACTTCATCGAGAGCCAGAACAACGAAGAGGCCTCGGCGGCCATCGCGCGATGGGCGGGCTCGTTCATGAACCACGTGACCTGTCCCGTTTGTGGCGGATCGAGGCTGAAGAAAGAAGCGCAATGGTTCCGCATCGACGGCAAGAACATCGCCGAGGTGGCCAACATGGACACCCTCAGCCTTGGCAAGTGGATCGACGAGCTGCCGAACAAACTCACCGAACGCCAAAACGACATCGCGAAGGAGATCCTACGCGAGATCCACAAGCGTGTTCATTTCCTCCTCGACATCGGCATCGACTACCTCAACATGAACCGTCCGGCGGCATCATTGTCGGGCGGCGAAGCCCAACGTATCCGTCTGGCCACGCAGATTGGCTCACAGCTGACAGGAGTCTTGTACATCCTCGACGAGCCCAGCATCGGACTGCACCAGCGCGACAACCAACGTCTCATAGAGTCGCTGAAGGAGCTGCGTGACATCGGCAACTCCGTCATCGTGGTGGAGCACGACAAGGACACCATGCTCAACGCCGATTACTTGGTCGACATCGGCCCCGGTGCAGGACGCCACGGCGGCGAAGTCGTCTTTGCTGGAACACCTGACGAAGCCAAGACGGGACATTCCATCACCTGCGACTACCTCAACGGCATCCGCCAGATCGAAGTGCCGAAGGCCCGACGCCAGCCCTTGGAAGGCGAGTTCCTCATCATTAAAGGTGCCAAAGGCCACAACTTAAAGAACGTAGACTTGAAACTGCCTTTGGGCGTGATGGTCTGCGTGACGGGTGTCAGCGGATCGGGCAAGTCCACCTTAATTAATGAGACCCTCTCCCCCATCCTCAGCCAGAAGTTTTACCGCTCGGTGAAGGAACCCCTGCCTTACGACAGCATCGAAGGATTGGAGAAGATCGACAAGATCATCCAAATTGACCAGGCTCCTATTGGACGCACACCGCGAAGCAATCCGGCTACCTACACCAAGGTCTTCGACGACATCCGCAAACTCTATGGCGAGCTGCCCGAATCGAAGATCCGCAACTACAAGGCGGGACGTTTCTCCTTCAACGTGAAAGGTGGGCGTTGCGAGGCCTGCAAGGGCGCAGGCGTGCGCGTCATCGAGATGAACTTCCTCCCTGACGTGACGGTGCTGTGCGAGGAATGCCAAGGCAAGCGCTACAACCGTGAGACCTTGGAGGTGCGCTACAAAGGCAAGTCGATCAACGACGTGCTCAACATGACCATCAACGAGGCGGTGGAATTCTTTGAGAACATCCCAAGCATCATACAGAAAATCAGGACTTTGAAAGACGTCGGCTTAGGTTATCTGACTCTCGGTCAGGCCTCCACCACCATCAGTGGCGGCGAGGCACAACGCGTAAAGCTGGCCACCGAGCTGGCCAAGCGCGACACAGGCAAGACGCTCTATGTGCTTGACGAGCCCACCACAGGCTTGCATTTCGAGGACATCAAGGTGCTGATGAACGTGCTGAACAAACTCGTCGACAAAGGCAACACCGTCCTCATCATCGAGCACAACCTCGACGTCATCAAGATGGCGGATTATATCATCGACATGGGTCCAGAGGGCGGCGACCGCGGCGGACTAATCGTGTGTCAAGGCACGCCGGAGGAAGTCTCCAAGTGCGAGGAGAGTTATACTGCGAAATACCTTAAGGCTGAATTGAAATAATCCGATTACCTCAATCGGATCACCTGTCCCTTATACAAGCGTTCGCCTTCGTTTATCCCGTTCAAGGTTTGGATCATCTTAGGCTTCACGGCGAAGCGCAAGGCCACGTCGCGCAACGTCTCGCCTTCCTGTACCGTATAAGGCTTGGCCTTCCAGTTTCTGTTTCTCAGTTTCGACAGATACACCACGTCGCCGCTATGGAAGATGACCTCCTCGGGATGCTTCAAGCAGTTGTATTCGCAGAAACGTTTGAATTTGATGCCGAAAGCCTCTGCCAACTTCTCAGGGGTCTCCCCTTCCTTGGCAAAAACGAAACGCACCTTGTTGTTTTCATAGATGAAACGACCTTCAGGCGTCATGTCGGCCAATGGAAACACCGACTTATCCTCGGGCGCATAAGCCAACTCGAAGTACTCCTCCACCACTTCCGGGTCAACAGGCTCCACTTCGCTTTCCTTCAGTAAACCGAGTGCAATCTGGTCATATTGGGTGAGTTCGTAGAGATTGATGCGGTCGATGAGCAGTTGGGCATACTTGGGGTTGGTGGCATAGCCAGCGGCCTTAAGGCCTTTGGCCCAACCTTCGTAGTCGGTGATATCGAGGTCGAACAAGGCGGCATAGCGGCTGCGCCCACAGAGGAACTCGGAATGGTCCTTGAACGACTCCTCGGGGCTTTTGTACTTACGGAAGCATTCATTCTTCTCGTCATCATCCATGTAATAGGTGTCGCCTTCCCAACCCTTGTGACACTTGATGCCAAAATGGTTCTTCGCCTCACGTGCCAAAGCGCTGTTGCCCGCTCCCGACTCAAGAAGGCCTTGTGCCAAGGTGATGGACGCCGGAATCTTATGGGTCTTCATCTCGCGGATGGCGATGTCTTTATAGGTCTGGATGTATTCCTCGGGGGTGATTCTTTGCGCAAAGAGCGACAACGGCAAAAGCGCAAACAACAGCAGTACTTTCTTCATTCGACTACAAGAATTAAAGTGTAAAAGTACGACTTTTTCGGAAACCCAACCGTTTTGCAACGAATTTTTCACTATTTTTGAGGCCCATTTCAAGACACATCATGGACACAAAGAGCCTATTCCAATACTTCCCAGAGCTAAGCGACAAGCAGAAAGAGCAGTATAACCAACTGAAAGACTTGTACTTGGACTGGAATAGCAAAATCAATGTCATCTCGCGCAAGGACATGGAGCATTTCTACGAGCACCACGTCCTGCATTCCTTGGCCATCGCAAAATACTATGAGCTCTTGCCTGGCATGAAGGTCATGGACTTGGGCACCGGTGGCGGTTTCCCCGGCATCCCCTTGGCCATTATGTTTCCGCAAACCGAGTTCTACCTCATCGATGGTACAGGCAAGAAAATCAAGGTGGTCAATGCCGTGAAAGATTCCATTGGGCTAGAGAATGTGGTGGCCGAACACAAACGCGCCGAGGAAGTGAAAGACAAGTTTGATGTGATTACGGGTCGCGCGGTGATGACCCTACCCGAAATCGCCAACCTGGCTGGTAACAAACTGAGGATCAGAGGCGACGAAGAGGCCGGCGGCATCATGTACCTGAAAGGCGGCGACCTGACGGAAGAGTTCAAGGCGCTGAACCGCTACTGGCACCACAAGAAAGCCATCATCAGCAAATGGTTCAAAGAGGAGTATTTTATTGAGAAATATGTGATACATCTATACTAATAAGCAAATGAAAAAACTGACATTAACCTTTATCGCTATGCTGGCACTGAGTGCGACGTTGTTCGCCCAGCAAGCCATGCCTGTGCCTTTCGACCCGAACGTTAGAAGAGGCAAACTGGAAAACGGATTGACCTATTACATCCGTCACAACGAGAAACCCGCCCAACGCGCCAACTTCTACATCGCGCAGAAAGTCGGTTCCATCCTTGAAGAAGACGACCAGCAGGGTCTGGCCCACTTCCTCGAACACATGGCCTTCAATGGCACGAAGAACTTCCCCGGCAAGGGACTCCTTAATTATATGGAGCACAACGGCGTGAAGTTTGGCGAGAACGTCAACGCTTGGACCAGCATCGAGCAGACCGTGTATATGCTCACCAACGTACCGACCACCAACATGAACCTTGTCGACTCGTGCATCCTCATCCTCCACGACTGGTCGAGCTTCATCTCGCTTGAAGGCGAGGAGATCGACAAGGAGCGCGGTGTCATCCTTGAGGAGATGCGTCAAGGCCAAGGCGCCCAGATGCGTATCTACGAAAAGATGTTGCCCGAGATTTATCCCAACAGTCCCTACGGTCACCGTTTGCCCATCGGCACCGAAGAAGTGGTCAGCGGCTTCAAGCATGACGCTTTGCGTGCCTACTACCACAAGTGGTATCGTCCCGACCTGCAAGGCATCATCATCATTGGCGACGTCGACGTCAACGAGGTGGAGAACCACCTGAAGAGCATCTTCGAGGACATCCCCGCCCCCATCAACCCCGCCGAGCGCACCCGTTTCCAGGTGGCCGACAACGCCGAGCCCATCGTGAGCATCTGCACCGACCCCGAAGAGACCAACTACAACATTTCTTTGTACTACAAGCACGACATCGTGCCCTTCGAAGAGAGAGGCGACGTGCAATACTGGCTGAAGGGTTACATGGACCAACTTGTTTCCACCATGTACAACAACCGCATGGAAGAACTGACCCAAAAAGCCAACCCGCCCTTCATCTTCGGCTATGGCTACTACGGCACCTTCTTCGTGAGCGACACCAAGGACGCTTGGACCGGATTGGCCTATGCCAAGGACAAGGACGGCATCGACGAGGCGCTGACCGCCATCGTGGCCGAGAACAAGCGTATGCAGCAATACGGCTTCACCGCGTCGGAGTTTGAGCGCGCCAAGGCCGACTTGATGAAACAAATCGAGAGCCAATACGACGAACGCGACAAGCAAGAAACCAGTCGCTATCTCTACCCCATCCTCAACCACTTCCTCACCAACGAGCCTTTGTTGGGCATCGAGAACGAATACATGCTGCTCGGACAGATCATGCCCATGCTTCCCGTGGAAGCCATCAACCAATACGCCAAGGAACTGATTCGTGAGGACAACATCGTCATCACGCTGACCGCTCCCGAGAAGGAAGGCGAGGTGCTGCCCACCAAGGAAGAACTCCTTGCCCTCTTCAACAAAGCCAAGGAAATCGAGGTGGAGCCCTACAAGGAGACTGTCAGCAACGAGCCTCTGATTGCCACCCTGCCCGTGAAAGGCGCCATCGAGAGCAAGAAGCACGACGACACCTTCGACGCCACCGTGCTTACCTTGAAAAACGGCGCTAAGGTCATTTATAAACCCACCAATTTCAAGGACGACGAAATCCTCATGTCGGCCTACAGCTTCGGCGGTTACTCCGTCATGGACCAAAGCGACCCCTATACCCTGCAGCAACTCAACGAGTTGGCTGGATTGGGCGGTTTGGGCAACTTCAGCGCTATCGACCTGCCCAAGGTCTTGGCCGGCAAGAAAGTCCACGTCAGCGGCAGCGTCAACACCTTCACCGAAAACGTCAGCGGCAGCTGCTCCGTCAAGGACTTGGAGACCATGATGCAACTTATCTATTTGAGTTTCGGGACGCCTCGTAACGACGAAGAGGCCTATCAATCCTTTATCACCCGCACCAAGGCCATGCTGGCCAACATTGAGTCGAACCCCGACGTCGCCTTCAGCGACAACCTCACCTTCGCCCTCTTCGACAACCATCCGCTCCGTAAGCGCATGAAAGCCGAAGACTACGACAAGGTCGACTACGCCAAAGCCCTGAAGCTCTATGCTGACCGTTTCAAGGACGCCAACAATTTCGTGTTCACCTTCGTGGGCAACATCGACCCCGAGACCTTCGAGCCCTTGGTCGAGCAATACATCGGAGCCCTGAAGACCAAGAAAAACGACGAGACTTGGACCACCAACGTGCCCGCCATTACCGACAAGGATGTCACCAGCCATTACACCAAGGCCATGGAGAACCCAAAAGTCACCTGCTATATGGTTTACAACGGAGACATGGAATTCAACCGTAAGAACCAACTGACCATGCAGGTTTTGAGCGATGTGATGGACATCGTCTACACCGAGAAGATCCGTGAAGATGAAGGTGGCACCTACGGCGTAGGCGTCAACGGCAACCTGAACAACCGTCCAAAAGAAAGCTTCATGTTCCTTATCGGCTTCAACACCAACAAGGAGATGTATGAGAAACTGATGGGCATCGCCAAAGCCGAGCTTCAGAATGTGGCCAACCAAGGCCCGCGTCCCGAAGACCTCAAGAAGGTGAAGGAATTCCTCATCAAGAAGCACGCCGAAGACCTGGAGAACAACCGTTATTGGATGAACTGCATCCAGACGCAGGACAGCGACGGCTACAACCCCATGGCCAACTATAACGAGATCATCAACGGCATTACCTCCAGTGACGTTGCCAACATGGCTAAGGCCGTGCTGAATGGCTACAAGAAGGAAGTGGTGCAGATACCTGAATAATCTAAATCTTTAAATTATAAACATTATGACAGAAAAACTGACATTGAGAGACAACCCCACCATGCGTTGGATTGCCTTGTTGCTCTTGGCTTTGGCCATGTTTTGCGCCTACATCTTTATGGACATCCTGTCCCCCATCAAGGACTTGATGCAAACCGAACGCGGCTGGGACAGTCTCGCCTTCGGTACCATGCAAGGCGCTGAGACCTTCCTGAACGTCTTCGTGTTCTTCCTCATCTTTGCCGGTATCATCCTCGACAAGATGGGCGTACGTTTCACGGCTGTGCTTTCGGGCGCTGTGATGCTCATCGGCGGTCTCATCAAGTACTACGCCATCAGCGAGTCGTTCTTTGGCAGCGGCGTTGAAAGATGGTTCACCGAAAACCTCAACTACATCCCACTCTTCGACGAGCTGGGCGTCTCGCCGTTCTACCGTGGCATGCCTGCTTCGGCCAAGTTGGCCGCTGTCGGCTTCATGATTTTCGGTTGCGGTACTGAGATGGCCGGTATCACCGTGAGCCGTGGTATCGTGAAGTGGTTCAAGGGTCGTGAGACGGCTCTGGCCATGGGTTCCGAGATGGCATTGGCCCGTCTGGGTGTGGCCACCTGCATGATCTTCTCACCCTATTTCGCCAAGCTCGGCGGCAGCATCAACGTGAGCCGTTCCGTGGCCTTCGGTGTGGTGTTGCTCTGCATCGCCCTCATCATGTTCGTCGTGTATTTCTTCATGGACAAGAAACTCGACGCCCAAACTGGCGAAGCCGAAGAGAAAGACGACCCGTTCAAGGTCAGCGACATCGGCAAGATCTTGTCGAGCCTCGGTTTCTGGCTGGTCGCTTTGCTCTGCGTGCTGTATTATAGCGCCATCTTCCCCTTCCAGAAGTACGCCGTCAACATGCTGCAGTGCAACCTGACGCTGACCGAGCCCGCCGCTGGTTCGTTCTGGGCCGGCGACACCGTCACCATCGTGCAATACATCATCATGCTTGTGGTGGCTGTCTGCTCGTTTGCCAGCAACTTCTCGAAAAAGAGAGGCTTGAAGTTCGGTTTGATGGCTATCGCCGTCGTCGCCCTCGTGGTATACTGCTACATGGGTTACATGCGTGGCACTGCCGAGACCATCTTCGCCGTGTTCCCGCTGTTGGCTGTGGCCATTACGCCTATCCTCGGCAGCTATGTCGACACGAAGGGTAAGGCCGCTTCCATGCTGATGATCGGCTCGTTGCTGCTCATCATCTGCCACCTCACCTTCGCCTTCATCCTGCCCATGTTCAAGGGCAATGCCGTCGGTGGCGTGGTCGTGGCTTATGTGACCATCCTGGTGCTGGGCGCCTCCTTCTCGCTGGTCCCTGCCGCCTTGTGGCCGAGCGTGCCGAAGCTGGTGGACGAAAAGATTATCGGTTCTGCCTATGCCCTGATCTTCTGGATCCAGAACATCGGCCTGTGGCTCTTCCCGCTGCTGATTGGTAAGGTCCTGGAAAACACCAATCCTGGTGTCACCGACCCCGTTGCGCTTAACTACACATGGCCGTTGGTCATGTTGGCCTGCTTGGGTGTTGCCGCATTGATCATCGGTATCATCCTGAAGCGCGTGGATGCCAAGAAGCATCTCGGACTTGAGGAACCAAACATCAAATAACCAACCTTAAATGAAAAAAGGCGACCGCTGGTCGCCTTTTTTCATTTATGCACAAACGGAACGTTACACATATTTAGGATTTCCATGACGAAAGCCCGCTCTCGGGCACCGAAGTGAGCATCGGAACGCGAGAGCTTCGTCATCATGAGCGAGAAGGAGCGTTTCTTCTCCTTCGCCATACGTTTCAACGTTTCGTAAACCTGTTTCTGCAATTCGTTTTTCGGAATCGGGACAAAGCCCTTTGTGTCGAATTCCAGTTCCTTCAGGCAGGCCTCAAGGCATTCCTTTTCCGACTTGTGGCTTTGGAAATCGGCATCGGCCAGATTGAACAACACACTGGCAACGGCGATTTTCTCCTCTTGGGTGAATTTTTCTTCCATGATGACAGATTTTTGCTGCAAAGAAACGATTTTTTCTAATTTTGCAGCAACAATCAACGTAAAAAAACGGCAGACATGAAGAAACTATCCTTACTATTCTTCGCTTTGGCCTCCATTGTAACATTGAATGCCCAATGGGTGGACGACCCCTCCAGCAACACCCATATCGCCAATTGTGCCAACGGTGCCGCCGAAGTGTATGTCTCAACCGACATTACAACGGGTGACTCCTACGTGCAATGGCATTACCAAGGCGAAAATGGATGGTCGCCATGGGTGCAGCGGCTTGACTTCAACGGTGTTCCACGATGGCCTGCCGACGGTATCCACGTAACCACGCCCGACTTCGCCACCTGGTCGCCAGGCTATGCCATGACCGCGGTCAACGGCGGTGTAGTCACGGTGTTCCGCACCCTCGGGCCTCATCACTGGGCTGTCAAGATCGATGCCGACGGCTCCTTCCCCTGGGGCGAACATGGCATCGTGCTCTTCGACGGTGAAGGCGGTGGCCGCTCCGAGGTGATCGCAGGCGATGACGGCGGCGTGTGGGCCTTGGGCACCGACATGGACAGCACCTTCCTACAATATGTCGATGCCGACGGTACGCTGCATCCCAAGACCACCATCAAAGACCCCGCAAAAAAATGCACCAACGGCGTTTTGATACCCGCTGAAGACGATGTCTTTGTGGTGTATGCCAAGCAGACCCTCCAAGGCTACACCAATTACAACAAGGAAATCCACGTTGCAGGATACGACAAAAACGGCGTACAGGTTTTTCCCGAGACCCTGTTGTTTGGACTACAGACCGTAGGTGCCAGTTATGTCCACTATGCCATTCCCGACAGTAAGGGAGGCGGCTATGTCTATCAATTTCACAATGCCATAGGTGGCGTTTATAACACCTACGTCACGCATTTCGATGAAAACGGCACACCCACCATCTCCGATCCCAACGGCATCGCCGTGCATACTCCCGACTACGGCAACTATTACACCAATGCTTACGCCACCGTCGACCCCAAGAGCAATGATATCATTATCGCCTATCTCCAAAAGGATGCAGCCTCTCAATCACAACATCGGATCTATGTCAACCGCATTACCGAATCGGGCGAAAAGCCATGGGGTGACGGCATTCTTGTGGCAGACTACGCCGGCCTTTCTTATAGCGACATCCATGTGGATGCCATCGATGCTGTAGATGGTTTCGTCGTGACCTACGGCACCAGCCAAGGCAGCATTGAGGCTGCGGGCTACGACCTCGATGGAAACCTGTTGTGGAACACCACCATGAGTTCGACCAGCTACAATAAAACCATTAGCGACAACACCACCGGTTTTCATTACGGGCAAAACATTGTGGCTTGGATCAACAGCGATGATGGCGGCGTCTATGCCCAAAACATCGGCTGGGACGGCACCATAGGAGTGGTCACGCCACCTGCCCCGGTGACATGCGACCCGCCAACCGATTTCCAAGGCGAGTATTTCTATGAGACCAACATGGATTTCGGGGTGCATCTATCATGGACAGCACCTCAGGAATTGCCGCTGCACTACAACCTGTATTTCACCGATCCATCAGGCTGTACTACAACCATTGAAGTAGACCCCAACGAAACGGATTATTTAGATCAGATGTCCATTATCGGAGCCGTCACTTACCAACTTACCGCAGTATATGAAGACTGCGAATCCGAGTTTGCGCTCACTCCTGACGGTGAGGACCGCGTCACCATCGTGATCACTGGCATCGACGAAAACACGGAGGAAGAAATCGTGTCCATCCTGAGTGTTTACACCATCAAAGGACAACTTGTCAACGCCAAGGATCTCAACGAATTGAGTCAAGGCGTTTATATCGTCAAAGGGATTACGGATTCAGGCAAAACCATCATAAAGAAAGTAATCAAGTAAATATTAACTTCAATACAATAAAACATGAAAAAGCTTTTCATTCTATTTATCTCGTTAGTAGCGATGCTTACCGTGAAAGCCCAATGGGTCGACAATCCCGCGACCAACACCTTCATCGCCAACAGCTCAGCTGATGCAGGCGAAGTCTATCTCTCCACCGATGAAGTTTCTGGCGATACTTATTTGCAATTCAACCAGATGCGCTCCAACGGCTGGGTACCCACCTTGCAAAGACTCACTTTTGAAGGCATACCACAATGGGGTGACGACGGCATCACCATCACGAGTCAGACCTGTTCCACTTGGACGCAAGGCGTAGCGATGGTCGCCACCAATGATGGCGGTGTGGTGAGCTGCTTCTCCAATGAAGCTGGACATTGCATCGCAGTCAGAATCAATGCCGACGGCACCTTCCCCTGGGGCGAGCAAGGCATCGTCCTCTTTGGCGGACAAGGCGGTTCGCGCACCGAGCTCCTCGCTGGCAATGATGGCGGCGTGTGGGCCCTCGGCGCCGACTACGACAACACCTATCTCTGCTACATCAACGCCGACGGCACCTTGAACCCGACCATCACCATCAGCGATGACAACGGCAAACAGTGTATGTTCGGACTGATGGTGCCAGGACTTTACAACTCCGTCTTCGTGGTCTACGAGAAGGAGTCCTGGGCTTACACCTATTACTATGAGAAGGAGCTCTTCGTCGTCGGCTTCACACCCGAAGGTGTACAGATTGCCCCCGAGGCGCAGCTCATGTCGCCTTACACGATGGGCGGCAGCTATGCACACTATGTCGTGCCCGATGGCGCCAACGGCGGCTATGCCTACATGTGGCACGCTGGCATCGGTGGCGCCTTCAACACCTACGTCTTCCATTTCGACGAAGTGGGCAACTCCACCATCAGCGACCTAAATGGCATTTCCGTGCATCCAACTGACCCTTCAAACTACTATCTTGACGCATACGCCACCTCCGACCCCGTGAGCCACGACCTCATCATCGTTTACGAACAAACCGATGCTGCAACGCAATCGCAGAGTAGTGTCTATATGAACCGCATCACACCGACGGGTGAGAAACTTTGGGGCGACGGCATAAATGTTGCAGGTAACGTAGGAGTCAACTATTCCGACCTCTTTGTGGATGCCTTTGAAGACGGCAGCGGATTCATGGTAAGCTATACCGTTAACATGTCGGGGTTAAGCTCCGTTTTTGCCATTGGCTATGATATGCAAGGTGACCAGCTCTGGGCGAAGAATATCAGTATAGGGACATACAACAGGACGATGTGCGATAACAGCACGGGCTTCCACCTCGGGCAAAACATCGTGGCGTGGGTGAACGGCAGCAACGGTAATGTTTACGGACAGAATATCGGCCCCGACGGCACTATGGGTCCCATCGAGCCCATCATCCCCGTTGAGCCATGCCTCGCTCCCGAGAACCTCGAAGGCGAATACGTGTATGACATGGAGACACAAGAGTATGGCGTGCAAATCACATGGACCGCACCCGAGTCGCAGCCCTTGCATTACAACCTCTATCGTCATGGTATCATCAATAAGGAAGACGCCGTCATCGAAGTGCCGGGCGATGCCACCTCCTATTTCGACGAGAGCGGCTTAGGAGAGTACAAATACCAACTGACGGCCGTCTATGAGGACTGCGAGTCGGAATTCGCCCTCACCCCCGACGGCGAGAACTATATCGACATTGTGGTGACCGGCATTGGGGAAGCCTCAGAGAACGAGATGGTCACCATCACACGCATCTTCACCATGAACGGCCAATGCCTCAAACACAACAACACCGAAAAATTGAGCAACGGCGTATACATCATCCAAGGCCTTACCGAAGACGGCAAGCTGGTCAGCCACAAAGTGGTGGTCAACAAATAAGGACTCAAAAAAAATTGCCATGAGGAGACATTTATTTTTGGTTCTGGCTATAGCCTCTATTTTGAAACTGAACGCCCAATGGACCGACGATCTTTTCAACAACAATTTTATCGCCAATTGCCCCAACAATGCCGACGAGATTTACGTCTCCACCGACGAGGTGTCGGGCGACACTTATGTCCAATGGACCTTTGACGATTACTATAGTTGGACACCCACGTTACAACGTCTCAACTTTGAGGGTGTGCCTCAATGGGGCAACAGTGGCATTCACCCGAGCTACTACTACGGCCTTGCCTTGTCGCATGGCATGGCCATGGCGGCAACCAATGACAACGCCGTGGTAACCTGTTTCTCCACATCTGAAACCAATTCCGTCGCAGTGAAAATCAATGCTGACGGTTCCTACGTCTGGGGCGAACAAGGTGTCATGCTATTCGACGGTGCAGGCGGCTATCGCACCGAGGTCATGGCAGGCAACGACGGAGGGGTGTGGGCTATGGCTACCGATTACGACAGCACCTATCTCTGCTACATCGAAGCCAACGGCACAACGAATCCTACAATTACAATCAGCGACAATAACGGTAAACAATGCCTCTCCGGCCTTATGGTTCCTGGGCCCGACAACAGCGTTTTTGTCGTCTATGAGAAAGAAAACTTAATCTACCTATATGATTACGAAAAAGCAATCTATGTGGTCGGCTACACGAAAGACGGCACCCAAATCACGCCCGATACATGCCTCATGTCGCCACAAACTATCCATAGAAGTCATATTCATTATGTGGTGCCCGACGGTTTGGGAGGCGGCTATGTGTATATCTGGCATGGCGGAATGGGAGGAATCAACACCTATGTGTTCCATTTCGACGCCAACGGCATTTCCACCATCAGCGACCCCAATGGCATTGCCGTCCACACCCCCGACCCTGACAACTATTACCTCAATGCCTACGCCACCGTTGACCCCATCAGCCACGACCTGCTCATCGCTTACATCCAGACTAATGCCGATACACAATCAAAAAGTGACATCTACATCAACCGCATCACTGCCGAAGGAGAAAAGGTTTGGGGCGAAGGCAATTTAGCGGTGAGTTACGAAGACAACAAGTGTTCGCACATCAGTATCGACGCCTTTGAGGACGGTAGCGGATTCTCTCTCGTTTACCATCGAGGCATTGACATGACCGGTTACAGTTCCACCATTGCCGCCATCGGCTTCGACATGGATGGCAACGAGATATGGAACACGGCCATGAGTTCCTCCGTCTATCCCAGAATAGCTGCCGAAAACAGTTCGGGATTCCATCTTGGGCAGAACGTCGTCACTTGGATAAACCGTAGCACCGGCGGTGTTTACGGGCAGAACATTAGTCCTAATGGAGTCATAACGAGCATTGAAGAGCAAGCCAAAGACCCAATGGTGACCATCAAAAGAATTTACACCATGAACGGTCAATGCCTTAAGCACAACAACCCGGATGAATTGTGCAACGGCATCTACATCATCCAAGGCCTTACCGAAGACGGCAAGCTGGTCACCCGAAAGATTGTCGTCAATCATTAACTGACAACTGAACAACTGATAACTAAAAATGGCCGCATTGCGGCCATTTTTTTGTGGGAACTGTTGGACTCGAACCAACGACCCCCGCCTTGTAAGGGCGATGCTCTGAACCAACTGAGCTAAGCTCCCGTGCTTTCGGGCTGCAAAAATAGGTTTTTTTTTCGTTTTAGCGCACCTTAGTATGATTTTTGATAGAAAAATAATAAATTTGCACAATTTTACAGACCATCATAAGCATTATTTATGGAAGGCAACAAGAAAAAGAAGTTTTTAAAGGTTCTCCCCTTCGTCATCTTGGTATTATTGGTTGGATTGGTATGTTTTGAATACATCAACCACGCCACCACCGATGTCGGCAATGTCAACCGCTATCCCACGGGAGACGGTGGCGGCGTAGGTATAGGGAACATCGATGGACTGAGCGAGATCATCTCCTATCTGATCGGTCTCTTCATCAAAGAGCCTATGGTGGGACTCATACTGCTTGCCGTCTTTGTCGTCCTTTGGATGATGTTTAAGAAGAAACAGCAACAGCAGGCTTCCGACACCGGCTACATCAACCAGCAGGTCAACTACCAGGCTGAAAACGACATCGTGATGGACTACACCAGTGTGGTTGCCGAGAAAGTGAGGGCCATCGACCCCGACTTCTCGTCCGACAAGTTCATCGGCTATGCGCGCGAAGTCTTCATGAAGATTCAAGAGGCGTGGGCCAACAAGGACTGGAGACCCATCCGTCCATTCGAGAGCGAGGCTCTGTTTGCCCAGCACAAGCAACAGCTTGACGATTTCATCCGCTCAGGCAAGACCAATGTGGTGGAGAAAATCAACATCAAGCACTGCTCGCTGCGTTCGTTCAGGGAAGATGGCGACAAAGAAGTGCTCGTGGTTTGGCTCAACGCCATCATGCGCGATTATGTCATCGACGACAACACCAAGAAGGTGATTGAGAGCGACCCCAACCGCGACTGGTACATGCGTTACGAGATGGTCTTCAACCGCAAGGCCGGCCTGAAGACCGACCTGGGCAAGAAAGGCAACAACATCACCAACTGCCCCAACTGCGGTGCTCCCACCGAGATCACCTCTGCCGGACAATGTGCCTATTGCGGCAGTGTCATCACCACGGGCGAACACGATTGGGTGCTGACCGATATTCATTCACGGAAATAAAAACGGGATAAAAAACGGATATAACGGAAATATAAAATTTAACGGGCGAACACGTAGGTTCGCCCCTACGACAAACGAACAATAAACAACTAAATAATAAACACTATGGGACTTATCAAAGCAATAGGAGAAGCCATCGGCAGCACCATGCGCGACCAATGGTTGGACCTCATCAAATGTGACAACATGGGTATGGAGACCCTGATGGTGAAAAAGACCACCGAATCGGGACAAATCTCAAAAGGCAGCCGTATCATCGTGGCTCCCGGCCAGGTGGCCGTCGTCTACGACAGTGGTGCCGTCCTCGACGCCACCGCTGAAGAAGGCGTCTACACCTTCGACAAATCCTCATCGCCTTCGTTCTTCGGTGGCCAGTTTGGCCCCGTCTTCAAGGAGATGTGGCAGCGTTTCACCTACGGTGGCACGCCCGCCAAGGAACAGGCCATCTTCTACTTCAACGCTAAGGAGATCTTGGACAACAAATTTGGCACCGCCACTCCCGTCCCCTTCCAGGACTGGTCGCACGCCATCCCCAACCAGATGACCAACTCGCTGATGCCAATGGGCGTCAACGTGCGCTGCTACGGCAAATACACCTTCCGCCTCGACGATATGGGCGTCTTCATGCGCAACCATGCGGGCACAGCCAACGTCATCCATAAGGACGACATCACCGAGCAGATGCGCAGCGAGGTGATGGCCACGTTCCAGAACGTGCTCAACGAGATGGGCAACAGCAACCACCGTGTGCCGGTGCTCGAGCTGCCTAGCTACACCGAAGAGATCAAGAAGACCATGGACGAGAAGGTCTTTGACGAGCCCATCCGCGCCCGTGGTGTCCGTCTGGTGAGCTTCACCATCGAGTCGGTCTCACTCGACGACGAGAGCCAGAAGAAGATCGACCGTTACGAATACAGCAGCAACAGCATGATGCAGCAAGGCAAGGTCATCGACGTGCTGGAGACCGCGGCCGGCAACGAAAACGGTGCCGTCGGTGGTTTCATGGGCGTCGGCATGGCCAATGCGGGCTCAGGCGGCATCACAGGCGGCGCCATGACGAACGCCTGGAACGGCCAAGGCCAACAGACCAGCTACGACCCCTACAACCAACAGAAAGGCGTGGTCTGCCCCAACTGCGGCACCATCATCACGGGCAAATTCTGCCCCGAATGCGGCACACCGGCCCCGAAGAAGGAAACCAAGAAATGCCCGAAATGCGGCACGGAAAGCACAGGCAAGTTCTGCCCCGAATGCGGTACGCCTTTAGCCGCTGTAAGCGCCAAGAGATGCCCCAAATGCGGCACTGAGGTGACGGGCAAGTTCTGCCCTGAATGCGGCACTGCCATCGAATAAGAAATGGGGCAAAAAAAAGCGCGGCCTCACAGCCGCGCTCCCCTTGATAAAATCAAGTCCCATGAGCGAATAACGGGGTTCGAACCCGCGACCCTCAGCTTGGGAAGCTGATGCTCTACCAACTGAGCTACATTCGCATTATCGGGTGCAAAAATACATATTTTTTCAATCACAGAACACAAAAAGAACACAAAATGCCAATAACAGAAAAAGACGAAAGAATCATCCACGAGAGTTTCCATCCGAAATCGTGGAGCGAGATCAAGAGCCATGACTCATGGTCGGTTTTCAAGATCATGGCCGAGTTTGTGGAAGGCATGGAGAAGCTGTCGAAGGCAGGTCCTTGCGTTGCCATCTTCGGCTCCGCACGCACCCAGCCTGGCGACAAATACTATGAGATGTCCGTTGAGATCGCCGAGAAGCTCACCGACTACGGCTTCGGCATCATCACCGGTGGCGGCCCCGGCATCATGGAAGCCGGCAACAAGGGCGCGCATCAGGGCGGTGGCACGAGTGTCGGCCTCAACATCAACCTGCCTTTCGAGCAACACTTCAACCCCTATATTGACTCCGACAAGAACATCAACTTCGACTATTTCTTCGTCCGCAAGACCATCTTCATGCGCTATGCCCAGGGCTACATCGCCATGCCTGGCGGCTTCGGCACCCTCGACGAGCTCTCCGAGGCCATCACCCTCATCCAAACCAACAAGATGGTTGAGTTCCCGGTCGTCCTCGTCGGAAGCGAGTACTGGAAAGGCCTGATCGACTGGTTCAGGGACACCCTGCTCACCCACCACATGATCAAGGAGGAAGACTTCGACATTTTCCATATCGTCGACACTGCCGACGAAGCCGTGAAGATCATCAAGGACTTCTACAAGAAATACGCCATCAAGCCGAACTTCTAACAATAACCGCCCATAGATACGCTCAAGTTTTGTCAGCACGTCATGCCGAACCTTCAGGTGAGCGTATCTATGCTGACAAAACTTTCGGTATGACATGGGCGTAACAGCCGAAAACATGCGACGCTTTATCGAAGTTCCGATTCAATTGCTTGACATCGAGGGAGAAGGCTTCCATATCATGGTCAGAGGCATGATCCATGATAAGGAAGCCTCTTTCCTTATCGACACGGGTGCCTCGCGTTCGGTGTTCGACCCCAAGACCATCACCGCTTTCATCGAAGACATCCAGTTTGAGAAGAAAGAAGGCCTGAGCGCCGGCGTGGGCAGCTCCGACTTGGAGAGTGCCACGTTTGTCATCGACAGGCTGGGCATAGGTGCACTTGAAATCACGGATTATGAAGGCGTCGCCCTGGATTTGGAGAACATCCATGAGATGTATGGCAAACTTGGGCTGCCCCACATCGACGGCATCATCGGTGGGGATTTGCTGAGACGTCACAAAGCCGTCATCAATTACAGGAGCAGGAAACTGCGGCTGACGCCTTGAGTCATTCCTTTTCCGTCTCCTTCTCCGTTTGTTTCATCAGGATCTCCCCTTCGGGAGTTTCTTCCTTCACATATCTTGCATCCAGGCAGAGCCTGAAGCCTCCGAAGGAGTTCTTCAGCTCGGGCAATCGCTTGCCGCGCCACGACACACGGCATGAGGTCGGGGGCAGTTGCCAGCCGCCACCGCGGATGATGTACATGTCGCCGTCTTTGCCGAGCCCCGCATTGCGTTCCGCATCATAGAAGCGGTATTTCGTTTCGCACCACTCCCACACATTACCACTCATGTCGTAGATGCCCAACTCGTTGGGCAGGCGTTTCTTCACCTTTTTCAGCTTGCGGGCGTTGCCGTTGTGCCAGGCCACGCGGTCCACCTCGTCGCCACCGCAATAAATGGTGCCTTTCGAGTGGTTGCCGCCGCGCGCCGCAAACTCCCATTCCTCTTCGGTGGGCAGGCGGAAATGCATCCCTGTGAGGCTGTCGAGGCGGCGCAGAAACTCCTGCACCTCGTAATAGTTGACATTGGTCACGGGCCGTTTCGAGCACTTTTTGCGGCTCGGGTTGTAGTCCATCACTGCCTTCCAAAGCTTTTGTGTCACCTCGGTTTGTCCGATATAGTAATCCTCACGGATGTTGACATGATGCACCGGCAGCTCGTCGAGGAGCGAGTGGCGGTCGTAGTTGAACTCGGCCGTATCCTTATGCTGGGCGCCCATCCAGAAGCCCCCTTTCTCGATGCGTACCATGTTGAACGTCACCTTGTTGACAGTATAGGTCGTTGGAGCGGGAAGCGTGTCTTGGGCGAAGAGAGCGCTTAAGGCCATCAAGAGCAATGCTGCAAAGATAAACAGTGTTTTTTTGTTCATAAAAGATTATATTTAGGATGCAAAGATACATTTTTTTACGAATGTTTTTTCACTATCTTTGCAGGCATGAAACGCCTTGTTTGGATAGGAATCTTGTTTTTGCTGGCCTTGACTGCTTGCGACAGGCCCACGCGTGAGGCGCGGCGCATGGTGAAGTGTGCCGAGCAGTTGGCCGACACCCTGCCCGACAGTGCTGCCCGATTGATCGACAGCGTGTTGCGCATGCCCGCGAGCTTCAGCGAGCGCGAGCGCATGGATATGGCGTTGTTGCAGGCCGAGGCCTTGTTTGGCGAGCGTGGGCAAGAGATCTCGCCCGTGATGGACGATGATTTCTTCGACGAGCACGCCTACATTTCAACCAGCCCTGAGCTGGAGCGTGCCGCCGCCTACTACGCTAAAAAGAAGCAATATGCCAAGGCCGCCCATGCCGCGCTCTACAGCGGTTTCGTGCAGCAGCACTACGACGAGAAGGAGGCGGCCATGCGGTCGTTCAAGGAGGCGGAGCAGTATGGCATGCTTGCCCCAGACAGTCTCACTGTGGCACAGGCGGATTATTGGATTGGGAAATTGCTATATGATGATGGTAGAGAAAGGGAAGCATTGAATTCGTATGTATGTTCCGAAAGATTTATAGGGAACAAATATGGTGACCATGCTTCTATTGAAAACAGCAAGGGCGTAGCGTATATTGTAATGGGTCAAAACGATAGTGCAGAATTATGCCTTCGGCATAGTCTTTTTTACTCTTATAAAGGTGGAACTAATAGAGTAAGGCGTAAAATCTATAACAATTATTCTGTGCTATACCTTCTCCAAGGCAGATACAACCAAGCTAAGGCAAGTTTGATTCAAATGGCGAATGATCCTGGTCTGGATATTGCCGACTCTATTTTTCTTTGTTTGAATTTAGGCAAGGTATATATGTATGAAGGAATAATGGATTCCGCTTCACTTTATTTCAATCGTCTTGATATATTGTTGCCCGACTCTATTATTTTCGGAGAGACAATGGTTTCGGCTTACGGTTCCTTGGCTAATTTTGCCGAACAACAAGGAGACATACAAAAGACTATACAATATAAGGAATTGCGGGAAGAATATTTGTCTAAAGTGTTGGACCAGCGACAAGAACAGACGATTTATCGCATTCAAAAACAATATGATTACGAAAATCTTCAGAATGTAATGAACCGAAAACTCATCCGAAGACAACGTGTCATCACTCTTTTTGGCATATTCACCATCATAGGTTTGACGGCATTGGCAGTTTCGCAGATTCGTCTAGCCAAAATCCGAAAAGCAGAAGCCGAAACAAAGGCCAACCTGTTCCATTTCATGCAACAGAACAAAGAACTGGCGCAAAGAAGCATAGAACAAGAGAGAAAACAACACTTCTTGACGCAGAAACACAAGGAAAGCGAACAAGCGTATGAGGATTTGCTCAAAGAAAAGCAAAAACAAGAGGAAATCGCTTCAGAATATGGCGAAAAGCTGTCAATAAAACTAAAAAAAGAGCAGTCTATTATGTTGCGCCTGCACTTGTTCATGGAAAACCAAGGAGACGAAGAATTGCTGAAAAAACTCGAAAAGTCCGTTTTTGGGAAACAGCCGCATTTGGAGGTTATGATGGAAATCGTAGACCAAATCTATCCTCAACTGCGAGAAATACTCAAAAAAGAGGATCTGAATCTAGACGAAAACGAGCAGTTGGATGTCATCATGTCGTATTTCAACATCTCTCGGCAAGACGAAGCTCTGTTGCTCGGCAAGACCACCGACATGGTAGACAAGATTAGAAACCGAAGCAGAAAAAAGATACAATCAGTTTCAAAAGGGACAGAGTTGCCAAAAAACATATAGTTTTTTTCGTTTTTTTATCTGTGATTTCTCCGAAAAGTATCCAAAAGTTCGGAATGGGGTTCGGAATGGGATGTTTTTATTCCATTCAGAATCAATGTTATAAAAATTAATTTTGAATTATTGTTCTGAACAAGATTCGGAATCCATAAAACAACATCTATTTTCGTCCCGTGAATTCAAAAAAACGAAAAAATGTTAAACAACTAAAACGCACACAACCATGAATAAAAAAGTTTTACTCTTAATTGGCATTTGCATCCTTGGGCTTGGTTTTATAGAAATACAAGCAGTTAGTCTCGCTAAGGCGCCTTGTTATGAATTTAATGATGATGTCAATGTGCCAAGTGGATTTGACAAAATTGATTTGCGAGGTTCTTTGATGAATGGCATAGGTCCTAATGCCATCGTAGCCGGTGCCAACGACGAGGCTGTCTATATTGGCTTCAACCAGGACTTCGGCAATGTGAGCATCTCCATATACAACGAAGCAGGCCTTGTGGTGTACAGCACCGTAGTAAACACCTCCGTGCAGCAGGTAGTCATCATTCCTTTCTCTTCTGCGGCCAGCGGCACCTACACC
>JAFYHS010000037.1 GCA_017539045.1 Bacteroidales bacterium
GAACCAATTCTATATTTGGATTTTTCAGTTGCTTTTACATTGTTTTCGACCTCAGCGAAGCCGACTGTTTTTGTGTAGATAATCTCCCCGTTCTTCGTGACGGCAACACTTCCCATAAACTTGTTGTTTTCTTCAAGTATACCAAAGTAATTATCCAACTTTGCCTTGTCGAAAAGATCTTGTGCAAATACGCCGCCACTTACTATTAGTAAGAGCATAAGCGCTAATAATCTACGATACTGTTTCATATAAATAAACGGGACTCCTTTTTGACATTTTCGCGACGTTTCATCCGATTCCGCCGAAGTCCATTGAACAGAACCAGAAGATAACGACACTGCAAAATTACAAAAAAGTATGTTTTATAGTTATGGTTGTAAAGAAGATAATCCGCAATTCAGGTG
The DNA here is from genome assembly GCA_017539045.1 of Bacteroidales bacterium. GTDB lineage: Bacteria > Bacteroidota > Bacteroidia > Bacteroidales > F082 > Limimorpha. Next base: position 405 of record JAFYHS010000037.1, read on the forward strand.
AAAGCTTGGGTTGCGGTTTTTTTGTACTTTTGCAGCCATGAATTGGCTCATCCTTATCATCGCCGGCCTCTGTGAAACTGGCTTCGCTTTCTGCCTTGGTAAAACCAAATTCGCTGTCGGTACGGAGTATTGGCTGTGGATTTCAAGCTTTGCCGCGCTCTATGTACTGAGTGCCGTGCTTTTGGCGAAAGCCACACAGACCATCCCCATCGGCGTTGCCTATCCCGTCTGGACGGGCATCGGAGCCGTTGGAGCGGTGCTGCTGGGCATCTTCGTCTTTCACGAGCCTGCCACTTTCTGGCGGGTGTTTTTCCTCAGCACATTGATTCTTTCTATTGTAGGGCTTAAAATTGTGGGATGAAAAACACAAAATTTTTCCAAAAAACACTTGACTCGTCCCTAAGGTCATGCTTTAATTTTGCACCCGCTAGCAAAACATCGTACGATAATGGGTAACAAAACAAAGTTGAAAATCGGAGAGTTCTCCAAGATGATGCAAGTGACTGTGAAGACCTTGCGCCATTATGAGCAGAAGGGACTACTCCTGCCTGACGAGGTGGACGAGTGGACAGGCTACCGCTACTACAGCATCGACCAGATGCAGACGCTGCAATCCATCCGCGACCTGCAACGGCTCGGGTTCTCGCTGGATGAAATCAAAGAACTGTACGAAGACGGTTCGCACACACCCGACATCCAGCAAATGGACGAGAAGATAAAGGAAACGGAAAGGCAGCTGAAGCAATTGATTGCCCGCCGTGACCAACTGCTCAATTGGAGGGACTCTCGCAAACAAATCACTAAAATGGAAAAATTCAGCATCCAATCACTGCCCGAAATCATCGTGGCAAGCCATCGTGAAGTCATCCCTAACTATGCCGCCCTTGGCCCACTTTGCGTCAACGTCATCGGCCCTGAGATGCAAAGGCTCGGTTGCAAGTGTCCGCCGCCCGGCTATTGCTTCACCATCGAACACGACAAGGAGTACAAGCCGACAGACATCGACATCGAGTATTGCGAACAAGTTGAAGAGATGGGTGAAGACAGTGCCATCATCCAGTTCAAGCGTCTGCCAGCCGTGCCCAAGGCACTCTGCATGAAGCATGTCGGCCCATACGAACGTTTCTACGAGTCGTACACAGAGGCCTTCCGCTACATCGATGAGCAGGGCTACAAGGTCGTTGGCCATCACCGCACCTGCTACATTGATGGCGTTTGGAATCAAGACGATCCCGAAAAATGGTTGTCGGTGATTCAGATTCCGATAGCATAAGCAATTGCCGCCGCAAGGTTTTTCTTGACCTTTGCGGCGGTTTTTTTATTAACTTTGCAACAGAATTGCATAACAGATATATCGCAGAAGACTTGGTGATGAGAAAAGAACTGTCGGAAATGACGTTGGAAGAGTTGTGGGAGTTATTCCCCATCATCCTTGTTCAGCCCAATGATCAATGGAATGAGTATTTCAAGGAAATAGAAACTGAACTTACCAACCTTTTGACAGGTTATCCTGTTAAAAGAATCAGTCACATTGGAAGTACAGCGATCCATGACATTTGGGCCAAGAACATTGTTGATGTGATGGTTGAGATATCCGAAAATGCCGACATGGAAGCAGTATCGCATGTTATGGAGCAGAATGGTTTTATCAGAATGTCTGATGAAAAGGGACGCATTTCACTCAACAAGGGATATACAAAAGAGGGATTTGCGGATAAGGTTTATCACATTCATCTTAGATACGCAGGAGATAATGATGAGCTGTATTTCCGCGACTATCTGAATGAGCATCCTCAGATTGCAAAGGAATATGAAACATTAAAGCTTGAATTATGGAAGAGATATGAGCATGACAGAGATGCCTATACTGTTGCAAAAACTGATTTCGTTCGCAAATGGACAAAAGAAGCCTGTGCAATATATGGCAAAAGATACTGATAAAATCCAATATACCGGTATGAACCGTATTCCAAACATCATCTCGGCGTTCAGAATTCTTGGGGCCAACATCGAGCAATATCGCACGGCTATTGGATGGAGTTATTTCACTAATTATCAAGGACAATAGCGAGGCAGTTATATTCCTACAAGACGTGTCATCTAAAAAACCTGCAATTCAGGCAAATGTTTGGGTTGCGGATTTTTGTTTTTCATTGTAACATTTGTTACGCTGCAAGTCTTTTATTGTAGGTAGTTTTGCGGCATATTTCACAACAAACCCAACACGCAAGACTATGAACGAGAAAATGTTTTGTTTCCAATGTCAGGAAACTGCCGGATGCGCCGGCTGCAAGATTTCTGGAGTGTGCGGCAAGACCCCACAAGTGGCTCATGCACAAGACCTTTTGATCTATATCCTTAAAGGATTGGGCGTCATCGCCAACCATCACCAGCACGGGTGCGGACACGATTATTGCGATTTCCGCAAGAGTATCCACGCCTTCGTGAACGACGCACTGTTTTCGACCATCACCAACGCTAATTTCGACGCAGAGAGCATCTACGCCCGCATTGATAAAGGCTTAGAATTGCGCGAAATGTTCAAAGACCGTGTGACCAACAAGAAAGGCATCGTGCTCCCGAAACTTGATGTATTGGAATGGAATTGCCACCGCGAGCAATATGACGAGAAAGCCCAAACCGTCGGCGTGCTTGCCGAAACCAACGAGGACATCCGCTCGTTGAAAGAGTTGACCATGTATGGTCTCAAAGGCATGGCCGCCTACTTGGAACACGCCGCACGCCTCGGTCAGGTGGACAGCGACATCAATGAGTTCATCCTGCAAACCCTTGGCCAATTGGTGACCTGCAACGATGCCAACGAACTCACCGCTCTCGTTCTGAAAACTGGCGAATGGGGCGTGAAGGCGATGGCACTTTTGGACAAAGCCAACACAACCGCATACGGTAACCCTGAAATCACAGAGGTGAATATTGGCGTAGGCAACCGTCCGGGCATCCTCATCAGCGGCCACGACCTCAATGACATTGAGCAACTTTTGGAACAAAGCAAGGACGCTGGCATCGACATCTACACCCATAGCGAGATGTTGCCCGCACATTACTACCCCAAACTGAAGAAATACAGCCACTTGAAAGGCAACTACGGCAACGCTTGGTGGAAACAGCGCGAGGAGTTTGAGAGTTTCAACGGCCCCATTCTGTTCACCACCAACTGTATCGTTCCGCCTACGGCCAATGCCACTTACAAAGACCGCGTGTTCACCACCAACAGCACAGGTTTCCCGGGTTGGAAGCACATCCCCGCTGATGCCAACGGCAAAAAGGATTTCAGCGAAATTATCGCTTTGGCCAAGACCTGCCAAGCCCCTAAAGAGATTGAGACGGGCAAGATTGTGGGCGGTTTTGCCCACGAACAGGTGTTTGCCCTTGCCGACAAGGTAGTGGAGGCCGTGAAAAGCGGTGCCATCCGTAAGTTTGTGGTGATGGCGGGCTGCGACGGTCGTATGAAGAGCCGCGAATACTACACCGAATTTGCCAAGGCCTTGCCCAAGGATTGCGTCATTCTCACGGCTGGTTGCGCCAAATACAAGTACAACAAACTTGGCTTGGGCGACATCAATGGCATTCCGCGCGTGTTAGATGCGGGCCAGTGCAACGACAGTTATTCGCTGGCACTCATCGCATTGAAACTTAAAGAAGTGTTCGGTTTGGACGACGTAAACCAATTGCCTATCGCCTATAACATCGCTTGGTACGAGCAAAAGGCTGTCATCGTTCTGTTAGCCCTGCTCAGCCTCGGTGTGAAGAACATCCACCTCGGCCCGACCTTGCCCGCATTCCTTTCGCCCAATGTGGCAAAAGTTTTAGTCGAGAACTTCGGTATTGGCGGGATTGGGACGGTGGAGGAAGATATGAAGAGGTTTGGGATTCTGTAGAATGCGGAATGCAGAATGATGAATGCGGAATGGCGCAAAGCGACGCATGGCTTTGGCTGTTCCGCATTTTTATTTTGAAAAACGCATCTTTTTTGCCTTTTACCAAGGTTGAAACTTTTCAAGGTATTGCTCTTTGGCTTCTTTGGAGAACGCATCGGCACCTACAGCCCCTCTTATGAACCAAAACAGGGTGTGGTCATTGTAGGGTATCAGTGTGTCATCGTTTAATGCCTGTTCTTTTTCATCATTGTTCATCGGACGGTCATACAAGATGTAACAGTATACAGCAAAACCTACCTCACGGAAATGGATTGTGGTGGACTTAGGGTTGGTTCGCGATGCTTCTATGGCAATGCAACCTATTGTTTTTAACTGATTGCGGATGTTTTCGAATTCTTCCTCAGTCAACCCAACAACAGTCATTAGGGAGTCACGTTTTGAACATGCATTTTCATTCCAAAACTTGTTATAACCGTCAGACCCTGCCGCTGAAACTTGGAATAAATTCAATTCGTTTCCATCGAATCCGAGTGTTACCGCAGTGCTGTCGGCAAGGGCAGATTGCATGTATTCGCACAATTCCACCATTTCGGTCTTATGTTTTTCGTAATGCTTTGCCATGATGTCGGGGTTACAACGTTGCTGTGGTACTCGAAACAATGCGTAGGCGAAAAAAAACAAAAAAACAACCAAACCGCAACCGAGCATAGCCTTGTGCCATCCGGTTTGTCGCTTGAATGATTTGACAAATGCAATGAGAAAAACAATGAAACTTGGGATGATGAGCCAAAAGAGGTAGGCAGAAAGCATAATTCCTACAAAACCGTCGTGCCATAACAATAGGATGTCAGCCATCAACACGATGGAGGCCACAATGCCTAAAATCATTATGATTTTGGCACGGGAGAGGCTCTTTCCCTGCTTGTTGTCAGAATCGGACATAATACTTACTTTATTAAATTGTTCTATTCATTCCCAATCACTTCCCACCGTCCACCTTTGGCAGGGCCAACATGCCGGATGATTCCGTTATCCTTCAGCCATTTGATGTTTTTGTCCATAAAGAGATTGAAAATATCGGCAAAGGTACAACTTTTTTGGTTTTTCACAACCTACCGTTTCCCATACCCCTTACCGTCTTTAACAATCACTCCTTCGCTCACCATTTCCGAGAGGACACGGCTGAGTGAGGGCCTTGTCGCGCCAAGTTGTTCGGCGGCGGCGGCCACTGAGGTGATGCTGCCGTTGGCTTCGAGGTATTCGATGACGCGGTTGCGAAGGCTATTGACGGCGAAGGTACGCATCTTTCGGCTCAGGAAACGGCCGCGTTCCGAGAGGATTTCAAGGAAGGCACGCAACACAGTCGGCTCCTGCTGCATAAACTCGAAGAAGGCTTCGCGGTTGATATGCCAAACTACGCAATCGGTTAGCGCGGTGACTTCCACAGGGACAACATTATTGTTGGCAAACAGGAACGCTGGAGCCAGCAGCATTGGAGCTTTCAGGTGGTCAACAAGCACCTCTCGGCCTTCCTCGCCCATCATTCGCGCCTCGGCCTGACCTTCGACAAGCACCATCAGCGCACGGCAAGGGTCACCCGGGTTAAGCATCCGCCTTCCAGCGGGATAATCCTGTCGCCGACAAGGGCTTTCGAGCAGACGCTCCAAAGATTCATCGCTGCATCCTGCAAAGAGTTTGACACGTTTCAGTTCTTCCATGACAGTATTTTTTCAGCGCAAAAATACGGAAAAAAAGTGCCTGATGTAACATTTGTTACGCTTTGCCGCAATGGAAGAAACTACTTTTGTACCATCAAACCAATGAAAGGAGACACGACTATGAGTTACAACGATTGGAAAGACAAAACCGTGAGTTTCAAGAAGATTGACGTGCGCGGCGTGCAAGGGAATTTCTTCCCAGGACTGAAAATGCAGGCTGCCAAGATGGCCGTCGGCGAAGGCATGGAAATCATCCAAAGTTTTGAGCCGATTCCGCTTTATGAGGTGCTTGAAGACCTTGGTTTCGAGCATTATACTGAAAAGGTGGCCGAGGCCGAATATCACACCTACTTCTACCGTGCCCAGATGAAACAGGCCGAGAAAGACATCCCGATGCGCCCTTACGCCCTCACCAACATGGCATTAATTGATAATGATTTGGCACAGACCGCCGTCAACTTCTGGGACTTGACCTGGAACGACAGCCGTCGTCATCTGCCATACGAGACACGTTTGTTGCTTTCGCTGGCCAATGCCGTTGGGGCAGGTCGTATGCGCCAAGCCACCCGCGAGCTGGTGAAGGCCTACATCCACGGCCTCGATTCCGCTGCTTTGGACGATGTGTTTGAATTGCTGGCCTGGAACCAAGGCATCGGTTATTTCAGTTCGGAAATCGGGCCTTCCACGCTGTTTCAAGCCTATAAAACCATCAAACAGATGGAGAAGAAAGGCAACAGCCGCACCGAGATCATCGAGGTGCTGAAGGATAAATTCACAGAAAAGAATCCGGACATTAAACTCATGTAAAATGGAAATCACGAAAGACACTCGTTTGGCTGACCTCATCGCCCAATATCCATGGCTGAAGACGGAAATGGCAAAAGTGAACGAGAAGTTCAAGATGCTCAACACGCCCGTTGGCAAAATCATGTTGGGCAAGGCTACCATCGCCGAAATGAGCAAGAAATCGGGGATGGAAGTGGAGGCCATCATCGAGAGAATCAAAGGATTGATTAACCAACACATAAACCAATAACAGAAAGGAACATCATGAAGTACAAAGTGAATGACAGTTGCATCGGCTGCGGCCTTTGCGAGTCCACCTGCCCCGAAGTGTTCAGCATCCAAGGTGACGTGGCTGTCGCCATTGAAGGCGAAGTGCCAGGGGCGGCAATGGCTTCAGCCGCTGAAGCCAAAGAAGGCTGCCCTGTGGGAGCCATCGAGGAAGCGTAAGACACAGTTTTTCAAAATCAAACCGCCGCAAAGTTTTTTTGACCTTTGCGGCGGTTTTTCATATCATTAACTCCATTTCCATCAGCATCACCCGCTCCTCTTTCTTGAAGCCGTTTTTTTTCATGGAAAGCAGGCAAGACGCCCTAAAAGGCGGTAATTATATCCTCCTGTTTTTCAGTAATACTAACCAAAAGGTGCGTGTATTGACAAAAGGTAAGTGACTGAAATATAGAAATTTTTGTATATTTTTGCCGCGTTAATTCAGAAACAATGAACAACAAAAGAGAAATACAAAGCGCCACATTCCCTGATTGTCCGATACGCAATGTGATTTCGCACATCACCGACAAATGGTCGTTGTTAGTGCTTTACACCTTGGAGCAGAAGGAAGTACTAAGATTCAAGGATTTGTGGCGACAAATCCCAGACATTTCACAAAAAATGCTGACCTCAACGCTACGCCATCTTGAAGACGATGGCATTATCAGTCGCGAGGTGTTCACAGAAGTTCCGCCACGAGTGGAATACCAGCTCAGCGAACGCGGAAAGAGTCTCATGCCCCATTTGGATGCATTGATTTTATGGGGCATTGAACATCAGGAAAGCATCATTAACGATAGGATAAAGCACATTAAATCAAATAATTAAACTTTTCAAAAATGGAAAATACAAAGAAGAAAGTAGGTCAGTTTCAGGCGTATGAATTGAATGGATTCCGCCTGCATGTTTACAACAGCAACGATGTGATGGCCGATACCTCGTTTATCATCGAGGGTGAAAAGGGTCTTGTAGTGATGGAGTACCCTTTGTTCAAGGTCAATGCGGCTGAATTTGGCGAGTACATCAAATCCCTTGGCAAGCCCATCGTCACCGACATCACCGACTATCATTTGGGTGGCAGCGACCAATTGCCCATCGTCATGCCCGAAGGGATGCCCGCTTTTATTGAAGGCCCTATCTATGGTGGCATGATGAAAGGCTTTGCCCAATCGTTTGGCGACACTATGGTCGACTTGCCGACTCAAAAAGCCACGGAGGTTCCTTTTGGCAGCACGCAAAACTATGCTGGCGTTGACTTCCGTTTCGAGCACGGCGCGGCAAGCGACTTCCCTGGTGCCAGCATCATCATAGGTGGACAGGTGTATTATAGCCATTGGGCATATTACCCCGCCCACATGAGTCCGCTTCAATTGGGCAATGCAGATGCCATCGATGCGGAATTGAAAGCCACGAAAGAGGCCCTTGATTCTGGTTGCAAATATTACATCGGTGGACATGGTGGATTGGTGGAAAAACCTGCCGTTGAAGCCCGTATCGCTTATCTCGAAAAGGTGAAAGCATTGCGCGCCGAAAAGTCCAATGCGGCTTCGTTCACGATGGCTTTGAAAGAAGCCTTCCCCGATATGCCTGGTGCCATCGCTCCGTTGGCGGAAGCCTTGTACAAATAAGGAAATCAATTTACTAACCAACAATAAACAAGTTGCTTCCGCGTTTTGTGAAAGCAACTTGCTTTCGTTTTATGGAAACAGAAAAACTACATAAAGCCTTACTCGAAGCCGATGCCATCGTCATCGGTGCAGGCGCAGGCCTCTCCACCTCGGCAGGCTTCAACTATAATGGCGAACGCTTCCAAAAGTATTTTTCCGATTTTATCGAGAAATATGGCTTCACCGATATGTACACAGCGGGGTTCCATCAGTTCCCGACAGAGGAAGAACATTGGGCCTATTGGAGCCGACATATCTACTACAACCGCTATGTGCCTGCCCCGAAACCCGTTTACGACAACCTCTTGAAACTGGTGAAGGGCAAGGACTATTTTGTTATTACCACCAATGTTGACCACCAATTTCAAAAGGCCGGCTTCGACAAACAACGGCTGTTCTATACGCAAGGCGACTATGGGCTGTTCCAATGTTCGAAACCTTGTCACCAAAAGACCTACGACAACGAGGATGTAGTGATGAGGATGGTAACCGAACAGGAGAATTTGCGCATCCCATCGGAGCTGATTCCGAGATGCCCCGTTTGCGGTGAAAAGATGAGGGTGAACCTCCGTTCCGACGACACTTTTGTTGAGGACGAAGGCTGGCACAAGGCTGCACAGCGTTACCTCGATTTCGTGAACGGCCACCAACACGGCAAAATCCTGTATTGGGACCTCGGCATAGGGAGCAACACCCCGACCATCATCAAACTGCCTTTTATGCAGATGACCTACAAAAACCCAGAGGCAATTTATGCCACCATCAACCTTGGCGAGGCGTTCACTGTGGAACAAATCAAGGACAGGTCGATTGTGATTGATGGGGATATTGGGGAAATACTAGAAGAATTGTTGAAACGTTGATTGTTGAACTGTTGAATTGTTGATGATGAATCGTTTGGACTATTTGATAGACTATCTTCTGAAGGAAGACCCTCAGTATTCCGAAATGCAGATTCCATCGGATTTGCTAGGCAAGCGTGACCTGTTTCGTGCCTTACGCAATGTGCGTTGGCCAAAACCCGTCAGCGATGAATTTCTGCGTTTGCAGGATGAGGAATTGCAGGCGCAATTACAGGAAAAAGGCATTGTTGACCTAACTAAACTACCAACTTTAAACTCTCCACTTTCAACTACTCTAAACTCTAAACCCTCAACTCTAAACTTCACTCTTTGGCAAGGCGACATCACCCGATTAAAGGTAGCTGCCATCGTCAATGCGGCCAACAGCCAGATGTTGGGCTGCTTCCATCCTTTGCACAAATGCATTGACAATGCCATCCATTCCGCAGCGGGGGTACAACTACGTGAGGAATGTCACCAAATGATGCTCCGTCAAGGTCAAGAGGAACCGACAGGACAAGCCAAAATCACGAAGGCCTATAATCTGCCCTGCAAGTATGTTATCCATACGGTTGGACCTATTATCCCCAACGGCATCCCAACGGAATATCAAAAAGAACAATTGGCTTCATGCTACCGCAGCATCATGGCTTGTGCCGATGAAAACCGTCTTGAAAGCATCGCCTTCTGCTGTATTTCCACGGGCGAGTTCCGCTTCCCGAACCAATTGGCCGCCGAAATCGCCGTGCAAACCGTCAAAGAATCCTTGACCGAACATCCCGATTGCAGTGTCAAGCAGGTGGTCTTCAATGTGTTCAAAGAGGTGGATAAGCGGATTTATGAAAGAATACTGAAAAACGAAAGTGTTTAGACCTTTGCGGCGGTCGTCTTTTTCATGAAGAAAGACATGTCGCCGAGGTTGCAGAAGGATGTGGTGATGGAATAGTGCTTGGTTTGTGGATTCGTCTTCAATCCAATGCCCGGAATTCAGTAGGCGACACACCCGTTTCATGCTTGAAATAGCGGCTGAAGGTTGACTGCTCACCAAACCCTAACAGGTCGGCAATAGCCTGCACGGAGAGGTCATTCCGTATATGCAGTAGCATCTTAGCCTCGGCGATGATCTTGACACGAATCCAATAGACGGCATTGTGACCTGTTTCATGCTTGACAACCGTACTGAAGTACTTAGGTGTCAGACAAGCTCTTTCAGCATAAAAAGCCACGTCGTGGTGCTTGCGGAAATGCTGGGTCAAATCGGAATGAAACTGCATGCTCACGCGCTTACTGGCAGTGGTCTCATTCAGTTTGCTCTTGCGGTATTGGCTTAGCAACCGCAGTAAGAATTCCAGCAAACGGGTCATCAACATCCGACTCTCAGGGAGTTCGAGGCGTTTGATTTCACGCATCCCCTCCACCACATCCGTTATCATCCTGTATTCATGCTTGTCAAGTTTCACACACGGATGCGATTCATAGCGGTAGCGCATCTGGTTGATGATTTGCAGCATGGGGTCGTTCAGTACCGAGGCATCAACAACTATCAAAGTGGCAAGGTAATCATCGGTTTTGCTCACCATGCTCACACTGTGGTTGGGGAAAACCACACCCACGGTATGTTTCTCGAAGCAATCGGGGCGGTTGTCGTATAAGAGCTGGATCCATCCTTTGTGGCCAATGCAGAGGACATAATCAGAAGAAACAAAAGGTCTATCGCCAGCGGGCAAATCCCTGACATCATCAAGTACTACGATGCCTTCATCCTTAATCTTTTGAAGATTGGATAACAATGGATGAGGCTCTGATTGTCGATCTTTCATGTGGCAAAAATACTGAATATTTTCACAAACCAATCATCCAATCCGACTATTTGTTAAACAGTTCGCCCTTTGTGTTATCTTTTGACTACTATTGAAGCTGCCTACGACGGCTCTGTCTATGTCACTTTGGACGACTATTCCGAGGAAGGCGAGGCGGGTTGGTTCCTGAAGGGCTTCAACGGCGGCTATGTTAACCGGTTGCGTGGCTCATTGGGCGCTGATATCAGATTGGACAAGCGCAGCACCTTGAATTTCTATATCTTGGCAGATTACCTTATGGACAAGCAAGTGGATGCCAACACCGATGGCACCAGATTGAAGTCGTACACCAAGGAAACCGGTTTCCGTGGCTGGATTGGCGCGGGGTATGAGTTTGGCTTTTAGGGGTATTGGTTTTGCGCTTATTTCTCCGCCGTCACCATCAGCCAGTGTTTGGCTTCGTCTTTCCGGATGTCGATAGCCTTGAAGCCTGCATTTGTAAGATGCAGCCTGATCTCCTCCGGCTTGTAGGTATGCATTCCCTCGATGAGGCTTTCCCATTTGGCATCCATCGGTCCCGAGCCGTCCGACTCGTTGACGATGACAAATTGTCCACTGGGTTTGAGCACTCTTTTCACCTCGCCAAAGCACTGTTCTATGTCGGGCCAGAAATAGATGGTCTCGAAGGCGGTGACGAGGTCGAAGGTGTTCTCTCCGAAAGGCAGTTTGACCACACTGGCCTCCTGCACCTTGCAACGCCCCTCCGCGATGGCTTTGGCGTTCACTTTGGAAGACTTTGCTACCGAAACAGACGAATAGTCGACGCCCTGCACCATGCCTTTCGGGGCGCGTTGCAACAACCGAGCTATGTTGGCGCCACCGCCGCAGCCGATATCCAAGATTTGGTCGTCCTCTTTGATTTGCACCGACGACAAGGCCCAGTTGGCCATTTGGGCGTGACCGCCGCCGTTCATCCCGTTCACCATCATCTTGCCGAAGAAGCCTTCGGGCTTGCGCGTATTGCTGAAAATCTTACTAAGTAATCCCATAATTATTGTGTTTGATTCAGCTGCAAAAATCCGACGCTTGCCCTATCGCTACAATCCCAAGAAATAGTGATTTTTTCGATGATAAATCATCATTGGCTTGTCAAACAAAATCCTTCTAATTTGATATTTTTATACTTTTGCTGTAACAAAATCCACTCTTCTCCGTATTACTGCAAAAGTAAACTGATGAAAAACTATAAAATCCCTATCATCCTGTTTGCCGTTTTCGAGATCATCGCCGTATCACTTTGGCTGGCAACAGGCAGTTTGTTCTATTTGCTCAACTTCAGCTATATCGGCACCATCATCGGTGTTGGACTGGCCTTGTCAAAAGCAGGATGGAAATATGCCAGAGAATTCATCCAGTTTGGCGTAGGCGCCTATATGCTGGTCTTCCTCGGGCTGATATGCAGGGAGAATATGCAGATCGAAGGCTTTTGGTATTACTTGTTCTCCGGTGTGGTGGGCGCAGGTGTGCTTCATTATCTCATCGCCAAAATCTTCGGGCCTCTCCTCTTCGGGCGCGGCTGGTGTGGCTATGCCTGTTGGACGGCCATGATCCTTGACCTCCTCCCCTATAAACACCCACAAGGTCCGAGAAAGAAGATTGGTTTCATCCGTTACATCGTGTTCGCGCTGTCGCTAATCCTCGTCCTCCTGCTGTTCCATTTCGACAAAGCCAACAAGCACACCATGTTTATGCTGTTTCTCATCGGCAACTTGGTCTATTATGTGGTGGGCATCCTTCTTGCCGTTGTGTTCAAGGACAACCGCGCTTTCTGCAAATACATTTGTCCCGTCACGGTCTTCCTCAAGCCGATGAGCCACTTCTCCTTGCTGCGCATCCATTGCGACGAGAGCAAATGCATCCAGTGTGGCAAATGCCTGAAAGTGTGCCCGATGGAAGTGGAAGTGAACAACGACTCACGCAAACGCAAAAACGCCACCGAGTGCATCCTCTGCCATAAATGCACCAAGGAATGCCCTGTGAAAGTACTGAAATAACTATTAAACTATGAGAACAAAACTAACTAAAATCATACTCATTTGCTTTGTTGTATTGACATCGCTGTCGGTAGAGGCACAAAAAAAGCCTTTCAGGGACATCCACTTTTCACAACATGATTTTGTTGATACAGTGCAAATCAAGATTTGGAAAGGCGCTATCATCATCCCTGTGGAAATCAATGGGGAAACCAAGAACCTGATGTTCGATACTGGCGCGAATTGGGGCTTTTGGATAGGCGAAGAAGAAGGTTGGATGAAGCCTTCGAAGGAAATCCTCACGGTAACCGATTCCCAAAATGCAAAAATGGAAAAGGCCCTTTATAGGATGCCACCGATAAAAATGGGCAACACGACCATAGAAAACTATCCGCTGGTGGTTGACAATGGCATGAAAGAGTATGTCTGCGACCGAATTGATGGCGCTTTCGGTTTTGACCTTGTCACCTGTGGACTCTCATTCAAGTTTGACACCAAGGACAGCCTGATGATTGTGACCGACCGCAAAGGCTTTTTCAAAAAAGAAGAAAAACGGCAGCCCAAACTAAAATACATGCCGTACACCTCCTATTACAAGACCAGTCCTTTGGTATGGGTGGATTTTCCTTGGGGACGTTACAAAATGCTTTTTGATTCAGGATGGATAGGAGGCTGGATCGACATGCCAGAGGAAATACTGAACCGTTGGTCAAAGGACGATCGGAAGATGCAGAAACAAATTGATGAATACACTGTTCTGATTGACACTACGGTTTATACACAAGCTGGGGTTTTCGGCAGGTCGTTGGATACGATACAGTATAGGAAACTCCATCTTCCAGAGGTCAAGATGGGCGACCTCGCGCTTCAAGATTTTTGGATTTCGACCAACTCCCTTTCTACCAAGGCAGGTTCAGCCATTTTAGAGCATGCCTCGTTGATTATCGACGGACCCAAGCAGTGTTTTTTCTTCCTTCCGCATGACGGCAAGCGTGAGATTGTTGTCGGGAACGAAAAATAATTCCCTATTTTTGCAGCCGCTTATCAGAAGGAGTCGCCGAGATAGTCTTGCAGCCCTCGCTTAAGCTTCAGGATATGAAATGAACAGCCTTCCTTCCAGAACCAAAGCCCTGATCGGCGTCAGTTTCCGTGAGTTTGCCAGATATGCCTTGCCGAGCATCATAGGGATGCTCATCGTGGGCTTGCAGACCATCATCGATGGGCTTTTCGTGGGCCGTGGCGTGGGCGCACTGGGCCTTGCCGCCGTCAACATCGCCATGCCGCTCATCAGCTCGATGCTGAGCGTGGCTATCATGATCATTTCAGGCGGCATCGTCATCACGGGCATTGCCAAAGGACAGGGCGACGAAGCGCGGGCGAAAGGCTATACCTCACTTACTTTCGTCACTTTGTTGGTCACCATCGCGACACTATCCGTGTTGGTCGGACTCTTCCTCAAGCCCTTGTGTTATTTCCTTGGCAGCAACAATGAGGTTTATCCCTTTGTCCGTCAGTATCTTGGCATCATTGGCTGCGGCTTCATCTTCTATTGCATCCCCAATTTCACGGAGGCTTTCACCCGCCTCAACGGGAAACCCAACTGGGTGTTTGTCAGCGGGGTCATCTGCTGTGTGGTGAACATCGTTCTGGACTATTTCTTCGTGCTACGCTTCAGTTGGGGCGTGGCTGGAGCTGCGATAGCCACCTGCATCGCCAACACCACGGCAGCTTTGGTGCTGTTTCGTTTTGTCCGCTTCGGCAAGATGATGGGCGGACGCAAGGAAATCAAGAAGATGTTCTTCAACGGCTCTTCAGAAATGCTGACATCGGTTTCGGCAGCGGTCACGACCTATATCTTTAACCTCGTGCTGATGCGTGAGATTGGCACGAAAGGTGTGGCGGCCTTCACCATCGTCTATTACCTCAATTTCATCGTCAACATGTCGATTTTCGGGCTGTCGCAGGCCATGTATCCCTTGATGTCGTACAGCGTCGGTGCCCAAAACCACCGAAGGGTCAAATCGCTGTTGGCTAATGCCTTGCTTCTTGGAGGCGGCATCGGCATTGGGGTTTATCTGCTCGTTTTGGTTTTCAAGCACGGCATCGCGAGTGCCTTCAGCAACGGCGACCTAGAGTTGCAGACGCTGACCACCGTCGCGACCACCTACGTCACGCTGCATTATCTGGTGTCGTTCGTCAACATTGTGGCTTGCAGTTTCCACACCGCCATCGAGCGACCTTTGGAGTCGGTGGTCATCGCCCTCTGCCGAAGCATCGTCTTCGTGCTGATTCCCATGTTTTTGCTCACCCCCATCATCGGCCAAAAAGGCATCTGGCTCAGCATGCCTATTGCCGAGGTAATGACCTTGATGGTCAGCATTCCGCTGGTGCTGGTTTCGTTGAAACGATTGACGCGAACGGCTTAAATCTATTCTATAAAGTAATAATAAACAAAGTGTTATAACATGATGACCCTCGACACCACCAATATGTGTTCCCATTTGCAAAAGAAGCTGTTCGAAGAGGATGGTGAGTACCATCGTCTATGGATGGCCATGCAAAATGACGAGGAACTGACTGCTGTAGTTCGCTCACGGCAGCTCCACATCTATCGCAATGGCAAGAAAGTGTTGGTATTGGCTGGAAAGTCCACGCCGAAGATTATTAGGGAGGATCCGATTTGTGAGATGATAGAAGATTACGCCTAGAAACAGGTCCAATAATGCACTATTTTTAGTGCACAAAACTAAAAATATTGCACTTTTTTTAGTGCACATAGAGTACGGTCATGGAACTACAATTCCTTTGTGAACGTTTGGACTAAGCGAAACTCCTAATACTCTTGCCCACGTTGATGAAATGGTCAGCCACACGCTCGGCGTTTTGCGCCAGTGAGATGTATTCGGCTCCAACCTGTGGTGTGCATTGTCCCGCCACAAGCCGCTTGATGTGCTGCGACTCCATGGTCTCCGTGAAGCTATCAATCTGTTCTTCAATCTGATAGGCATACTCAAGAGCTGTAAAGTCGAGGTCGTGGTAGGCTTTCATGACTTCGTGGTAGAGTGCCGTGATCTTCCGCTCCATTTCCTTGATTTCCAGTACAGCAGGCGCAGAGAACGTCGCATTTTGGGTTTGCAGGCTTTCCGCATATTCCACGATGTTTTCGGCATAGTCGCCGATGCGTTCCAAGTCGCTCACGCTTTTCACGCTGCAACTGAGGTACTTGCTATCAGTTTGGCTAAGCGCCTTGGCTGAAAGCACCGCCACATATCGGGTCAACTCGCTGTTTAGGAAGTTCAGTTCGTTTTCTGTTTTCTTGAACTTTTCCAAATCACTGAAATCCAATGTGGTGACGATATGTATGGCACGACTGAAGTTATCGTGGGCCAACACACCCATATTTTCGACTTCGGCCTTCAACTGCCTGACCGCCAAGGCGGGTGTCACCAACATGGAGTCGTCAAGGAAATGAAGATGGAACTTGTCATCGCGAAGCTCGTAGACATCGTCGGGGATGATGCGGCACACCAAGCGAACCAGGCCGTTGGTCAGCGGCAGTGCGACCAAGGTGGTGCAGACATTGAAAACGGTATGGAACATGGCTAACTGCACCTGCGGGGCATGAGGGAACATAGCCTCAAACATCCTCCCAAATCCCCAATCCCCTTGGGTGAAAAGATGTAGAAGCAAGGCGATAAGCAAAAACAACACCACACCCATCACATTGAAAAACAAATGGATGAGGGCCGTTCGTTTGGCGTTTCGGCCACTGGTCATTCCTGCCAAAATTGCCACCACGCAGGAGCCGATGTTGGAACCCATCGTGAGAAAGATGCCTTGGTCGAGTGAGAGCAGTCCCGCCACCACCATGGTGATGGCGATGGATGTCAGCACCGATGACGACTGGATGATAGCCGTCAGCAAAGCACCGATGAACACAATCAGCAAGGGGTTACTGATGGTGGCCAAAAACTGTTTCACCGAATCCAAGGCGGCGAATTCATCCATGGCGCCCGACATGATACCGAGACCGACAAACAGCAAGCCGAAGCCCGCCAAGATGCTGCCGGTTTGTTTCCACTTCTCGCGCTTCGAGAACATCATCACGAAGGCTCCGATACCGGCAAAGGCCGAGAAGAGCACCGTTGTGGAGATACCGTGGCCGCCAAACATGCCCAAGGCCAC
>JAFYHS010000038.1 GCA_017539045.1 Bacteroidales bacterium
AAGTTTATTGGCCAAGGCCTTCGACATCCAGACCGAGTTGGTTTTGGGTACGCCGAAATCTTCAACTACCTGCAAACCAAGCATATCGAAATAGGTCTCGTCGCACAGGATGAGTTGCATGTTCACTGTTTCGCCATCAGGCGTTTCGACACTTGTGCCCATGTTCAACTGACCAGCAAAACCACGGCCATAGCCCACCGCTCGCACATTTGGAATCTTCTCCAAACGGTCGATGAGCGGCACAATGTCGGAATACTCCTTTGCCCAGTTTTTCAGCACATACAATCCCTCGGATCGCATGTTGATGGGACGGTTCATCATGTGACGCATCTGCACCTCCATCAAAATCGCCATGGCAATCAAGACGATGGTGATGGTGTTTTGGAACACAATGAACACCTTGCTGAACACCCTTTTGGTTTGAAGCCGATAGGTGCCGCGCACCACGTCAATCGGTTCAAAACGCGAGGCAATGGCGGCAGGCGCGATGCCCGACAACACGCCCAAAACGACGACGGTCAAGACATAGGCCGCCACAATGCCCACCGACCACTCGAAACGAATGGACACAAATTGCTCAAGCGAGCCGGCTGTACCGCCCGAAACGCCTCTCAACAGGTCGTTCATCATCGGGAGCAAGGCGTAGGCCAGCAGAAACGCCAGCACGAAGCATACCGCCGTAAACGACACGAATTCAGCGATATACTTCATCACGATTTCGCCTTTCGTGGCACCGTGAAGCCGCCTTGTGGCCATCTCCTTGGCGCGTTTTCCCGAAAGGGCCATGTTGAGGTTGATGTAGTTGAAAATGGCCGAGACGAGCAGCAGCAACACCACCATGGTCAGCATTTGCAGCACCGGCTTGTTGCCTTGCTTGAACATCCATTGTTCGTCATTGAAATAGAGTTCCGGCAAGTTGTAAATCGGCATAGCCTTCACAAAACCGCCACCATAATTGGGCAATCCAACCTCCTCGACTTTCTTCGCAAACTTCTCACGGTCAGTGCCTTCGCTGACTTTCATCAAGGTCATATACTGCCCGATGGAACTGAATGGCTGTTGAGAGACATACATATCGTCGAACTCGGGGTTAAGCATCACCTCGGTGCGAGGCATCATCGAGTTTTTGGAGTCCTTGAAGACGCCGCAGACTGTGCTTTCGATTTTGTCTTGTGTTAGATATTTGATTTTGAGCGGTTTGCCGACGGCGTCGCCGTTGAAGGCGCGGTTGGCAAGTGACTCAGACACGAGACAATGCCCTTTGAGACGGTACTCGTCCATGCTGCCTTCGAGCAAGGTCAGGCTCGGGAAAAGATCAAAAATTTCGGGGTCAGCCTCGGTGATGACGGCACTGACAGGTTGTTCGTCGCCGAAGGTGATATAGCCGTCATAGTCGGAGCCAGAGATGCGGGCCACTGTTTCGGCTTCGGGGAGTTTGTCTTCAAAGACGGCCTTGTCCCACCACGAGAGCGAGAGATAATCCTGATTTCCAACGGCATAAACCCTATTTCGATAAGGATTGCCGTAAGCCACGGAATATTGCTGATAAACATAATTGCCAATCAAGATGACAAAGGCAATGGAAACGATGAGACCGATGGCCTCGATGACGGTATAGAGTTTGTTTCGGGAAAGGAATTTGATGTAACTTGACATATTGTTGAATTGTTGAATCGTTGATTGTTTAATTGTTGTGTGTAGGATGGCATAATCCGTGCCAGAAATTTAAAACAATAATAATCAACAAGATACAATTTTACCCTTTTGTAAAAGTGTAAAGTTTCTTTACAGTGGGTGTAAAGAAACTTTACAGTCGGGGGCGATATTCAGCCTCTTTAATCTCAATATATCAACCCAACCATCCAAAGCGGCAATTTGTTGCCGTGAGGCGATTCGATGTCATCGGCCAAGATATAGGAATTGGGCAAATCGGCAATCTGGTCAAAGGTCTTGCCTTCGCCGCCGACTTCAAATGTCCACTTCCCGTCCACCTTGAAGTCGCCTTGTTGCTTGCCGTACTCCACCTTATGGTTATAGCTCAACTGATTGACGGCAAAGCACTCACGCACCGTGCCAATCTTCACTGGTGTGGTTGCCAAAGCATAAAAGAGGTTGGGGTTTTCAAGATAAATCTTGTCGGGCTTCTGCATTTTCTTCACGGAAACGAGGTCGCTGTAGAGCAGATGGATAAGTTTCGCGTCGGCCAAATGCCCCAGATATTCAATGACTGTGTTACGCTGCAACTCGATCATCGAAGCCATCTTGGAGATGTCCACATCGAAAGGAACCTGCTGCGCCAAGACATTCAACAGCGCCTTGACCTTCCTGCAATTGCTCGGATTCACCTTGCGAAGCTGCGGTAACTCGACATCGATGACATAGTTCGTCACCTGCTCAATGAGCGGATAATAATCGATTGGGTTTTTCAGATAGAATGGATAATACCCGAACTTCAGGTAGTCGTGGAAATGCTGCAACGGGCGGCACTTGCCGTTCACTTCAGCCGCAATTTCCTTTGAATCAGCCAGTATCTCTTCCAACGAATGGCAAGGCAGAGCAATACCTTTATAAAATTGGAGATACTCTCTGAACGAAAGCCCGGGCATGTAATAGCCACGACAGCGGCGCGAAAGGTCGGCGTCGCCGTCAATCAACTTCAACAACGACGAGCCGCTCAAGATGATTTGAAGGTTGGGATAAGTATCGGCCACCTCCTTCACCTCGCGACTCCAGTTCTCGTATTTGTGCGCCTCGTCGAGCACCAGCAACTTGCCTCCATGTTTGTAGAACTTCTCGGCGACCTCTAAAATGGTATGTTGGGTAAAATAAGAGAAATCAAGGGAGCAATACAGCGCCTCCTCGCTACCGATACCATATTGTTGCCTGATGTATTGCCTCAACAAAGTCGATTTGCCCACACCTCTCGGTCCCCGTATGCAAAGCATAGGAGCCTCCCAATTGACGTGGTTGATGAAGTTTCTCACAATCCCCATATTGGTGGCATTGAGCAAGGCATCTTGTTTCTCAAATAACTGTTCCATAGCGCTTTAGTTTAACTTGCTTTTTACAAAAAGCAATTTTATGATATTTTTGCTTTTTATAGAAAGCAATTATTACTTAATTCTGCTTTTTACAGAAAGCAAAATTACACATTTTTTGATTACCGCAAACAAAAAGTTTAGTTTTTTGACACTTTTCTAAGGATTATTGGCCGATTTTTGACACTTTTCCAAGATCATTCCTTCTTCAACGCCATCACCGGATTCACTCGAGCCACGGAGACGATTTGCCACAGCACCGAGCCGATGGCGATGACAAACGACAGTACCACCGTCACCATGAAGATCCAGGGATACAAATCGATGCGATAGACGAAATCCTCCAGATAACGCCCGCACACCCAAACCGCTATGGGAATGGCGATGACATTGGCGATGAGAATCATGATGACGTATTCCTTCAGGTTACGGCGAATCTCGCTTTGCATTGTGCCGCCAAACACCTTGCGGACGGCGATGGTCTTCTCGCGCTCGGAGGCGAAATGCGTGCTCATGGCCACAAGACCCAGCAGCGACAGCAACACCGCCACCGCCATAAACAAATCCACAAGACGCATCCTGTTTTTGGTGTCTCGCAAATGTAACAGTAGCAGGTCGTCGATAAAGTCCATTAAGCCTGGTTCCCAATACGCCTCTTTCTTGTTGATATGTTTTTCATATACCTCCTTGATGGCTTTTCTTGCCTCGGCATGGTCGCCAACAATCTCCAACACAGGGTTGTATTTCATGTGCTCGAACATCGGCTTCTTTCCAACAATTCGGATGGCTCCAAAATCCTCGTCCACCATATGGACTGCATCATCGAGGGCAAAATCTTCCACCACACCACCTATTTCAGAACCGAAGTTCCTTTTATACCAAATGCCCAGCGAATCAAGGTCAAACTGCTCCAAAGGCATTCCGGTCTGGCTTTCCAACAAACCCTCGGTGACCAACCACTGATATTCC
>JAFYHS010000017.1 GCA_017539045.1 Bacteroidales bacterium
CTCCACTTACTACCACTACATTGAGCAGACGGTGGAATGAGGATTAGCTGACAGAGCAGATCAATAAGAGAATACAAAATGCCGCCGCAAGGGTCTGGACCCTTGCGGCGGCTTTGTTATAGTATTTTTATTCCTTCCTTTTCTCTTGAAAGAAAAGTAAGCGAAAAGTTCAAGGCCGCCTCCATCGGACCTCCCCGCGGCTGTCTAAACGCCTGACCCTCAGGTCGCGGAGTGCCTTCTCCGAAGGCAAACGACAAGCGCCGCTCCGTGAGGGTCAACCGTTTAGCCATCCCTTGCGGGCGCTTCCCCGCCCGGCGGCCCTTCCTCCCCGCCCACCCCGGTCGAGGTTTGGCGAACCCGTACACGGTGTCCGTTGTTATTGCTTCCATTCTTAACGACACATTCACGCCCCTTGGGAGTCATTGCGGACTTGATCCGCAATCTCCTAAACCGCCAGAGGACTACACTTCTTGTCGTCGCTTTGCGTCATTGCGAGGAGGAACGACGAAGCAATCCCGACGAAGAGCGAACGGCGGCGGCCTATGGCTCTTGCCCTGGGGCAGCCGCATCATGCCGCCGATGGAAACGGAACAATAAATTGCTTATCGTTCCTTTCCCCTTGATGGGAAAGGAACCAAAGGATCAAGGCCGCCTCCATCGGACCTCCCCGCGGCTGTCTAAACGCCTGACCCTCAGGTCGCGGAGTACCTTCTCCGAAGGTAAACGACAAGCGCCGCTCCGTGAGGGTCAAGCGTTTAGCCATCCCTTGCGGGCGCTTCCCCGCCCGGCGGCCGGGCCTCCCCGCCCACCCCGGTTGGGTTTTGGCGTTCCCGTCCACGGTGCATTGCAAGCAGGTATGTCATACCGACCGAGGAACGAGGGAGCGAAATCACAGATTAGCTTCGCTGAATGCAGAGCATTTCGACGTAGTCAATCTATGACTGCGGCTTGGCCGTGCCTTGTTTATGCCTTGTTTATGCCTTGTTTATGCCTAGTATGTGAGTAGTATGTGAGTAGTATGTGAGTAGTATGTGAGCAGTATGTGGGTAGTATGTGAGCAGTATGTGGGTAGTATGTGCCTAGGATATGCCTAGGGTGATCCCCCTAAAACGCCAGGCACCTTACCATGCCCTTGCCAGCAGGGCCAAGGCGGCGGCCCAGAGGACCGTCCAGAGCGGCACGAGGGCCATGAAACGGTCGTGCTTTGTCTTGTGCCGAAAGAGCATCATGCCCATCCAGCAGCCCACGCCCCCGCCCTGGCGCGCCACCCACAGCAGCACCCGCTCCGGGATGCGGCGACCCCTGCCCTTCGACTTCGCCTTGTCCAAGCCGTAGAGGACGAATCCCAAGAGGTTGATGAGGAGGAGGTATAGGAGGAGGATGGGAGGCATGAACTCGCTTTACAGCTTTCTAATATCCCAATATCCAGGAAAACTGGCATCTCTTGCTTTCTTCCCGAACATACGCTCGCACACGTCTGCAATCTGTGAAGCGTCGGGGGACGAAAAATTACTAGGAACTTGAATCGTGGTGCCTTTTGGCATTCCAGCGCGTTCCTGTTTGAGTCTGCATTCAAATACTGCTGCCATAATCTCATCCCTATTATGTGTCGGGCGCAACTTTTATTGGTTGTATGAATTGGCTAAAACTATAGTTGCATGTTGTATTCTTCCTTCTTTGCGGGGCATTTGTCGTAGATTATTTCATACAAAAACGCATCTACATTGATCTTTGAAACGCCACGCTCATTGGTGTCTGGTTTCCACACCGATTGGGTTGCAAAATCAATAATGATTCCAGGGATACCTCCAACGATAAGGATATTCCCAAGCAAAGGCATCACCCTAAAACTCTTAGTATAGAAACGGGTGGTTTGTTCTTCACACCCCTCTTCTTTCAACGTGATGGCCAGATTATCGGCTTGGCTTCGTTTCCATTGGAATGTAGCGGTGCCAACGCCTTTGGTTTCTCCATTTACAGAGATGGTAGCGTTAGGATGGTCCACCGCCACAACATGAGCAGTATAACTTGAGCCGCCAATGAGTGTGGCGCACGAATTCATTGCGCAAATGATTGCCAAAGAAACAATTAGTACTACTAGCTTTTTCATGATTGTAATCAGATATTGTTTTGCAATATTACATACTTTATTAAATATGGCAACACGTTACAAACAAAAAAAATCCCAAAAAGGCAATCATCAACCCCATCGGCAACACACGCACCCCTTGCCGTCATTGCGGACTTGATCCGCAATCTCCTAAGCGGCTAGGGGCTACATTCTAGTTGTCACTTCGTATTTGAAGCCCACCGAATACATTTCATTGCATGTGCCATTATATGGATAAACAAAGCGGTGTGTTCGTGCCTTTTTTAGTTTGTTAGTATGAAAACTTCTATCGTTTGTAAAACAAATCGTTATTTTTGCAACGCTTTTGCAGGAGCAGTTGCGTCAGCCGTTATGGACATAGAATGCAGGAGTCGCTGACTCATGTGCGAGCAGCAAAACAATCCATTGCACGTTGAAGGCACGCTCCTGTTTATAAATGGAACACAATGGCACTAACCCAACAGCAACAAGATCTGATTGACTGCCTGAAAATGGCAGGATTAGAGAAAGACGACATATCGGCAATTATGCTTCCTTTAGCCAATAGTCCAGAGCAAATGGATGAAATGCTGGATTATCTCATCGATGCCCTTCAAAGCAACAAAAAGATAACACCAGACGAGGCAATGGAGAAGATGTATCGGATAGCGGGGATGTTTTAGCCCACTCCTATTTAACAAAAAAGCTCCATGCCCAATACTGTCAAAACACAAGACAATGGCTTTGACTGGGTTCGGAACGCAATTATTTTGAGTAGAAATCGTTAGGCTTTATCTTTTTCTGTCAGCGTCCCAATTTCCATGTCCTCCTCCAGTCCATTTCCCGCTGACAAGCCAAATCTCATAATAATACATCCATTGGACAGCCCAATGAACAACTGTAGTGGCTATTGACATTGAACTTCTCCATTCCATTGATTGTGGTATAAACAGACAAAGCTGTTGCATGCCATTACTGTAATTATAGACATGAGGGAGCGTGTCGGCTCCCTCTGCTAAAGGTAAAGGTTTTGGCGAGTCTATGAATGCTTTGGGAGTGCCATCTGCATTATAAGTGATTCTCAGACGATATGTATCAGAGAGAGGGGATGGCTTGAAGTCGCTATGCCAAACTAATTTTCCACGTCGAACCGTTCCTTTAGATAAAGGAAACTCACGAATCAACATGTGATATTGTTGAATAGGTGTGTAAGAAAAACTATTCGCCATAGAATGTATTCAACGTGTTTATGCGTTTTCCACTTGAACCCACTTCACCTTTGTCGCTGAGTAGTCTTGTCCCTGATGCGAACTGCGCTTTATGACGCTCGGCAAGATTTGTCACAACCTGATTTGAGATTTCTTTTCCAAAGGATTGGCTGATGTTGTTATGTATTTGTATCTGCGAAGTGCTATTGACTATATCCTCAACGGCTTTCTTGACGGCAATTAACCATTTATAAAAGTTTTCTTTGCGTTTGGGATACTCTGGCCATTTGTCTGCAAAATTCTCCTCCGGATTAACGGGATTTGCAATGACATCTTCGCCTTTTTCGTTCTTTTTTATGTACTTTCCCATGTCATTAACAACATTTTTCAAGCCGTCAAGCAGATTACTCTCACCATTGTAAGCTCTTGAGGCAAGGGTGGTAATGATGATGGAAATAGGCTTGCCCTCGCTATCGTTGCAGAACATCACATCACGATGTCGTTTTAGAATTTGAACAACACGCTGAAGGATGGTTTTCTCTTTATTGAATGATGCTACTGGTATTACAGATTCTGCTACGAATTTTACCGATTCTTTGGTTTTGCAACGATTTGCGAACCATAATGCATACCCATCAGGATTACTTTTCATCCAATCGTCGGTTTGTGTTGCAGTAGCGTAGTTTTCAGTTTCCTTGTCGGTTATCCGGATAGATATCTTGTCGATGGCATTTTCGGAAAACGACTCAGATAACAAACGACGCATTCGCTCTGAATAGTTGCTGTCCGCGACAGAAGGAAGGATGTCCATGTGGTATTTCTCTTTAGGATCATCGGATTTGTCGCGATACAACAACGTCCAGCAGCGACGCCCTTCTTTCTTTTCCAGCATTGGAGAATAGCGATCACTTTGTTTTAATCGATGTCCTACTTTGTCTTTCAGCGCTTTTTGTGTCCACATGGGGTTCTTCTCTATCAGACGGAACACCAAATCAACATCCAAATCATCTTTAGGATTGATTGGTTGAATAATGGTTCCCAATCTGAGGGATCCTTGAGGTGTAACAACGGGCTTGTACAGGCCCAGTTCGGGGTCGTTCTCTAGAAATTCACCTACTGCTTTGTAGCTAGTAGTGAGGTTGTCGTATTGGGTTTTTGTAATGTCTAACGCTTCGCCCAATGCTTCAAGAATTTCGTTGAATTCCTTTTTCTGTTCTGTGGTTAAAGATATGTACATATTCAGTTATTTTATTGTAATCGTTTCAAAGTCTTCTCCTTTTTCCAAGTTGTAATCATATAGTGTCCAAAACAAATCAGCTTTTTGCATCCGAATCCTTCCAAGTTCAACAGCGCAAGCCGACGGAGCTGCCATAAAGATTTTCAATGAGGTTGCATCAGGATGATGTGTTTTTATGTCATCCATTGCTTGCCTTGCCACTTTGCCGAACTGCTTTAATTGTTCTTTGCTTCGAAGCATGTCATCCAAAGGATTCGCACAAGTGATGCACCAAACACTTGCCTCATCACCATAGCGCTTATTGATGCGTTCCTTAATGGCATTGGCACTTAGCGCAATCACTAAAACTGGGTCTTTGGACTTGTCTTCAGGTTCAATGACACAAATATCATTCGACTCTTCCTCGTCGAACCATTTCCATGAATCATGTGATCGGTGCTTTTGATATATGTGGATTGGATATTTGTCGTTGAGCACTGTCCCTAACTTGACCAGTAAAGGCTGAGGGCCCAAGGCAAAAAGTGATACATCTGAGACTTCATGTTCCTTGAGTGGCTTAAGGATTCTTTCTTCACATATCGACTCAATCTGTTTTATTTCAGCCGCCCAATAGTCGGAGTCTCCATCTTGCATCACGGAGTTGTTCATCTGAATTTCAACTGGTGATGTAGCAGAAGGATATTTCTCTGGGAAGATGGTGTTGTAAAGCGTGTCTTTATTAAAATGAGGTGTGTCCGAGCCAATCTTTGGTCCATAAATAACAACAAGGCTTTTTTTGTCGGGCTGTATGCCGGTCACTCTTTCAATCCTCTCCTCATGCTCTTTTTTCATGTTGCGAAGGATTTCAACGGTAAATTTATCTTTGCCCTCTTGATCTATTAGCCTATGACACTCAGGGCATAGTAAAATCAAATTTGAGGGATCTTGGGCAAGTTTTCTAGACAATGCTTTGTCGCCTCTCGGTCCATTCTCCGAATCTCCAATAATGTGAGCATAATTTGAGATGTTGCATTCATCCATTGTTACGCCGTGTACATAGAGGGGCTTGTTGCAACCCGTGAACTCACATCTGCCGTGAGCGGCGAACCATAAATCTTGTTTAACCTTAAGTTTAATAGAAGTTTTACTCATGGTTTGTTTTTCTGGAAACTATATCATACACTAAAACCAAAAGATAACACATAGTTCAGTAAATCGGCCATATATTGACGGCGCTTATCTGTATAGCTATCGTAATTATCACGTGAACGACGAAGCCAGGCATACAACTCGGGTGCATCACTGTTGGTGGGAAGTGTATGATGCCGATGAATATATTCCTTGACATCTTGACACTTTATCAAGAACTCGTTCTCAGTAGAAGACTGCGGATAGCCCAGTTGGTCATACTTCATTAGAGTATCATCGAACATCTTTTTTTGCTCCTCCGTCATCGACAAGACACCATTTGTCACATTGTAATACCAACGCATTAGTGATGCTTCCTGCTCACTCCCATTGTAACTAGGGAAACGATGGTAGGTGTCAACAAAGTCTTTGAACATCTGAAATCGGTCTTCAAAGCGATAGCGCTGAATGGATGCCGCCACCACATATTCTGCTGGATAGTTTTTAGATGTCAATCCAAAATAGCTACCTTCAAACTCTACGAATCGCTGTAAGTTTTCATCTTCCATCGTGGCTGCCAAACTTGCTTTAGTAGTGTTTGGATAGTGCTCGGATACACCGTCATAAAGTATATCTAAATGTAGTGGAACGTCAGAAGCACTCAACAAATCAACGAGTAAATCTCTGATACTACCAAAATAGATTCCTTCCCAAATATCTAACGCATAGCATGAAGTTTTCCCGATTGACTTAATGTGTGGATGTTTAAATAAGGACGGCTTTATTTGTAGTGCGTCTGTATACTTGTGGTCGGGGTATCTTGTCTTGAATTCTTTGAAAATATCTTCAACGTGCATGGGTTCGCCTTGCTTTTCCAAAATGTCATACAGCTCTTCAGCTATGTCAATATGGTTCTGAGGCATATAAAGCTGCTCTTCGTCGGTAATACGTACCTTGTATATGTCTGTAGCAATATATTTGATAAGTACTTTCATTTTAGGTC
Source organism: Bacteroidales bacterium (assembly GCA_017539045.1). Lineage (GTDB taxonomy): Bacteria > Bacteroidota > Bacteroidia > Bacteroidales > F082 > Limimorpha. The sequence continues at coordinate 6,645 of JAFYHS010000017.1, forward strand.
TCAACGGTTCTGGGACGGTGAAAAGAATAGAGTCAATGGGAACGTATGTATCAGTCGAAAACTTGGCGTTAATGATGCTATAAAACGTGTCGAGGCAACTGCTCAGGTCTAATCCTTTAATTTTTCGATTCACAAGGAAGGTGTGGCCTTCAACCTCCTCTATCTTAAAATCAGCTATTAATCGTACCAAAGAAGCAAATGCTTCAAAATCAACCGATAAGTGTTCTTCGTCTCTCAAGCTTGCATATTCTTCTATGTTTTCATAAATAAATGGCAGTTCGAACAATTCGTTGTAACAAACCCAATTGTCATCATCCGCAATTCTTGATTTCTGTACCTCTATCGTGCCGTTTGCAATTTGCCGGCATCTTTCACGTGTTAAATCCATCGCGTCGGCTATTTCAGATAATGTACGCTTCTTGCCGTCGAATAACCCGTGCAACAGGCAGTATATCTTATTTGATCTATTATCTGACAAACGGATATATTTGAGTAACAAAAAGAATAAAGGAGCATGCGCGTGTTTTTTCATAAAATCAAGCACAAACTGACGTTGATTGCTATCTAGATAGGGATATTCCCGTTTCAGGAATTCAAATTGAATCTCGTCGTCAGAGAGTCTCGAAACCCTGTCAAATTCGTGTTTGAATTTTTGATTAAACTGAAATATTTCAGTTAGAGTTTTCATCATATACTGACCAGGACAGATGTTGCGATAGGAAGACAAAGGTTCTTCGGCATACTTGATAAGATCGGAAAAATGCGGAAGATATTTAGAAACAAAATTCTTGCTTCTTACGCTTAACTTCGACTCCACTTGTTCCTGATATATTCTTTCTATGTATTCAAAGGCTGTTGGGGAAAGGAAGTATTTTGCTATCTGTTCATGGCTAAAGCTCTCCATTTTGACAGCTAGGTCCATTCGTTTTCGCTTGTATTCCACATAGATTGCGTTTCCAGCTTCTTGGGCATCCTCCATTTTTTCCATAGCAAGATCGATAAATTGCTTGTATGAATGGCGAATCTCCAGGTTTTCATCGAGTGAATAGTCCTCGACCACTGCCAACATATTATCTAAATCACTCATCACAAAATTATGCATGTCTATCGGCTGAGGAAAAGCAGCTTGTAAATAAGCCTTCAGTTCTGTCTCGCCTGCAGTAACCGTGACATAAGCATCTGAGATAATTTCGACAATTCTTTCTCCATATACTCGCTGTAGTTCTTCTTTTGTTTTTGGATCATTATTTCCACTCTTGTGGGCTACACTATTCAAAATGGGTTCAATCTCCGCAAATGATTTTTGGCCAAAATTGCGATAGTTCATTAAATCTATGGGCGAATTAATACTTTCCCATATTTGGCCTAATGTTTTTAGCCCTTTGTAATACAAGCAATTGAATGTACGAGCGGAGATAATCCCATTCTCGTGTAATTCTAGGAGGGTCGTATCTAAAGTGAATTCCATGTTGGTGATTCTGCCTGCTGTTTCTCTATTTTCTTTTTTCATGGTTTTACTTTTTACGTCTTAATTCAATCGTCGGATGAGCATCATACTCCTGTTTCAACTCGTAGAGCCTTGTGCCAGGTGTGATAATGTCTTTTCTATAATTCGTATAGAAGTTTAGGAGTGTCAAGGCGTCTTTGGATACAACGGAATCAATTTCTTCTTGCGAGAAAATGTTCCTGTGAATAATGTCAAGCACGTTGTGCTTTTCTTCTTCTTCCAACGTCCTCATGCAATGATTCCAACATCGTCTCCAATGGTCAGTTCCCATTGAACCTTTTTCATCCAGCCATTTAAAGAAGAAGCGATAGAGAATGAATGTTTCTGGCATTTCAAGCAGCTCAAAATACTCTTCTTCCGTTGTGCCAAAAGCTTCAAGGAAGAAAGACATTCCCTTACCAATCTTTCCCTTAGTACTGTTCAAGATTGCTTGAACCGCGCGTATATATTTACGGTTCCAATGTTTACCAATATAGTCTCGGTTGTGTGAGTAGTCTTCATCATCGCATTTCCCCTTTCGTATTGGATGATATTTCATCGGGAATGAATAGATATTTACATTCAGTTCATCACACAATTCCACATTGATGCGCAAACGTTTATACAAATCAACAGGTTTATCCATGAAGTTGTAAAGCAGGTAGTTGGAGAATTCTTTCATACCAACCTTTACACTCATACGTATGGCCTTGTTGTAATAGTCATAGGTCTTAATATCATCGAAAGCAATACGAAGAGGTCGTATAGCAATTCTTGCCAACTGAGAAACAATTTCTTCCGTGAACAAACGTGCATCTACCCCCTGATTAAAGTCCACGTACCTTGCTTTTGGTACTGGATGCTGATGTTTGTCGTAAATAGGTTGTATTTCTTCATACGCGGCCATCAGCGCTTCTTTCTTTGTAGTTGACAACTTATTGATATGATAACGGCTCATAATTTTATACAACTCATAAGACTCGTCACCCTTCAGTAGTTTCAGTTTTTGATAGAACTCCTGGATCAGTCCCTGACTCTTACGGATGTAAGCACGATCATTTATTCCGTTTTTAAGATTGCGAATAGAAATAGCGAGCATATTTGGCTGAATAAACTTTGCACCTCTGCCAAATCCAGAAGCTACAATGTCATCAATAATATCCTTCAGATTCTCTGATGCAAGAACATTATTATCCATCAGGAGCAAATCCTTCTGATCACCATATACCTCGCGCACTTTCTCCACTCGCTCGCGCATCGGGATGTATGGGATATATTTGTTCTCAAGAGTAGGTACTGCACAGAATGCACAATGACGTATGCAACCACGAGTCATATACCCATAGAAAGCGTTTGCCATCGGATATTTGTATTCTATCTCATCAAGAATCGAGTAGTCAAGAGGGAGATTATCAATAATCTGTGTGTCGCCCTTATCCAAAATACCAGGGGCACCCAGAATGCCAACCCAGGGTTTGATACCAGTAGCGGCTTCAAGCTCCTTAGGTTGAATGGAAGCCAATACGCCGCCAACCATAAGGTCTTTCTTCTTCTTAACCAGTAGTTTTGCAAAGTTGATGGTTTCTACAGTAATATCCCAGTAGAATGTAAACAATGTGGTTACGCCAACTCTGTCCCATTCTGGTTCTTTCTTCCAAATCCCCTTCCAATAGAAGTCTTTCCATTCTGTTAGTTTTGTCAACAGAATCAAAACCATATCAGACCGCTCAATTGCAATTTTCTCAACGGCCTCTTTCTTTCTGGTCTTTATGTATTCTATAAACTCATCGCGTTTCAACCACCAATCGATGTTTTTATCTGTCTTTTCAAAATCTTCTATGCATCGGTCGGCAATACGCTCTATAACAAATGTTTTTAAGTCACCTTTATAGAAAGTAACATCCCATCCACCTAAGTTTTTATAATAGGTGGAAAGCTTCATTAGGCCAATAGGGGGGTACTTATTGGCATAATTAGGTTCTATCAAGAGTACTTTCTTTCTCTTAGATTTCATTATTAAATTCTTTCACTATTAGCCTTTCCATTTCGGCAATTAACTTCTGGTCGTGTTCATCATCAGGGCAGAATGAGTTCAAGACCTTAAACACACGACGTAGCAACCATATTTCGCTTGGATCAAGCACGTTGTTCAGCGGTGCAATAATATCCTGCTGGCCAAGTAGCGGCGTTGATGTGGGTGTTATAATGCGTTGACCTGGAATCAGGGCTTCGTTCTGATGGGTTTCTGGTTCCTGAACAGAAACTGGCTCTGAAGGATTAACCATTGTCGTTGAAGGTTCAACTGTGTTATCATTAGCTGTTGGAAATTCAGTATTGGTTTCCGTTGGAGTGCTTTGTGCAACTGATGTCGTATGCTCTACATTGTCCGTAGGAACGTCAATAGGTGCGGGTGAGGGATTCTCTTTTTTTACACTTATGGGCTCCTGCCGGGGCGGTGCTGTAGGTCTTAACTTTTCCTCTCCTTTTGTCTTAGCTTCAATAAACTCTGGCTGGTATAGAAGAAGCATTCGTTTGATAGCCTCAAAACCGAATGAAGTTTTCATGAGCTTTTCAAACTTTCCTATACCTCGATTATTAATCAAATCCTTCGCATTATAGTCGATAGCACCGCCGTGATCATCTATGCGTTTAATACCGTCATAGATTTTATCGATACTCTTTTTTGCCTCATTCGCTTTGGTATAAAGGGTCTTCAGATTCTCAAAATATGTTCTCAATCCATTTTCTAAAGCTCTGGTTTCTGGAGTGGGAACTAATCCATCGCGAGCGCCATTGGGGCGGATATGGGGATGAGTGACAAAAAACTCACCATAGAAATACGAGTTACTTCTGTCTTCCTTCCAGTAGTTGGTACCCGACAAAAGGTTGGCGTCACCAATCTGAATATTATGGGCTCTGAGTCGAATACCAGCAAGTTTGTCGTCCTTTGGTATTTGAATGGTATATTTCGTTAGAGCATACCATCCCCAGCCAAGAAGACCATATTTTCTGTCTTCTATTTTATAATACTCAAGGTTGTTGATTTTGTCTTTTGTACCCTTAATAGACAAGCCATATTGCTTTTGTATCCTTGTCTCGCCAACAAGAACTTGGACTTTCTCTAACCCCTCGTGAAGTTCTTTAAATTCTGGGTTATCTGCTGTGCTTTTATAAATAAGAGTGTTCTTGAACTCCGATTTGTATTCAACCGGAGCCACCTCTCTCAAGTAGTTTGTGATCGCTTCAGCGTCTAATAAAGAGGGCGCTGCATCATCTTTCACGCCATTCAGTTCCACTTCGAAATAATGGTCAGTTTCCTCTGCTGGGATAGGCTCTCTCTTGGTACACTTATTTATGACTTCAGTTGCCAGGTAGTCTTCATCGTCCTTTTCAACCATCTGCCATATTTTGTCTACGTCGAAGGTAATTTGAGTCCCAATTGCCTCGCCTCTTGCTGATGTTCGGAAGATAAGTTCGTGACAATAGCCACCACCAACCAAACGGCCAATGCCATACATGCCCGCTTGATTTACACCGTCTTTGTTTGATGGAGAAATATCGAGCAGGGTGCGTACCGCATTTACAGATTCAATGCCGGCGCCATTATCTTTAATTTTAATAATCTTGTGCTTAGCATCAATATCGATATTAACCACACCGTCTTTGGCTTGGTTTAGCACACGAGTGTCAATTGCCTTGTTGATAGAGTCAAGAGAATTCTGAACATACTCACGATAAATGGTTTTTTCATCGGAGTAAAGCTGAAACATCAGCATGCTTAAAATCTTTTTCCTGACCTCAGAGGAATAATTCAGATTATTTTCCATAATTGTGATTTGTATTAGCCATTGGGGAATTGTTTGTAAGCAGGTCTTGGGAATTTCACATTCACAAGAGAACGTAGAGCAGGATTAGAAATGATGTACTCGCCTGGTGATAGTCGGGTCATCATGTTCTGATAAACTTTCGGTATGTATCTATAGTCGGGTTTAGATACTTCAATAGCATTTGTTCTGCCGTAGGCTTGGGTTGCACAGTTGCCTTTCACTCTATCGTGAATGGCGCTGCGGAATTGCTCGACAGAGAATAGTATGATGCCAAGTGAGCGGCCACGCTCTGCGATATCAAGCAGCTGCTTCAGGATAGGAGAGTTCTTGGGGACATCGCTCGAAGCATACTTGTTCAACTCGTCCACGAAGAGGATGATTTTGTCAGGGATGTCGTTTCTGTCACCATCAAGCTTTAAGTCATAGATAGCGCGGGCTACTGTACCAAAAACGAAACTTTGAGTATTGCCGTCAAGTCTTGCAATATCAATTACCATAACATTGTTTGCCCTAAGATGATTCTGAATCTCGTTTGTTAGGTCAACTTCGTTAACGAGACTTTTGCCGAACACGTCGTTTGAAATAGCCTTGCGAATGCATCTTTTAAACTTTCTCCAGCTGACAACCTGAATTTCTTTCTTTTCATCTGTGCTACCCCCAGCTTTGGTATATTCATCAATAGTCTCTTTCAGGGTTTCCCACTTTTCAATGTTCTTGAATTTTCCTTCTTCATTCATAATAAAGTTGGCACATGCTTCCAACGTGTTTGTGGGGTCTTCTTCATTAGCAAGCAATAGGTCGAGTTTGTCTTTGTTGTCAGCAAATGTGAACTTATATGTAAAGGCCTTTTTGTCCCTTTTCTGCTGTTCGATGTCGCTCGGTGCTGCGTATGACTGAACCTTAGCCACATCGCTCTTGCTATAGGGGTAGTAATAACGGACATTCTCAAAGGGAGTATCTGTTAAACCAAGATCTGAATATATCTGTTTGTCTTCGCTGCTAAGACCTTGATTCGGTTCGTCAATTGCCATCAGATCACGGCCTTTCACATTGAAGAATACGAAAGCGCATGTGTCGCCGTTGTCTGTGCGGAACTTACTCTGAATGGCTCTAAGCAAGAACATTGAATAAGATGTTTTAGCTGCCAAACCGGAGATACCAGAGATATTAATATGTGCTCCATCCGGGCCAATTAGGAAATGAGAATCTAAGATGACACGAATCTTAATCTTGTCTTCGCCCTTATACATTTCAAGATAGCCGCAGACAAGAGGATTTTTCACATCATCATCGGTCAAGCCTAATGCTTTCTTCACTTCTTCTGGTTCACAAAGTGATACCTGTTGGCCGTTCAGAACAGGCGTATATATACCGGCTGTATTGCCGCTTACACGCGCACGAACATAATTCATTCCTAAGCGATTCATATTTCCAATCTTTTCATCTGTGCTGCCGAAGTCGCTGGAAATATATCCAGTAAAATGGCTGGGGGCATCAGTGATATGATTGATTTCTTCAATCACGCCGAATGTGATTGATCCCGACTCGTGATTCACCTTAACCACATCGAACGGACTCAGAATCTGCTTCTTATCTGTCCAGAAATAAAACTCGTCAATCGTTGACGGACAATTCTCAGTAGCTGAAACTTTTCCTATTACTTTTGCCATTTAGAATAAATTTAATATGATGTCAGAATTATAATACTTTGATTTGCAGAATGCCTCTGTTAGGTAAACTGGATAAAGATGATTAGCCCAACGGATATCGTTGCCGTAGCACACGGGGTAGGCCTCTTTGATAAGATTCGCACTGATGGTGTTTATCAGGTCAGTATCAATCTGTTCATCTTCGTTAATGATAACCATCTCACACTTTACCACATCGGAGAAATTGGTTTCGCGAAAATTGCTATTACGAAGACGCAGATACCAAACGGCATATTGCACGCCGTTTGCTTCTGAAGTATATCGGTAGGCCTTAGTTCGTTCAAAGGGTTTGAGGTTTGCTATTGTCTTCGAGAGGCGATGGCCTTCATAATCGGGGAGTAGTTCTGGGTCAAAACGCTTCGAAACACCAATGACGTATCGGTAGTTCTCGCGGAGCATAGTTTTATCTGGGCGGTTGATATTCGAGAAACTGGGATTGTACTCAAGTGAACCATCTTTTATAAGGTAGTGTTCATCGTCCAGACGATTGTGAGCACAAAGGTCAGCAACCAATCTTTGCTCCTCGTCGGTCATTTCTGCTTGAATCTTAGCCGTTCCTCTGTTCTTATAGTTGTCCTTATCGGAATTGAACTTGTCTTTCTTATCTGTTTTGTAAAGCAGAATCTTGTCAATCTTCATGCCAACCTCACCAACATAGGGGAGCTTGCTCAACTCCTCATTTATTTCATCACAATAAAGACGACAGAAATCCTCGCCTTCATCATCAACATCGAAGTCGTCAGGCAGGGAAATTACTATTTTGTGGTAAGTTTGGTAGGAACGGAATGTGTCACGGTCTTCACGTTCACAACAGCCAACGACTATCTGACCAGCAAGCACGGGGAAAATCTTCTTGCCAATAGCCATATCGTCAACTTTGTAAACATGGCGCGAACCATCAAGGAAAAAGCAGAATATAGGGCGTGAATAGTCAATGAGCATGCGGTCTATAACTACCGTAGGCACAAGGGATAAGTCTGATTCTGCGATACGACTCTTGTTACGGGTTGAAGCAGGCTTGTCGTCGTAATCAAGTACATCTGTATCGGTGATATTTAGGCTCACCTTGTTGGTTTTATAGCATAGGTAGTTGCCCTCACCCTTCTTGACAATGTAATCTAATATTTTGCCCATATAATATAAGTTTGAATATTATTTCGCTGCAAAGATAAATATAAAAATCAAACTGACCAAATTTTTTTCAAACTTTTTCAATATTTTTATGATTTTTTTTAAAAGAGATATGTCTCGCTCTACACCTATAACTTCATGTAAACAGCTGAAATTAAACAATTTTCATAATGGTTGAATCAATTTTTTACGCAACAATCATTTCCACACTTTTATTACGGACGAATGCTTCACCCAGTCACGTTAACTTGGCATAGAAATCCAATTGCAGAACTTCCGGACCAAGTGGGTGTATCTGGAGGGGAGGACGCCTTACCTAAAGACGCATTGCGGCAAAGCTACATATTACTTCTCAAAAATCACCGACCCGGCCTGCGTCGGATGATCATAAATGAGGATCTCCTCTGATCCTTCCTGCTTCTTATACCTCATCACCTTCCACACAATCATGAGATCCCCGCCCGCCGAGAGCGTCATGACGATGCCGATCCAGAACAACAGCCCCGAACCCAACAGGATCCCCAAAAGGGCAGGGATGATCCCAAGGACGATGCATGGCATCAAAGCGCCCCAGATGTAATGGCGCTTCGTCAGGGGCGTGGCACAGGTGCAGTAAGGTGTCAAGTACTCCTTCATGAACCCGAAATCGATGTCTTTGAAATGATGCTCTGCAAACACGCTCCAAGTCAGTCCGTGGATAAGCTCGTGGGCCACGATGAGCACTATGAATATGACGGCGAACAGCAGACTCTCCTTGGGCGTCGGCCTCAGCAGCGCCATGGGATTCTTCCATGCGAAAAGCAACACGCCGATGGCGGTCACCGGGATGGCGAGCAATAGGACGAAGAGGTTGGCCTTGACGATGCTGATGTTCAGGTCGTTCCTCTTGTAGCCCTGCCCGACGAGGGCTTCGCTGGTCTTCTCAAAGACGTCCAAGCGTCGTTGCTCTCGCGCGCTTAGTTTTCTGTTCTTCTCGTCATCCATGGTCGTGTCAGATAAAACGACGCAAAGATACATAATAATCAAACGCATGCAAATAATACCGTGGTCCTTTGGCGGTTCTGGAGATCGCGTTCCGCCTTCGCGGAATGAGAGGCCCGCGATGACGGTAAAGGGTGAGGCGTTGTCCGTTGGAGTGCTGTTTTCCGACCGTATACCGTGTATGGGAACGCCTACCCTTCACTGGGTTGGGCGCGCGGGGTACGGCCGACATGGCGGGGAAGCGTCCGCTTGGTGCGTCGGGTCCGATGATGTCGGCCTTGAATTTTCGCTTCCTTTTTTTCAAGAAAAAGGAAGGAAGAAATAACCCACAATCCACCAAAATTTCGTATCTTTGAAGCCTGATTCACGACGACACGCCATGGCCAAAGAACAGCATCACATAGACTTCGATGAGTATATCCGACAAGGAGAACCCGCACAACGCGAGGCCGCCTACGCGTGGAGCACGGCCATCGGCCTGCAGGCTGTGGATGGGCTCACGACCTCCGAGTACCTCAATGACTTGGCACGTCGCAACATCGAAGGCGAACTGACCATGGATCAGGTCGACACATTGCTCGACAGCTATTACGAAAGCAAGGCCTCGCGCGAAGCCCATGACGACGACAAGAATGAAGCCGACAAAGCATCGAGAAACATCAAGAAGATACTCTCCGTGAAAACGGTCGACTTCACAGCCAATGGTTTTATCTCGTTGCACCGCCGCATCTTCGAAGGCGTCTTCAAACACGCCGGCCAACTGCGCGACTACGACATCACCAAGAAGGAATGGGTGCTGGAAGGCGACACGGTGAACTACCTGAACTGGGAAGACCTGCGCCGAGCGCTGGACTACGACATCAAGCAAGAACGCGAGTTCAGCTATAAAGGCCTCGCACAGGACGACCTTATCACTCATATCGCCAGCTTCGTCTCCGGACTTTGGCAAATCCACGCCTTCGGCGAAGGCAACACCCGCACCACGGCCGTGTTCACCATACAGTACCTGCGGTCGATAGGCTTTGACGTGGAGAACGACTTGTTTGCAAAACACTCTTGGTACTTCCGCAATGCCCTTGTCCGCGCCAACTACAAGAACGCCGTGAAAGGCATCGACTACTCCCCTATCTATCTCCAACGTTTCTTCCGCAACCTGCTCCTCGGCGAGCGATGGGACCTCCGCAACCGCTATCTGCATATCCACCCCACGGAAGAATGGAGTGTGCAACCTAATTTGGCTAACCAAAGCGGCACAGGACAAGTACCCGAACAAGTACCCGAACAAGTACCCGAACAAGTTCATGACTTATTCCACACAAACAACCCCTTGGTTATTGAATTGATAAAGGTACTGGGACATGAAAAGCTGTCTATTTCGCAATTGATGGAAAAGACAGGATTAAAACACAGGCCCAACTTCATAGAATACCATTTGAGCCCCGCCATTTCCGAAGGTTTCGTCTGTCTTTTATATCCCGACACGCCCCGCCATCCACGGCAGAAATACCTGCTGACGGCGAAAGGGGTAATGCTTTATAAGGTAATTATCGGATAACTACAGGAGATTCCGGATCAAGTCCGGAATGACGGTAAAGGGCGAATGTGTGTCTTTGAGGACAATTCTCAATTATCAATTATCAATTATCAATTGTCAATTAAATAGCTTATCTTTGCAAACAAAATTCCATTCCCTATGAAACTCGCAGAAGCATTAAGCATCAGGAAAGACCTGCAGAAGCGCATCCAACAATTAGGACAGCGCATACAGAATAACGTGAAGGTACAAGAAGGCGACGCGCCTTCGGAAGAGCCTATGGAGCTGATGAAGGAACTCGACGCCTGCCTCACGCAGCTCGAAGACCTCATCTGGCGCATCAACGCCACCAACATGAAGACCACCAACGCCCAAGGCGTCACCCTCACCCAACTCATGGCCCGCAAGGACGTGCTGACCATGCGCGTCAGCAACCTGCGCAGCATCTTCGACACCGCCTCGGCGGGACAGGACCGCTACTCGCGCTCGGAGATCAAGACGGTGACCGTGGTCGACGTGAAAGCCATTGGCAAGAAGGTGGACGAATGCTCGGCACAGCTGCGCCAACTCGACATGGAGATACAGGCGCTCAACTTCCAGACCGAGCTGGTCTGAACCACAAGGCATCCGCATTTGTAGGGCGAACCGAACCCCCACTTTGATCGTTGCCCGGAGCCGGCAGCACCCGTTCACGATGAACCGCACGGCGCAGGCTCAGCACGTTGTCATCCGAATGTACGGCTCAGGCCGCACGGCGCACTACCGACCGGTTGACTATGAATGTCGGATGCCTTCTTTTATTACGATTCAACCTAAGTCCTTCAAAAACGCGATCAGTTTACGCGTGGCCTTGCCACGGTGGCTGATGGCGTTTTTCACTTCGTGGCCCAGCTCGGCGAAGGTCTGCTCGTAGCCGTCGGGCTGGAAGATGGGGTCGTAGCCGAAGCCGTCGGTGCCACGCTGCTCCTCGGTGATGTGTCCGTCGCAACGGCCTTCGAAGAAATAGGATTTACCGTCGAGGTTGAGCGCGATGCAGGTGCGGAAGGCGGCCTTGCGGTTGGTCTGCCCTTTCATGGCGGCCAGCATCTTGTCGACGTTGTCCTGGTAGGTGCAATGCTCACCGGCATAACGTGCCGAATACACGCCCGGGGCGCCGCCCAAGGCCTCCACCTCGAGGCCGGAGTCGTCGGAGAAACAGTCCACATGGTACTTGTTGGTGACGAAGTCCGCCTTGATCTTGGCGTTGCCTTCGATGGTGTCGGCGTCTTCGACGATGTCCTCGTGGCAGCCGATGTCGTCGAGGCTCAGGACCTCATAGAGGCCTTCCATGATTTCGCGCATCTCGCGCAGTTTGTTACGATTATTTGTTGCGAATACGATCTGCTTCATTATTGTATTGTTTATGCTTTTGCTTTTTTTCCATGGGCTTAGAAACACTACACTTACGCCACACCCTCATGGCGGAGGAACATCCGCCATCTCCTGAGCACGAAGACGACACCCTTTTGCTCAGGAGATTGCGGGTCAAGCCCGCAATGAGGGTTTAAGCGGAGTGTAGTATCCCTCAGTGGAGCAACAGTTAAGGCAATGACCAGTCAATCGGTTCAATACCATGCTCTATCAAATAACGGTTCGTTTGCGAGAAGTGATGGCATCCGAAGAAGCCGCGGCTGGCAGAGAGTGGCGAGGGGTGCACCGACTTCAGGATCAGGTGTTTCGTCGGGTCGATCAGGGCCTGTTTGGCGATGGCGTAGTTGCCCCAGAGGATGAAGACGAGGTGCTCACGTTGCTCCGACAGGGCGCAGATGGCGGCGTCGGTGAACTGCTCCCAGCCGTGGCGCGAGTGCGAGGCGGCCTGTCCGGCACGCACCGTCAGCGAGGCGTTGAGGAGCAGCACCCCTTCCCTAGCCCACTTCTCGAGGTTACCCGAGCGCGCCATGGGCACGCCGAGGTCGGCATTCAGCTCCTTGAAGATGTTCTGCAGGCTGGGCGGGAAGGGCACGCCGTCGGGCACCGAGAATGAGAGGCCGTGGGCCTGTCCCGGGCCGTGGTAGGGGTCCTGACCAAGGATGACGACCTTCACCTTGTCGAAAGGCGTGAGGTTGAAGGCGTTGAAGATCAAGGGACCGGGAGGATAGACGGCATACTGCCGCTTCTCGCTGACGAGGAACGACTTGAGGTCGGCGAAGTAGGGTGCCTCAAACTGCGGCCGCAGCACTTGGTACCAACTTTCGTCAATATTGGGTTTCTTTACTTCCATCTTTATCAGTTGTCAGTTGTTCAGTTGTTCAGTTAAAGCAGGTTGCTGAGCCTGTCGAAGCACCGTCATTCTTTTGGTCGGCCCTTCGACGGGCTCAGGGACCTTAACTCATTTGTTCATAAAAATCTCTGCAAAGATGGTAATAATTCGCGAAAAAATGCGTTACTTTGCAAATCAAATTTCATAGCTATGAAGAGAAAACTTGCCATCGCCCTGTTAATCGCCTTTGTTTCAGGCATCGTCATGACGTCATGCAGGTCGAACAAGACTTGCCCTGCCTACGGCGAATCGCAAAAGTACATCAAGGAAACGCGTTATTAATACAGGTGTTGGGAGCGCGGCCCTTCGACGGGCTCAGGGACCTGTGATACTATACCATGACTGCCCTCAGACAACACTTCATACGCATCCTCATGCTCACGCTTTTCGGAGCGTGTCCTTTTTTGTTGTCAGCCCAAAACATCGACATACAGAGCGACGACGACAAGCCGCTCGAAGAGAAGCTGGTCTACAACCACCAGACCACCCTCCATGTGGCCATGCACACCCGTGGCCTTGGAGCGGGCTTCAAGATCGGGCGGATCAAGAGCATCCATGTGACCCGTAACTGGGAGGCGCAAGTGGTCTCATTGCGCTCGCTCAAGGAGCTGAAGACACTCAACATGTCGTCGTTCAACATGCGGCCTTTCGTGTATGGCAAGCTCAACTACGCCTACGTGGCCCGTTTCGGCTATGGCGAGGAGCGACGCATCTTTGGCAAGCCCTATTGGGGCGGCATCGAGACGCGCTGGACCTACGAGGCGGGGGCGTCGCTGGCCCTGCTCAAGCCTTACTATTATTATGTGAGCATCTACAAGCCGCTCGCCGACGGCACCTATTGGGAGACCTACGACGAGCAGACCTTCGACCATAAGGACGAATGGGTCGACATACTCGGTCGTTCCGCCTTCACCAAAGGCCTCGGCGAGATCAAGGTGTCGCCCGGCGTGCATGCCTCGCTGGGGCTCAGCTTCGACTTCGCCAAGTCGCGCACCCAAGTGCAGGCCATCAACATCGACGTGAAAGCCGAGTACTTCCCCTTGGGCGTTTCCATCATGGACTCGGAACGCAACAAGAAAGTGTTCGTCACCTTCATGCTGTCATACAACTGGGGCTCAAGGTATAATAACTACTGATAAATAATCAGTTACGAGGGCCTCTTCGCATGGCTCGAAAAAAATCCGAAAAAAAATATCCGTTTTTAGTTGCAGCATTCAAAAAAAGCGTATTTTTGCAGCCGATTTAGGTGTCCAATGGTGTAATGGCAGCACAACTGACTCTGGATCAGTTAGTCTAGGTTCGAATCCTGGTTGGACAACAAAAAAGCCGAACGTCTGTTCGGCTTTTTTCGTTTTGTCTCTCCCCTATTATTTCCCCAGATGCATCTTGATTCGTGAGGCGAGGATGTCGACCACCACGGGACTTGAGCCGCGCGGCAGGATGATGTCGGCCGTGCGTTTGGTCGGCTCGATGAACTGCTGGTGCATGGGTTTCACGAAGGTCTGGTAGTGGCGCAACACGTCCTCCCAAGTACGGCCACGCTCGGCGATGTCGCGGCGGATGATACGCATCAGGCGCTCGTCGCCGTCGGTATCCACATACACCTTGATGTCCATGCGGTTGCGCAGCTCCTCTTGGGTCAGCACCATGATGCCTTCCACGATGATGACTTCGGTGGGATGCACATAGATGACCTCCTGCGAACGGGCGCAGGTGACGTAGGTGTAGATAGGCATTGGGATGGTCTCACCCCGCTTCAGCCTATCGAGATGGTCGATGAGCAGGTCCCATTCGATGGCGTCGGGGTGGTCGAAATTGATTTGCTTCTTTTCCTCAGGGGTCTTGTCGCCGTTGTCATAGTAATAGGCGTCCTGGGAAATGACTGATACTGAGTTCTCTGGCAATTGTCTAACCAGTTCCTTTACGACGGTGGTCTTACCCGAACCCGAGCCGCCGGCAATACCAATAACTAGCATAATTCCATGTTTTAGAAGCCACAAAGATAAGGATTTTGTCGAATTTTTGGGTGTTTTGTGTATTTTTGCACAAAAAATAAAAAACCACAAAGATGAAGACAAGACACCTTTTTGCAGGCTTGCTCATGCTGACCGCCGCCTTAGGGCTGGGCAGCTGTGGGCCCAAGCTGCCCGAACTACCCGTTGCGGAAGTCCAACCCTATTTCGCCGATGCCGCCAAGACCAAGGCCATCGACACGGCCTTCTACCAAGTGAAGGACGCCAAAGGCAACAAATTAGGCACCGTATTGTATTCCTCGCCTTATTCTGACAACGTGCAAGGCTTCAAAGGCACCACACCTCTTTTAATAGCCTTGGATGCCGAGGGTCGCATCAAAGACGTGGTCCTGCTGGAGAACCAGGAGACGCCGCGTTTCGCACAGCGCGTCGTTGAAGGCGGCCTCTACGAAGCCTGGAAAGGCCTCACCGTCGACGAGGCCTTGAATCAGGACGTGGACGCCGTCAGTGGCGCCACCTACACCTCTAATGGCGTGAAGAACAGCCTCGTGGCACGCCTGAAGGCCTACCAAAAACAGGTTAAATAATGCATTGTAGAGACGTGCCATGGCGCGTCTCTACGGTTTTGGTATGGTATTTGTATTTCATAGTTCAACATCAAAATGATATTGACTATGAAAAAGACCATGTTAGCCCTATGCCTCCTCTTTGTGCTGTCGATGACGGCCGAGGCACAAATGCGTCCACCTCATCATCGCTATCGCCATCCTCACAAACGGACCATCGTAAGGCCCGAGCCACGAAACACCCCTCGTGTCTACACCCCTAAGGGTGAGTTCCGAGTGCATGCCATCGCCGACTTAGGCATGTGGGATTGGGGCGCCGTGTTCATGCACGAGATCCCCTACCACTTCAGCGTTGGCGGCATGGCCGAGTACCAACTTGGGCACATCACCAGCGTCGGCCTTGGAGCCGAGTTCTATTCGAGCTACGGCCAGCATTGCCGTCTGTTAGAGAACATGCAGGAGACCTACCTCCACACCGTGCCCGTTTATGCCAGCCTGAAGTTTGCAGCGCCCTATGTCCCCGTCAGCCCCTTTATAGAAGGTCGCCTCGGATTCTCGATTCCCGTTGGCCATGTGACCTGCTACGACGCCGACGGTGAGCACCGTTACATCTCGACGGGCTTGTACACCGCCGGTGGCATAGGCCTCAAGATCTACAAGGTCTACCTCAGTTGTGGCGTCTCCGTCATCGACGTCGTCGACAGCGACTTGGGCTTCAACGAGGGACGCAAGGATGTAATCACGGATTATTATGCGAGACTATCGTTCGCGTTCTGATCTGAAATAAACAATATGGGATATAATATGTAGAGACGCGGCACGCCACGTCTCTACTGTTTTTATTCGTCGTCCTCAGGTAGATCTGCCGAAGGCGCTGTAGTTCCTTCGAGCACGATGACGATTTCGCCCTTGATTTCTTTTTTGGAGAAATGCTCAATCACCTCGGCCAAGGTGCCGCGGGCGTTCTCTTCGTGGATCTTGGTCAGCTCGCGTGAGACGCAGACCTTACGCTCGGGTCCACACACCTCAGCCAGCTGCTGCAAGGTCTTCAGCAGGCGGAACGGCGACTCGTAGAGAATGGTCGTGTACGGATAAGTGGCCACCGCCTGCAGCTTGGTCTGGCGGCCTTTCTTATGCGGCAGGAAGCCTTCGAAGATGAACTTCTCGGCCGGCAGCCCCGAGTTGACCAAAGCGGGCACGAAGGCCGTCGGTCCGGGCAGACACTCCACCTCGATGCCCCGCTTGACGCACTCGCGCACCAGCAGGAAACCCGGGTCGGAGATGGCGGGTGTGCCGGCATCGGTGACCAGGGCGAGGGTCTCCCCCGCCTGTATCCTGTCGGCCATGCGTTCCACCACCTGATGCTCGTTGCGGATGTGGAAGGCCGTCATGGGCTTGCTGATGTCGAGATGCCGCAACAGGTTGCCCGAAGTGCGGGTGTCCTCGGCGAGGATACCGTCCACCTCCTTGAGGATACGGATGGCACGCAGGGTGATGTCCTCGAGGTTGCCTATGGGCGTCGGCACAAGATAGAGCTTCGACATGGCTAGGGTTATTCAAACTTGTGTGAAACCAAGTCCTTGAGTTTCTGATAGGCTTCGTTGCTGCTGTTCCACTGCAACTCGATCTTCAGCTCGTTGAGATAAATCATGGCGCCGTTCAAGGTCTTCAAGTCGTTGAGGTTCTCGATGGACTTGTTGTATTTCTCCATGCTGCCGCCAAACAGTTCGTTGACGAACAAGAACTTGTCGTTGATGCCGATGACCGACTTCAGGTCGCGGCCAGGAGTCTGCTGCAGCTTGGCGGCCAGTGAGTGGTCCTCGCCCATCATGCTCTCGCCCAACGAGAGCTCAAAGCTGGCGTCGTCTTGTCCGAAGAAGCCCGACATGCCGTCCGACGACTGGCGCTCGATCTCTTCCCTCTCGGCCATACGCTCGTCGTCCATTCGCGGCATCACCAAGGGGTTGTCGGCCACCAGGTCTTCGCCATGCACACGGTCGCGCTCGGGGATGTCCTCCTCGGGGATCTCCTCCATCACATGCACCACCTTGCCGTCTTTCTCGACCGTCTCGACCTTCACCTCTGGCTCGGGCACCTCTTCGAAGCGGAGGAACACGCCGAAATCGTCGCCCAAAGGACGTTCTTCCTCGACGGGAGCCACTTCAGGCTCAGGCTCAGGCTGTGGAGCTGGCGCTTCAACCACCGGCGTGGGAGCCACCACGGGTTCAGGCTCAACAACGGGCTCAGGGATAGGCTCCGGTTCTGGCTCTGGCTCGGGGATGGGTTCCGGTTCAGGTTCCGGCTCAGGGACGGGTTCAGGTTCGGGTTCAGGTTCGGGTTCCGGCTCAGGAACGGGTTCGGGTTCCGGCTCTGCCTCGGGTTGTTCCTCTTGCGTCATCCCGCCGAAGAGGCCTGCGATGTCATCGGCATCGAAAGGAAGGTCTTCGTCGTCGGCCACTGCGCCCACGTTAACGGAGCATAACATATCGTAAAGGGTGTGTGTGCGGTTCATCAACACATCCAAGTCGAGGAGTTCGAGGGGTTTCTCGTTTCTTAAGAGGTAGTTAATTTGTTGGTATAACAAGCTGATTTCCTGCTTAATAGAAACCAACTGTTCTTTTTGGCTCTCAAAATTGTCGTTCATAAAAGATTTATCTCTAATTTTGGGTGCTAAATTACAAATAATCTAACTACCTTCGTTATGTTTCTCGAAAAAGATTCTCACAATAGGACTCAAGGTTGGATCGAGGTCATTTGCGGCTCCATGTTTTCGGGTAAGACCGAAGAGCTGATCCGCAGGTTGAAGCGTGCCAAAATCGCCAAGCTGAAGGTCGAGATCTTCAAGCCTGGCGTCGACACGCGCTACAGCGAGGAAGACGTGGTGTCGCACAACGCCACGGCCTTGCATTCCATCCCGGTGGAGAGTGCCAGTGAGATCCTTTTCTATGCCAATGACGTCGACGTGGTCGGCATCGACGAGGCCCAGTTCCTCGACGACGAGTTGCCCAACATGTGCCAGCAGCTGGCCAACCAAGGCGTGCGTGTCATCATCGCCGGCCTTGACATGGACTTCATGGGCAAGCCCTTCGGCCCCATGCCCACCCTGATGGCCATCGCCGAAGACGTCACCAAGGTGCATGCCATCTGCGTGCGCTGCGGCAGCCCGGCGCAATACTCACACCGCACCATTGCGGGCGACAAACTAGTGGTATTGGGAGAGACGGAAAGCTACGAGCCCCTCTGCCGTGCCTGTTATCTTAAGGCCCAGCAGGAACGGGAATCACTTCCCACGTCCTTGGATAACGATTAACACCGTATAGATCAAAATCTTGATGTCGAGGGCGAGGCTGACGTTCTCGATATAAAGCACGTCGTATTTCAGTCTTTCAATCATCTCCTCGACATTCTCGGCATAGCCATATTTCACTTCGCCCCAGCTGGTGATGCCAGGCTTCACCTTAAGCAGCAGGCGGTAATACGGGGCCGTCTCCATGATCTTGTCGATGTAATACTGACGTTCGGGGCGGTAACCCACCAGCGACATGTCGCCTTTCAGCACGGTCCAGAATTGTGGGATCTCGTCGAGGCGCACCTTACGCATGAACTTGCCGAACTTGGTGATGCGTGGGTCGTCGTCGCTCGAGAGCTGCGGCGTGCCTTCCGACTCGGCGTCGACGCGCATGCTGCGGAACTTGGCCATCTTGAAGGGCTTGCCACCCTTGCCGATGCGCTCCTGGACATAGAAAACGGGGCCTTTCGAGGTCGACTTCACGATGATGGCGCAGACCAAAAACACAGGTGAGAGGATGACCAAGGCCAAGATAGAGGCCACAATGTCGAAAGCACGCTTCACCACACGCTGCCATATGGGCATCAGCTCGGGCGTGACCTGCACTAATGGCGCCTGCCAGATGGCCGATTGCTTCACCGTGCCAAACACCAGGTCCTGCATGGCGGGGATGATCTTCACGTTGGCGTTGGTCGTGTCGACCACCGAGAGCAGCACCTTCATCGTCTCCACCTCCGAACGCTCGATGGCGATGATGATCTCCTCCACGTTTTGGTCCTTCACCACCTGTTCGATCTCGCGGTAGGAGCCCAAGCGGGGCAGATACTCAGCCAGCTTATACTCCGTCTTGTCGTAAACATTAAGGAAGCCAATGAGGCGACGGCCTGAGGGCTTCACCTCTTCCTCGATCTCCTTGAAGATGGCGCAGGCATTGTCGTTGCTGCCCACGATGAGGGTATTGAATCCTATCTTCCTGCTTCGTATCCTCGAAATCACCGTGGTGGTGATGATGAGACGTGGGATATAGGTGATGAGGAACTGCAGGGTGAATAAGGCTATAAACGACTGATAATAAGACTTGTAGCTAACCACTTCGTCATCCAGAATCACCACGAAGAAGAGGACGACCACACCCAGCAGGGTGATGAAGAAGGTCTGGCCCAACTCCTTCAGCCTCGATTTCTGGTAGACCTTCTCGTAGGCACCCGTCACGGCATGAAGCACAAGCCAGCAGATGGGGATGATGATGACGCCGAGCCAGAAGCTGGGCGTGACGAAAGAATGCGTGATGCGGTCCCAATAATTGATATACAGGTCCTCGTGGGCCTTGCGGAAGAGATAAAACAACGTCCACGCCACGATGGAGGCAATCCAGTCGACGACGAAATAGAGCGTGGCCAGTCTATTCTTGTTCATAGGTTACGATACAGCAGTTTCAGGTTATCGAAATAATAATAGCGGGGTTCGCTGATGGGGTGGTACTCATGACCATAAGGCACACCTCCATAAGTCATGTAGTTGGCTGCCGTCAGGTCGGAAGTGAAATAAACCTTAAAATAGGGAGATGAAGCATAGTTGTTCATCATCGGGCCGATGTTGATGTATATTTTGTTCCAACGCTGTGGTTTGTCATGTGTTTTGTCGGTAGGTGTCACTTTAACCAGTGGCTTGGTCTCCAACGTATAGTTTTCGTAATACTGCACGCCAACACAGAAGGTGTCGTTGCAGTTGTAGTCCATCTCCAGCAGGCAATACACGCCGTTGGTGCCTTTATAGAAGTCGAACTCGTCGGCGGTGGCCATCATGAAGTCGAGGGTGTCGGGCGGCAGCTCCACCTTACCCGACCAGAAGGAGTTGACCGAATGCCATGCCTCGTCGCCCGTGACGCGGCTGGCGCCGATGGCACTATCACCCATAGGCAGCAGGGTGTTGGCATTCTCAAAGTCCTCCATCCATGCGATATTCGTTCCGTTATTGATGGGATAGTAACTTACCACAGGTTGCAGGTTGACGATGCTGTCTTCGACCAGGTTCAGGTTCTCATACACCACACGCTGGTAGAAAGGATAACGGTCGCGTGCCGAGGAACGTCCGTCGACCTTGATGCCGCCATAAACCGTCACCTTGTGGGAACCTTTCTTCAAGACCGGGAAAGTGGCCGGGAGCTCATAGACGCCAATCAGCTGGTCGTCGACATGCACCCAGGCATCGGTGATCTTGCTGGTGTTGGCACCAAAGACGAAATAGTTTTCGGGGTTGGGATCCACCTCGATGGATTCAATATGGATATAGGCAGGCACCTTTTGCGGTCCTTCAAACTTCTTGCATGATGGCAAGGCCATGAAGGAAACAAGGATAAGCAACAAGGTAAGACAGGTAAAGTTTCTTTTCATATCATCACTAGTCTTTTATTATGGAACGAAATGTATCGGCTATTATTGTAAGGTCACCACTTTATTTCTGCACTTTTGCGATGGAGGCGTCGACGGCGTCGAGGATACGGTAGGCCAGCTTCAGCACACCGATGCCGTCGTCGATGGTGACGGCAGGCGTGGCGTTGTGTACGATGGCGTCGTAGAAGCTCTCCAGCTCGGTCTTGATGGCGTTGATGGGATGGACCTCGGGCCTTTGGAAGGTGATCTGTTTCTCGGTGCCGTCGCCCAAGGTGATGGTCGCCGAGAGCGGGTTGGTCTCGTCGACCGTGTCGTGGATGCGGGTGATCTCCGCCACCTTGTCGAGGAAATCGACGGTGATATAGGCGTCGCGCTGGAAGATACGGGTCTTGCGCATGTTCTTCATCGACAGGCGCGAGGACGTCAGGTTGGCCACCGTGCCGTTTTCGAACTCGATGCGGACGTTGGTGATGTCGGGGGTGGGACTCACGATGCTGAGGCCATTGGCGCTGATATGTTGCACGGGCGACTTCACGATGGTGAGCAGGATGTCGAGGTCGTGCACCATCAGGTCGAGGACCACGGGCACGTCGGTGCCACGCGGGTTGAACAATGCCAGGCGGTGCGCCTCAACAAACAAAGGGTCTTTGATGAAAGGCTCAGCCGCGATGAAGGCGGGGTTGAAACGCTCCACATGGCCCACCTGCACCTTCACTCCTGCCTCATCGGCCAGCTTCTTCAAGGCGTTGGCCTCCTCGGGCGTCGCCACGATGGGCTTCTCGATGAAGACATGCTTGCGCTTCTGCAAGGCCTTCGAGGCGCACTCGAAATGACGGATGGTGGGCGTGACGATGTCGACCACGTCGACGGCGTCGATCAAAGCGTCGATGGAGCCGAAGCTGCTGACGCCCGTTTCGGCTTCCACCTGCTTGGCGGTCTCCTCAGCCGGGTCATAAAAACCCACCAAAACGTAATTCTCTATCTGTTTGATGCAGTTGATATGGATTTTGCCCAGATGCCCTGCACCTAAAACACCGATTTTCAGCATATGAAAAAATTTTCCGCAAAAATAGTTCTTTTATCGTTAGGTTTGGCGTAATTTCGCGCCGCAAAACAGAAAAACCGAGGTCCCTGAGCCTGTCGAAGGGCCGAAACGCAATATGAGCACCAGTTTAGAAGACAACTACCGCCACAAGGGCTTACGCAAGCAACTCGTTGACCTGCTGCGAACAAAAGGCATCACCGACGAAGCCGTCTTGAACGCCATCAACGAAGTGCCCCGCCATGTGTTTCTCGACTCTTCCTTTGTCGAGCTCGCCTACCAGGACAAGGCCTTCCCCATCGGCTCGGGACAGACCATCTCGCAGCCCAACACGGTGGCCTTCCAGACCCAGCTGTTGAAGGTCGAAAAAGGCATGAAAGTGCTTGAGATCGGCACGGGGTCAGGTTATCAGGCCTGTGTGTTGGCCGCCTTAGGCGCCAAGGTGTTCAGCATTGAAAGGCAACGCAACCTGTTTTTCAAGACGAAAGAGATCCTCGAGCAACTGCCGTTCAAGGTCAAGACCTTCTTGGGCGACGGATATGAGGGTCTGCCCACCTACCAGCCTTTCGACCGCATCATCATCACGGCCGGGGCGCCAAGCATACCTGAGGCGCTTGTCAAACAGATGAAGGTCGGCGGCATCATGGTTATCCCGATGGATAACGCCGAAGGCGACGGGCAGACCATGCTGAGGGTCACCAAGATGGACGACGGCTCACTGAAAAAAGAGGAGTTCGGCGACTTCAAGTTTGTGCCGATGCTGAAAGAGATTGGGAATGATTAAAAAAAAGGAAGGCGATGCCTTCCTTTTTTTCATCTCTTCTTGAAGATACTACCCAAAATCGACCGGACGATTTGGTTCCCCAGGTTACGCCCGATGGTAGTCGCTGTCGTGTTGATGGTCTTCTCCAGCGCCTTGCCTGCCGTCGACTTCTTCTTTCTGGTGGTCGTGCTTCTGGAGCTGGTACTCCTTGAGCGTTCCCTTTCCTTCGCTTCCTTGGCCTTGCGCTTCTCTTCCTCTTCGGCCTCTTTCTGGAGGCGTTTCTCCTCCTGTTTCTGCTGTTCCACCAAGACCTCATAGGCGCTTTCGCGGTCGAAGCTCTTGTCGTAGACGCCATAGATGCGCGACTTACGGATCAGTTCGTTGCGCTGGTCGTCGGTGATGGCGCCAATCTGACTCAGCGGGAAGAGGATCTTGGCACGTTCCACGATGCAGGGGGCGCCTTTCTCGTCGATCAACGAGACCAAGGCCTCGCCCGTTCCGAGTTCGAGGATGGCTGCCTCGGTGTTGAAGTTCGGGTTGGTACGGAAGGTCTGTGCTGCCGCCTTCACGGCTTTCTGTTCCTTAGGCGTATAGGCTCTCAGCCCATGGAGGATACGGTTGCCGAGCTGGCCTGCGATGACCTCGGGGATGTCGTCGGGGCTCTGGGTGACGAAATAGACGCCGACACCCTTGGAACGCACCAAACGGATGACCTGCTCGATCTTGTCGACCAAAGCCTTGGAGGTGTCCTTGAACAGCATGTGAGCCTCGTCGAAGAAGAAGATCAGCTTGGGCAACGGCAGGTCGCCGACCTCGGGCAGTTGGGTGTAGAGCTCGCTCAACAGCCACAGCAGGAAGGTGGAATAGAGTTTGGGGTTGAGCATCAGCTTGTCGGCAGCCAGCACATTCATCACGCCCTTGCCTCCTTCGGTCTGGAGGAAGTCGAACACATTGAACGAAGGCTCGCCAAAGAAGAGGTCGCCACCTTCGGCTTCGAGGGCCAGCAGGGCACGCTGGATGGCGCCCACGCTCACTGAGGTGATGGTGCCGTAGGTGGTGGTGAACTCCCTAGCGTTCTTGGCCACATAGTCGAGCATGAGGCGCAGGTCCTTCATGTCGATAAGGAGCAAGCCGCGGTCGTCGGCGATCTTGAAGACGATGTTGAGGATGCCCGTCTGGGTCTCGTTGAGGCCGAGCAGACGCGACAGCAGCTGCGGTCCCATGTCGGAGATGGTGGCTCTCAGCGGATGGCCTTGCTCGCCATACACGTCGAAGAAACGCGTGGGACAGCCATGGAACTGCGGGTTCTCGATGCCGAACTCAGGGCAGCGTTTCTCGATGAAGCTGCTCATCTGTCCAGCCTGGCTGATGCCCGAGAGGTCGCCTTTCATGTCGGCCATGAAGCAAGGCACGCCTGCCTCGCAGAAGGATTCGGCCAGCACCTGCAGGGTCACGGTCTTACCCGTACCCGTGGCGCCCGCTATCAAGCCGTGGCGGTTGGCCATCTTACCCACCATATAGAGGGGTCCGTTGTCGCAATGCGCGATGTAGAGTTGGTTGTCTTCTGTATACATAGCAATAGTTTTATTTGTTGATTCTGAATCGGATATACTTTATCGTCAGGCCTTGGTCGAGCCACATCTGCTCGTAGAAGGTGCGTATGGTCTTCACCTCCAGGTTGTCGTCATTGGCATAGAGGTCGTCGGTGGCATAGAGCAGCGGCAGACCTTGTGGCTCCACCACCTCGTGGAGGGTGAACTCATACATGATGGGGCTGTCGGTCTTGAGGTTGAGGATGCCATCGGGGCGGACGATCTTGCGGTAACGGTCGAGGAACTCGGGGGAGGTGAGGCGATGGCGGGCGTTGCGCACACCTTCGCCGGGATGCGGGTCAGGGAAGGTGACCCAGATCTCGGACACCTCGTCTTTGGCAAAGAAATGCTCGATCTGGTCGATGCGGGCACGCAGGAAAGCCACGTTCTTCAGGCCTTCCTCGTTGCTTTGCTTCAAGCCACGCCAGATACGCGCGCCCTTGATGTCGACACCGATATAGTTGATGTCGCGATGCGCCCGGGCCAAGCCAACGGTATATTCTCCCTTGCCGCAGCCCAGCTCAAGCACGATGGGGTTGTCGTTGTGGAAGAACTCCTCATGCCACTTCCCCTGAAGCGGAAACCCCTCCCCCATGATGCGTTCATAACTGTATTCGAACAAGTTAGGGAAGGTCTTGTTCTCGGCGAATTTCTCCAATTTGTTCTTCTTTGACATCGTCGTTCCTTATTTGTTTAAAATCCAGACCTCATAGTCGGAGTTAGCCCTGATATCGAGGAGTGCCGCTGTGGCCTCTTCCATCGTACGATAACGGTCGACGGCGACAAACCACCGTTTGCCCCTAGGCTCATAGAAGGCGTTGCGATAGCCTTCCGCCTTCAAGGTCTTGACCATATTGGCCGCATACTCTTCCTGGACGAAACAGCCGGCTATGATGCGTATGTTGGCATCGGCAGGCGCAGGCGTGGCTGCAGGCTGCGTCGGCTCAGCGACAGCAGGTTCGGTAACGGTAGGCTCAGCAACGGCGGGCTCAGCAGCAGCGGGCTCAGCAACGGTATCCGTCGGCGCAGGAGCCACTTCCTTCCACTCCCAAGTCTTGACATAGGATGGAAGCGTATAGGTCTTAGGCTCATATCTGCCACGAACGACCTTCTTCCCTAGCAATCGGCCGAAGTCGACGACATGGAAATAATGCAATCCCAAGCCGACAAGAGCCAACAGGAGTAAGCCCAAGAGGATCCACAGCCATCCAAGGTGGCGTTGCGGCACCTCGTCGTCTTCGTGCACGGCTTTCTCATCCACGGTGACGGGGGTGTTCTTGTCTCTCTGCTGCTTGGCGATCTCCGCCTTGATTTCGTCCTTGGTCTTCGAGCGCAGGATAGGCTCGGGGGTGAGGTCGGTCAGGCCAAAGGCATCGCTGTTGTAGTTGACGGTTTTGTCGGGTTCAAAGGCAAGGTCTTCGGCCCAGTCGTAATAAAGCGCGCCCACATCCTTCAGCACCACCTTCTTACCGGCCTTCATGCTATTGAAACAGTCGGAGACGAACATCACCAAGAGGCGACGCGCTTCATCCATGGGGATCTCGTTTTTCTCCGACAGATAGTTGATCACCAAATCGTTATCCTCTCTCAAATTGGCGTCAAACTCGATCACGCTGGAAGGGCGGGCAAAATAATTGGCCACCGGGTTGACCTTAGCCGAGACCGGTTTCTTCACAAAGGCGCCCAAGCCGGGCACCACCACGGTGTCGCGGACATACAACAGGTCTGATATGGCTTCTGCTATGGTAATCATCATTCAATCTCAGGTTTAGTTTGCGCATACTGCTCGGCTCTATGCAGGTCGTCGGGCGTATCGATGGAGATGTTGTCGGCATCGCTCAAGGCCATGCGTATGGCGAGACCGTTCTCGAGCCAGCGCAGCTGTTCGAGCGACTCGGCCTGTTCCAAGGCTGAGGGCTCCATGTGCGCCACTTGATGCAACACATCGGCTTTGTAGGCATAGATGCCGATATGCTTATAGAAACGGCCCTTGGCGAGCCACTCGTCGCGGTCGACATTACGCATGAAAGGGATGGGGTTGCGGCTGAAATACATGGCATTGCCTTCTTGGTTCACCACGACTTTCACCGCATTGGGGCTGAACAGCTCATCCTCATCGTCGATCCGCTTAGCCAAGGAGGCCAGAGGCGTGTCGTCACGCACGATCAAATCGACCAAGAGGTCGATCTGCTTAGGGTCGATAAAAGGCTCGTCGCCTTGTATGTTGACTACGGCATCAAATTTCGTCTTCAGCAGGTCGAGCGCCTCGCAGCAACGGTCGGTGCCACTGCGGTGGTTGGGGCTCGTCATCACATACGCTCCTCCGAAGTCCATCACCGCATCGGCGATACGCACGTCGTCGGTGGCAATGACCACGGCATCGAGCTTCGACTTCAAGGCCTGCTCGTAGACGCGTTGTATCATGGGCTTGCCTTTGATCAAAGCCAAGGGCTTGCCGGGAAAACGCGTCGAAGCGTAGCGTGCGGGTATGATGCCTACGACTTTCATTTTAGAACAATCCGTTGAGTGAGGCTTCGATACGGTCAACCACGGTACTCAAGTCCTCGGGGTTCTCCAGTTCGATGTTATCCGTGTCGATGATAAGCAGTTTGCCGTCGTGGTAGTTCTTAATCCATTCCTCGTAACGTTCATTGAGGTTGGTCAGGTAGCTGATGCTGATGGACTGTTCGAACTCGCGGTTACGTTTGGCGATATGACGAATCAGCGTCGGCACCGAAGCGCGGAGATAGATCAGCAGATCGGGCGGTTGGAGGAACTTCGTCATCAGCTCGAACAGCGACTTGTAGTTCTCGAAGTCACGGGTTTCCATCAGTCCCATGGAATAGAGGTTGGCCGCAAAGATATGGGCATCCTCATAGATGGTACGGTCCTGGATGACGTCTTCGCCGCTGTTGCGGATGTCCATCACCTGGCGGAAACGGCTGTTGAGGAAGAAGATCTGGATGTTGAACGACCACCGCTGCATGTCCTCATAAAAGCTGTCGAGATAGGGGTTGTGTTCCACTTCCTCATAATGAGGCTTCCAGTTGAAGTGCTTGGCGAGGAGGCCCGTGAGGGTCGTCTTGCCCGAACCGATATTGCCTGCTACTGCGATATGCATAATGCTATTGTTTTAGTGTGAAAAGAAGTTGCTAAAATAAAGAAAAGTCAGCAAAAAAAGCCCATTTTTTTTCAGAAAAATAACAAGCCACTGATTTTCAGTTTATTTTGGTGCCTTTATCAGCAAGTATATTCCCAGTATGCAGAAGATGATGTTGGGGAACCAGGCTGCGAGGGCCGGCGACAGCCCACCCGATATGGCGAACGACTTGGAGATCTGCAAAAACAGGATATACGCAAAGGCGATGCCGATGCCGATGCCAAGATGCATACCGATGCCGCCTCTCACCTTACGGCTCGACAAAGCAGCGCCGATCAGCGTCAGGATGATGACTGCCGCGGGCGAAGCCATGCGTTGGTGCATCTCCACCTGATATACCTTCACCCCTTCCGAGCCCTTCTCCTTCATGCTGTTGATATGCTCCTGGAGCTCAAAGTAATTCATCTCGTCGAAGTCCTCCTTGATCTTGTAGAGGTCGGTAGGATAAAGGTTGATGATGGTGTCGTAGTTTCGGCCTTTGATGATGGACTCCTTCTCGCCGTCAATGGTTCGGATGGCATACGGGTCGAAATACCAGCTGTTGGGCGCTATGGTATCATGATAGAGCACGTCAGCCATAGCCTTGTATTTCAATTCATTGCCATCGTATTTCTCCCACGAGAACTTATAGCCGTATTGTTTGGCGATGTTGAAACTCTCCACATACACGAACTCGTCTTTTCCGACCTGCACGTGCACATTGCGTCCCGCGCTCTGGCTCAGCTTCTCCATATACTCGTCCTTGAATTCCCTACGGATCTCGTTAGTCTTCGGAATCAGGAAGTTACCAAAATAGAGCGACATCATCGCGATGGCGAAGGCGGCCAGCATATATGGATAAAGGAAGCGCCAGAAACTGATGCCACTGCTCAGGATGGCCACAATCTCGGTGCGGGCAGCCATCTTCGAGGTGAAAAACACCACGGCGATGAAGGCGAACAAGTGGATGAAGAGGTTGATATAATAGGGAATAGACATGATATAATAGTCCACCACCACCCGCTGCCATGGGGCATGATGCCTCAGGAAGCTGTCGATGTTCTCGGACAGGTCAAAGATGATGACCACCAAGATCAGCATGGAGATGGCGAAGAAAAAAGTCCCGATGTACTTTTTGAAGATATATGCGTCTATTTTTTTCATTTACAGTCTAGTGGTAACTTTTTTCAGCATCATGTCGCGCCATTCGGCGAAGTCGCCAGCGATGATGTGTTTGCGTGACTCACGCACCAGCCAGAGATAGAAGCCTATGTTGTGAAGGCTGGCAATCATGGGGCCTAGGATCTCGCCTGCGACGAAGAGATGACGCAGATAAGCCCTGGTATATTGTGCATCGACGAAAGTTTCGCCGTTGGGGTCGACGGGCGAGAAGTCGTATTTCCACTTTTCGTTCTTCAGGTTGATGATGCCTTCGGAGGTGAAAATCATGCCGTTACGGCCGTTGCGTGTGGGCATCACGCAGTCGAACATGTCGACACCGCGCGAGATGCTCTCCAGGATATTGGCCGGTGTGCCGACGCCCATCAGGTAACGCGGACGGTCTTGGGGCAGGATGGCATTGACCAATTCAATCATCTCGTACATCACCTCGGTGGGTTCACCCACGGCCAGTCCGCCGATGGCGTTGCCGGCAGCGTTCTTGGAGGCGATGTATTCGGCCGACTGCTCGCGCAGGTCGCGGTAGACGCAGCCCTGCACGATGGGGAACAAGGCCTGCTCGTAGCCGTATTTCGGTTGGGTGGCATTAAAACGCTCGATGCAGCGGTCGAGCCAGCGGTGAGTGCGTTCCATCGAAGGCTTGGCATAATGGTAGTCGGCCGTCCCAGGCGTGCATTCGTCGAAGGCCATCATGATGTCGGCACCAATGCTGCGTTGGATGTCCATCACGTTTTCGGGGGTAAAGAGATGCCGCGACCCGTCGATATGCGACTGGAAGGTGACGCCCTCCTCTTTCATCTTGCGGATGCCCGTCAGCGAGAACACCTGGAAGCCACCGCTATCGGTCAGTATGGGGCGGTCCCATCCGTTGAATTTGTGAAGACCGCCAGCGGCCTCGAGCACATCCAATCCCGGACGGAGATAGAGATGGTAGGTGTTGCCCAAGATGATCTGTGCCTTCACCTCGTCGCGCACATCGCGCAAATGACAGGCCTTCACCGTACCCGCCGTACCGACAGGCATGAAAATCGGGGTCTCGATAGGGCCGTGGTCAGTGCTCAGCACACCTGCTCGGGCGTGGCTTTTCGGGTCGTTTGCTGCAATAGTGAAATTCATCCTTGTAATTTTGTGCAAAAGTACGACTTTTTTTGCAACATTTTTCATATCTTTGCATTCAATAAAAATCATCGACCGTGCAGTTCAGTTTTCACTTTAACAGCTTAAGTTTCATACTTTTAATCATTTTTGGCGTCAGCCTCGTCATCCAATTGATCTACCATTGGGGCCTGTTTTCGAAAGTGGCCTTCTATAAAAGGAATGCGCGCCCGAAACTCGACGAGGAGCTGGAGCCCGTCTCCATCGTGCTTTGTGCCCGCGACGCCTACGAGTACCTCACCGAATTGATCCCTGCCCTACTCAAGCAGGATTATCCTGATTTTGAAATTGTTGTAGTGAACGACTGCTCTGATGATGAGACCGAGGAATACCTGAAAGACTTGGAACGCAAGGAGACAAGGGTGAAACCCGTGCAGTTGAAGCAACACCTTAACTTCTTCAACGGCAAGAAGTTCCCGCTTTCGATGGGCATCAAGTCGGCACAAAACGACCTCATCGTCTTCACAGAATGCAACTGCATGCCCGTCAACGACCAATGGCTGCGTAGCGTGGTGAACCGTTACAACAGCCGCACGGAGATCGTCATCGGCTACAGCCCCTACGTGCAGAAGAAAAGCAGCCTGAATCGCATCATCCGCTTCGACGCCCTGCAGAACGGCCTGCTCTACCTCTCCGCCGCCCTGAGTCGTCATCCCTATATGGGCATCGGCAAGAACTTGTCATATCGTAAAGAGCTGTTCTACAGGAACCAAGGCTTCATCTCGCATTACACCACCTCGGTGGGCGACGACGACTTGTTTATCAACCAAACCGCCAACAAGAAAAACACGGAGGTCCTGATCGACGCCGAGGACGCCATCCTTGCCACCCCCACCAACAATTTCAAACTTTGGATGCGTCAGAAGAGCAGCCGCTACTCCACCATCCCGAAGTATGGCACCAGAGCCCGTTTGATGCTCAGCTTGTTCTACGTATCCCAGTTCTTGTTCTACGCCTCATTCATCGCGCTGCTGGCCCTCTGTGCAAGACCCGCCTTCACCATCGCCAACAATGCGGTCTTCTATATCCCCATCTTGGTGTTTTTCTTCCTGCTGCGCTTTGGCACACAGCTGTTTATCTACCACAAAGCCTCCAAGCGCTTGGGTGAAAAAGGCCTGCTCCCAGGATTGATCGCCTACGATTTCCTGTTTGCTTTCCTCTCCCCCTGGCAAAGACTGATGGGAAGAATGAATGTGGGAGTAGAATGACAACAGAGACTCTGCAGGAAATAATGGGGCATAGAAAGATGTGCAAGGATAAGTGTTAGCCAATTCTCACTTCGTCACTACCACCCTCTTCACACAAACGCCATTTCCCACATACACTCGTGCCAAGTAGATGCCCGCAGCAAGGCCGCTAGTGTCAATCATGGCATTGATGCCATTGTAGGAAGGAACGGTGGCCACTTTTTGGCCAAGCAGGTCATAAAGGTATAATTGCTTCAGCCCCTTGCCCGTTACGCTAAGCAAGCCTCGTGTTGGATTGGGATAAATACTAACACTTGTTGCCTCAACCATCCCTTCTTCCACACTGTTATAGTCGAAGATGTCGGTGATTTGGAGGGCCCAATAAGATTCATACCCACATAGACGATTGTCCCAATTGGTGCAGCTGAAATCGCCCTCATAGCCCTCCTCTGGCATTTCGGCGGTGGCAAGGATGGTGTATACAGTGTCGCTAAGCATCATGACATCATTTAGTATGATTTCACTATATTTCGTCCCTATCACCCTCTCCCAAAGCAAGTTGCCATCAACATCGGTGCGAAACACCCACAACCGCGAATGATGATGGTAATCCTCTGGAATCTGCAGGTTTTGTGCACTTTGCACATCTCCATCATTTGAGTTAGTATTACCGAAAACCGTGAACCCGCCATCCTCGTTCTGAAAGGCTTTGATGGGGAAATCGGAGCCAGAACCACCATAGCAGCGACTCCAGACGATATTACCGTCAAAATCGGTGCGAACGAGCCAGGTATCGGGAGTTTGGCTTGTCTCGCTGTATCCGAGATGATATCCTGCACCTTCGGCATCTCTGTCATCTGATTGTGTGTCGCAAACCAAGAGGAAACCATCTTCAAGTTCTATTACATGGTCAACGATATCAAGCTTAGACCCACCGAAGCAATGAAACCAAAGCAACTGGCCAGCATTGTTCAGTTTGGCGAAAAGAACATCACTTGCATCCGTTGAAGGCACTTGGCAAACTGGTATAGATCCCACATAGCCAGGGTTGCCGACCATTGCCACATAATAACCTCCGCCAGAAACATTGATAAGGCATTGCGGCCACTCCCAATTCTCCGTGCCCAAGTTGGTTTCCCATTCAAGGTGACCAAGGCTGTCGATTTTCACCACCCAAACATCATCCAACCCATAATGGTTAGTAATGTCGCCCCCTGCCCATCGGATGGTTGTAGAAGCAATCACCCCCCCGTCCGGAGTAGAAGCGCCATACACACTGTTCGCCAAAGCCTCGTTCGCGCACCCCACCATGGTCTCCCAAACCACTCCTATGTTAGCATCCAATTTCTTTATTCCTAACTGTTCCTTTCCTAATTCATTTTGCGGATGTCCTATCGCATAGATAGAGCCTTGGTTTATTCCTACAAATAGATCTTCATCTATTCGGGCGTAAGGCCCCAAACTGAATTCATTATCGAGGACGCCAGTTTCATCAATTCCAATGACCCACGAGCGATTTGACAAAGGAATTGTCACCATGCCACTTTGTTCAGTAACACGTCCTGCTATCCAATAACCATTGGGCTTTTTTACTATGCGGGTAGCCCTGTCATTACCCATACTCCCATAGCATTGTTGCCAATCTATGCGGATTTGCGAATAGGCACATACTGAAGCTAATGCCATCGCTAAAGAAATTATCAAGAAAACGATTTTATGTAAAATGTTCGGCGTCTGTGGCGACATGTGCGCATTGTTCGTCATGGCATCTTAATTTTTTGACACCGCAAATATACAACGCGAAAAAGCAAAAGTCAAGAATAAAGTGTTTTTTGAAGTTACCCATGAGATTATCAACTCAAATCAGGGGAATCAACATTCGAACAGACATAAGAACATGGCCGGCAATCCATGCCACAAAAACTACCCCTTAATCTGAATCATGAGCCCCTCGTCAATCAAAGGCTGCACCAAGCGGCGCATCTCCTCGACGGTGAATTTCTGTAAGCCTTCCTCTGGCGTAGGACGGTCGATAGTGTACACCATGATTTCGCGAGGCTTCAGAATCCGCACGATGTCCATCCAGCCGTTCAACACTTCGGCGCTCGACGAGTCGAAGTCCTTGCTTTTCAAGAACATGGTCTGCAGAATAAAGTCACCGTTGAACTGTTTCAGGGCCTCCACTACCCTATTCACATCATAACCTGGGACGGGATGGTTGATTTTCTCAACGAGTTCATTGGTTGGGGCATCGATTTTCATCGTCGGGTTATCAACCTTGCGTAAGGCATTAAATATCTCCGGTTTGTGCACCATCGTAGCATTCGACAGCACGGTGATCTTTGAATTGGGATAATACTGGTTACGAAGTTTTATTGTGTCGTCGATGATCTGCGGGAATTCAGGATTGATGGTGGGCTCGCCGTCGCCGCTGAAGGTGATGGAGTCGATGGTGACGCCATCCGCTTGGCATTGCTGCAACTTGGCTTCCAAGGCATTGCGCACCTTTTCGGCCGAGGGCAATTGGGTGTCATTACGCCCGTCCTTGTTCCAGCCGCATTCGCAATAGATGCAGTCGAACGTACATATCTTACCCTTTTCAGGCAACAGATTGATTCCCAACGAGCTACCAAGACGACGGCTATGGATGGGACCGAAAACGACTTCTTCTCTGATCATGTGTTTGTTTTTGCTTATGGCTGATAGCTAATGGCCTATGGCCTGCCCCGATATAGAGGCAAGCCATAGGCCATAGGCTATGAGCCATTGTATTTACTTAGCGTACTGGACGGCTCTCGTCTCGCGGATGACCGTGATTTTGATCTGACCCGGATAGGTCATCTCGGTCTGGATCTGCTTCGAGAGGTCGTAGGCGATGCGGTCGGCTTCTTGGTCGCTCACCTTGTCGGCACCCACGATGACGCGGAGCTCACGGCCAGCTTGGATGGCATAGGTCTTCACCACGCCCGGATAGCTCATGGCCATCTCCTCCAGCTTGTTGAGGCGCTGGATATAGGCCTCGACCACCTCGCGGCGGGCACCGGGACGGGCACCAGAGATGGCGTCGCACACTTGGACGATGGGCGAGATGAGGTTGTCCATCTCGATTTCGTCGTGGTGGGCACCGATGGCGTTGCAGATGTCGGGTTTCTCCTTCATGCGCTCGGCCACCTTCATACCCAGGATGGCATGCGGCAGCTCTTCCTCGTTCTCAGCCACTTTACCGATGTCGTGGAGCAGACCAGCACGTTTGGCGGCTTTCACGTTGAGGCCCAACTCGGCAGCCATGGTGGCGCAGAGCTTGGCCGTCTCCACAGAGTGCTGCAGCAGGTTCTGTCCGTATGAGGAACGGTATTTCATGCGACCCACCATCTTGATGAGCTCGGGATTCAGGTTGTGAATGCCGAGGTCGATGGAGGTGCGCTTACCCGTCTCGATGATTTCTTGTTCCACCTGTTTCTCCACCTTGTGGACCACCTCTTCGATACGGGCGGGGTGGATGCGGCCGTCGACGACGAGCTTCTGCAGGGAGAGGCGGGCGATTTCGCGGCGGATGGGATCGAAACCGGAGATGAGGATGGCATCGGGGCTGTCGTCGATAATGATCTCGACGCCCGTGAGCGACTCGAGGGTGCGGATGTTACGACCCTCACGGCCGATGATGCGGCCCTTGATCTCGTCGTTCTCGATGTTGAACACGCTGACGGTGTTCTCGATAGCTGTCTCGGCAGCCGTACGCTGGATGGTCTCGATGACGATCTTCTTGGC
Organism: Bacteroidales bacterium; assembly: GCA_017539045.1. Classification (GTDB taxonomy): domain Bacteria; phylum Bacteroidota; class Bacteroidia; order Bacteroidales; family F082; genus Limimorpha. The sequence continues at coordinate 41,658 of JAFYHS010000017.1, forward strand.
CATCTGGTTGGCGCTCATCTTGGCGTCTTCGGTGGCTTCCTTCACGTAGACCATAGCCTCGGCCTGGGCGTCTTCCTTGATCAACTCGATCAGTTGATCCTTGGCTTCTTTGACCGAGAGACCGGAGATGGACTCCAGTTTTTTCGACTCCTCGCTGTAGATACGGTCGAGGTCGGCCTTTTTCTTGTTGAAGCTTTCCATCTGAGAGTCAAGACGTTGCTGTGCAGCTTGCAGCTCTTTGCCTTTACGCTGCACCTCTTCCATCTTTTGGTTGGCCTCCTGCTTGAGTTGGCTGACCTTCTGTTCGGTCTTCTGCAGCTCGCGTTTGCGGTCGTTGCAGGCCTTCTCGTGCTCGTCTTTCATCTGGAGGAACTTCTCCTTGGCTTGCAGGATGCGTTCTTTCTTGATGACTTCGGCTTTTTCCTTGGCCTCTTCGAGCAAGGCGGTCTCTTCTTTGGTGACGGCTTTCTTCAGTATGGTGGACGTGATGAGGTAACCAACCGCAAGGCCCACGACCAAAGCTGCTGCGGCGATGATAATCCAAGTAGTGTTTGTGATAGTGAGTAATAACATTTTAAAACTCTGTTTTTACTCGAAAAATGAGGAGGAAAAAAAGAAACTGCCTGCTCTTGGGATATGCGTAAACCCCATAAGATACGCTTGTGGCCACCGCGTTGCGCAAACGTCCACCGGCACCGAAGTGCTTCCCAAAGGAATGAGGCCTGTTTTTACAGAGCGCGAGTAGACCGATTGATGTGTGTTTTGTGTTGAGTTTACCAAATGCGCTGAACAGGCAGTTCCAGATCTTCAAAGAACCCACCCACGTCTTCACGTGGATTATGATTGTTCGCTCAATAAGTCGTTCAGATCTTGCAGCTTACGCTCCAGATTCTGATTCCTGTAAGACAATTCAGCATCCATCTTGACTACCGAGGTGGCAAATTGCAAGGCCGTCATCGAAAGCAAGTCCTGCACATCCTTGTAGGCGTAATGCTTCGTGTAATACTTCACCCTCTCGTTGATGAGGGCGCCGGCCTTCCTGACCTTTTCCTCGTCAGCACGAGCCACCGAAAGGCGATAGGGCCTGTCCAGTAACGTGATATTGATGGTTATTTCGTCCATTGTGCTGACTTTCAAGTATCTGAATTATTCCTTACTGTTCAAAATCGAAACGCATCTGTCAATTTCCCTCACCAACTCTTGAATGAGCTTTCTTCCTTCTTCTAATTCTCCCTCGTTGTCGAGTGCGTTAACAATTGTACTTTTATTTATTTTATCTTGCAACTCCCCTGCCGAACGGCGCAGCGCCAGATTCTCCTCATCCAACGCCTTGTTCGCTTCGGCGAGCCGCTTGTTTTCCACCGCCAACTGATTTTTCTCATCAATCAATTTCCTCAATTTCAATTCAATCTCGGATACTATGATGCTCAAATCGGCCATGGAACAATCGGTTCTTGGAATTGTGCCACAAAAATACGGAATTAAACAATACTTCGCCCGTTTTTCGAAAAAAAAATTCCACGATATGCCCATAATAGCAGGAAAAACCCTACTTTTATCGCTCCAAAACCAACAACAGCATGAGAAAAATCGCATTTATGATCGCCCTAATCACCGTTTTGGCTTCTTGTTCCACGAAAGAAACCACCTTAACCATCATCGAAACCACTGATACTCACGGCCGTTACGATGAGTTTGCCAACGATGCCTACACCCTCAAGAAGATGAAAGCCGAGCTAGGCGACCGGCTTATCCTGTTGGACAACGGCGACGACATGCAAGGCACGCCGTTCCAATATTGCTCCAACCAAGACGCCGAGCACCCCAACCTGGTCTCCGAAGTGTTGAATTATTTCCCCTACGACGCCGCTTGCGTGGGCAACCACGACGTTGAGGCGGGCCGCAAGGTGTTCGACCGCGTGTATGCCGAGACCAAGGTGCCCGTACTGGCCGCAAACGTCATCGATGAGACCACGGGCGAGCCCTATTTCACACCTTATATAACCCTCAAGCGCGATGGCTATAAGATCGCTGTGCTCGGTCTGTTGACACCCTACGTAGTCACCTGGGTACCAGACAGATTACGTCCAGGTCTGCGTTTCGATCAACTCGAGGCCGCTGCCGACAAATGGGTTAAACTTATCAGAGAGAAAGAGCATCCCGACCTGATGATAGGCTTGTTCCACTCGGGCTGGGAACCCATGGCACAGAACCTGCCCGAAGACCATCCGCTTGGACGCGAGAATGCCGTAAAATGGGTGGCCGAGAACGTCCCTGGCTTCGACCTCATCTACTACGGCCATGACCACCGCGCTCGTGCCGAGAAGCTGACGAACCCCAACGGCGAGCCTGTGTATGTGCTCAACTCGGGCCATCGCGGCCAAGGCCTGGCCAAAGCCGAAGTGACGCTGAAGAAAGGAAAGAAGCCCCAGATCAGCATCGAACTCATGCCCACCGACGGCGAAGTGAAAGACGAAGCCTTCCTCGCCATGCTCCAGCCCTACCTTGACCGTGCAGAGGCATACCAAAACAAAGAGGTGGCTGAGCTGCCCGTCAGCATCAGCAGCGACGATGCCTTCAACGGACCTTGTCTCTGGGTCGACGAGATCCACCGCTGCCAGATGGAGACCGTCGAAGCCGAAGGCATCCATGCCGACATCTCGATGGCGGCTCCGCTCAGCGGCGGCAAGACCATCGAAGCAGGGATGCTGAAAGTCAAGGACTTCTTCACCTGGTATCCCTTCGAGAACTCCCTGGCCGTCATGGCCTTGACAGGCAAGGAAGTGAAAGACTTCCTCGAATACGCCTACGAGATGAAGAACCCTATCTACAACTTCGATTGCGCCGCAGGCATCCGCTACGAGGTGACCGAAAAGAACCCCATGGGCGAGCGCATCAACATCGTCGGCATGGCCGATGGAACGCCCTTCGACATGGAGAAGACCTACAACGTGGTGATGAATTCCTACCGCTCGATGGGTGGCGGCAACCACCTCATCAACGGCATCGGCTGGGCGCAGGAAGAGATCAAGGACCACGTCGTGTGGCAGAGCGACCGCGACCTCCGCTCCCTCTTCATCGACTGGGCAACAAAGAAAGGTGTTCTTGACAAGGAACCATTGAACTGCTGGAAAATTAAATGAGAGAAGAATTCCTATACTACATTTGGGAGAACCGCTTGACCGACAAGGACTTGAAGACCACGGAAGGCGAAGCGGTAGAGGTGGTGGCGACGGGCTACCGCAACACCGACTCGGGTCCTGACTTCCTTGAAGCCAAGATCCAAATCGGCGACAAACTCTGGGCCGGACATGTGGAAATCCACGTGAAAGCCTCCGACTGGAACCGCCATGGCCACCAGAACGACAAAGCCTACAAGAACGTCATCCTGCATGTGGTATACGAAGACGACCTACAAGTCAACGACATCCCTACGATGGAGCTGAAAGGGCATTTCGACGAACGTCTATTTACACAATACCAGAAACTTATTGCCTCTAAGACTTGGATCCCTTGCGAGAAAAGCATCAGCAAAGTGCCTGTCTTCACCAGACTTTCGTGGCTCGACCGTATGGCCGTGGAGCGCTTGGAGAGCAAGTCGGGCGCCGTCACCAAGATACTGGAAGCCAACCAATTCGACTGGGAGGACGCGCTTTACAAGCTGCTCATGCGCTATTTCGGCCTGAAAGTCAACAACGAGGCCTTTGAGTATTTGGCCAACATCTTGCCTTTCAAGACCTTGCTGAAACATGCCGACAACCTTCTTCAGGTCGAAGCCATGCTCATGGGTTGCGCGGGGTTCCTCGAAGACGAGTTCACAGACGATTATCCCCTACTGCTCAAGCGTGAGTACAGTGTGATGAAGGCCAAGTTCAACCTGCTGACCATGCCTGCCGAGAGGTGGAAGTTCATGCGCATGCGACCCTCAAATTTCCCTACTATCCGTTTGGCACAGATGGCACAGCTCATCCATAAAAACGGACCCCTGTTCTCCAAGATCAAGGCGGCGAAAGACACTGCCGAAGCCAAGGCTTTGTTTGACGTTGCGGCATCGGAGTATTGGGAGACGCATTGGCGGTTTGAGACGCGGCTGCCGAATCCCCCTGTCCCCCTTAAAAGGGGGAACCATGACAGCCGCAAACCGAAACATCTGGGCGACACTACAGCCGATGTATTGATCATCAATGCCGTGGCACCTTTGCTATTCTGCTATGGCAAGCTCCACAAAGACGAATCGGTGTGCGAGACCGCGTTGCAATTCCTGGAAGACACTGAGGCCGAGGACAATGCCGTCATCCGCCATTACGTCTCATGCGGCATCACGGCGGAAAATGCCATGCAGACACAGGCTTTGTTGCACCTTTATTCCTATTTTTGCAAGCGCAAACGCTGTCTGGACTGTCGCATCGGGAACGTACTGTTGAAGTAAGCAACCAAAACCCATGAAGAACTTTTGGAGCATCGATATTGATCGGAAACGAGTCTTTGGATTGGACTTTTTGAGGGCTTTCGCCATTTTTTGCGTGGTGCAAGGCCACGCCGAGCGAATCCTGTTCGACACGCCCCTCGACCGTTTCACCGACATGCCCGTGCCCCATGGCGTCGACATCTTCTTCGTCATCACAGGATTCCTCATCGGGAAGTCGTTCATCACCCACCTCGAAAACCACGACAACCACATCGGCCGTACCAAGACCCTCTCTTTTTATGTTCGGACTGCGTTGCGCATCTTGCCCAACTACCTCTTCATCCTGTTCGTCAACTATCTTTTGGTTCAGCTCAATGTCATCGAAGGCGACGTCCACACCTTCCCGATGTGGCGTTTCGCGACCTTCACCCAAAACCTGTTCACGCCTTTCTGGGGGTTCTATTGGGAGTCGTATTCCCTGCCCGTACAATGGTGGTTCTATATCTTCTTCCCGCTCCTTCTGATACTCCTTTCGCTCTTCGCGAAACCGAAAAAATTCATCCCGTGGCTGTGCCTTCTTTTCATTGCCGCATCCATCGCCTTCCGTCTCTCCGTGGCCGACCAGATCCACGACCGCTTCGGCTGGGACATCTGGATCCGCAAGACCGTGGCTTCACGTACCGACAACATCTACTTGGGCGTGCTTGCCGCATGGATGATGTGCTATCATCCGAAGCAATGGGAGCGTCACGCGGTGGCCTGTTTCATCATAGGCGTGGCCTTGTTTGTCGCCACACGCATCATTCCCCGCACACCAGGCACCTTCTATTATGACGCCTTATATCTGACAATCTCGGCCCTTGCCATCACGCTGTGGTTCCCCCTCCTGTCAAAATGGAAATCTTACAAAACACGTTTGGGGGACATCATTTCGGGCATCAGCATACTTTCCTACGCCATGTTCCTCACCAACCTGCTGCTACTCCAAGTCCTCGAGCACAGCTTCCCACAATTCGTGAGCCATTACGCCATTGCCTATCCCGTTTATTGGATATTGGTCTTCATAGCAGCCTATGTCCTGTATGTCTTTGTCGAAAAGCCCTTCGTGAGGATAAGGGATAAGATCTCTTTTTCGTAAACAATACTTAATTAACCAAATACCATGAAAAAATCCGTTTTTACCCTCCTCTTGGCCCTTTGCTTCGGTGCATTGTTTGGCCAATCCAACCATCTTCAACACGTCATCGTGATGATGGCCGAGCGTTACGACGACAGCCAACTGTCGCAAAAGACCGCTTTGATGACCAAGGAGCAACGCCGCGACTTCGTCATCGCCGAACGGAAAGCATTCTGTCAAGCCTCGCAAGCCCAAGTGCTTGATTTCCTTGAAGGTTACAAGAGCGAAAACTTGGTCAGTGACCTGAAAACCTTCTGGTCATTCAACGGCTTCAGCTGCTCAGCTAGCGACGAGGTCATCGCTCAACTCGCTCAGCGCAAGGACATTGCCATCATTATCCCTGACGAGATGCGCCAGATGATTCCACTAAATGAGAAAACCAGCCCCACCGCTACGAGAGCCAATGCCTGGCATGTCGACAAGATCAACGCGCCGGCAGTTTGGAACTACAACGGCACGGGCTATACGGGCAACGGCGTCATCATCGGTCTCATCGACACGGGCGTCAACTACAACCATATCGACATCGCCAACAGCATGTGGGATGGCGGCAGTGAGTTCCCGCACCACGGCTATGACGTTTTCTATCAAGACCTTGACCCCATGGACGACCAAGGTCACGGCACTCATACCGCTGGCATCCTTGCGGGACAAGGCACGGCAGGCACACAGACGGGCATCGCTCCAGGTGCCAAGATTATGGCCATCAAGATTTTGAGCGAGGAAGGACAAGGTGAGGCCACCCATCTCATTGAAGGCGTTGAGTTCGCCTTGGACCATGGTGCCGACATCCTCAGCCTCTCGCTCAGCGACGTAGGCGCTGGTCCCTGCTACTACTACCGCGACGTCTTTGCCACCTGCCTCGACGCAGGCGTGGCGGCTGCCGTGGCATGCGGCAATGAAGGCCAGACGCAATACACCTACCCTGTCCCCTTCAACATCAGCGCCCCAGGCAACTGTCCTCCGGCATGGCTCCACCCCGACCAAAAGAACCTCATCGAAGGCGGCCTGACTTCCGTCATCAGCGTGGGCGCCACCGACTCGAACGACGAGCACTGTGGCTTCTCCTCTGTTGGCCCCACCACATGGGCAGCTGGTCCCAATGTCGGCAACTATAACGACTACCCCTACGAAAACGGTGACGTCAACCAACCCGGCTTGATCCGTCCCGACATCTCAGCCCCTGGTGCCAACATCACCTCGTTGAACTACCAGACCACCAACAACTACATCGAGATGGACGGCACCTCCATGGCTACGCCCTGCGTGGCAGGCGTGTTGGCCATGCTTTTAGAAGCCAATCCCGACTTGAGTCCCGCCGAATTGGACTCCATCATCGAGCTTACCTCAGTACATGTCGGCAACACCATGAAAAGCAACCGTGTAGGCTCGGGCCGCATCGACGCCTTGGCTGCCATGAATGCCTTGTTCCACCACGGTCCGACCAACCTCACCGCCGACTTCGACGGCGAGCAGGTCGTCCTCAACTGGACCGCTGCTCCCGAAGGCATCTCCTACGACGTCTATCGCGACGGCATGCGCATCGCCAACAGCCTGACGGCGACTACCTATACCGACCACATCAATTATGCGGGCTCCTATACCTATTATATTGTCGCCCATCTGGAAAACGACATGACCTCGCTCCCCTCCAATTACGTCACCTTGACGAAGGCGGTCGAGATTGAGGCCGAAGTCATCAACAATATGCGTGTGTCGTTGTCATGGAACCTGCCTGCGGGCATTTACGACGGCTTCGAGTCGGGCGACTTCTACCAAAACATGTGGATCAACGACGCCACCAGCCCTTGGGTCGTCACCACCACGCAACCCAACACAGGCACATACTGCGCCAAGTCGACCAACACGGGCATGTTCTCCAACAGCAAGATCTCGTTGGCGGTCAACCTGCCCACCTCATGTGTGGTAAGTTACTATGCCAGAGTTAGTTGCTTCCCGCTCAATGGCTGCGGCTTCTTCATCGACAATGTGCAGTATGGCGAGACCTTGAAGGACGAAGTGCCGTGGACACGCTACACCGTGGCCATCGGCCCCGGCAACCACATCCTGGAATGGAAATACGCTAACCAACTCGCTGAGGGCGAATACGATAACGCCTTCTATATCGACGACATCACCGTGGGCAACACCTACAACATCTACCGCGCCAACTGCGATGGAAGCAATGCTGAGCTGATTGCTTCAAACGTCGCTGACGCCCAATATGTGGATTACGGTTGGGATGCCCTGCCCATTGGGCAATACAAATACGGCATCAGCACCGATGGAGGAAGCACCATTGCCTGGTCGGATTGTTTGGATAAGGATGTGATGGTCGTTGATGAGAATAAAGCGATGGAAATCAAGGTTTATCCTAATCCTACGAATGGCATCTTGTTTGTACAGACGTTGCGCGCAACGTCTCTACAGGCAGAAACCGAGTATTTCATCACCAATGTGACAGGCCAAACGCTGCTTTCAGGCCACATTACCGAAGAAACCCAACAGATTGATGTATCTGGTTTGACCGATGGAATGTATTTCGTTAGGATTCAGAGCGATAGAGGAATCGTTATTAAGAAATTCTGTATTGTAAAATAATCCCACTATTGAGATTCCCTACGGGAATGGAAAACCATTATTTGTAAACTGCGGCGGCTTGAAACGCTACCATTGGGTAACTCGTTCTTGCCGCCGCTGTATACGATAACAAACACTCCATTCCCGAAGGGAATCTCTTCCATCAATCCTCCTCTTCCAAGAAGAAAATCTCCTCCACGGGTTTCCCAAACACTTGCGCCATCTTCAAGGCCAAGACCGTGGAAGGTACATAACGCCCTGATTCTATGGCGTTAATTGATTGCCGACTCACACCAATAAGCTTGGCCAAATCCTCTTGCGTGAGGTCTTTTTCGGCTCGCGCCACTTTTAAACGGTTCTTCATTGCGCGCCTCCTTTGTTGAAACGGTGCACCTCCATTCTGAACTTAATGATGAACAAGATGAGGAAGATGTAAAACACCAAATACGGCACATAGATATAGGTGATTCCATAAATAAGCAAAGTCGCTACGATAAACAGTGCCGCAGTGACGTAAGTCGCCCAAATGAGGCTTTGAGCACGAAGATAATGCACAAACTCGTCCTCAACCTTTTCTTTTGAGAAGCCGATAAATAGCAATCCGATCGTCAGTAAAACCATGGCGATGGAAAGGCTGTTCGTTCTTGCCATACGGAAGAATCCACCTTCATTTTCATCGTCAAAAAAGGTATCGAAATACAACGAAGGCATCTTGAAATGGAATTCTGGAAGCCAAAGATACCCTACCACCGCTACGATGGCCAACACCCATCCGACTATTCTGAACTGATGGGGAAACAAATAGTTTTTATTCATAGTGCTTAGTTTTTAAAGTTTGACACCGCAAAAGTAAAGTAAACTTTCCATTTAGACAAATTAATTTGTCATTATTTTTCAATTTTCTTGATTTTCCTTCTTTTCATCCGACAAAATCCCTAATATTGCAATCAAATTTGAAAAGTGAACCTTATGGAAAACGACCAATTCAAACTGCCCGAGAACGCGCAACGCGAACTGAAACCGGGCGAAGAGTATGAACCCATACTCTCGAAAAACAAGAAGTACCAGGAAGTTACGGTATGGTCGGTGTGCATCGGACTGCTGATGACCATCCTGTTTTCGGCTGCCGCTGCCTACCTCGGCCTGAAGGTCGGACAGGTGTTTGAGGCCGCCATCCCGATTGCCATTATCGCCATCGGCCTCACGGGACTGATGCGCAAGAACGATGCGCTATCGCAAAATGTCATCATCCAATCGATTGGTGGATGCTCGGGCGGTGTGGTGGCAGGTGCCATCTTCACCCTGCCTGCCCTTTACATCCTGCAAGGTAAGGGCTACCAAATCGAAATCAACTTCTGGCAGGTGTTCATCGCCTCGTTGCTCGGCGGCATCTTGGGCATCTTGTTCCTCATCCCCTTCCGCAAATACTTCGTCAAGGAGCAACACGGTAAGTTCCCCTTCCCCGAAGCCACTGCCACCACACAGGTGTTGGTCAGCGGACAGAAGAAAGGTAAGGACTCCTTATTGTTGGTTATCAGCGGCTTGATAGGCGGTTTGTATGATTTCATCGTCTCCACCTTCGGCTGGTGGTCGGAGACCCTCACCACCCGCATGATGGGTTGGGGTGCCGCCCTGGCCGACAAAGCCAAGCTGATGTTCAAGGTGAACACGGGCGCAGCTGTGCTCGGTTTGGGTTACATCATCGGCCTGAAATACGCTTTCATCATCTGCTGCGGCTCCATGCTGGTGTGGTTCATCATCATCCCGGGCATGAACCTCATCTGGGGAGACCAAATCGTTGACCTGATGAATGCTGGCATCACCGCCACCATCGGTTCCATGGCACCCGAAGAGATCTTCAAGAACTATGCACGCCACATCGGCATTGGTGGTATCGCCATGGCGGGTGTCATCAGCATCATCAAGTCGTGGGGCGTGATTAAGTCTTCAGTCGGTCTCGCCGCCAACGAGTTCAAGGGCAAAAAAGCCTCGGTGGAAACTGTCGAACGCACACAACAAGACATCCCCATGAAGACCATCGTCATTGGCATCGTGGCCGTGCTCATCGTCACCTTCCTGTTCTTCTGGTTCGGCGTGGTGCACAACGTATGGCATGCCTTGATAGGTATCTTGGTCGTGGCAGTCATCGCCTTCCTATTTACTACGGTGGCCGCCAATGCCATCGCCATCGTGGGCAGCAACCCCGTGAGCGGCATGACGCTGATGACCTTGATTTTAGCCTCCTTGGTGATGGTCGCCGCCGGACTGAGTGGTCCCAGCGGCATGACCGCCACCTTGATTATCGGCGGCGTGGTCTGCACGGCATTGGCCGTGGCAGGCGCCTTCATCACCGACCTGAAAGTAGGTTATTGGATTGGCACAACACCCAAGAAACAAGAGATATGGAAGTTCGTCGGCGTGGCCGTGGCTGCTGCCACCGTCGCTGGTGTCATCATGATCCTGAACAAGGCCTACGGTTTCGTGGGTGATGGTGCCTTGGTCGCACCGCAGGCCAACGCCATGAGTGCCGTCATCGAGCCCATGATGTCGGGTGGTAGCGCCCCCTGGCTGCTCTACGGCATCGGTGCCGCCATCGCCTTGATCCTCAACTTCTGCAAAATCCCTGCCCTGCCTTTCGCCTTGGGTATGTTCATCCCCATCGACCTTAACATCCCGCTGCTCATCGGTGGCGCCATCTCATGGTTCGTGAGCACCCGTAGCAAAGACCAGAAACTCAACGACGCCCGTTACAACCGTGGCACCCTCATCGCCTCAGGTTTCATCGCCGGTGGCGCCTTGATGGGTGTGGTGAGCGCCATCCTCAAGTTCTGCAATGTGGATGCCGTGGCACGTACCGCCGACGGTGGCTTCTTCAACGAAACCCCATGGGCTGGCCTCATCGCCTTGGTGATGTACATCGCCATCATCGTCTACATGATTTGGGACTCGAAGCGAGCGAAGGTAGAAGAAGAATAAAATTCGTATCTTTGCGCCACAATTTCTGAACACTGTGGCAAGCATAAAGTACCAACCTTATAAAGCTGATGCCCACATCGACGCGATAGTCAAGGCTTTGCGCGATGGAGGGCATTTGCTTTGTTCCAACCTGGCGGCCTCGTCAAAGGCCTTTGTCGTGGAAGAAACCTTTCGACAAATAGGCGGCCAGCACCTTATCGTCTGCGCCGACAAGGAAGACGCAGCCTATTTTTACAATGACCTCGAAAGCCTCCTCGGCGAGCGTGGCATGGACTACAGCAAGAAGCAGGTGCTCTTCTACCCCACCTCTTATAAGCGTCCCTACGAGCCCGAGAAACCCGACAACACCTATATCCTCTCACGCACAGAGGTGCTGCAACGCGTCTCAACCTCCGAGCGCAAGACTTTGATTATCAGTTATCCAGAAGCACTAAGCGAAAAGGTCTTCACCCGTAAGCTCTTGGCTAAAAACACCTTCAAAATCAAGGTGGGCGACAAAATCAACCTCGATTTCCTCACCGATTTGCTCTACGACTACGAATTCGAGAACGTCGATTTCGTGGTGGAGCCGGGACAGTTTGCCATCCGTGGCGGTCTGGTCGACGTATTTTCGTTTGCCAACGACTACCCCTACCGTATCGAGTTCTTCGGCGACGAGGTCGACAGCATCCGTAGCTTCAACATCGCCGACCAGCTCTCCATCGAGCAGCTGAAACAGATCGTGCTGCTGCCCAACATGCAGGAACGCGCCTTCATCGAGGAGCGCGAGGCCATCTTGCAGTACCTGCCCGACACCACCACCGTGTGGCTCACCGACATGGCCTTCTTTGCCACACAAGTCGACAAGGAATACGACCGCGCCGTGGAGGCCTTCGAGAAGATGCAAGAGCAGGACGAGGAAGTGAAGGCTTTGAAACCTGGACAGCTGTTCAGCAAGTCGGATGAGTTGCTTTCTAACCTTATTAAGCACCCTACCGTCGAATTTGGCACCACCAGCAAATTGTCAATTGTCAATTCCCAATTATCAATTGTCAATTTCCATACGAAGCCACAACCTATCTTCAGCAAAAACTTCAACTTGCTCATCGACGACATTGCCGAACATAAGGAAGAAGGCTACCGCGTCATCGTGTTCTCCGAAAGCAGTAAACAGCTCTCTCGTATCCAGGCGATTCTGAACGACATCAACCATAACGAGGAGAGCCATCGCGACTTCGAGACCGAGACCATCGCCATCCACGGCGGTTTCATCGACGAAGACCTGAAGGTGTGTTGCTACACCGACCACCAGATCTTCGAGCGTTACCACCGCTTCCACCTGCGCGACAACTTCTCGACCAAGCAGGCCATCACACTGAAAGACCTCTATGAGCTGAAGCCTGGCGACTATGTCACCCACATCGACCACGGCATCGGACGTTTCGACGGCCTGGAGACCATTGATAACAACGGCAAACAACAGGAGGCCATCCGCCTGATATACAACAACGGCGACCTGCTTTATGTGAGCATCCACTCGCTGCACCGCATTGCCAAATACAGCAGCAAGGACGGCACTGAGCCCAAACTCAGCACCCTCGGCAGCGGCGCATGGAACCGCTTGAAAAACAAGACCAAGAGCAAGGTCAAGGACATTGCCCGCGAACTGATTAAGCTCTATGCCGAGCGCAAACGCACGCCTGGCTTTAAGTTCTCGCCCGACAATTACCTGCAAAACGAATTGGAGGCCTCGTTCATCTACGAGGACACCCCCGACCAGCTGAAAGCCACCAACGACGTGAAGCGCGACATGGAGAGTGAGAACCCCATGGACCGCCTCGTGTGCGGCGACGTCGGCTTCGGCAAGACCGAGGTGGCCATGCGTGCCGCCTTCAAGGCCTGCTGCGACTCCAAACAAGTGGCCGTCCTTGTGCCGACCACCGTGCTCGCTTTGCAGCATTACCATACCTTCACCGAGCGCTTCGACGGCTTCCCCGTCACCATAGAATACCTCAACCGCTTCAAGACCACCAAGCAACAGACCGAAATCCTTAAAAAACTCGAGAAAGGTGAAATCGACATTATCATAGGGACACATCGTCTCACTGGAAAAGACGTGAAATTCAAGGACTTGGGCTTGCTTGTCATCGACGAGGAGCAGAAATTCGGCGTGGCCGTGAAGGAGAAGCTGAAAGAGATGAAGGCCAACGTCGACACGCTGACCTTGACCGCCACGCCTATCCCGAGAACCCTGCAGTTCTCTATGATGGGCGCAAGGGATTTGAGTGTCATCACCACCCCACCGCCCAACCGCTATCCTGTGCAGACGGAGTTGCGTGGCTTCGACGGTGAGCTCATCCGCGACGCCATCCAGTTTGAGCTGGCCCGCAACGGACAGGTCTTCTTCATCCACAACCGCATCCAGAACATCATGGACGTGCACGACTTCATCCTGAAGTATGTGCCAGGTGTGCGCATCGCCGTGGCCCACGGCCAGATGGAAGGCTCGAAGCTTGAGGACATCATGCTTGGCTTCATCAACGGCGACTACGACGTGCTGCTCTGCACCACCATCGTCGAGTCAGGGTTGGACATCCCGAATGCCAACACCATCATCATCAACGACGCACACCGTTATGGCCTCAGCGACCTGCATCAGCTGCGTGGCCGCGTAGGCCGTTCCAACAAGAAGGCTTTCTGCTACCTGCTGACGCCTCCGCTCAACACCTTGACCCAAGAGGCCCAAAAACGTCTCCGCGCCTTGGAGGAGTTCTCCGACCTCGGCGAAGGCATCAACATCGCCATGCGCGACTTGGACATCCGTGGTGCAGGCAACATCCTCGGCGCCGAACAGAGCGGCTTCATCAACGACATCGGCTTTGAGACCTATCACAAGATCCTCGACGAGGCCATCCTCGAGCTGAAAGAAACCGAATTTCAGGATATCTTTGAAAAGGAAGAAGAGAAGTCGTATGTCGCTGACTGCACCATCGAGACCGACATGGAGGTGCGCTTCCCCGCCGACTACATCAACTCGACGCAGGAGCGCGTCAGCCTTTACAGCGAGCTCGACCGCACCAAGACCGAGGAGAGCCTGATGAAGTTTACCGACCAGCTCATCGACCGCTTCGGGCCTATCCCAAAACAAGTCAACGACCTATTGAATACAGTACGTCTACGCTGGATCGCCAAGGACCTTGGCTTCGAAAAGATCTTGTTGCGTCACCACAACATGACGGCCTATTTCGTCAGCAACCAGGCCTCGAAATACTACGAAAGCAGCACTTACATGCAAATCATGCAGTACATCATGAACCATCCGAAGCGCACTGCACTCAAGGAGGTCAACGACAAGCTGCAACTCACCGTCAAGGAGGTGGAAACGGTGACGCAGGCGCTGGAATTGTTGAGAGAGATACAAAACGTCAATTGAAAAAACAATTTGCCCGGCCTCCATCACTAGAAGGTCGGGCAAATAACATGGAAACTCCTTATTGGATTTATTCGATAGTCATGCTATTGCTGAATTCCAACTTGTCAGGACGGGCAGTAATATATTCAATGAATTTTTCTTTGGAGCCCGTGAAACCAGTGGTTATCCCATCGTTATTGATTAAGGCAGGCCTACCATAATACACAGTCTCGGGAAGTTCGGCTTCATTGTAAGTAACCTTGCCTTCAATTTTTGCCTCAAAAGGAGCCTTTACGCTAATCTCCTTGGTCCAAGGCAAAGTGGGATCATTCACTTCAACCATCGTCCCATTGGTATCCTTATAGGAAAAGTTGTAATGGAAGCAAGGCGAAATCTGGTAGCCGACCATGACAATATAAACAGTGTTATCCAACTTGTAAACCACTTTCCTCGTCGTTGGAGTCGATGGTGTGTCAGGAGTTGGAGGTGTTGAGGGCGTGTCTTTTTTGCAGCCCGTGAACATCATGCCACCGATAAGCAGGGTGGCGAGCAAAAACATCACTTTTTTCATTTTGTATAAATTAAATAAAGAGTTGATGAAATGCGATACAAAAAATAACCAATTTGATTATTTAGATACCTATTGGGCATTATTTGTTTTCGCTATTCCAGGTCTTTTCACCAATGGTCTCTACTATGACATAAGCATCATCTTTCGCTTCCTTACGGACAAATTTGACAGTGTAGTAATGATCAGTTCCAGTAATGCTTACATTAACATTTTGAACAGATTGAAGGAACGAATTCCATTCAGCATGAGCTTCATCATTGGTAAGATTATAAAACCCATGTTGCAACTTCGGCCTAAGAATATCATTCAATGCCGAAACATCATCGAGAGAAGCTTGGACATGTGAGTCGGTGGTGTACTCATAAAGGCCTTGGGTGTTGGTTTTTGTACAACTCGTAAACAACAAGCCAGCCACAAAAAAGGCGGCGAGTAAAAACATTACTTTTTTCATAATTACTTAGATTTAAATGTTATTGTGGGTAATAAAACTTTACAAACAATCTGTTTCAGTATCATTCGATGGTCTTCGAGTAGCTGAACT
The DNA here is from genome assembly GCA_017539045.1 of Bacteroidales bacterium. Taxonomy (GTDB): domain Bacteria; phylum Bacteroidota; class Bacteroidia; order Bacteroidales; family F082; genus Limimorpha. The sequence continues at coordinate 57,302 of JAFYHS010000017.1, forward strand.
TCAGCATATCAGGATTATCAGCTATATATGGCATAAAAGCATCTCTCTCAGTAGTCATAAGTCCTCCCTCGACTTGGAATTCATCTCCATTTACATAGAGGTAATAGAGCTGGCCGAAAATGACTGGGTCGGGAAGATCTGCTTCGTTGAATGTGGCTTGTCCTTCGATTTTGGCAGTGAAAGGAAGGGGGACGGTGAGTTCAGGGGAAGTCCAAGGCAGGGTAATATCGTTAACCGCGACCATTTCTCCGTCCGCTCCTACATAAGAAAACGTGTACTTGAAGCAATCCGAAACTGTTTGCACCATAGTGGAGTTGCCAAGTTTGTACACCACTTTGGCGGTTTTCGACTCTGGCTCGGGTGTAGGTGTGGGTTGTGGGTCATCTTTCTTGCAGCCTGTGAACATCATGCCACCGATAAGCAGGGCGGCGAGGAAAAATGTTACTTTTTTCATTTTATTTAAATTTGGTTAATAGATTTGGTTGGATAATTGTATTCTTTTGTGCAAAAATAAACAATTTGACAATATGGATAGCATTTATAGCTATTTATTTATTCTCCCAAAAATCTGCGCCCATTGCGCCGATCTCCTTCGGGTCGAAGACGGGTTCCTTGCCTTCTTTCTTTTGGCGTTCATACGACTTTAGTGCCTTGAACGCCTTGGGCGAGAGCAATAGGATGACGATGATATTCACCCAAGCCATGGTGCCTACGCCGATATCGCCGAGGTCCCACATGGCCTTAGCCTCATAGAGTGAGCCGAAGAACACCATGCCCACCACGCCAAGACGCAGCACCCATATCAAGATATGCTCTTTTTTGCCCTTGCCGAAGAGATAGACGAGATTTGTCTCGGCATAGTAATAGTAGGCCATAATCGTTGTGAAGGCAAAGAAAAACAAAGCCACGGAGACGATGATGCCGCCCCAGTTGGCGCCCAAGAAGGTACCTAAGGCTGCCGAGGTGTAATTAACGCCTGGTGCACCCAGATCCACGCCTTCGGCAGCAATGAGGATATTGCCTGCGCCATCGAAGACGTTGTAGGTCTTACAGGCCAAGATCATCACGGCGGTAGCCGTGCATACCAATAAGGTATCGATATACACCGAGAAGGCCTGCACCAGTCCCTGTTTGACGGGATGCGACACCTTGGCTGCGCCCGCCACAATGGCGCCCGTGCCTTGTCCCGCCTCGTTGCTATAGATGCCACGCTTCACGCCCCAGGCTATGGTACTGCCCAAGATGCCACCCAAGGCCTCCTTCATGCCGAAAGCGCTGTGAATCATATCCATAAAGGCGTGAGGCACCTCGGTGATATGGAAAGCCAGCACCACGATGGACAGCAACACATAAAGGACAGCCATAAACGGTGCTACAATCTGTGCCACGTTGGCGATGCGTTTCACACCACCCATCACCACCAAGCCAATCAGCAAGGCGACGACGGCACCGACCCAGGCCGGGTCGACATGCAGCGTGTTGGAGAATGATATGGCGATGCCGTTGGACTGCACCGGAGGCAGGAACCAGCCGCAAGCCAAGACCGAAATGACAGCGAAGAAAACCGCCAACCACTTGCACTTCAAGCCTTTCTCGATGTAATAGGCCGGACCGCCACGGAATTGCCCTTTGTGTTCTTCCTTATAAATCTGCGCCAAGGTAGCCTCGGAGAAGGCCGAGCCTGCACCCAGGAAGGCGATAATCCACATCCAGACGATGGCACCCGGACCGCCATAGCCGATAGCGGTGGCCACACCCACGATGTTGCCCGTGCCCACGCGTCCCGACAAGGCCATGGAGAATGCCTGAAACGAGGTGATGCCCGTCTTTTGTGACTTATCAGTAGAAAAGAGCAGCCGTGCCATCTCGCCGAAGCGGCGCACCTGCACGAAGCGTGTGCCGATGGAGAAATAGAGTCCCGCCAAGAGGCAGATGGCCACCAAGGCCGGGCTCCACACCCATCCGCTGATTGTTTGTATGATTTGTTCCATTGAATTTGCCGTTTTGAAGGGTCAAAGATAGAGAATTATTGTAAACAACAGCCCCTTCTGATTCAAAAAACACTATCTTTGCATCGTTGGTAAAACGATGACGAAAATGAAAAAATGCGAAGATCAACAAGGATATGTTTACATTCTTACAAATCCTAGCTTCAGAGAAGATTGGGTAAAGATTGGCAAAAGTTCCAGACCCGTTGATGTGAGATCAAAAGAACTTGACAATACTGCCGTTCCATTACCATTCGAAATCTATGCCACCTTGCAAACTTCAAAATACGATATCGTAGAAAAGAAAATACACAAGCAAATCGACCGGTTAACAGATCTTCGCATCCGACAAAACCGAGAGTTTTTCAATATCCAGCCCGAGCTTGCTTTTGAAATACTTAAAGATGAGGCTTCTTTGTTAGATGATGCTATAGTTACTAGATACCAAAACAACATGCCCGTTAAAGAAGACGAGTTTATAGAGTACGATGACGAAAACAAAGTTCCCCACAAGAAGCCAAAGCCCAATTTTAAGTTCAGCATGGTTAACATACCTATTGGGGCGACGTTAGTTTTTATCCCGACAGGCATCACCGTAAAGGTTGCAAGTGATAATCAAATTGAGTATGAAGGAAGGATATATAAATTATCTCCTTTTGTAGGGACATTTATGCCTGCTGAAAAGCGAAATACCTCTGGAGCATATCAAGGCCCGAAGTATTTTACCTATAATGGGAAAATCCTTTCAGACTTACGCCAAGAAGTTGAAAGCCAAGAAACAGAGGAAGAGTAGACCTTTTTCTAAATCTTGCAACGACCCAAAAAAGATTGTTTTTTAGCCAATCCCTCTTGCGGGTTCATGGAAAAGTTGTAATTTTGCACTGTCGTTCTGAGGGGGAGTATCTCTCAGGTAAAATCGACAATGAGTGCAGTCCTGCCGATTTACGAAAGAATAGCCCAGTTCATCTGGGCTTTTTTCTTAAGTCAAAGGCAGAAAGAAGAAATGTCTTGTCCTTACCATTCCATTTCTTTTGGATAATGACTCTAAACATTTGGCTTTCCAAAGTGATTTTCTTGTCATCAGATTTCTTCTCTTTCAACTCTCCAAATTGAACAACGATAGGCACAAAATCCTCCACTTCAAAACCAAGTTGCTTTATTTCTGCCTCATGTTTGTCAATGATATGAGATAATCCAAATCCTTTATGTTTTATTGGATCTGTCACTTCTCCCCAAACAATATCAATGTCACCAATGTCATCACGGTGTAAAGATGCGATGCACTCACCTTGTTCCTGCTGCCTTAAGTATTTAATAGCCTCTTTTGGTTTGCCCCTAAATTGTGTGAAGATAGGGCCAAATTCTCCTAGTTGTAATTCTTCCATTTTCTTTGCTCTTATATGATTTTGACGCAAAGAAACGCCATTCGTCAAGATCTACCCGTTGATTAAACGTTTGTAGTCGACAACAGTCGTTTGTTGTCGTTTGTTGTCGGGTATACTGTTGAAAATGAGCAAGAAGAGGAATTACGCTTCCCGTGCAGGAGATCGCGGATCGAGTCCGCGATGACGGCAAGGGCGTAAATGTAGTATGAGTCGCAAAGCGACGCAAGAGGCAAAGTCCTGAAGGGACGACCCGAGCACACCCCGATACGCAGTGTCGGGTTTTTATAAATATGAATAGGACGGCTTCGGCAGCCATAGATTCCATGCCATCCCACAAAGCCACCGCAGGAATGACATGCCTGCCGAAGCCTGTTCTCAACTTGTTTACCTCGTCAAACAAGCATCCAGATCCTTCACCAAGGCTTCTTTGTCAAGGTGCTGGCCGATGAAGACGAGCTTCTGCATGCGGTCGCCATAGGTGTCGTCCCAGTCGCGGCGAAGGGTGGGCTCACGGTCCATCATCATGGCCAACTCGTTGGCGGGCATGGTAGCAAACCACAGACCGGCGTCGCGCAGCTGCACCTGCTTACCCGCTTGCTCGAAGATATAGCAGTTGTCCATCTCGTTCTTGAAGTAGCAAATGCCCTTCACGCGGATGACGTTCTTCGGCATCTTGCGCGCCACAAACTCATCGAAACGAGCCATATTGAACGGCTCACGACGGTAGTACACAAAGGTGCCGATACCGTATTCCTCCACCTCACCGCCTTCGTGGTCGTGGTGATGATGGTGGTGATGGCCATGCTCCTCTTCCTCGTCGTCATCATCGTCATGGTCATGATGATGGTGATGATGTTCGTGTTCGTCCTCGTCATCATCGTCGTCGTGATGGTGATGTTCTTCCTCCTCCACAGCGCCTTCCACTTCCTTGATCCAAGTGGCTGAAGTGGCCACCTTGTCGAAGTCGAACATATGGGTGTTCAGAATCTTGTCGAAGTCGACGTCGCCATAGTCGCAGGTGATGATCTCGGCGGTGGGCTGCAGGGCGCGGATGATGCTCTTCACACGGCCCAACTCCTCGGGCGTGACCTCTGAGGCCTTGTTGAGCAGGATGATGTTGCAGAACTCAATCTGCTGGATGACAAGACTTTCCAAGTCGTCCTCGGCCAGGTTCTTCTTCATCAGGTCGTCGCCACAGCCGAACTCGCTCTGCATACGCAGGGCATCGACCACGGTCACGATGCAGTCCAGAATCGGGATACCGTCCTTGGTGAGTTGCCAAGCCATGTCGGGGAAGGAACAGATAGTCTGGGCGATAGGCTCCGGCTCGCAGATGCCGCTGGCCTCGATGACGATGTAGTCGAAACGTTGCATGACGATGATCTCATGCAGCTGTTGGATGAGGTCCATCTTCAAGGTGCAGCAGATGCAGCCGTTCTGCAAGGCGACCAGGCTGTCGTCCTTCTGCCCCACCACACCACCTTTCTCAATCAGGTCGGCATCGATGTTCACCTCGCCTATGTCGTTGACAATCACGGCAAATTTAATACCCTTACGGTTGTTCAATATCTTGTTGACCACAGTGGTCTTGCCGCTACCGAGGTAACCGGTGAGCAGCAATACGGGAATATCTTTCTTCATTTTTTTGTACTTTTGCAAACGGATTGCAAAAATACAAAAAATGAGCAAACAAGAAGACTATAAACTCCTCCTTTCGCAAGTAAAAGCAATGGTGAAGGACGAGACTGACGCCGTCGCCAATATGGCCAATGTGGCCGCACTGATCCAAGAGGCCTTCCACTTCTGGTGGACGGGCTTCTACCGTGTCATCGGCGAGCAGCTGGTGCTCGGTCCCTTCCAAGGCCCCGTGGCCTGCACCCGCATCGGCTTCGGCAAAGGTGTGTGCGGCACTTCATGGAAAGAACGTAAGACATACGTCGTGGAAGACGTGGAGCAATTCCCTGGCCATATCGCCTGCAGCTCGGAATCGCGTAGCGAGATCGTGGTGCCTCTGTTTAAAGGTGATGAAGTCATCGGTGTGTTGGACATCGACAGCGAGAAGCTGGCCACTTTCGATGCCGTCGACAAGGAATGGCTGGAACAGATTGCCGAAGTTGTTTCAGCTGCAATATAGTTTTGATGCTAAACACGGGCCCTTCGACAGGCTCAGGGACCCGCAATATTATAGTCTCAGATAATCCGTCCGAATCACGCCGTCGAGGAACTCCGACGGCACCATCGTCTTGATGGCCTTGACGACGATGTTCATCATGCGTTCGTGTACATAGTCCTTCCTAAACACCAAGCCTATCGTTCGTTGAGGCTCGGGGTTGACAATCGGCCTGATACGGTCTTTTACAGTCTCAGGCAACAAATGCAAATGTGATTCGGGCACGATGGTAATGCCCCCATTTTCATCCGTAATCTGAATCAAGATGCCTACCCTGCCACCTTCATACAACTTATCGTATTTGATCTCCTCCTCCGATCGCACTTGCGAGCGGTCGAACAACCTCACACCATTTTTCATCGTCCACACCTTGTATTTCGACATTTGAGTGCGTTCAATGCTGTCCTCTTTATACAGATCATCTTTGGGTGAGACATATGCAAAAAACCGCTCGTGATATAAGGGTATCTCCAACAAATCAGGGTCATTGACAGGATAAGTCAAAACGCCCATGTCGATTTCGGCTTTCTTCACCTTTTCGAGGATTGTGGCCGTAATCATTTCCTCCACCCGCAGATTTATCGATGGATATTTGGTCCTCATATAATGAAAAAGCCCAGGCATAATCACCGGAGCCACTGTGGTCGTCAAAGCGATGCTGAGGTCGCCCGACGCTTGTTCCTTTTCCGTACGGGTTAGCTCCACCAACTGTTTGGTGTGATAGATGGCCATCTTCGCCTCTTCAATGACTTTTCGACCCATTTCGGTGACCGTGACAGGATGCGTGTCGCGGTTGAAGATCTTGACATCCAACTCTTCCTCTAGCTTCTTAATCATCAGACTCAGTGTTGATTGCGTCACACCGCAGGCCTCAGCTGCATTGACGAAATAGCCGTGCTGCTCCACAGCGATGATGTATTCCAATTGTTGCAAAGTCATCTCTTTATTGATTTTATCAATGCAAAGATAAACATTATTGTATTGACTCATAAAAAACGACGAAATAATTTTGCTTCTGTTTTTTTCAAAACCAACGATAAATGAAGAAATGGAATACCACCATACGATATGCAGGCTTCTCCCTAATAGGTGTTGCCTTACTTATGTTTATATCAGCGTTCATTGCCTTCAGAAACGACATGGACGATAGCTTCGACCCCTTAATCTTCTCAGGCATGGCCTCACTTCTCAGCGGCTTTTTTGCCATCGTCACCACAAAGCCGCAAGAAAAGATGACCGTTGAAGACGGTTTCCGCATCGTCACGGGTTGTTGGGTCGCGGCTTGTATCTTTGGCGCCTTACCGTTCTTGATTTATGGCGGCGAGTTCACCGTGGTCAATGCCTTTTTCGAGAGCGTGTCGGGCTTCACCACTACGGGAGCCTCCATCCTCAACAATATTGAGGCTTTGCCCGACGGGATGCAGTTTTGGCGTATCGCAACGGCTTGGATGGGTGGTATTGGTATCGTCACTTTGGTTTCACTGGTCATCTCCGGGCAACACGACCGTCACTCCGTATTATCCAGCGCTGAACTTTCGGACCTCGCCAAATCCTACTATGGGGGGCGTAAGAGAAACTTCGTCTATCGGATGATTGCCGTCTATCTCATCATCACCACGACATCAGCCATCGCTTTAAGACTCACCCAAATGCCATGGTTCGACGCCACCACCTTGGCCATGTCGGCCTGTAGCACCTGCGGCTTTTGCACAAAGAACATCAGTGTTGCTTTTTACAACAATGTCGCTGTAGAGATCATCCTCATCGTAGCCATGTTGATGGGTGCCACCAACTTCAGTCTGATGTTCTCGACGGTTTGGCCCGACAAGCGCACCCACAAGAACCTCTTCAACACACAAGTCGTCAGATGGTTTCTCGCTCTCGTCGCAATAGCCATACTCGCCGTCACCGCCAATCTGTACTATAGTGGTTATTGTGCCACTTTCCCGAACGCCCTGCGTTTGGCGGCATTTCAGGTATGTTCGCTCAGCACCACCACGGGCTTTGCCACCGCCGACACCAACTTATGGCCTACGGGCAGCATGGGCCTCTTGATCCTTTGTTCCTTGGTCTGTGGCTGTTCAGGCTCCACGTCGGGAGGCATGAAGATGGATCGTTTTGTCATCGTCGTCAAAAGCCTGAAAGGCCTGGTTAACTCGCTTATCGGGTTTAAGAATGTCAACCGGACTAAGCTCGACGGACAATTAAAAACGGAAGAAAACATCACCTCGATACTCGCCTTCATGGGCACTTATATGCTCATCATTGGTATTGGCACGGTCATTTTTGCCCTTAGCATGGACTTCAAGGCCTCACTCACGGCTTCCATCGCTTGCATAGGCAGCGTCGGACCCGGTTTCGGCGATGTCGGCTCGATGGGCAACTATGCCGGTTTTCTGGGATTCCAAAAAGTAGTCGCCATGATCATCATGCTCTTAGGCCGTGTCGAAATCTTCCCCATGCTCATTGCAGTTAAAAGCTTTTTCAGTCGGTGAGGCTTGCACAATTCAAGAAAAATGTTGTTCTTTGCATTTTGCAAGAACAATAACCAATGAAAAGCTTCTTCCATAAAGTCCTGATATATTTGAAATCCATCATCCACCTCTCGGATGAAATCGACTACGAGAATGCCAGCACTTCCATCCGCAAGAACATCTCCTTTAAGGGCACCAATGTGTTCATTTTGGTCTGTGCCATCATCATTGCCTCGGTGGGCTTGAATGTCAACTCCATTCCCGTCATCATCGGTGCCATGTTGGTCTCGCCCGTGATGGGACCCATCCTGGGCTTCGGTTTGGGATTAGGCACCGAGGACACCGACTTGGTGAAAAACTCGTTGAAGAACTTTGGCGTAATGGTAGGCATCAGCATCTTGGCCTCCGCCCTCTTCTTCCTCCTCAGTCCTTTGAGTTTGGCCAACCCTTCGGAGTTGTTGGCCCGTACCCGACCCACCATCTATGACGTACTCATCGCACTTTTTGGTGGTCTGGCAGGCATCATCGAGACCTCGCGCAAGGATAAAGGCAGTGTGATCACTGGCGTGGCCATCGCCACGGCACTCATGCCGCCTCTCTGTACCGTGGGCTACGGCATCTCCATCTGGAAAGGCTCCGTCATCTTTGGCGCGCTCTATCTCTTTCTCATCAATAGTGTCTTCATCGCCTTGGCCACTTTCGCGGCAGTGAAATACTTCCGTTTCCCCATCGTCGAAGCTACAAGCGAGACAAAAAAACACCTACCCAAAGCTGCAGTCTATATCATCCTGCTCATCGTCATTGTGCCTAGCGTCATCACGGCCGTCAGCGTCATCAAAGAGAACAACTTTACCATCCATGCAGAGCGTTTGGTCGCCGAAAACAAGAACCTCGGCAAGTGCTTCATCTACGATCATAAGGCCACCTATTCACCCAAAGCTCCAAAACTAGAGCTCTTCCTCGCTGGGGAGACCCTGACCGACGAAGCCAAGAAAGAACTCTATAAAAACGCCGAAGAATATGGCATCACACGAAGCCAAATCGTTTTCCACGAAGACGCCACCAGCATGAGGCAAGACATCTCCGAAACGGAGATGATGAAAGGCTTCTTGGAGCATTCCGACCAACAGATCAAAGCCTTGAACGACAGCATCGACAAACTCGCCGCTACGCTTAACGAATACAAGACAAAAGAGATCCCTGTTGGCGATATTTCCAAAGAGCTGTTCACGCAATACCCCAACATCACCAAGGTCAGTCTAAGCAGTGGCGCCGCCGTCAACGCTTCCGACAGCACCAACACTGAACAGATCATCGCCTTCATCACCACCCAAGAGCCCATGCCGGCCGAGAATCACGACCGCATCGAACGCTGGCTGAAGGTAAGATTAAAGAATGAAAACGTTCTGGTGATAGACCAAGTTGAAAACAAATAAGAAAGCCGCTAATAGCAGCTTTCTTATTGATACAGTGGAGATTACCGGACTCGAACCGGCCACCTTCAGATTGCGAACCTGACGTTCTACCAGATGAACTAAATCCCCTTTTGAGGCTGCAAAAGTACAATATTTTTCCCAATATGAACAAACTACGGGAAATAAATGTAATTTTGCCAACCATTTAGATTTTACTTATTAAACATATACTATCATGACTATTGAAGACTATATCATTTTTAGAGTGAACGCACTACTCCATGCCCACGATGCCAAGATTGTGATGCGTCTCGAAGGCGGCATGAGCAACTACACCTACGTCGTTGAATGCCAAGGCAAGAAATACACCTACCGTGTGCCTGGCAAGTTTGCCGAGAAGTTCGTCGACCGCGAAGAAGAATGGGCCAACATCCAGGAGGTCAACCGCTTGGGATTGAACAATATCACTGAATATGTGGAGATTCGCTCGGGCGAGAAACTGGCCGAATATGTGGAAGGCACCATCATGAGCACCACCGATGTGGTCTCCTACAACGAGATGTCGGTCAAAGCACTGAAGAAGATCCACAACAGCGACATGAAGTTCCGCGACTACAATGCTTTCGGCCGTTTGGACGACGACCAGCGCTACTGCCTTGAGACAGGTTATGTCTTTCCTCAGGAATACCTCGACCTCCGCAAGAAACTCAACGCCATCCGTGCCACCCAGGTCAACGTGCCCAAGGTGCCTTGCCACTGCGACTACCAGCCCACCAACCTCGTCATCAGTGGAGACAAGCTTTACGTCTTGGACTGGGAATTTGCAGGCATGAACGACCCCTTCTACGACATCGCTTGCTACGGCAATGTGGGCTTCGACAAGGCTTTGGCCTTATTGGAGGCTTATGTGGGTCACAAACCCACCAAGGAAGAGCTGCAACGCCTCTATTTCCATCGCGCCTTCCAGTGCCTGCAATGGTTCAACGTGGCCATCTTCAAGGACCGTGTGGGCCTCAGCAAGGACCTCAACATGGACTTCAACGCCGTGGCGTTCATGTTCCTTGGAATGGCAAAGGATTTGCTGGATAATTACGACAACCTTTAATACAGGAAGTCTGACGCAGAGAAGCTACCGTAGTCCCCATCCAAGCCCAATTCAGCCTTGGCTTCGTCAGAGAGCATGTCGATGCTCCAAACGGGGTCAAAGGTAAGCTCTACATCGACATTTTTCACGCCCATGATGGCCTGCACACGGTTTCTCACCTCGGCGGGCAACACTTCTGCAACGGGACAGTTGGGTGCTGTCACCGTCATCACTATTTTTACATTTCCCTCTTCATCGACTTCGACACCATAAATCAGGTGCAAGGTCCAGATATCGACGGGAATTTCGGGGTCGTAGATGGTCTTCAGGACCGAAATCACGGTCTCTTTTAAGGTATTCACTTCTTCCTGTGTCATGACTATCCCTCCTTGAGTTTAAAAGCCTCTGCATAGAGCAGCATTTGTTTCAACATGGCCAAGAGGCCGTTGGAACGTGTTGGCGACAAATGCTCCTTCAGACCGATCTCATCCAAGAACGAGAGGTCAGCGGCAAGGATGTCCTCTGGCGTCTGACCCGAGAAAACCTTAATCAACAGGTTCACGATGCCCTTGGTGATGACGGCATCGCTGTCGGCGCTATAGTACACCTTACCGTCCTTCAATTCAGCGTTGAGCCACACGCGCGACTGGCATCCGTTGATGAGATGCGCCTCGTCGCGGTACTTGTCGTCGATGATGGGGCACTCCTTCCCCATCTCTATCAGCATGGCGTAGCGGTCCATCCAGTCGTCAAACATGGAGAAATCCTCTACGATACCATCTTGTATTTCCTTGATTGTCATAATTCTGAAATCTATTTTGCGGCATAAAAGCCATCAAAAACCGTTCCGCAAAAATAATAAAAAAGGGCGGCACCCCAAAGGGATGCCGCCCAATTTTTTGCGGGAGTCAATCCCGCGATGTCATTTATTGCATGACAGTGACGCGCTTGACGGTCATACCGCTTTCAGTGTACACGCGGACCATGTACATGCCGGCAGTGAACTGCGACATGTTCATGACATACGTGTCTTCGCTGACCTCGGTGTCGTAGACCACCTGGCCGAGCACGCTCACCACAGTGATGCGGTTCATGCCTGTAGCCTCGATCGTCACGTTGCCCTTCGTCGGGTTAGGATAGAGGGCCACGTTGTCGCTGTTCTCGTTCACTGCGTCGACGCTGGCCGTCACATAGTTGTGAGTCGGGTCGTCGGCGGCAAGAGCGGGTTCGGACTCGCAGTCGTCGTCATACAGGGCGCGCACCTGGTAGTAGTAGCTACCGGCACCAGGAGCGTCGATGTACTCGTAGTAGGTCTGACCCTCGACGTAAGGCACCGAGCCGATCATCTCGTAGGTCTCGTTGTCGGTCGAACGGTAGACGTTGTACTGTACCATCGTGGCACGGACGCGGTTCATCGGGGCAGGACCGCCAACCTTGGCAACGCCAGCGTTGGCAATCACGCCGCCGGGAGTGCCGTTGCCCTTCTCGTCGAGAACGGCAACCTCACCCTTGGCCTGGTTGCTCACGAAGCAGCGCAGGTTCCAGGTGCCGCTGAGCGAACCGCTAGTGGCTTCCTCAAGCGTGTACCAAGTGCTACCGTCGGTCGAGATCATCGTGCCGTTCGGGTCGCCCGTGTAGTTGCCCAAAGAGGCCACATACTGGCCGCTAGCGTTGTTCATCACGATCCAGAGGTCTTGCGTGTTGTCGAAGGCCACGGCCGGGATGGTCCACTCAGCCCAGTCTTCGGTGCCGTTGGCAGTGTAGTTGTACGTGCCAATCAGCGTGCCAGGACCATTACCGTTCGAACCGTTGTAGATGCGGACGGTGCCGGTGTGAGCTGTGTAGTCGAAGTAGGCGATCTTCGTCACTGAGCAGTCCACGTACTGCGACAAGGAGGCAGCCGGGAACTTGATGCCCCAGTAGAACGAACCACCAGTAGTCAGACCGATGGCGTCGACGTTGGCGCCGTCGTCATAGTACAGCCATTCCTCGATGGGTTGCGCAGGCGGCAGAGGAGCTTCGCCCCACCACACCGTAACCTCGTCGGTGGTGTTGTCAACCTCGGCGTGGATCGGCTCGCCAG
>JAFYHS010000018.1 GCA_017539045.1 Bacteroidales bacterium
ATTGCTGAGCGATGAGAATATGGCTGCGCTCAACAGCATAGGGACAACGGCGCAGGGCGAAATTGATGCCTATCGCGAGCAGGTGCTGGCTGTTTACAATAACGACCCCATGGCCGTGGTTTCGTGGGCACTTTTGCAGCACGACCCGACCTTGAACAAGTTGGTCACCGACCTGATGAGCCTTGATGTGGAAGGGTCGTTGAACCAGATTGGTGAACAGGTTTCGGATGCTTTCAAGATCGACACCAAGAATGTGATTGCGGGTGTCGTTTCGGTGCAACAGCCTATCTTTGCTGGTGGTAAGATTGTGGCTTATAATCAGATTACCAAGGACTTGAGAAGTTTGGCCGAGTCGAAGTTGGACATGCAGCAGCAGGAAACACTGGCCACTACCGAAAAGGCGTATTGGCAGATTGTTTCCGTCGCCAACAAGCTGAAATTGGCCGATAGTTACGCCGAGTCGCTGCGTACATTGGACAAGGACATGGACAAGATGCTTGCCGCAGGTGTGGCCACCCGTTCCGACCAATTGTCGGTAAAGGTGAAGCTGAATGAGGCTGAGACAGCGTTGCTGAAGGCGCAAAACGGCCTGACACTCTCGAAAATGCTGCTCTGTCAGATTTGCGGCTTGTCCTTGGACTCAAACATTGTTTTAGCCGACGAGAAACTTGACGATGTGTTGGTGACCAACGAGGTGCTACACTTTTCGGAGAGCGAAATCGAGGCCAACCGACCCGAACTGAAATGTCTTGGTTTAGCCAACGACATTTATGCCAAAAAGGTGGCTGTGGTGCGTTCCGACTATCTGCCTACGATTGGCGCTTTTGGCAACTATATGATAAGCAACCCTTCGTGTTTCAACGGCTTCCAGAACGAGTTTGGCGGAATGTGGAATTTCGGCGTGATGGCCAAAATCCCGATTTTCCATTGGGGCGAGGGCTATAACAAGACGCGAATGGCAAAGGCGGAAGCGAAAATCCAGCAATACACCTATGATGATACCAAGGAGATGATCATGCTTCAGGTGAGGCAATGCGAAACGCAACTCAACGAGGCTGATGCGCGATTGAAACAAACACGGGAGAAGTTGGACGATGCCGACGAAAACCTCCGTATGGCGACCGCTGGTTTTCGCGAAGGCGTTGTCGCTTCTTCCGTTCTGGATTTGGCCCGAACCGCTTGGTTGCAAGCGCATTCAGACTACATTGATGCCAAAATCGACCGAATTATGGCAGCTGTCAATCTCCGCAAAGCCGCCGGTGTCCTCACAAAATGAAATCTTGAACCCTAAATTTTAAATCTTAAATTTTAAATTTTGAATTTTGAATTTTAAATTTTAAATCCCTGATTATGTCCACAATAAAAGAACAAAGAATGAACACCTACCTCGCCTTGGGCGTGTTGGCAGGTGTAATTGCGGTGGTTTGCGTCATCGGCATTCTCACTTTCCACAAGGAAACGGAATACCTGCAAGGCCAGGCCGAGGTGACGGAATACCGCGTGTCGAGTAAGGTGCCGGGCCGCATCCTCGAATTTAAGGTGCAAGAAGGCCAAAAGGTGCATAAAGGCGACACTTTGGCCATTCTCGAAGCCCCCGAAGTGGAGGCAAAGAAGGCACAGGCCGAAGCCGTCGAGCAACAGGCGCTTGCCTTAAGTGCCAAGGCACAGGCCGGTGCGCGTGAACCGCAAAAGGAAGGCGCCTACGAGATGTGGCAGAAAGCGAAAGTGGGGGTTGAAATCGCGGAGAAATCGTTCAGCCGTATCAGCAACCTTTATAAGGACGGTGTGGTGAGTGCCCAGAAATACGACGAGGTGAAGGCACAACGCGATGCTGCCATCGCCACCGAGAAAGCTGCCCGATCGCAATACCGCTTGGCACTCGATGGCGCCCAGGAGGAAGACAAGGAAATGGCCGCTGCCAAGTTGCTTCAGGCACAAGGTGCTGTGGCTGAGGTGAATTCATATATCCACGAGACTTTCCTCACTGCTTATGCCGATGGTGAGGTAACGGAAATCTTTCCGCACCTTGGTGAATTGGTTGGAACGGGCGCACCGATTATGAACATTGCTCAAATGGACGACCAATGGGCGAGCTTCAATGTGCGCGAGGATTATTTGAAGGATTTCTACATCGGGTCGGAGTTCGATGCCTATGTTCCTGCCATCGACAGGACGGTAAGGATGAAGGTCAGTTATATGAAGGACATCGGCGACTTCGCGGCTTGGAAGGCCACCAAGGAAACGGGACAATATGACCTGAAGACCTTCGAGGTGAGAGCCACACCTCTTTCGGCCACGGGCGACCTTCGTCCGGGAATGAGTGTGATTGTGAAGAAGGAGCACAGGAGATGAGTTTCGGAAAGAGCAACAAGCGGGTGGTTTGGCGTATCGCGCAGCGCGAGGTTGCACGGATGCTTTCGCAGCCGGTCTATCTTTTCTGTATGGTCGTCGCGCCATTGGTGGGCTATGTCTTTTTCACCACTTTGATGGGGAAAGGGTTGCCGGTCGACATCCCTGTGGGCGTGGTTGACGAGGACAACACCGCCATCACGCGGCAGGTGCTTCGCAATCTCGACGCTTTCCAGCAAACCGTCATAGTGGAGCAATATGCCAATTTTGGCGAAGCCCGCGAGGCATTGCAACAGGGCAAAATCTACGCCTTCTATTACATCCCTCAAGGCACGACCGAAAAGGCGTTGTCCAGCAAGCAGCCCAAGGTGTCGTTCTACACCAACGCCGCCTACCTGATTCCCGCCTCGTTGGAATACCGTGATATGAAAATGATGGCCGAGTTGGCCTCTGGTGCCATCGCGCGTGAGACGCTTTATGCCAAAGGTTTCACCGACGATCAGGTGATGGGGGTCCTGCAACCCATCAAAATGGAAATGCACGCCATCGGCAATCCGGGACTGAACTACTCCATCTATCTTTCCAACATTCTGTTGCCGGCAATGCTGATGTTGCTCATCTTTCAGGTGACGATTTACTCGATTCATAGCGAAGTCAAGGAAGGGACTTCTAAACGCTGGATGGAACTGGCCGAGGGCAATATCCATAAGGCGCTGATGGGCAAGTTGTTGCCTCAGCTTTTGGTGTGGATTGTGATGGGAAGCACCTATCTTGTGCTGTTGTACGCCTATTGGGACTTCCCGTTGAGAAGCGGCCTGTGGCCCATGGCTTTGGCGGCCTTGCTTCTGATACTTGTCTCTCAGGCGTTCGGCGTGTTTTTGTGCGAGTTGTTGCCCTCGTTGCGATGGGCGTTGAGCATCGCCACGCTTTGGGGCGTGTTGTCGTTCCCGATTTCGGGATTCTCGTTCCCCCAAATCGCGTTCCCGGCACCTTTGCGAGCGTTGTCATACTTGTTTCCGTTGCGGCATTATTACCTGATTTATGTCGACCAGGCGCTCAATGGCTTGCCGATGTACTATTCTTACTTGAACTATGCGGCTTTGGTGGCCTTCCTGATTCTGCCATTCTTGCTGCCTAATCGTTTGAAAAAGTGTCTGTTGGAATATCAATATACGAAATGAAATGAAGTGGTTGCATCATATTCTGGAAATCTTTCGCGAGGAATTGCACAACTTGCTTATCGATGAGGGTGTTATCGTGTTTTTCTTCATCGTGCCGTTGCTTTATCCCTTGCTTTATGCTTATCTTTATGGCAACGAGAGCGTTAGGGAAGTTGCTACCGTAGCGGTCGATTTGGCCAACTCGTCCACAAGTCGTGACTTTTTGCGCAAGGTGGATGCCACAGCGGATGTCGATATCGTTGGTCATTGTGCCGATATGCAGGAGGCGGTGAACCTTATACACAAACGCCAAGCCTACTGCCTGATTTACATTCCTGCCGACTTCGACCGAGCCTTGATGGAAGGTCGGCAGGCCATCGTCGAACTGTATTCCGATATGGGCAGTTTGTTGTACTACAAGGCGGTGCTGTCGTCGTGTACCGAAGTCTCGTTGGCGATGAACAAGGACATCAAGGCGCAACGGCTGGTGGGCGCGACAGAAAAGCAGGTCTCCATTTTCGCTTATCCCATTGAATATGAGTATGTCCCGATGTTCAACACACAGAATGGCTTCGCCTCATTTCTCATTCCGGCGGTCTTGGTGTTGCTGATTCAGCAAACGATGGTACTGGGCATTGGTATGATGGCAGGGGAGGAGCGCGAGAAGAAACGCCGGGGCATCCTTGAACCGCACGTCATCGGAAAACGGCCCATCGAAATGCTTTTGGGCAAAGGAGCGGCTTATTTGGCTATCTATGTGGTGGTTTCGGCCTATGTCTTTTGTGTGGTGCCGCGCTTGTTCCATTTGGTTCAAATAGGCCATTGGACTGATTTGGTGGCGTTTCTGTTCCCATATCTGTTGGCATGTGTGTTCTTCAGCATGACCATTTCGGGCATTGCCCATAATCGTGAGGTGTTCATCATCATGTTTGTGTTTGCCTCGGTGCCATTGCTGTTCATTTCGGGCATTTCGTGGCCTTCGTGCGCCGTGCCGCCGTTTTGGAAAGCCGTTTCGTGGTTCTTCCCTTCCACCTTCGGCATCAACGGTTTCGTGAAGATCAGCAGCATGGGTGCCCTGCTTCGTGACGTACATCCCGAATTAGTTGGCCTTTGGATTCAGGTTGTCGTTTATGGCATCACGGCGTGGTTGGTCTATTATCGGTCATACGGTCGCCACCTGAAGGACATCATCGAGGTGGCTGAGGAGAAATTGCAGGCACGTTGGGCCGAGTACATGTGATTTTGGTGTCATCCATGTCCGATAATTCACTACCTTTGCCGAAAAATTCAACGATGCCCGAAAACATTGAAAAATTCCTGAACCGCGTGGCCGAAGCCGCCGAAAGAAGCACCCTCGTGAAGATGACGCTGAGCAAACCCGCCGACAAGCACGACTAATTGCGCAACGTCTACGTGAAGCCCGTATTAATAAAGGAAAAGCGACTTTTTGCCTTCACCTACCACTACGAGCGTCGCGACGAAGTGAAAAACTACGATGCCGCGCAAATGCTTGAAACACTGCGTGAAATGTTGCCTTCGAGATTCCAAAATGCTGTGCTTTTCACTGTGAATGAGGATGTTACATTGCTTGTTTCTGCCAAGGGCAAAGCCACACTGCAAACCAAAAAAGTGCAGGAAAACCGCGAACAAAACCTGGAACACGACAAACAGAAAGTCCGTCTCATCAATCCGGCGAATCCGTGGTGGTATCAGCTCGGTCTGACCACGCGCGAGGGTAAGATTACGGCCGACATGCAGCATAAGTTCAAGCAGATCTACAAGTATGCCGAGATTGTGGAGAGCCTCATCAAGCCGATGAATTTTGAGGGCATGGTCCACATCGCCGACATGGGGGCAGGGAAGGGGTATCTCACCTTTGCCTTGCACGAGCTGCTGACCCAACGCTTGAACCTTGACGTAGACATCAAAGGCGTGGAGATCCGTCCCGACTTGGTGCTGAAAATCAATGAGATCATCAAAGCGGACAACTTGAAAGGCTTGGCGTTTGTGGAGAGCAGCATCGAGGCCTATCATCCCGAAAAGTTGGATGTGCTGATTGCTCTTCACGCCTGCAACACGGCCACCGACGATGCCATTGCTTCGGGCATCAAGGCGGGAGCGGAACTGATTGTTTGCGCCCCTTGTTGCCACAAGCAAATCCGTCAAGAGATGGAACGCTCGGGCAAGGTCGACGCTATCACGCGTTACGGTATCTTCCTTGAGCGTCAGGCTGTGATGATCACCGACACTATCCGCGCCTTGATTTTGGAGTATTTCGGCTACAAGACTCAAGTGATGGAGTTCATCGAGATGGAACATACGCCGAAAAATGTGTTGCTGGTTGGAAGGAAAACATCGAAAAACGTGAAAGAGCCGAAAATTTTGCAGCAAATTGCGGATTTGAAGGCCCAGTATGGCATCGGGCAGCATTATTTGGAAACGATTTTGGATTTGTGAACACCTGAACAAACTGAAATGAAAATCACCGGCATCTGCTTGAAATGCCGGTGATTTCTATATCTCGCAGTTACAGTCGAAATGAGGACTAGTCCTTAACGATTTTTCTTGTTACAATGCCTTTGTCACTGGTAATTCGAACCATGTAGATGCCTCTTTCAAGGTCGCTGAAGTCAATAACAGCCTCATCGTTATTTCTTTGCAGTGATTTTATCAGCTTTCCGTCAAGGCTGAAGACATCATATTGCTGCATGTTGTCGCATTTAATATGGAGAATGTCTTTCACGGGGTTAGGATATAAGATGAAGCTTGTCGCATAATTCTCATCGGTACCGAATCCCCCAATACTGATGGCGATTTCCAGAAGATAAGTTCCAGACATTCCTGAAAAATAGGGTGTTACTCCAAAGTATATGGTGCCTCCATTAAAAGAAATGCTTTCGTCCATCACGTCGTCAATACCAGCTGAAAAAGTTTGGCCGTCAGTTGAATAGGCAAACATGGCATCAACAGTATAGGATTGCCCGTTGCCACTGGCGTATGAGTCGTGCAGACGTGCGTTGATGGTGTAGCTGCGGCCTGTTGGCAACTCTACCTTATAATAATCGATGTCGTTTCCTACGTGCAAATTGGAGCCAGTGGTTGAAACTGCTGTTTGGTTGTTTGACCAGTTTGAAAGCTCGAGTTTGTAGGCTTGTGCCAGTGTGTTGTTGACCTCGTACCGATCGGCGTTTATCTCAGGAGCTTCCACCACCACAGTGATCGGGTTTGAATGATAATATGCGCCGGCGTAATACCAACCGTTGTTATAATATGCCAATTCCATGTGATACGTACCTGGCTCTGCTGTGATCTCTCCTTCGAAAGTCAGGCCGTTGGTAAAATGGTATCCAGACCCTAAGCCGTCGCTGATGTTTTTGATTTCGATGTTTTGTACCCATTCTCCATTTAATGTTGACAGATTCACTCTCACGTTGCCATAAAAAGTGTTGCTTCCGGTATTGGCCAAATCCACATTGATCCTCGCAGTTGAGCCTTGTATCAATTGGCCGTTGTCGCTGAGGATGGTGAAATCTGAGTAGGTCTCAATGTCATCTTCATAATAAATCTGGAAAGTGCCTATGTTGTTATAGTTACCGTCGTCAATGATGATCCAATCCCCCTCATTAGTCTTGTAGAACAAGGCAACTTGGTATTGGCCAGGCACAAACACGATGTTACCGGTGGTGGTGAACTCGTAGTCATTATAGAAGCCTCCTTGAAGGTTAACTGACTTAGTGTCGATGAAATCGATGAAGTTGCCGTCGGCATCGAATGCCGCTGCGCAGAAGCTACCGCTGAAGGCGGCTTCACCCCAGTTGCCAATGCTGGCTGTCACCGTAATATCGCTTCCAAACCATATCTGGTTTTCTACCGATAATTCGGAATAAAGGCGTAAGTCGGCATTGGTACTGCTGCCACCTCCGCCACCTCCGCCGCTTTGGGTAGGCTCCAAGCCGAAGATGGCTTGCTGGTTGTTGGTGAAGCTGTATGATCCGCCTCCGGCGCCGCCGCTGCCAGGATTCAAGGCCGAAAGTGAGTAAAAGCCATCGTTCTGGCCATCCCAGCCCCAATTGAAGTGGAACATGTCGCTGTTGTCGTATCCGTCGCAAACGAAACAGTGACCCCCATTGCCAAAACCTGCATAAACCAAAGGTCTTGAGGCGTTAAGGTCGGTACGCAACATGTTCTTCCACTGGCTGTCGCTGGTGTTGTCTTTCATTTCTCCATGAGCTGATGATTTGTATCCGAAATAGTTTTTGAAAGCAAACTCAGCGCAATTCTCCGAGTTGGTATAGCTTGATATTACGTATGCACCACTGCCGCCAGTCTCCGCCACACCATAGCTCATGTCAACACTCACACCGCAGTGATACATCAACGTGGCAACGGCGTTGTTGGGGCTTGTGACGCGGTTTGGCATGTTATTCCAGGCGTATTGTGTGCCGCCGAAGTTGGCATATAGGGTACCGTATGAACTTGTTGAGTAGGAATGGCTTCCGCTGCCCACTTCGGGATAGTTCCAGTATTTCAAGACTTGCGCCATGGCGGTTGCCACACAACCTGTCACAGTGCGTTCGCCATACTGGTTGTCGTAAGGACAATGGTCATTATAATAAGGTGCTTGATTCCACCTTGTCTGAACCAAAGGATTGACAACTTTTTCGTCTCTGTTGATAAACTCCGTTGATACACCAGAAAAAAGCTCCTTCCATAGTGATGTGGTCTTTTCGTCAGCAACTATATCATTATCAATGATATATTGAATCTCCGAACTGATGCCTGTAAGCCAATCTTCAATGTTGGCCGAAAGGTTTTCGGTCACGAACTCACCTGATTTTGAATAACCCAAGATCGGAATGCTGCGATCGTCATCGGCCACCAACACCCATCCTTGATTGTCGTTTAGGTTGAAAATGTAAAAGTGCTGATTGTCAACACTTCTGTTGGTGACTTGAGTGAGTTCGACCGATTTGTACATCTTGAGCGGTTCACCCCTCATTGTGATGTATGTGTGCTTTTGTTTCATGAAGTTCATGCCTACCTGACTTGCCTTGTCAGCGCTGACATGTTCTGCAAAAAGAGGGATTTGCAGAAATGCAATCATCGCCGTTAAAAGTAAGAGTTTGAGTTTCATACGCATATTTTTTTTGATGTTGATTATCATTTGAGAACACAAATATAGGAAAGTTATTTAATCGGCATTGAGTCAGATAATATTTTTCTTCAGAAATGCTTTTTGTATCGAAATAATTCGTAATTTCGTGGACTTTTAGGAAACGACAGAATTTAACAACTAAAATTATTAAATATCATGCAAAACATCGATTGGGCAAATTTAACATTTGGTTATTATCCAACGAATTACAATGTCCGCTGCTATTTCCGCAACGGTCAGTGGGGCGAACTTGAAGTCAGCTCCGACACATCCATCAACATCCACATGGCCGCCACCTGTCTGCACTACGGTCAGGAAGCTTTCGAAGGCATGAAGGCCTTCCGTGGCAAGGACGGCAAGGTGCGTGTGTTCCGCTGGGACGAGAACTGCAAGCGCTTGCAGCGTTCGGCTCAGGGCATCATGATGGCAGAGTTCCCCGACGACAAGTTCTGGGCTGCTATTGAGAAGGTTGTCCGTCTCAATGCCGACTTTATCCCGCCTTACGAAACGGGTGCTTCCCTGTATATCCGTCCGTTGCTGATTGGCACGGGTGCCCGCGTTGGTGTGAAACCCGCTGACGAATATCTGTTCGTGGTCTTCGTGACCCCCGTTGGTCCTTACTTCAAGGGCGGCTTCATGGCTAACCCCTACGTCATCACGCGCAAGTACGACCGCGCTGCCCCGCTGGGCACCGGTACCTTCAAGGTGGGTGGCAACTACGCCGCTTCTTTGCGTCCGCATGTTGAGGCTTGCCACGGTGGCCAATATGCCTGCGAGTTCTATCTCGACGCCAAGGAGAAGAAGTACATCGACGAGGCTGGCGCTGCCAACTTCTTTGGTATCAAGAACGACACCTATATCACGCCTCAGAGCACGTCCATCCTGCCTTCCATCACCAACAAGAGCTTGATGCAGCTGGCTGAGACCATCGGTTTGAAGGTCGAGCGTCGTCCCATTGCTGAAGAGGAGCTGTCCACCTTCGAAGAGGCTGGCGCTTGCGGCACCGC
This sequence comes from Bacteroidales bacterium, assembly GCA_017539045.1. Classification (GTDB taxonomy): domain Bacteria; phylum Bacteroidota; class Bacteroidia; order Bacteroidales; family F082; genus Limimorpha. The sequence continues at coordinate 9,672 of JAFYHS010000018.1, forward strand.
TGCCGTCATCAGCCCCATCTCGCGTATCGACGACCCCGAAAACGGCAAGTCGTACCAGTTTGGCGACGGCAAACCGGGCCCGTGGAGCGAGAAGCTTTACAACAAGCTCCGTGGCATCCAATACGGCACTGAACCTGACGAGTTTGGCTGGACCACAATCATCGAAGGACTCTGATTTAGAGAGTTTTTCAAAAATCTTGAAAAAATGCGTCACCCAGTGGCGCATTTTTTTAATTAATGTGTATTTTTGTAGCGTGAAATAATAGTATTCATCAACTAAATATTACGACTATGAAGAAATTTACCTTTGCCTTAATGGCTTTGCTGGCCTTCACTTTCTCGGTGAAAGCACAGCAGTATGTATCCACAGAACCTGCCAACAGGAATGTCATTCTTGAGGAGTTCACTGGCCGTGGCTGTGGCTATTGCACTGACGGTCACCGTATTGCCAATGAGCTTATGGCTGCCAATCCTGGCAGACTTTGGGCTATCAACATCCATGCTGGCGGTTATGCCCAGACTTCCTATCCCAACATGATTACCCCTGATGGTAACACCATACATGGTGGTTTCCAAATCTCTGGCTATCCTACTGGTGTGGTCAACCGTACTACGGCTGCCGGTCAGAGCAGAAGCGCTTGGGCAGGCATTGCCAACCAACAATTGAGTCAAGTTTCTGAATGCAACATCGCTGGTATGGCGGTCGTCAATCCGGAAACGCGTGTTGCTACTATTACGGTGGAAGTCTACTACACGGGCAATAGCTCCGCTGATGAGAACTTCTTGACCGTGGCCATGTTGCAAGACAGCATCCTTGGCTCACAAGCCGACTACGGCAACTATAACCCGACGCAATGGCTTAATGGCCAGTATGTCCACACCCACATCCTTCGCGATGTCATCTCCCAAAGCGCTTGGGGTGATCCCATCAGCCCCACTACCCAGGGCACACTGATCACGCAAACCTATGAGTACTTGATTCCTGAGGTCATCGGCAGCCCCAATGGAGTCGACGTCGACCTGAACAACATCCATTTCTTGGCTTGGGTTTCCGAACGTCAACAAGGCAGCGCCTATCGTCCTATCCTGACGGGTTGCGCACTTGAATTGGTGCAAGGCGTCGACGCTCCCATCTATCCCACCATCAAGGGCATCAGCCAAGCTGGGGGTGCTACCTGCACGCATACCAAGGACATCGAGGTGAATGTCCAGAACATCGGTACGGATGTTCTGACCTCCATGACGTTTGAGGTTGTGTTTGAAGGCGAAACCAAGACTATCAACTGGGAAGGCGAACTGCAGCAGTATGGCGTCGAGAAGATTGCCACCACCTTGGATGTTCCTTTCGGCACCTATCCTGTGCAAGTCAACCTTACCGAAGCCAACGGTGAGCCTATGGATAAACATGCCACTGGCTCGGTCACTTGCATCGAATGGGCTGAGGTCGAAATCGAAGGCGAAGAGGAAGAACTGACGCTTGAACTCATGCAAGACAAGTTCGGCAACCACATCACCTGGGAGTTCACCACTCCCGATGGAACGGTGCTCGCTTCTGGCGGTCCCTACACCATGCTGGCTAGCGGCACAGGCACTCAACTCCATGTTGAGCATGTCACTGTACCCGCCAACGAATGCGTACAGTTCACTATCTATGACCAGATGGGCAATGGTATCTGCTGCTCCTTCGGTCACGGCTACTACATCGTCAAGGACAGCCAAGGCAACGTGCTCTTTGGTGATGAAGACGATGGTGAGTTTGGCGAAGCTGCCTCGCAGCTGATTTCTGTCGCAGGTGCAGTGCAGGTTGATATCACCCAAACGGAAGTCGCCAATGTGGATTACAACCATGCCGACTTTATGGCTCACATGGAATGCAATGTTTATCCTGACGAAGTGGGCTTCGAGTGCCGTAAGGTGACCAGCCCCGAGCCGATGATTATCAATGGCGTCTATAATGAGTTCCAGAACATCCTTGGCTACACCGACGACCTTGAAATGTCAACCATTTATATGGTGAAGGCTTATGCCGTCGTCAACGGCCAGACCTATTATGGTCCTGAGACCACATTCCAAACCTGGATGGAAGGCGTCGATGAACTTGAAAACAGCGTGAAGCTCTATCCTAACCCGACAAACAATATCCTGAATGTCGAAGGTGAGGGCATGAGCAGCATTGAGGTCTACAACGCCGTCGGTCAACGCGTCATGAAGCAGGAAGTCAATGGCAACAAGGCTCAAGTCAACACGCAGAGCCTCAACAGCGGTGTGTATTTCATCCGCATCATTGCCAACGACGGCTCCATGGTGAACCGCACCTTCTCGGTGGCCCGTTAATCGGTCTGCGGAATGCAATGAAAAAAGCCGCTTCATCGAAGCGGCTTTTTTTGTTGTGTCTTGATGGCAAAGATTTAACCGGGTAAAATGTCATTGCGGACCCTCATTCCGCGAATGCGGAACGCAATCTCATGACCTTAAAAGAGTCCTTTCTCCTTCAGCAACACACTCATCTGCTCCTGCAACTTCTTCGCTTCCTCGCCAGCCCTTACGGCGAAGTCGCTGCCATTGGAGGCATAGATGATGCCTCTCGACGAGTTGACCAGCAAACCACATTCGTCATTCAAACCGTTGTGGGCCACGGCCTGCAAGTCACCGCCTTGGGCACCTACGCCGGGCACGAGGAAGAAATAGTCGGGCAACATCTTGCGGATTTCGCCCAGCTCCTCGGGATGCGTTGCACCCACTACAAACATCATTTGTTCTGAAGTAGCCCATGTGGTAGACGTTTGCAACACCTGTTGGTGCAGCATCCATTCGCCGACATTGAGGTATTGGAAGTCCTGAGAGCCTTTGTTGGAGGTCAGGGCCAAAAGGATGACCCATTTGTTCTCGAAGTTGAGGAAAGGCTCCACGGAGTCTTTACCCATGTAAGGCGCCACGGTCAAGGCGTCAGCTTTCAAGGTGTTGAAGAAGGCCTTGGCGTAGTTGGCCGAGGTGTTGCCGATATCGCCACGTTTGGCATCCGCGATGATGAAGATGTCGGGATGGTTGTTCTTGATGTATTGGATGGTGCGCTCTAAACTTTGCCACCCTTTGGCGCCGTAGACCTCATAGAAAGCCGTGTTGGGCTTGTAGGCAACAGCGTAGGGTGCGGTCTTGTTGATGATTTGTTTGTTGAATTCAAAAACAGGGTCCTCGAAAGCCAACAATTCCTGCGGAATCTTGTTGATGTCGGTGTCAAGGCCGACGCAAAGGAACGACTGCTTTTTCTTGATCTGCTCAAATAACTGGTGCTTATTCATATTAGTGTTTTTTTGTCACAAAACCAGCAAAACCAACAAAACTTGTTTTCTTGTTGGGGAAAGCTCGCCAACTGGCGGCTTTCCGGCGACGGCACGGTTGTGCCTGTCGCCAACGCATCTATTTTTGTTTTGACAGTTTTGTGGGTTTTGTGATTATCATGATTCAATGTTTTCTTTCAGTTTTTCAGCGTTTTCAGCCATCATCAATCTGTTGATGATCTCATCCAAGTCGCCATCCATGACGGCGGCGAGGTTATAGACCGTCAGACCCTCCACACGGTGGTCGGTGACGCGGCCTTGAGGGTAGTTGTAGGTGCGGATCTTCGCCGAGCGGTCGCCGGTCGAGACCATGGTCTTGCGCTTGGCGGAGATGTCGTTGATGTATTTCTCGTACTCCATGTCGTAGATACGCGTGCGCAGTCGTGCGAGGGCGCGTTCGCGGTTCTTGGGTTGGTCGCGGGTCTCGGTGCATTCGATGAGGATTTCCTGCATCTCGCCCGTGTTGGGGTTCTTCCACATATAACGCAGACGCACGCCCGACTCCACTTTGTTCACGTTCTGACCTCCAGCGCCCGACGAACGGAAGGTGTCCCACTTGATTTCGCCCTCGTTGATTTCCACGTCAAACTCTTCTGCTTCGGGCAACACGGCCACCGAGGCAGCAGAGGTGTGGATGCGGCCTTGGGTCTCGGTCTTGGGTACACGCTGCACACGATGCACACCTGACTCGAACTTCAAAATCCCATAACAACCATTACCTGTCACAGTGAAGTCGATTTCCTTGTAGCCACCGCTGGCACCTTCGCTGACCGAGGTCACTTCGACCTTCCAGCCACGGTTTTCACAGAACTTAGAGTACATACGGTATAGGTCACCGGCAAAGAGGCAGGCTTCGTCGCCGCCCGTGCCCGCACGGATTTCCATGATGGCGTTCTTGCTGTCCTGTGGGTCTTTGGGGATCATCATCACACGGATGTCCTGCTCCAATAGCTCGATGCGCGTTTGGGCGGTGTCCAACTCCTCTTGGGCCATCTTGCGCATCTCCTCGTCCTTTTCCGTGGCCAGGATTTCCTTGGCTTCTTCCACGTTGGCTTTCAAGGTTTTATATTCTTTGAAGGCCATGACGATAGGCTCCAAGTCCTTATAGTCCTTGTTGAGCTTCACGAACTTCTTCATGTCGGCAGCCACAGCAGGGTCGGCGAGTTGTTCGCCCATTTCCTCCCAGCGGTGCTTTATCGTTTCGAGTTTCTCGGTGATGTCCACGATTTCAGAATTGTTGGGCAAAGGTACAAAATTATTTGCTATCCAATAGCCAATCTATGAGGTTGATTTTCTTGATACCGTCAATAATTGAATTGTCGAAATCGGTGGTCAAAAGATATTTCGGATAGTTGTCACGAATCCTTCTTAATGACGACAATTCCCTTTCTAAGGTTTTTTCGTCATTAACGGTGTAAGCAACTTGATAATACTCCAATTGCCCGTCATATTTTTTCACAACGAAGTCGACTTCATTATCCTCTGACTTGCCGACATATACTTCTCCGCCACGGCGCAAAAGTTCGAAATACACTACGTTTTCCAATTTGTGGCCTAAGTCAGCATCAACTTTGTTGGTTTGCAATATGTTTTTCAATCCCAAATCAACAACATAATACTTGCAATTGCTTGCCAGCAAACGCTTTCCCTTGATGTTATATAATTGTACGGGATAAATCAGATAGGATTCGGTAAAAAAGCGAATGTATTTTTGAACGGTATTGTGCGACAAACTTTCCTTGGTAACCCGCTTTAGTTCGTCTGCGATGTTGTTGGGAGAAATAATGCTGCCAATGCTGTCGAAAAGGAAGTTGATGATGCGTTGAAGCGTGTCGAATTTACGAAGATGGTGCCGTTTGGAAATATCTTTTACGACTATGGTTTCATACAGCGATTTCAGGTATGTATTCGTAAGTTCGGGAGATATTTTCGACAAGTTCACTGCTTCGGGGAAACATGAACCGTTCATGTATTGGCGGAACAATCGACTGGTATCTTTTTGCTCTTCAAATGCTGTTGCGTATTCAGCAAACGAGAATGGATGCAGGTTGATGGCTATGTATCTTCCAGAAAGCAAAGTTGTTAATTCGCTTGATAATAGATAAGCATTTGAGCCTGTGATATATAAGTCAATGTCCTTTTTGACATACAAGGCATCAACAAGTTTCTCGAAATGGGGGATGAGTTGGACTTCGTCAAGAAAGACATACTTTTTCTCGGTGGAAGGAAGTTTTGTTAGAATCAAATCGTATACTATTCTCCAGTCTTCAAATTGGCTGTTTTCACGCTCTTCAAAGTTCAGGGAGACGATACATTTTTCATCAACTCCTTTTGATTTAAGGACCTCTTGAAACTCCATCATCAAGGTTGATTTTCCACAACGGCGTATGCCCGTGACCACTTTGATGAGGTCTTGATTGCAAACAGCCTCTAATTGAGCAAGATAAGTCTTTCTTTGTATCATTGTGCAGTTATTATCCCGACAAAAATACAAAATTATTGACGAAAAATGGTGTTTTTGCCAAAATTCGTCAATAAATGGTTCGGACAATACCCGTGACTATCGTTTTGCGATAGTAACCATGATGTGGAAAGAGGTTATTTCTTTTCTTCCTCTTTCAATTTATAAGAGGACTTGACGCGTTCTTCATTGGCTGCATTGGTGACATAGATATCCACATCCATAGTTTCTGGGTCGGTGACAGCCATAATGTTATAGGTCTCGCCCGCTACAGCATCAAAAGTGATTAAATAATGCTTGTGTGGATTGTTCGATTCGGCAATGCTGCCAGCGATGGCACCACCGATGGCGCCTCCCAGAACGCCACCCACAGCTGCCGCACCCGCCTGATTGTCGTTCCATTGTTGGAAATGCCTTATTTCAACAGTATGTGTTCCAGGTAGAATATCGCAATGTTTAGGATATCCTTTGAAATAGTTTCCCACAGAAATGGAATCGACTTGGATAAGTAGGGCACTCTCCTGGGTCTTTCTTTTTTTGATGGTCAGTTTGTTAGTACCTTGATTGATAGTTGCTAGTGAGGCCTTTTCTTGTCTGGCACCGACATAGGCTTTTGTCGTACCGCAGGAATAAAAAGCCATAGTGCAGGCAATGCAAATGAGATAAAGTAACTTTTTCATATTCAGAAATGATATAAAGTTTTGTTGATGATTAGTATTCAAATGTTCCAAACTCGCTCTTAATCGTCAATCGCTTCACATCCGAAGCCTCCACATGTCCAATGATTTGACTGTCAATGTTGAATTGCTTTGCAATAGCAATCATCTCATTGGCAGCCTTTTCGTTGGTGTAGATTTCCAAACGAGAACCCATGTTGAAGACCTTGTACATCTCATGCCAATCGGTGCCCGAAGCGGCTTGAATCATCTTGAACAAAGGCGGCAACGCCAGCATGTTGTCCTTCACAATGTGCAGTTTATCAACGAAGTGCAGCACCTTGGTCTGGGCGCCACCGCTGCAATGGATGATGCCGTGGATTTGTTTGCGGAACTCTTTCAAGATCGGGATCATCAGCGGGGCGTATGTGCGGGTGGGAGAGAGGATGAGTTTGCCCACGTCCACGCCTGGAACTTCGGTCGGGTCAGTCAGTTTGTGCGGACCGGAATACACCAAATCATTCGGGATGCTGTGGTCATAACTCTCGTCGTATTTCTCTGTCAGATAATGGTTCAGCATGTCGTGGCGTGCCGAAGTCAATCCGTTACTGCCCATACCGCCGTTGTAGCTGTCTTCGTAGGTGGCTTGTCCGTAAGAGGCAAAGGCCACGATGACATCTCCAGGTTGCAGGTTGTTCTCTATGACTTCGTCGCGTCTGATGCGGGTGGTCACGGTGCTGTCAACGATGACGGTACGAACGAGGTCGCCCACATCGGCGGTCTCGCCACCAGTCAGGTAGATGCCTATGCCTAAGTCACGGAGTTTCTGCAGGAAATGCTCTGTTCCGTTAATCAAGGCGGAGATCACCTCGCCAGGAATCAGGCTCTTGTTGCGCCCGATGGTGGAGGAGAGCAGCATGTTGTCGGTGGCACCCACGCAGATGAGGTCGTCGGTGTTCATCACCACGGCATCTTGCGCCACACCTTCCCACACACTCATGTCGCCAGTCTCTTTCCAGTAGAGGTAGGCAAGCGATGACTTGGTTCCCGCGCCGTCGGCGTGCATGATGTTGCAATACAAAGGGTCACCACCGAGAATATCGGGGATGATTTTGCAGAAAGCATTGGGATAGAGCCCCTTGTCGAGGTTCTTGATGGCGTTGTGGATGTCTTCCTTTTCGGCGGAAACGCCGCGTTGGCTATAGCGATTGTCCATTATTTAAACTTTAACTTTTTCTCCTTAGTGTCAAATTCGAAGTTGCCGAGTTGCTTCATGTTCTTTTGTCCGATGACCCATTGCTCGATCATCTTGCTGACGACCTTGCACTCCACGTTGTAGAGCGAGCGACCGGCAATTCTCACTTCCTTGATGACAACAATGGCGTTGTTGGCGATGCCTCCCGTAGTGAGGATCTTATCCACATCGCCCTTGAAGTCGCTGGCAGCGATACGATTGTCCTTCAGCAGCTGCAGTGCGCGGCTCTCCGAGACGCAGAAGTCGGCGTTTTGGCTGTAGGTGAAGGGCTCGTTGTAGCCATCCACGTTGGCGAAGAAGGTGAAATAGCCTTTGTTGTTGACAGTGAAGCTCTCAGTCTGGTCTTCCTGTGGGTTGATGGCGATGTTGACGGTGCCGCCTTCGTTGATGTGCTCGCGAGGCACGAAGTCCTTGCTCAAGATACGGAACTCGGTGCGGCGGTTCATCTGGTGGGCCGCCTCGCGCACGTCGTTATTGGGCAGTTTGTTGATGAAGTCTTCGGTGAGTCGTGTGCCCGCCTTGAAGGTATACCCTCTAACGGTCATGTCTTTCTGGATGGTGCGAGGCACTCTCTCGCCATAGCCCTTGGCGGTGAGTCGCAGCGGGTCGATGCCACGGATGATGAGGTAGTCGACGACGCTCTGTGCACGCTTCTGCGACAGGATGTCGTTGTGCTCGTCGGTGTCGCGGGCATCGGTGTGTGAGGCCAACTCGATGGTGATGGTCGGGTTCACCTGCAGGGTCTCGATCAAGCCTTGCAACGAGTCTTCAAACTGGGGCTTGAGGTCCCATTTGCCCAGGTCGTAGAGGATGTCGGGCAGCATGATGGGCTCCTGTGGGATGGGCTCGATGTCGTAGTCTTTCTCGATGTCCTTGCTGAACTCCAGTCCTATGGTGGTCTCCTGTGCGGTCAGCGTGAAGTAGTTGTCCTTGTCGATGCTGATATCGTAGGTCGTGTTTTTGTTGATCTGGCTGTCACTGAAGTTGAAGTAACCCTTTTCGTTGGTGCGGGTAGATAAGTTGGAGCCATCGCTGCCCACCAATCGCACTATGGCGTTGCTGACGAATTGTTTGGTCTTGGCATCTTTGACGACGCCTGAGAAGGTGAACAGGATGGGCGGCTCTTCAAAGTAGTAGATGTTGTCCAAGCCACGGCTGTTGCCACGGTTGGATGAGATGAAGCCGCGCTCGTCGTTGGGGTGGAACACGATGGCGAAGTCGTCGCCGACCGAGTTGATGGGATACTTCAGGTTACGAGGCTCGCCCCATTCGCCTGCGGTGTCCATAGATGAGACGAAGATGTCGAGACCGCCCATGCCGCCGTGACCATCGGAGGCAAAGTAAAGGGTGGTGTCGTATCTCAAGAACGGGAACACCTCGTTGCCGGGCGTGTTGATGCGTTCGCCGAGGTTGAAGGGATGCTTGAATGGCTCGCTGGTGTTTTCGCGCATGGCCACCCAGATATCGTTGCCGCCGAAGCCGCCTTTGCGTTCAGCAGCGAAATACATGATGAGCTCGTCGCTCGAAAGGGTGGGGTGGCCGACGATATCCAAGGTGTCGACGCCGGAAATCTCCACGGGACGGGCATCAGAGAAGGCACCACCGCTCTTGCCTGCCACCATGATCTGGCAGCCGTTCTTACGGTGGGCACCATTCTGACAGCGTGTGAAGTAGAGTTTGGTGTAGCGTTCATTCATGAAGGGCGTGCCCTCGCTGGCGTTCGTGTTGATGTTCTCGTTTTCGTCGGCAAGCACGGGGGTGCTCCAGTCGCCTTTACGGTCCTGCTTCGAGATGAAGAAGTCAGCAAATTCCTGACCGGTGATGCCGTCTTTCTCCTTGCCGGTGGCAGCGTCGCGCGTGGAGGTGAAGATGATCTCGTTGTAGTTATTGTTGGTCCAACAGGCACCGAAGTCGGAGTCTTTTGTCGAGTTGACCTTCTTCAACGCCGTGAGCTCATATTTCGATGGGTTCTCCATCCATTCCTGGATCTGTTGCGTAGTCTCGATGCCTATGGGTCCTCGTGGGTCATTCGGTACCCTCTGTGCATACATCTCATACATCTGTATGGCGTCTTTGAACTTCTCGTTCTGCTTATAGACCTCGGCCATATAGAGGTAGACCTCAGGATGGGTGTTGGGGTATTCCGTTTTCAGCAAGCGCTTGTAGTAAGGCTCGGCGCGTTTGGTGAGGCCGATGAGGCGGTAGCATTCGCCCATCTGGAAGCTGATGCGGTTGCGCTCGTCTTTGTTGCGGCGCACCTTGCGGTAGGCTTTCTTGTAGCGGTCGGCAGCCTCGGTGTATTGCTTGCGCCCAAAGGCGAGGTCGGCGTTTTTGGCAGGGTTTCTTCTCTGCGCATAGAGGTCGCTGCTCATGAAAATGAACAGGGCCGACATGAGGATAAGGATGTATCTTTTCATAGACGTAAATTCTCTTTTCTTCAAACGCGGAATACGCGATAATATTATCGGACAAAGGTACAACAATTCCGTGAATCGGAGAAGGATTTGGCAATAAAAAAATCCCGCCGTTACCAGCGGGAAGAGGTTTTTAGGAAATGCAAGTTTTTTTCGTGTGGTAAGACTGAAGAATGATAGGCGCCTATTCCTTCACCCACTTACCCGTTTCTGCCTTGGTGTGGCCCTTGTAAACCTTCCACACATACACTCCATTTGCCCAAGCTGCCGCATCAATCGGCGTCACATCCTCCGTGATGGCTTGTCTGTGGACGAGTTTTCCGTTCGTGTCGTACACCTCCACTCTTGCGTTGTGCAAGCCTGTGCGGATGTTCAGCACATCTTTTCCAGGGTTGGGGTAGGCGATGGCCACCTTCAGACCATTGGCATGCGCCTCCTCGATGCCGACGAAGGCCTCGGCTGGAAACTTGGTGACAGTGTTCCACCTATTTCTTGTATTGTTCATGTCTTTTGAGTTGGACGTGAGCAGTATTCCGCCGTCTGACAGTGCCACAATGTCGTATGCTTCGCTATGGATGTCGACATCCCCGTTGATATCGTAATATAAGGTACTGATGGTGTCCATGCTTTCATCGAGCCGTTCTATCATCATCCACGAGTCGAGGCAGTCACATAATCCGAGATTCAGAGTATATGCAATATAGATGTCTCCAGCCTTGTCTAATGCTATGCCCTTAAAACTGGCAGTATGATCCCAATTATAAAATCTTTTGATATGGTGAACGGGATGCATATAACCCCATAATCCGTCTGTGTCGTTGTACTCGTAAAGGTGTATGTCATAAGTGTTCTTGGTCTCATCGCTTACCGTAGAAGAAACGTACGTGGTGTTGTGTGGGCTTCGAAGGATGGATGGATATATGTAACTATAATTATCAGCGGCATTGGTGTGGGAGATGCGTCGGATGAGGGTGACGTTGAAATCGCGGTCGAGGTAGATGACGTTGCCTCCCCCGCCGAAGATGGAACAACTTAAGTCGTACATCACATATGTGCTGTCGTTGATTTTTACCATGTTCCCACTTTGGGTGGCCCAGCAGAAAGGAATCACATCGCCACCCGTCGAAGCGCAGGGATAATCGACCTTGGTGATAAGATTGCCGTCGAAGTCCATCCTGAAGAAGACTATGGTGTCTTTGGCGATGTCCTCGTGGCCGAAGCTGATGGCCTTGACATAGTTGCCCACGATGTTGCCATCTTCGTCCACAAAGGCCGAAAAGGGATGAATGTAGCCCGACCGCCTATTCTTCGAACGTTCCCACCACTCGTTGCCCCTCATCTCGAAAGTGTCGACGATGAACCGATGTTCCATGCTCCGCACGATGTTTAGACTGTCGTCAAGCTCGTAAAGTCCAAGGATGGCGAAGTCGGGGATGGTGTCGAAGTTCATGAAATAGTTGGGCGACCTGTAGTCGTGGTCGGGATTGTAGGTCGTCAGCGTGAACAGTTCGCCATCGTCGTTCTGAAGAAAATGCATTTGACTGCTCCAGAAGGCGGGTTTGTAATGCTCGGTGCGTATTATCAACTCACCTTCTGGCGAAAGCAGCGAGAGTCCCACCCGTGTGGAGATAGACGTCCATGGCTCAACGATTTCTTTCACGACGATGTTGTGTGTTAAAGGAATCTCGTATGTGTTATGATATTGGTATAGCACCGTGTCCTTTATGTAGGAATGTGAGTACTCCCACTCCTGCGCGAAAGCCTTGGCCCCCCAAAGCAGGGCCAAGGCGAATGGTAAAACGATTCTGTTATATGACATTGTTTAGGTCTTAGTCAAATAAAGATTAAATGCCTGGGGTGTACCAATAATAGTCGGAATAAATAACCTTAAGATTATGAATCTTTGATACGGTGTCGTGAACCTCTGGAATTGTCACATCCTGTACCTCGGCCTCAAAGTAGGGAATATTTGATAGGTAGAAAATATGATAGTGAAGAGGCGCATTTTCATCGACTACCTCGGCATTGATGTTGGCCCAATAGCAATTTAGCTCTTCCCACGAAATGCATGGTTCATATGAGTCAGGGCCGAAGTAATAGAACAGCCAATGATCCGTGCAAGGGGTGGTGACAGTAGGATCCCAAAAAAACCAATTCGAATACTGTTTAGGATAGATGGTATATGTGACATAATGTGTACTCGTGAGCATCAATTCCATGCCTTCTTGTGGTGGGGTGCGGTCGAAAGTGAAACACTCGGTCAGCTTGTCAGCCGCATCCAATTGGCTGTTGAAAAGACCAGGATCGCACAGGCCTAAATTCCTACCCCATATCCAATTGGCGCCTTGAGAAAAAGGATAGTCACTTGTCTGTTCGTCTTCAGAAACTTCGCCTCTTGTAAAAACGATATCGATGTTGTCAAAGTCCTTTGCGTTGGATTCGGGCATGACGATGCTGAATAGGCTCGGCACGTTTCTGCCGTCGTTGGCGGAGGCCATGCAGCTTTCCAAAGCCGCTTCAAAGGCGTTGTAGGTTGCCACCACGTCCGTTTCGTTCACGTTACCCTCACCGTCGACGGCAGGCATAGCCACGTGCAATGTGTCAAGCACCGTGTTTACGCAGTAGGTCATGTGTTCGCTGTGTTCGTAGTTTGTCGTCAGGTCGAGGATTTGCCGCATCTCCTCGACTGTCATGCAGCCGCCAGTCTTCGCACCCGCGTTGACAGCGTCGCGAAGTTCCTTGAAAGATTTGATTCTGTCCAGCATAGCCTGCACTTCACTGCTGTTTACCCTTCTTGCCGTTTCCTCGTTCTTTTCTTTCTTGCAGCCCACAAGGATGGCCGCAGTTGTTGCGACAGCCACTGCTGCCACGACCAATGTCTTTGTAAATCTTTTCATTTTCTGTTGTTTTAGGTTTGTGCTAGTTGTTGTTACTCTGTTACTGTAAATTCACCATAGTACTCGTCCCCGTTAGGTAAGGTGAAGTTGACGATGTAATCTCCCGCGAGGGGGATGTAGATGCTCATACCGTTAGGCGTTTGCGTTGAGAGGCAGTCCACCGAGCCGCCCGTGTCGGTGGTCACTTCCACCTGCACTTGGCCGAGGTTCTCCGTGAAGGACACCGCGAGATAGTGGCTGTCGATAGAAGCTTGGATAGAGGAACCTTTGTCCACCCCGCTGTAAGGTATGCGAGTAATGATAATAATAGGATGCCCATCTTTTTTATCATAAACATGCTTCGAGACGTTGTTGGAGTAGCAGAAACCCGCCATAAATAATAGGCAGCTTAAAAGGAAGTAGTGTTTGACTTTTGACATGATTTTGTGGTTTAGTTTTCGACGATAAAAGTAGGCCGTTTCCAAATCCTGTCAATGTTTTTGGCCGAGTTGTTTATTGCAAATTATTGCAAATAATATGCTAAATAATTATAAATCAAGCATTTGCTACACCATTATTTCTTCACGATTTTCTGTCTCCAAAAATAACTGAAAAACTCATTCTTGTGCCTCTAATTCAAACAACAGCCGCCGCAAATGCATCCTCGGTTCCACGCAATTCATCATCTCTTTCAGCCGTTTGGTTCGTTTCCAAATGGTGGAATAGTCCTTCTGCAACAATACGGCTATCTGCTGTTCAGAGAGACCTATCAAATAGAATCGACAGACATCTATATCAGCTATCCTAATTGTTGGATACTTGGCTTTTATTATCGAATCAAAACCAGGACAATGCCTCATGACGGCCTTGGCCAAGGCTTGTTTCTCTTTTGGGGTAATGGACAATGCCGCATATTCTTCGGGCTTGATGGTGGTAAGAATGTCTGTTTTGCCAAATCGTTGCAGTAGATCCATGCAGATTTCTTCATTTAGCAACGCTTCATATTCCTTTTCCTTGGCTTTTGCATGCATGGATTCCTGTTGCTTCGCAAGTTTTTGGTTCTCGTTTTGCAACTGGTTGTTGATGTCGCGGAGGTCGTTCAATTCGGCTGCATGCAACATTCCCTCTGATTTTAGCATCTCCTCTGTTGCCCGAATTCTTATCTTGTGCCTACGTCTAAGTAGTAAGACCGTGACCGCAACAAACAAAAGCACAAGCAGCACCGAGAACAAGAAAAACCTCTGCCGCAACCTTGCTTTTTCCAATTCGTTCTGAATCTTAGCCTTCCTCTGGTGATAGTTCTGATACAAGTTGGAGAGTTGCGATTGCGCGGTCTTCTGTTCATAATTCGAAACCGCATATTGCGACAAGAAATTGGCGTATTCTTCTGCCTTGCCTTCATTGCCAATGTTTCTATAAACATCGCGCAGACTTTCCGCCATTTGAATTTGGACAGCCACGTCCTTACTGGCCCGATACGCCGAATCAAGATACGGCAAAGCGGCATCGTATTCTTGTTCCATGAAATAAATGGAGCCAATGACCATATACCTTGTATTCTTTTCAGCCTCGTCAATTGCCTGCATTGCAACATGGTGTAATTTATCTATAGCCTTGCCTTGGTCGTTTGTTAGCTGATAGTCGAGAAAAGCCATGCTTGACAAGATGTCGCGATAATAAGAATTGTTGGTATCTGGCAGAGCATTTAAGGCCAACCTATAATAAACGAAGGCCGTGTCTTTCTTTTCCAAAGCATCAAATTGGGTTCCCATTCGGTAATAAGCGTTTGCTATCCCGTAAATGGAAGTAGGTTCTATCTTGCTGAAAACGACTGATTTGCCATAACAATCAATGGCCGACTCCATCATGAACTGTCCTGAGAACAACTCCCCAAGCCGATTGAAAGTGTAGGCCATGAACCTTGCCCGATGTCCCGTCAATGCCTTTTCATCGAAACGCCCCTCCATCGTTTCCAAGGCCTTCAGGTATTCGGCGCAGGCTTCCACTACGCTGTCGTGCTCGTAGTAGCCCACACCATCAATATAATGGGCGCGGGCATCCAAGAATACGAGATTGGGGGTGAGGTCTTTTTTAATCCCCCCGGCCCATTTAAAAGGGGGAGTCGGCCGAATGAGGCTGTCGAAATAGGCCACAGCTTGCTGCAATTCCGCGCGGTTGGTTTGGGCGTAGTCGTTCTTGTAGAGCAATTCGGCAGTCAGCAGGTGGGCGTAATGGTTATCAAACGTTTCATTTGTAGAGACGTAGCGCGCTATGTCTCTACCATCGTCGTCCAAATAATCCCACAATACGGCCAAGGCACTGTCGGGCTGCTGCCACATCAGGCTGTCGAGGGCAGACAAGACAGGGGACAGCCCTTCAACCCTTCGATGGGCCTCACGGACCGCAAGTTCGGAGACCGCTGGCTCAGGCGCTTCCGCTGCCCGATGACAGGCAGCCCAGGCCAGCAACAAGGCCAATCCTATGATAAGCGGACGTTTCATCGCTGCAAAGATAAGAAAAAGCAAAAAAATCCCGCCGTTACCAGCGGGATTTTCAATCAGTTCAGAAGGTGAACGATGGTGTTACATCATTTCTTCTTTGAATCGTTTTCTTCTTCGATGACCTTGTCTTTCTTGCTGCCTTTCATCAAGACATAGGCGAAAGGCGATGACAGGAACACTGAGGAGAAGGTACCGGCCAGCACACCGACCAACAGGGCGAAGATGAAGCCGCGGATGGTGTCACCGCCGAAGATGAAGATGGCGAGCAACACGACCAAGGTCGAACCCGAGGTGTTGAACGAACGGGTCAAGGTGCTGTTAACGGCACTGTTCATATTGGCCTTCCAGGAGCTCTTCGGATGCAAACCGACATTCTCACGGATACGGTCGAAGATAACCACCGTAGCGTTGATGGAGTAACCGATGACGGTCAGCACAGCAGCGATGAAGCTCTGGTCGACTTCCATGGTGAAGGGCAGCACGTTGTAGAACAAGGAGTACATACCCAACACGATGATGGTATCTTGCGTCAGGGCCATGATGGAAGCCACACCATATTGCCATTTCTTGAATCGGATGGCGATGTAGACGAACATCAGAGCCAAGGCCACGATGATAGCCCAGATGGACTTGCGGGTGACGTCGCTGGCGATGGTGGCGCCCACTTTCTGGGTGCTCAGGATGCCCACGGTCTCGTCTTCCGAAGAGAATTGGCTCATCTCAAGGTTATTGTTGTAAAGACCCTTCAAACCGTCGTAGAGGATGGTTTGGATGACTGAGTCGACGGCGGGGCTGTCGTTGTTGATCAAGAACTTGGTCGTGATCTTCACCTGACCGTTGGTACCATAGGTCTTCACTTCAGGAGCTGACCAGTCGTCAACCTCTTGGTCTTCTCTCATGGCGAGAGCACTGTGGATGGCGTTCTTGTCGAAGTCGGCGGTGCTCAGAGCCTCACGCACGTCTTCAACCTTGATGCTCGGGTTGTCGAATTGGACAACGTAGTTACGGCCGCCCTTGAAGTCGATACCGAGGTTCAAACGACGGATGCCAAGCGAACCCAAGCTGATGACCAAGAACACGATGCAGATGATGAACGAGGTCTTGCGCATGCCGATGAAGTCAAAGTGCTTATCCTGCAAGAAGTTGCGCGTCCAAGCAGTGCTGAAGGTGATGTTTCTTTCCTTGTCCAGCATACGTTCGAAGATCAGTCTCGAGATGAAGATGGACGTGGCCAGAGAGGTCAGGATACCGATGCAGAGGGTGACGGCGAAGCTGTGGACAGGACCCGTACCCAAAATGATCAGGATGATACCGGTGATCAAGGTGGTGACGTTACCGTCGATAATGGCGGAGTAAGCGTTCTTGTAACCATCGGCGATGGCGAGCTTCAAGCCCTTACCGGCCTTGATCTCTTCCTTGATACGCTCGAAGATAATCACGTTCGAGTCAACGGCCATACCCAAGGTCAACACGATACCGGCGATACCAGGCAGGGTCAGCACCGAGCCGAGGCAAGCCAGCACACCGAACAGGAAGAACACGTTGACCAACAGGGCGATATCGGCAACGAGACCAGCCTTGTTGTAGAAGAACACCATGTAAACCAGCACGAGGAGGAAGGCGAACACCATCGACCACATACCCTTTTGCACGGCTTCCTTACCGAGTGAAGGACCAACGACCTGCTCCTCAAGGATTCTTGCAGGGGCGGGCAACTTACCGGCCTTCAGGATGTTGGCCAAGTCTTGAGCCTCTTCGATGGTCATGCCGCCACCAGAGATGGAGGAACGACCGTTCGGGATTTCGCCGTTGACGACAGGGTAGGAGTAGACGTAATCGTCAAGGACGATGGCGATCTGCTTGCCGATGTTCTCGCCGGTGAGGCGCTTCCAGGCTTTGGCACCTTCGGGGTTCATCTGGATGGTGACCTCCACTTGGTTGCTCTGACCGTAGTCCTGACGGGCGTCGGTGATGACTTCACCACCGAGGGCGCATTTGTTTTCGCGCGACATCTTCAGGGCGACGAGGTCGAGCACTTCGATGTTCTCGCCGTTCTGGCCAGGATAGGTCTCGGGCTTCACCGTCCAAGCGAGCTTGAGGTTGCGGGGGAAGATGCCCTGCACCTCGGCCAGCATCTTGTTGATGGCGGCGGTGTCTTTCACCTGGGCGATACCCACACGGGCTGAACCGCCGTTGATGGGCTGCAGTTTGGCATACAAAGGATGGTTCTCAGCGAACTGATCCATGCTTTCGTCTTCGGCGACTTGCTCTTCCTCTTGGTTCTCGGCAAGTTGGTCGAGGAGGCTGCTGTCAGTGCTGTCGGCCTCGGCCACTTCGGCACCTTCTTCGGCGATCACCTGGGTGTTGTCTTCAACGAGGCTGTCGTCGACAACCACAGGGGCTTCAGTCTCGTCCAACGAGCTCTTGGCCTTTCTGGTCTCAGCCAGCTTGGCGTCAGCTTCATTGAAGAACTGCTGCACGTCGGCAAAGTTGTAGGTCTCCCAGAATTCGAGTTGTGCCGTGCCCTGGAGGAGCTTACGCACACGCTTCGGGTCCTTGATACCGGGAAGTTCGACGAGGATACGGCCCGAGTTCTCCATCTTTTGGATGTTGGGCTGAGCCACACCGAAACGGTCGATACGGGTTCCCAGGATCTGGTAAGAACGGTCGATGGCGCCATCGCATTCGCTCTTCAAGACCTTCAGCACGTCTTCGTTGCTGGAATTGATGTTGATGCCTTTGTCCTTGAATTCATACAGGAAGATGGAGACAAGACTGGCGTTGGGATCGGTCTCTTTGAAAGCTTCGCCAAACAGGGTGACGAAGTCGCCCTTGCTCTGCTCCTGCCTAATGGTGGCCAATTCCATGGCTTTCAAGAAGGTGGGGTCTTGCGAGTTGCCCGACAAGGCGTTGACGATGTCTTTCACCGAGACTTCCAGGGTGACGTTCATACCACCCTTCAAGTCCAAACCCAAGTTGATTTCTTTTTCCTTAGCATCGCGATAGGTGAACTTCTTGAAACCCAAGTTGTACACATTCACGTTGCTCATCGAGTCCAAATAGTGCGATTCCATCTCATTTTTCAAGAGATTCAAATCTAATGACTCATCTCCATTTGCAAGTTTCGTAGCCTCAACTTCGGCAAACTTCTCTGCTTTCTTTTCCACTCTCTTGGTCACCAAAGTGAAGGAGAGCTGATAGAGAAAGATCAGCGCGAAGATAATGGCTATCGTCCTGATTGCTCCTTTGTTTTGCATTGTAAAACTAATTTAATTATTTGACTTTTAATTATTTAACTATTCTCAGTGGTCAATTTTACTCATTACGAGCCTGCAAAAATACAAAAAAATCTATTTATATTTCAACCATTTGAATATTTCCTTGTAGGAAAGTTTTTTTCCGTACATCAGAATACCCGTGCGGTAGATTTTTGCAGCGACCCAGGTCATCAACACAAAAGTGCCGGCCAACAATACGATAGAAAGCACGATTTGCCAAATGGGCACACCGAATGGGATCCTCACCATCATGGAGATAGGGGAGGTGAAGGGGATCATGGAGAGCCATACGGATAGGCTGCTGTCGGGGTTGTTGACGATGTAGAACGAGGAAATGATGGCGACAATCAAAGGGACGGTGACGGGCAGAGTGAACTGCTGGGCGTCGGTGTTGTTGTCGACCAACGAGCCGATGGCGGCATAAAGGGTCGCGTAGAGTAAGTATCCGAGGATGAAGAAGATAAGGAAGGTAGCAATGATGGTGCCGAAATCGATGGAGTGAACGATCTGCAGTATGCTTTGCACACTCTCGTTGTTCATGACGTTTTCGTTGCTGATTTGTTGTGTCATCACGGTCCCCGAAGAGAGCATCTCGGGATTGCTGAGACCCATGAAGGCAGAGAAGCCCAGGTAGAGGGCACCTGTCAGCACAATCCATAGCACGAACTGGGTGAGTGCCACCAAGGAGACGCCGATGATCTTACCCATCATCAGCTGGAAAGGCTTCACCGAGCTGACGATGACTTCGATGATACGGTTGGTCTTTTCTTCAGCCACGCCTTGCATCACCTGTCCTCCAAAGAAGATGATGAACATATACACTAGCATGGCCAAGGCGATGCCGAGGGAGAACTGTACCTTGGTGAAGGTCTCCTTCTCGTTGCCTTTCTCGTCCATGCGCATGATGGAGAGGTTGACGTCGGTCTTGACGGCACTGACAATCTCAGGGTCGACGCCGTTGGCCATCAGTTTCTGGTCTTCGATCTCTTTTTGCATCACCCTGCTGATGTAGGTCTCCACTTCCATAGGCACCTGACGTATGCTGTAGACGATAGCGTTGGATGGGATGTTGAGCTGGGTGGGTGGGACGTAAAGCGCCATGTCGAAGATGTTCTCCTTCACCAGGTTTTTCACCGAGTCGATAGGCTGACCGGGTAGGATGACGAAGGTATGTTCCTTGTTGTCCTGAAAGCGGTCCTCAAACCAATGGCTCTCGTCGACGACGGCGATGCGCATGTTCTCGTTGCTGCTGTTGAGGGCCAGCATGATAGGGATGATATAGATGGCCGCCATGAGGATGGGACCGAGGAAGGTCATGATGAGGAAGCTGCGCTTGCGCACGCGTGTCAGATACTCGCGTCTGATGATGAGTCCGATCTTGTTCATGAGGCTTGGTTTTGGGATTGAACTTCATGGATGAAGATGTCGTTCATCGAAGGCAACACTTCCTTGTAAGAGACGAGCTGTCCGTTTTGGAGCAGCTGGGCGATGAGGTCGTTCGACGTGGCACTATACAAGGTCAGTCGCATCTCGTCCTCAACGTCGGTCTGCTCCACCTTTATATTATTATAGGTGTCGCCCAAGGCATAGATGGCCTGCGGCGTCGTGGTGCGCACTACGATCTCACGCTTGTGGGTGTCGTGCTGCCGTTTGATGTCGCTGACCTTGCCCTCGAGGATGCTCTTCCCTTTGTTGATGAGGGTGATGCGGTCGCAGAGTTCCTCAACGGAAGCCATGTTGTGCGTTGAGAGGAGTATGGTGGCGCCTTTGTCGCGCAACTCGAGGATGGACTCCTTCAGCATGTTGGCGTTGATGGGGTCGAAGCCGCTGAAAGGCTCGTCGAAGATGAGGATGTCGGGCTCGTGGATGACGGTGGTGATGAACTGCACCTTCTGCTGCATTCCCTTGCTGAGCTCTTCCACTTTCTTGTCCCACCAGCCGCCGATTTCAAACTTGTCGAACCATTGTTTCAGCCTACGCTGTGCCTCGGCTTTCTTGATGCCTTTCAGCTCGGCGAGGTAGATAGCCTGCTCGCCCACTTTCATCTTTTTGTAAAGGCCTCTTTCCTCGGGGAGATAGCCTATGCTGGCCACGTGTTTTTGTCCAAGCGGCTCCCCGTTGATGAGCACCTGGCCCGAGTCGGGCATGGTGATTTGGTTGAGGATGCGGATGAGGGTGGTCTTGCCTGCACCGTTGGGGCCCAAAAGCCCATAAATGCAGTGCTCCGGGATGTCGATGCTGATACGGTCCAAAGCCGTGTGGCCCGCATAACACTTGGTGACCTCGTTGACGGATATTTTAGTCATGTTTTAATTGTAAAACGGGCCCTTCGACAGGCTCAGGGACCCTTGCAAGGTCGTTGAGCCTGTCGAAACGCCGGTTTATTTAGTTAAAGTAGTCTTTGATTTTATTGAAAAAGCTCTTTTCCTCGGGGCTGGGGTTGGGCTTGAAGTTCTGCGACTGGCCAAGCTGTTGCAATAGCTGTTCCTCTTCCTTGCTGACCTTCTTAGGCACCCACACGTTGACGTTGACGAGCATGTCGCCGCTACCGTAACCGTTGAGGATGGGCAGGCCTTTGCCTCTCAGTCTCAGCACCTTGCCACTCTGTGTGCCAGGAGCGATCTTCACTCGTACCTTGCCGTCGACGGTGGGCACTTCGGCTTGGGTGCCGAGGATGGCCTCCGGGATGGTGATGAACAGGTTGTATATCAGCGTGCTCTCGTCGCGCTCGAAGTCGGGATGCGGCTCTTCTTCGATGAGGACGAGCAGGTCGCCGTTGACGCCGTTGTGAGGACCGGCATTGCCTTTGCCGCGTACGGTGAGCTGCATGCCTTCACCAACGCCGGCTGGGATGTCGATGTCGATGACTTCGTCGCCTTTCATGATGCCCTCGCCACCGCAGTGGGTGCATTTCTTCTTGATGACGGTGCCAGTGCCGTTACAGGTGGGACACACCGAGGCTGTTTGCATCTGTCCGAAGAAGCTGTTGACGGTCTGCACAACCTGGCCACGACCGTGGCAGGTGGGACAGGTCTCGGTGGAGCCGTCCTCAGAGCCGCTGCCGTGACAGTGCGTGCAGGCGACGTATTTGCTGACCTTGATTTTCTTCTTCACGCCGTGGGCGATCTCCTGCAGGTTCAGCTTCACCTTCACGCGGATGTTGGATCCGCGTTGCTTGACGGTGCCACCGCGGCTGCTACCGCTACCGAAACCGCTGAAGCCGCTGAAGCCTCCACCGAAGTCGAAGCCACGGCCGAACACGCTGTTCAGGATGTCGTTCAAGTCGAAGTCGCCGAAGCCACCAAAGCCGCCGCCACCGCTCGCTGAGCTGCCGTCCATGCCGGCGAAGCCGTAACGGTCGTAACGCGCCTTCTTGTTCTCGTCACTCAACACGGAATAGGCCTCCGAGGCTTCCTTGAAGTTCTCCTCGGCGGTCTTCTTCTCGGCGTCGGTGCCGTTCACCCACTTGTCGGGGTGCCATTTCAAGGCAGCCTTACGGTAGGCGCTCTTTATCTCGTCAGGCGTGGAGTTCTTGTTGACCCCAAGCACCTCGTAGTAATCTCTTTTTTCTGCCATTGTTTTTGCTTTTTTCATTGGGTCGGCGTTTCGACAGGCTCAACGACCTTAGCTTTTGCAGGTCCCTGAGCCTGTCGAAGGGCCGTCTTTTTAATTACCAACCACGACACGCGCAAAGCGAATCACCTTGCCATTCAGCTTGTAGCCCTTTTGGATAACGTCCAGGACCTTGCCTTTCTTGTCCTCCTCAGGGGCGGGAATCATGGTCAAAGCCTCGTGTTCGTCAGTGTTGAACTCGGCATCCATGGCGTCGATTTCTTCCAAGCCTTTCTTCTTCAACGTGTCTTTCAGCTTGTTGAAGATCAAGGTGACGCCTTGCATGTCAGCCTCGTTGCCGTTCTTTTCCATGTTTTGAAGAGCACGCTCGAAGTCGTCGAACACGGGCAGGATGTCCTTGATGACGTTCTCCGAAGCCGTGACCGTCAGCTCCAGCTTTTCCTTGGCGGTGCGCTTGCGGAAGTTGTCAAATTCCGAGAATAGACGCAGGTATTTGTCGTTCAACTCGGCATATTTGGCTTTTTCTTCTTCCAATGCCTTCTCTTGGGCATGACGGATCTTGAACCGCTTTGACTTTTTATCTGCAACATTGTCACCTTGAGCCTCTTTGGCTTCGGTGTTTTCTTCTTGTTTCGGCTGTTCGTCAACGGGTTCTTGGCTGTTTTCCATGTCGGGATTGACGGTGTCTTTCAAGGCATCGTCTTGATTGTTAACGTTTTCGTTTTCTGTCATGATATGTGTGTGTTTTACTCTTTTGTCATTTTGCGGCAACAACAATCAAATCCTTTGCCAAAGCTTATGCTTTGACAAAATGGCAGGGTCGTGAAGGCGGGTTTGGCTTAGAGGCGCTCGATGATAGGCCCGTTGAGGCTGAGGGCGTTGACGCGCTTGTCGATGTACTGGTAGCCGCGTTCGATCTGGTCGCTGTTGTCGATGATGCTGTCGCCCTTGGCCGAGAGTGCTGCGATGAGCAGCGAGACACCGGCGCGGATGTCGGGCGAGGCCATGCGGATGCCTCGTAGGGCATGGGCGTGGTCGAGGCCGATGACGTTGGCACGGTGCGGGTCACAAAGGATGATCTGCGCGCCCATGTCGATGAGCTTGTCGACGAAGAACAGACGGCTCTCAAACATCTTCTGGTGGATGAGCACGGTGCCTTTGGCTTGTGTGGCCACCACCAAAACGATACTGATCAAGTCGGGCGTGAAGCCAGGCCATGGTGCGTCGGCCACGGTGAGGATGCTGCCATCCATGAAGGTCTGCACCTCGTAGTGTTCCTGTGCAGGGATGAAGATGTCGTCGCCACGATATTCCATCTGTATGCCGAGTTTGCGGAACACATCAGGTATGATACCCAGCTGTGCGATGCCCGCATTCTTGATGGTGATCTCGCTACCTGTCATGGCGGCCATGCCGATGAAGGAGCCTACTTCAATCATGTCGGAAAGCAGGGTGTGTTCTGTGCCATGCAAACGGCTTACACCGTTGATGGTCAAAAGGTTGGAACCCACGCCTTTGATGTCGGCACCCATGTTGTTGAGCATGGTGCATAGCTGCACGAGGTAGGGCTCGCAGGCGGCGTTGAAGATGGTGGTGGTGCCTTGAGCCATCACGGCGGCCATGACGATGTTGGCCGTGCCGGTGACCGAGGCTTCGTCGAGGAGCATGTAACAGCCTTTCAGGCCGCCTTGCTGCACCCCGACTTTATAGTCGTTGAAATCAAAGATGGCTCCCAGTTTCTGCAGACCGATGACGTGGGTGTCGAGCCTGCGGCGGCCAATCTTGTCGCCACCGGGTTTGGGCATGTAGGCCTTGCCGAAGCGGGCCAACATGGGGCCGGTCATCATCACGCTACCACGCAGCTTGGAGGCGGTGCTTTGGTAGTCACTGCCATTGAAGTAGTCGAAGTTGAGCGACTTGGCTTGCAAGGTGATGTCGTGCCGTGTAGGGCGCTCGACGCTGACGCCCATGCCTTCCAACAGGGCGATCAGGTTGTTGATGTCAAGGATGTCGGGCAGGTTGTGGATGGTGACTTTCTCTTCCGTCAGCAGACAGGCACAGAGGATCTGCATGGCCTCGTTTTTCGCGCCTTGCGGGATGATTTCGCCTTGCAGCTTGCCGCCGCCTTTGATTTTCAATGATGCCATGGCATTAGAGTTTTCCGAGTTCTTGCATGCGTTTCTTGTAGGCCGGGTTGTTGGGGTTGTTCATGTTGGCCTTCAGGTTCGGCACTTTCTTCTTTTTCTTCTTGCCTTGCTGTTGTTGCTGCTTGGCTTGGGGTTGGCCTTTTCCAGGTTGGTCGCCATTGCTGTTCAGCTTCGATTCGTCGGAGATGACGAGACGTCCACCCGAGAGGTTCTTCAGGTCGTCGATGATGACTTGGTCGTTGACGACACTCTTGTTCCATTCCAGGTAGTCGCGCTTCATCTGGCCTGCCAAAGAGTAGGCAAGGGCCTCGCGCACTTCGTCGTTCTCTTCCTGCGAGGCAGCCTCAATCATCTTGATGAGGTATTGGCCGTAGTGACCGTATTTGATGTCGTTGTTCTGGTAACCGATATGCTGAGGCTTGCTTTGTTGCTCCACAGGGATGGGCGGTGCGAATGGGCTGTCCACGTCGAGGTTATAGCCCGAGATCATATAGAGGTGGTCCCAGAGTTTGTGCTCGTAGTCGCTCGACTGCTTGATGCTCGGGTTCATCTGTACCATCACGCTGATGATGTATTTGGCGGCCTCGGTGCGCTGCTCACGGTCCTCGATCTCAGGCAATTTCTTGATCATCTCCTGCACGCAACGGCCGTATTCCGAGATGACGATCTGTTCTTTTTCTGTATTGTAGGTTAATCCTGTTCTGTCCATAGATTCAATTTTGCCGCAAAGATAGGGATTTTTATTTGATTATGGCCAACCTTGCAAACTTCAGCATGAGCATCTTGACGCCTGATGTGTCGAAGCGGACGCTGGCTTTCTTGTTGGCGCCTGCGCCTTCGACGCTGAGGACGGTGCCTGCGCCGAACTTGGCGTGCATCACACGCATGCCTTCCTGAAGTAGGTCGGGGTTTGACGGCTCTAAGTTTTGGGACGCGGCGGGCTGACTGGCGGCAGGCTGGCTGGGCGTAGGTCTCGTCGTGGGCGTGTTCGGGAGGTTGCGGAAGCCATGTTCGCTGAACCGTCCAAAGGGCTTGCCGCCCACGGGCGAGGTGCCTCTGAACGAGGCCTTCTGCGTCTGTTCGATGAGGCTGGCGTCGATTTCGTCGACGAAGCGCGAACGCTCGCTGAGGGTGAGGTTGCCGTAACGGTAACGTTGCTCGGCATAGCTGAGTGTAAGCTTGGTCATGGCACGGGTGATGGCCACGTAGAACAGACGGCGTTCCTCTTCCAGCTCTTCTCTCGTGCTGAGGCTAAGGATGCCGGGGAAGAGGTTCTCTTCCATGCCCACGACATAGACGTAGGGAAACTCCAAGCCTTTGGCGCTGTGTACGGTCATCAGGCTGACGTAGTCTTCGTCGGGGTCGTCTTTCTTCATCTCGCTGTCGGTGAGCAGGGCCACGTCTTCCATGAACTGCACCAGGTCAACGCGGGCGGTCTCACCCGTGGTCTCGTCCACTTGGCGGTCGCTGAACTCCATGATGGCATTGAGCAATTCCTCCACGTTCTCGACCCTCGATACACCTTCCGGCGTGTCGTCTTCCTTCAGCACCTTGATGAGGCCTATGGTGTTGGTGATGTGCTTGGCCAGTTCGAAGGCGTTCATCTTGGCCTGCAGGGTTTGGAAGCTCTTGATCATCACCATGAAGTCGCGGAACTTGTTGACGGTGCCCATGTTGAAGTCCTGAGGAAACACGTTGCTCTCCATGCACTTCCAGATGCTCGTGCGTTGTTCGTTGGCCGTGACCATCATGCGTTCGATGCTGGTCTTGCCGATGCCACGGGCAGGGTAGTTGATGATGCGAAGCAGCGCCTGTTCGTCCTCAGGGTTGATGACGACGCGGAAGTAAGCCAGCAGGTCCTTAATCTCCTTTCGGTCGTAGAACGAGAGGCCGCCATATATCTTATAAGGTATGTTCTGTTTGCGCAGCGCCTCTTCCATCGAACGTGATTGGGCGTTGGTGCGGTAGAGGATGGCGAAGCTCTTGTTGGGCAGGTGGCGCGTCATCTTGTATTGGAAGATGCTGTTGGCCACCATGGTGCCTTCCTCGGTGTCGCTGTTGGCGTGGATGAGGCCGATGAGTTCGCCTTTCTCCTTGTCGCTCCACACCTTTTTCTTGATCTGGTCCTTGTTGTGCGCGATGACGGCGTTCGAAGCGTTGACGATGTTCTGGGTGGAGCGGTAGTTCTGTTCCAACCTGATGAGCTTATAGTCGGGGTAGTCGTTCTTGAAGTTGAGGATGTTCTGGATGTTGGCGCCACGGAAGGCGTAGATGCTCTGGGCGTCGTCGCCCACCACGCAGAGGTTCTCGAACAGTGCCGCGATGCGCTTCACGATGAGGTATTGGGC
Source organism: Bacteroidales bacterium (assembly GCA_017539045.1). GTDB lineage: Bacteria > Bacteroidota > Bacteroidia > Bacteroidales > F082 > Limimorpha. The sequence goes on from JAFYHS010000018.1 coordinate 36,519, forward strand.
GTAGTTGGTGTCCTGATACTCGTCGACGAGGATGAACTTGAAGTGGTTCTGGTATTTGTATAGTACGTCAGGGTTGTCACGAAGGAGGACGTTCGTGAAATATAAGATGTCATCGAAGTCCATGGCGTTGGCGCGATGCAGGCGTTCGTTATAGAGCTTGAACAGCTGTGCGATCAACGGTTTGTTCGATTTGCGGTCGGTCTCTTGGATTTCGGGGTCGTTGGCGTAGTCCTCAGGCGAATAGAGGCTCGACTTGGCCGCCGAGATACGCGACAGCACCTGCTTGGCAGGGTAGACTTTGGTGTCGAGGTTCAGGTCCTTAAGGATTTGGGTAATAAGTGCCTTGGAGTCGTCGGTGTCGTAGATGGAGAAGTTGGCCGTGAAGCCGATCTTCTCCGCCTCGATGCGTAGGATGCGGGCGAAGATAGAGTGGAAGGTGCCCATCCAAACGTTGCGCGCGTCGCTGGCGTTGACGAGTTGCATGATGCGTTCCTTCATCTCGCGGGCGGCCTTGTTGGTGAAGGTGAGGGCCATGATGCTGAAGGGGTCGACGCCCTCCTGAATCATGTAGGCGACGCGGTAGGTGAGGGCGCGGGTCTTGCCCGAGCCGGCACCGGCAATCACCATCACGGGGCCTTCTATAGTGGTAACGGCCTCTCTTTGAGGCTCGTTGAGGTCATTCAATAAGTCGATCATTGTAGTATCTTTGGGTTGGCAAAGATAACAAAAAATCTCCGACCAAGTCGGAGATTTTTTGTTTCTTGGTGACCCGGCTGGGGCTCGAACCCAGGACCCCAACATTAAAAGTGTTGTGCTCTACCTGCTGAGCTACCGAGTCATCGCGCTTCCCCCTTTTAAGGGGGTAAGGGGGGATTAAGCGGCTGCAAAAGTACTACTTTTTTCGTTATGACTAGCTTTCAGCCCCAAATTTTTTTCATTCGTCCAACAATCCCTTGCCCTGACGAATGATAACAATCTCATTGTCAGTACAATCCACAACGGTACTCTCCTCATTTTCACCTGCGCCACCGTCGATGACGATGTCCACCAGGTCCTTGTAACGGTCGTGGATCTCCTCGGGATCGGTGAGATAGGGGTTGATTTCGTCTTCCTCGTCGGCCAATGATGTGGTCATGATGGGGCTCCCAAATTCTTTTACGATGTTGGTGATGATGGGCTGGTCAGGGATACGGATACCGATAGTCTTCTTCTTGCTCTGGAAGATGCGCGGGATGTTATTGTTGGCCTCCAGGATAAAGGTGAATGCTCCCGGCAGGTTGCGTTTCATCATCTTGAAGACGTCGTTGTTGATGGGTTTGGTGAACTCGCTCAACATGCTGAGGTCGTGGAAGATGAACGAAAAGTTGGCCTTCTCCTTGCGGATGCCCTTGATCTGGCAGATGCGCTCGAAGGTGCGCGGGTTGTTGATGCAGCCTCCCAAGCCGTACAAGGTGTCGGTGGGGAAGATGATGGTGCCGCCGTCGGCCAAGCATTCCAGGATCATCTTGACGTAGCGAGGGTTCGGATCCGTTGGGTAGAGTTTGAGTTTCATAGACTTGCAAAAAATTTCGGCAAAAATATAAAATTGTTGTGCATGGTAAACCAAAAAACAATATTTTTGCAGTCCATCTACGGGTTAGTTCCCGCAGATGTTTTTTGTTTTTATGACCTTAATAATATCTTCAATAACCTAAACTATTACTACTATGGGAGGCTTCTTCGGTACTGTATTAAAGAATTCATGCGCACGCGATTTGTTCTATGGCGTTGACTATCACTCACATCTCGGAACCAAACGTGCGGGCATGGTGACCCACGACGGCGAGCGATTCTACCGCTCGATCCACGACATTGAAAACACCTATTTTCGCACCAAGTTCAGCGACGAGTTGGGCAAGTTCATCGGCAACAACGGCATCGGCGTCATCAGTGACACGGATGCTCAGCCTATCATCGTCAACTCGCACCTGGGTAAGTTCGCCATCACTACGGTGGCCAAAATCAACAACCTGGACGAACTGGTGGACCATTGCTTGGAGAACAAGCAGCATTTCGCCGAGCTGAGCTCGGGTTATACCAACCCCACCGAGTTGGTAGCCCTGCTCATCACCCAAGGAGAGGACTTCGTCGACGGCATCAAGAACGTTTTTGATAAGGTGAAGGGCTCATGCTCCATGCTCATCCTCACCGAAGACGGTGTCATCGCCGCGCGTGACTACTACGGCCGCACACCTATTGTGGTGGGTAAGAGTGAAGAGGGCTATGTGTTGGCTTCCGAGAGCCATAGCTATATCAACCTCGACTATGCCACTTGCTATAACTTAGGCCCTGGCGAGATTGTTAAGGTCACTTTGGACGGCGTGCAACAGCTGCTTGCCCCTAGCCCGAAGAAGCAAGTCTGCTCTTTCCTATGGATCTATTACGGTTATCCGGCTGCCGACTACGAAGGCGTCAATGTGGAGGAGGCCCGCTACAACGAAGGCCGCGAGATGGGCAAGCACGATTATGTCGACCTCGACTATGTCTCCGCCATCCCCGACTCGGGCATCGGCATGGCCTTGGGTTATTCCAACGTGCGTAAGATCCCGTACCTGCGTGGTGTGGTGAAGTATACGCCTACTTGGTCGCGTAGCTTCATGCCTGTCAATCAAAGCCAGCGCGAGCATGTAGCCAAGATGAAGCTCATCCCCAACCGTGCCCTGCTCGAAGGCAAGAAGGTGGCCTTCTGCGACGACAGCATCGTGCGTGGCACACAGCTGCGCGACAATGTGAAGATGCTCTACGACTACGGCGCGAAGGAGGTGCACGTCCGCATCAGCTGTCCGCCGCTGCTCTTCGGTTGTCCCTTCCTCAATTTCTCGGCCTCCAAGACGGTCATGGAACTCATCACCCGCCGTTGCGTGAAGGAGATCGAAGGCGACGACAACCGCAACATCGATAAATATTGTGACCCGAATTCCAAGGAGTATGCCGAACTCCTCGAGATGCTCCGTCAGCATGTTGGAGTGGATTCGCTGAAATTCAATACCTTGGACAGCGTGGTGAAAGCCATCGGCCTGCCGAAGTGCGAGCTCTGCACGCATTGCTTCGACGGCTCGAGCTACGGGCACGAATAAAATATTTCGGATTTTCGCTTGCCAATCCAAGAAAAGTCCGTACTTTTGCATCGGGTAAGTCTTATACGACCAGCTCCCTCTGAAATCCCCCAGGACAGGAATGTAGCAAGGGTAGGAGGTTGTAGCGGTGCGATATGAGTAGCTTACCCTTCTTTTTTCCCCCTTTTAGGGGGTGGCCGAAGGCCGGGGGATTAAAACACAAACCATACCTCTATGAAAAAGGTTCACTTTATTGCCATAGGCGGGAGTGCCATGCACAACCTCGCCATCGCCTTGCATCGCAAGGGATATGAAGTCACGGGTTCGGACGACGAGATCTTCGAACCTTCCAAGTCGCGCCTCGCCAAAGAGGGCATTCTGCCTCCACAATGGGGTTGGTATCCCGAGAAACTCGACAAGACCTACGACGCCGTCATCCTCGGCATGCACGCCCGCATCGACAACCCCGAGTTGGTGCGCGCCCAAGAGTTGGGCCTGAAGGTGTATTCCTATCCCGAATACCTATATGAGCAGAGCAAGGACAAGACCCGCATCGTCGTCGGTGGTAGCCATGGCAAGACGACCATCACCTCTATGATCCTGCATGTGTTGCAAAAGGTTGGCATCGAGACCGATTTCATGGTGGGCGCCCAACTGGAAGGCTTCGACGTGATGGTACGCCTCAGTGAGACAGCCAAATACATGGTCATGGAAGGCGACGAATACCTCACTTCGCCCATCGACCGTGTGCCGAAGTTCCATCATTATCATCCCCATGTCGCCGTCATCAGCGGCATCGGCTGGGACCATGTCAATGTGTTCCCGACCTTCGACAATTACCTCGAACAGTTCCGAATCTTCGTCCGTACCATCGAGCCAGGTGGCTGCCTCATCTACGACCAAACTGATGTGGAAGCCGACAAGATAGCCCAGGGCGCACAATGCCGCACCTTCGGCTATGGCGTGCATCCTTTCGAGAGCGACGGCTTGAAGACGACCCTGCTCTTGCCCGACGGCAGCAGGAGGGAAGTGGGTGTGTTTGGCAGCCACAACATGAAGAATATCAATGCGGCACGGTTGGTTTGCCAGCAGCTGGGTGTCACCGATGCGCAGTTCTATGAGGCCATCGCCTCCTTCAAGGGCGCCGCACGTCGTTTGGAGCTCTTGTTCGACAATGGCGACAACTTTGTCTTCCGCGATTTTGCCCATGCGCCTTCCAAGGTCAACGCCAGCGTGAAGGCATTGCGTGAGCAGTTCCCAGAGAAGCATTTGCTTGCGGTCTTTGAGTTGCACACCTATAGCAGTCTCAGTGAGGTCTTCATTGACCATTACCGTGATGCCTTGAAGCTTGCCGACACAGCCATCGTCTTCTACGACCCGCATGCTGTGGCCATCAAGAAGTTGGAGCTCATGCCCGACGAGCGCATCGTTGAAGGCTTCGGAAGGAAAGATTTGAAGGTGGTGCACAACAAGGCCGAACTTGTCGCTTTATTAGAAGAAGGCCAACGACACAATGTCATTGGCGCTTTTATGAGTTCAGGCGACTTCAACGGTCTGACGACCGACGATTTGAGGGCGCTTTACGCATAATGACAACTCTGTGTGTCCTTAGCCTTATTCTTCTCGTCCGCCTATGAAAACGAATCCCCATCGGGGCATGGCCACCAGTTCGGGGACGGTCTCTCCGGCAAGCCTTATGTTGCCTACGGCGGTCATCCTTGACGAGAACACCCCATAGCCTCCATCGATGAGCGAAAACTCAGGATCGCCGGCACTGAAGCCGTAGGTGGCGTCGTTGTGGTAGATGTATTGCATCAATTTCTCTCCGCCTGCAGTGATGTCGACTTCGACAGGATAGTCGCTGATGAAACGGCTGACCCCTTGGATGAGGCTGTCGTCGCCGACAAACTCTTTCAGCTTCGCGTAAAAATTCTCGGGCCGATATGTGAAGACATAGCAATCGCCGTCCATGTGTTTGGAGAGGTACTCGTCGGTATAGGTGCCGATATCCCACGAGAAGGTGCGGGGTATGGTGTCGCCATCGGGAGTGCGTTGCTCTTTGAAGGTGAACGCCATGGTGACTTGATAGATGCTGGCGTTGGCGGCGGGCCGAAACAGGAAGGGACGGTTGGTGCCAAAGTACTCCTTCGAGAAGTTCACGCCCAGGCTTTGCACACCGAACCCGCCGTTGCCCACCATATCGGTCTCGGTGGTCAGGACGCGGTCGGGTAGGACGGCTTTGAGGCGGTAATGGTATTGCGCTCCCGATCCATTGTGGTTGAGGGGCTCGGCGGTATAGTACAGCTTTTGCGAGGGTGCATAGAACAAGCCTTCCTGTTTGTTGTGGATGGTGATGGTGTCGAGAACGATCTCGCGGACGGAGTCGCCGTTGCGGTATTCGACGAGACGGACGTCGAGTCGGCCAGGGTAGTTGCTCGAGTCGGGGTTGGCTGCAGCCAGATAGGTGTCGTCGGGAGCGTAGAAGGCACGGGTGATCTTGACGTAGTTGGTGTCGGCGCGGGCGTCGAGCAGACCATAGACGATGGGCATCTGCTTGTAATCGGCAAAGATGTCGATATCGTTTGAGCAGGCGGTCGAGAGCGCCGCAACGACTAACAAGATAAACCATCGTCTTTTCATCTTTCCACTTTTCCCCTGTTTAGATTTCCTTTCGTGGTAGCTCTACTGTTTCACCACCTTATCGGTAAATGTCTTCCCATCCTCCATCGTGACCTTCATCACGTATTGCCCTGGGGCGAGGCTTTGCAGCTCAATGTTTTCCAAGCCTTGGCTTTGTTTGCTCACAAGTCGCCCTTGCAGGTCGAAGAGTTCGATGCAGGCGGGCTGTACGTCGGGCGAGTACTGCAGTTGGAGCGCGTCTTGGACGGGGTTGGGATAATAGGCGTAAGGGCGGATGAAGGTTTCACCTTCATGGATTTCGTCATAGCCGTCATCAGATACAAAGAAATGAAAAATACCAACACCAGCTTGATTGAGGTTAATTGCATAGCCTACGATGAACATGCCTATCTCACTGCCATCATCATCGTTCAATATGCTAGAATACACACTCGTACTGGGGTCGTAGCCGTAGGATTGTTCATAACAATAGCGTCTCCAGATCAGATTCAAGTTCCGGTCTAACTTTGCCGCCGTCATGGTTGGCTTGTTGTATGGCGTGGTTTCCCTAAATACAATATATATGTCGCCATTGGAAGCCTTTTGGAAACCCAAGCAACGCGCTTCTGTTGATGGTCCAGGTTGATCGTTGAAATGAATCAAGGCCTTCTGTTGCATGGTGCGAAGGTCGTAACGAGCTACAGCCAAACCCGTTTCACGATTGTCATTTACGAATGCAGAGTCTCTAGTATATGGCGCAGCGACCAGCAAATCGCCTTCATCAGAGATGACGAAAGTGCCAGAACTGTTGGAATTGCCGAACCAGAACTCCTCCCTAACTTGAATATAGGTAGAATCAAATTCATAGATATTGTCTTCCAATATTCTATTAACAACAAGATAGTTAGTCACATTAAACAGCGAGTCGATGACATAGAGCATAAGATTCCCGTCTTCATTTGAAGTCCATTGGAAATAACTACTAGGTTGTGAATCGAACTCGCCCATGGTTGTCAGGAAATTCTGGGTTTGGGGCAACACGGTGCTATGTTTCAGCGTGCCGTCAAGGCCAACACGGGATATGTGGCAAGTATAACTGCTGTCAAGGTTTTCGGTGTAGTATTTCAGGATCAAATCGTTCCGTCTATCCATCAAGATGCTGTTGGAATAGCCAAGGGCGAACGTGTCGCAGAGTTGTACTACGACATCCTCGGCAGGGTTAATGTTGAGGTCGTAGTCAGGAAAGTGCGAAATGCGCACGGCGGTGCCGTTATTGGCGTCGGATTCGACGTTGACACGAAGGTTTCCATCGCCGAGGGGGTTCCGGGCAAGCATATAGAAGGGTGGATTGCTGTTGGCGATAAACAACGAGTCGGTATATTGCAACGCAACGGGTGACGCTTTATAGAAATTGTTTCCTACGACAACGGCATTATTGCCTTCGACATTGGCCACCAATATGTTGCTAACAATGTCGCCATTGTGTTGCTGCACGGCGTTCACAATATTGAAGACAGGATAACTTGGATGATAGGATGGGATAAATCCCATGCTCACTTCTTGTGCTTGAGCATAGATTGTCGCAAGGACCAAGAGCCATGAAAATATGTGTTTTCTCATATGCTTTATTTTTTTTCTACAAAAATAAACAATATTTTGTAACCACCTTGGGTGTGTTCGTGTTTTTTTCAAAGAAACCGTACTGACAACAAAGAAAGAGCATGGGATTTTTCATGAAAGCCTCTTTAATGGCATTAATCGTCTCCCTGTCCTTAGGGAGGGTAAAGGTGATGATGTAATCTCCCGTTCCAGCGGATTTGCAATCCGCTGGCTTCGAGTTGGGGATTTGCAATCCCCTATGTTAACATTGGCTCTCATGGCTTTTTCTTGTTTCGGTGGCAAAGATAATGGTTTTCATCCAATCACGCTTGCATTTTTTCTCGCATTACAAATGCTGATATTCAAGGCTGGCGGATTGCAAATCCGCCAGAACTGGCTTCGTCGAATCTTCGATTTCCCTGAGCAAAGCGAAGGGGAATCACTATTCCTTCACCACCTTGTCCGTGTAGGTCTTCCCGTTCTCCATCGTGACCTTCATCACGTATTGCCCTGGGGCGAGGCTTTGCAGCTCAATGTTTTCCAAGCCTTGGCTTTGTTTGCTCACAAGTCGCCCTTGCAGGTCGAAGAGCTCAATGCAGGTGGGCTGTACGTCGGGCGAGTACTGCAGGTGGAGTTGGTCTTGGGCCGGGTTGGGATAATAGGCGTAGGGGCGGATGGGGCTTTCTTGCTCCGTCGTGCCGTCATAGTCGTCGTTGACAATGATGTAAAAGGCGTCGCAAATTTGATTGTTGACGAGATTAATACCTATAATTGCCACCTTGTTATCCTTAAGGACCAACATCTTACCATCCCAGAGATACCCCGATTCCAAGCAATAGCGTTCCCAAATGACATTCAGGTCGCTGTCCATCTTAACCAAGGATATATGTCCGTTAAGATGGTTCGTGGCATAGGCCAGATAGAGGTTACCGTCCTTGCCCCAATCCATGCCTATGGTGGCTGTTTTACCGTAAGGAACCGAAGGGAACTTTTTTAGCAGGGTGAGTTCGCCGTCGTATCTTAGTATAGCCAGCCCTTTGTCATTCACTTGGGGGTTCATGGATTCATACTGCGAGGCGAATAGGAAACTGCCGTCGTTTTTGGCGCAAACCCCGATTGAGCCATTGGTATTGGTGGAAAAACGTAGCCAAAGCGGGGCTGTGATTTGGTTAGGCAGGACGACGCTTTCCGTAATGTTGAAAAGCGAGTCCAGTATGTAGCAATGGGTGAGATCCTGGCCGTTGGCGTAGTGGCCATAATAGCAGTAGGTCAATGGCGACTCCCTGACAATGAAAGGCCCGTGGTCGGAACCTTCGTCAAGGGTCATGTTGGTAAGCAAGTTATGGTGCTTGATTTCGCCGTCGGGTCCGATTCGGATGAAGTTGCGGTCGAAGGAGTGGTAGTTGTAATAGGCCACGACGAGGTCGCCGTTGCGGTCGATGAGCATTCCCGGAAGGCCGCAGTTTTGTAGGGAGTCATCGTCGGTGACATGAACTTCGATTTCGTCGGGCTCGAAGACCAGGTGGTTGTCGAAGCGACGCATGGTCACTTTACAGCCTCCGTTTGCCGAGTCGGCCTTGTACTCTGCGAAGATGCCCTTGTTGTAGTTATTCGGGTCTTTTGCGCTGATGCTCCACGCGCCTGTTGAAGTGTAGTGCACCACTGAATCGGCCAAGGCAAGTTCGGGGTAACGGTTCAACTTTTGGATTTTAACCCTGCAAGTCTCTGGACCGATAAAGACGCTGCTGACGAGGCTGCCGTCATGCATTTCCATAAGCGATTCGATGAAGGGGGTACCATTGCCCAAATAGTGGTGCGGAATGGAATCAATGGTCTGAGCCTGGAGGCCAAGACTGCAGCATAGGGCAGCCAAGGCAACAATCGTTTTAAAGTGTTTTGTATTCATGTTGCATGTCTTTTTTGATGTTTGTACCTGCAAAGATAGTGATTGTTTGTTTCATTGGTTATATTTGTCGTTTCTTTTTTTTCATCGTTGAGGCATCCCAAGGGACAAAGTCATCGCTTGGGATGCCACATAGCGTTTGACTTTTTCATTTTTGTAAGATTTTAATTGTTTAACTTTAGTTATTTAATCTGTTACCGTAAACTCACCAGCATAAATATCCCCATTAGAGAGCGTAAATGTGACAATGTAATCCCCTGCATTGGGGATGTAGAACTGGATGCCATTAGGGGTAATGCAGGAATTAGCCTGAACATAACCGCCCGTGGAAGTAGTGACCTCAATGTCCACTTGACCGAGGTTTTCGGTGAAAACAACGGTGAGATAGTGGCCGTTGATGGAGGCTTGGATGGTGTAGCCTTTAGGCACACTTTGAACGTGTGCAACTTTTACTTGTATGGCACTATATCCATCTTTAGAAATGATTGTAGCGGCACTACACCATACTATTGGCAATAATAAGCCTAATAGCAAAAATAGTTTTTTTTGAAGTTTGTAATTTGACATGACTGTTTGTTTTTGAATACAGATGCAAAACTACAATTGACAAAATCCTTTTGTCAAGAAATTACAGATTTGGTTTATTTGGATTTTTAGTTAAGAACTTGATTGTCAATTAATCAAAATCTCATTAAGTATAACTGCTATTTTGTCTTCCTTTTGGAATATATGCTGCAGACGCTTTTCTCTTTCCCACACGGTTCTATAGGAAAGCTGTGTCATAACAGCGATCTGAACATTATCCAATCCAAGAAGGCATAAATTGCAATAAAAGAGATCCTTTTCCTTCAATTCAGGGTATAGTTGCTTCAATTTCTTAAATAGCACGCTGTAATGTCGTGTAGCAGCCTCTTTAAGCTGCGCTTTTTGTGCATCGCTGAGGGCAATGTCTTTGTAAGCGGATACAGGGACAGAAGATTTGATAGGTTTATTCTTGTCGTTACAAACAGTAAGTATGTGCTGGCAAATAGGTTCATCAGCATAGTTTTCTACTACGATTTGCCCTTTAATAGATGATATTTGAGGGTCTCTGGTTTTTTTCTTATCCTGCTCTCTTAATGCAGCATTGCTTCTTTTCAACCTTCCAGCCAATGCCGCTTGCTGTATCTTATGAGCATGACGTTCAACTTCCATCTGAACTTCAAGCTTTTTCCTGCTTCGTTTGTTCTTTCGATATAAGATAACGATAATCACTAATATGATCAACAATCCCACAAGGGCCAATAGGCCTTGGGTTGCATGTTTCATTATTTCACGATGATGTCGTTGCTCCAAATCCTTTTGCTCGTATTTATTATGCAACTCTATTAATTGAGATTTCAATCCACTATTATTCTCTTCTTGGTTGGCAAAAGGAAGCAAAAACTCAGCATATTTAGACACGTCACACATAAAATACTCTGCTTTGCATATCTCGACAAGCCATTCTGCTGCCTGCTTTTTTGCACCAATTATTTCGCTTTGGTCAAAAACATTATTCAAATAAATCCAAGCCGAATCGAATTCTCTTTCGTGATAATAGATTTCTCCAATAGTTAAGCAACGCGATGCGTATTCTTGTTTGCTTTCAGATTGTGATAATATAGAGAACAATTGATGCAATGATGGTTTTATGTCATTGCCCCTTTTATAAGATAAAAAAGCTAGATGTGCCATAATGTCTCTATATGACAAACTATTTGTGTCAGACAAAACCATCACTCCTTCTTTATAATAGTACTCGGCGCTATCATAATTATGCAAAATATCAAAATGTAATCCGATTTCATCAAAAGACCATGCAATATGTTGAGGAAAGGCTCCGTATTTGTAAAAATAGTGTAAAGATAGTTTGCCGAAAAAGATGGCTTGTTCATGTAAATACATGTCGGAAAACAGTCCCGTTAAATGCGTGTATGTCAAAGCAATAAACTTTGCTTTTTCTTCTACCAGCTCCTTTTCCTCAAAATGCTCCTCCATCACCTCCAATGCCTTCAGGTATTCCTTGCAGGCCTCCACCACGCTATCGCGCTCATAATACCCTACACCATTAATATAATGGCCGCGGGCATCTAAAAATGCATTCCTTTTCTGTATGTTCGCTCCATGCAAATCCACAATTGAATCGAAATAACCCACCGCCTTAAGCAGCTCCCCACGGTTGCTTTGCCCCCAATCGTTCTTATAAAGCAATTCCGAGATCAGCAGCTGGCAGTAATGCCCATTAAAAGCATCGAGGCTGTCGGCCGCTGGGCTTGCCACAAACCGCTGTAGCCACGCCAGAGCACTGTCGGGCTGCCGCCACATCAGGCTGTCGATGGCGCACAATTCTGATGACGGCGTTTCGACAGGCTCAACGACCTTCACCTTTGAAGTACAAGAGGCTATGGTCAACAACAAGTATCCTATGATGAGAAACTTGGCTTTCATGCCTGCAAAGGTATGAAAAGAATGTCAAAACTGGAAGGTCTTTTTGTCTACCGGGATATCGTACTTCACGTTAGAGACCGTATAGGTGTCCTCGGATCCGCCATAGTCGATTAACCTGATTTCCTTGATGAGCAGGTCGCTAGCCGAATACTTGAAGATGACCTGCTTGTAGCCAATGCCTAACAGGCTCTTTTTGTTGTTCGTTCCGGTCACCACGTGATAGTTTCCCTCGGTCTTCGTCGTCAGGCTGTAGTCGTTCTCGTCGGCAAGCTCCTGGATGCGACCCTGGAAACCATAGAGGAAGATGTTGCTCAACGACTGCATCATGCCGCCGTCCTTCAGTTTGAAGGTGCCGTGAAAAAGCCCCATGTCCATCTTGATCTTGCTTTGGTTGACAATCATATAGCTGTCTTCGGAGAAAAGGGCTGCAAATTCCTTGGGCGAGACGAAATAGAGCTTGCCTTTCTGTGAGGTGGTCTTCTTCGGCTTGACAAGGGTGTTCGACAGGTCGGCCTCGAATGACTTGACTTTGCTGTTGGTGGCTTTGATGCGGTTGAGCAGGCTGACGTCCTGGGCCTGCAACTGCATGGCAATCAATATTGTCGTGATGAGGATAAGTACTTTTTTCATTGCTAATGGTAAAAACGAAAAAGTGGTGCTGCAAAAACCGCACCACTTTTTCAGTTTCATTGCTTATTTGTCCAAACTCATCAAGAATTCTTCGTTGTTGATGGTCTTGGCCACACGGTCCTTGAGGAATTCCATGGCTTCGACGGGGGTCATGTCGGAGAAGTGATTGCGCAAGGCCCAAACACGAGCCAGGGTGCGCTCGTCGACCAACAGGTCGTCGCGGCGCGTGCCCGAGGCCACGATGTCGATCGACGGGAAGATGCGCTTGTTCGACAGACGGCGGTCGAGTTGCAGCTCCATGTTGCCGGTGCCCTTAAACTCTTCGAAGATGACCTCGTCCATCTTGGAGCCAGTGTCGATGAGGGCGGTGGCGAGGATGGTCAGCGAACCACCGTTCTCGATCTTACGGGCTGCGCCGAAGAAGCGCTTGGGCTTCTGCAAGGCATTGGCTTCAACACCGCCGGTGAGCACCTTGCCCGAGGCGGGCGAAACGGTGTTGTAGGCACGGGCCAGACGCGTGATGGAGTCGAGCAGGATGACCACGTCGTGGCCGCATTCGGTGAGACGCTTGGCCTTCTCGAGGACGATGTTGGCGATCTGCACATGTTTCGAGGCGGGCTCGTCAAAGGTGGAGGCCACGACTTCGGCGTTGACGCTACGTTGCATGTCGGTCACCTCCTCGGGACGCTCGTCGATAAGCAGGATGATGAGGTAGACCTCGGGGTGGTTGGCGGCGATGGCGTTGGCCACGTCTTTCAACAGGACGGTCTTACCGGTCTTGGGCTGTGCCACGATGAGGCCGCGCTGTCCCTTGCCGATAGGGGCGAAGAGGTCCATGATGCGGGTCGAGATGGTGCAGCCCTTGTGCCCCGTGATGTTGAACTTCTCGTTGGGGAAGAGCGGCGTGAGATAGTCGAAGGGGATGCGGTCGCGCACTTCCTCGGGCTTGCGGCCGTTGATGAGGTCGACCTTCACCAAGGGGAAGAACTTCTCGCCTGCCTTGGGCGGACGGATGACACCGAGGACGGTGTCGCCGGTCTTCAGGCCCATCAGCTTGATCTGCGACTGCGAGACGTAGATGTCGTCGGGCGAGGGCAGGTAGTTGTAGTCTGACGAACGCAGGAAGCCGAAGCCTTCAGGCATGACTTCGAGCACGCCCTCGGCCTTCACGCAGGGGTCGAACTGGCTCAGCAGGTCGTCGCGGCGCGGACGCTGCTCGTTACGCTCGTTGCGTTCATGACGCTCTTGGCGCTCCGGCTTGGGCTCTTCGGCGACCATAGGCTCTTCGGCCTTGATGGCGTCGTCGGTTTTGCCGGCCTCGGTGGGAGTGGCCTCAGCGTTGTCGTGTGTGCGTTTGCGTTTCTGTCTTTCCTTCTTCTCGCGGACGGGTTTCGGCTCGGCGGGAGCCTCTTCCGCTTTGGCGGGCTCGCTGACAACGGGCTCGGCGGCAGGCTCGGGCTTGGCCACAGGCGTCTCCATCAGCTGGGGCGCGTTTTGGCGCTGCCATTCGCTGACGTTGGCCTCGGCGCTCTTGCTGATGCGCGGACGCTTGGCGCGTTTGCCTTGGGCCTCGCCGTCTTTGGCTGGCTCTTTGGCTTCGCTAGCTGGCGTTTCGGCTTGGGGTGCCTTCTCGTTTATCTTTTCAACGCTCACCGGTGCTTCATGGGTTTGTTTCTTAGGCTCCGGCTTGTCGTTCTTCTTTTGTTTCTGTTTCTTCGCTTGAGATGGTTTCTTGATGTCGGGATGATCCACCTGATGGTCGATGATGTCGTAGATGAGCTGCGTACGGTCTCTGTTTTCGTCGTCGATGCCAAGCTCGGTGGCAATCATCTTGAGGTCGTCCAACGACTTCTCTTGTAGTTCAAAAATGTTATACATAAATAAGGGATTTACATATTCCGAATGGAATGATAATCTTGATTCATTATTTCTTAGGGAACGGTTTTGTTAGGTCGGATAAGATGGTTGTGACCTTCAAAAGCGCTGCAAAGATAAGGCTTTTTTTCGAAATGGCAATTTTTTCGGCAAAAAACCGTATTTTTGCGCCCTAATTAAATCGTTTTACTATGTCACAAAGACTGCAATCCATTTTCTTTTTCCTTTCAGCCTTGCTGTTTGCGCTGCTGTTTTTCTTGCCCTTGGCAGAGTATTTTGGAGAGTTGAACATCTTGCGTTTCAATGTCTATGGCGTTGAGTCCACCATGCCCGACGGCGTCTCGCCGTTCAAGACGGCCTTCAGCCTCCCGGTACTCATCCTGTCCGTCACGGCCATGTTGCTCAGTGGCTATCTGGCCATGAGTCTCTTCCGTGCCGTGAAGCTGGCGCAATTCGTGAAGCTGCACAAGATTGCTCGCATCAACATCGTGGTCATCGTGGCCTGGATCGCTGTGGTGTTTGCCTATTACATCCGTGTGATTGGTCATCCCATAGGTGCTGAGCCGACCTATAAGGTGGGTGCTTTCCTGCCTTTGGCTGCCCTGTTGCTGAGCGTCGCTGCCGCCTCAGGCCTAAGGAGGGATATCAAGAAGGTGCGCGCCACCGACCGTATCCGTTGATAGGGAAGAGAACAAGAAAAATGAAAGCCGACCTCGTTGCGGGGCCGGCTTTCGTCGTTTCAGATGACCTTGTGGCGGTCGATTTGGAAGATCTCCATGTCCTTGAAGGTCTTCCCGTCGATGGCCATCCTGATGAAGGTGATTTGCTTGTGGAAACCCGACTGGCCGGCTGCCCCCGGGTTGACGTGGAGCAGGTTCAGCTGCTTGTCGTAGATGACCTTTAGGATATGCGAATGGCCGCAAATATAAAGGTCGGGCTTCTTTTCTTGCAAGATGTGTTTCACCTCAGGCATGTAATGGCCAGGATAACCGCCTATGTGGGTCATATAGACATTCACGTCTTCGACATGGAAGAACAGACTTTCGGGGTACTGCATCCTGACGACATGGTCGTCGATGTTGCCATGCACGGCGCGCAAAGGCTTGAAGGCGGCCAAGGCATCGGCCGTCTCGATGCTGCCGATGTCGCCCGCATGCCACAACTCGTCGACGTCTTTGAAGAAGTGGAAGAGTTGCGGTATGAGGGTGCAGTGCGTATCCGAAAGAATGCCTACTTTTTTCACTTCAGGTTCACCATAAATCCGATGGCCAGCACTTCCTTAAACTGGACCTTGGAGCCTTCGATTTTTAGTCCATCATCACCATAGAATGGGATGTCATAGTCGTAGATGAGATGGGTGGCGACATTGCAGTTGAGCCAGTCGTTCACTTTCAGGACGAGCATGTTCTGCCAGTCGACGTCGATGCGCTCGGGGTGGTTGAGGTAGTTGGAGAAGAGCTCCAGCTTCGAGTTGAAGTCGATGTTCTTGGCGAGTGGATATTGGAACTTAGCCACGGCGCGAGCACCAAACTCATAGCGCACCTTGGCGTTCTTGGCGTGTTGGGTGGTGTCGTTGGCATCCAACGAGTTGACACCGAAGGCGCCGATGGAGGCCAGATAGTCATCGTTGACGATGGTCACACGGCCCGTGATGGGCGAGAAGTAGAGTGAGAAGTGGGGGTTAGGCACCCATTCCACACCAAGACCCAAGCTGATGTAAGCCGGGGCAAGGAACTTGGAGATGTAATGAACAGTAGAATCTACCTCGTAGTTCCAACCTTTTGCAAACTGCGAGCGGAAGGCCAACTCGGCGGCATAGTTGAGGTGCTCCGAGGCCTTCAGGCCGGCCAGCGAGGTGAACTCGATCTTGTCGTCGGTCTTGATGGGTTTCTGCTTGAAGTTAAAGTAGCTATAGCCCAAACTGGTGGTAAGGGTGTTGTCCCACTTGAAGTTGTCTTTAAGGTAGAAGATGCCATAATTAAAAAGGCCTTGCCAGTTGATGGAGTTTTGGCCGCCAGCCGCCCAGTTGGTGTAGGAGCTTTGGCCGAAGTTGAGGCCGATGTTGCCTTTGTGGCTCCAGCCCTGAGGCTGCTCGTCTTGTGCGAAGGTGATGATGGCGAGAGACAATGCCATCACGGTAAGTAAAATTTTCTTCATCATATTGAATATTAAAAGGTTAAAACTCGAAACTCTAAACTCTCAACTAATAACTATTCCCGTCTTGGAAATTATGCGCTCCAATGCTGAACGTGATGTCCTGCATGCCGTTGCTGCGCACGTATTTCCCGTTCTTCTCGGCAGGGATCCAAATGGTGTTTTGAAGCAGTCGTACGGCCTCGTTGTCGCAGCCACCGCCCACCGAGTTGAGGATGACGATGTTCGACACGCTGCCGTCTTTTTCGACCACGAAGTTGAGGCGCACCGTGCCTTGGATCTCGCGTTCCTTGGCCTCGGCAGGAAACCTTAAGTTGCTGGCGATGTATTTGCCCATGTTACTGCCATCGGTGAAATAGGGCTTGGCTACCTCTTCCAGTTGCTTATAGTCATAGATTTTATTTGAAGTGTCGGCTTCTAACGCTAAGGGCGCGGTGAGGCGCTCGTTGTGCTTCCAATGGCGCTTGTAGCGCTTGGCGTTGAACTCGACTTCATATTCCGTGTCGTATTCGCCAGGCAGCCCGTTGATCAGGCCAGGGCTCCAAAGGATGGTCTTCACCAGCCTGATGGCCTCTTGTGCGGCGTCTTTGCTGAAGGTGGACTTTACCTTATAGTTGCTGGCGTTGCCTTCCTTGTCGACATGGAGGCCGACGACGACCTTGCCGCTGATGCCTTGACGGAGATAGGAGCCAGGATAGACGAGGTTTTGGTTGATGTAGTCCTTCACCAGTGCCCAGCCGCTGATGGGCTCGGGAGGCGTGGTCTGCGCATTCAGCGACAGCGCCGTGAAGGCGATCGCCATGACGATGATGAGCTTGAGGGATTTGAAGGTTTTCATAGTGATATGGTATTGATGATGCAAAATTAGCAAAAATGTTGGAAAAAGCTGTATTTTTGCCGCAAAATATGAAGCTATGGAAGACAACTACAAGAATAATATGGTGTTCGGTATCCATCCCGTGCTGGAGCTGATCCGTTCGCAGAAGGAGATTGAGAAGGTGTACATCCAAGGCGGTGTGCGCTCTCCCGAGATTGCGGAGATTGCCAACACCTGCCGTGCCAATGGAGTCCCCGTACAGTTTGTACCTATCGAGAAGATGAACCGCCTGACGCGTAAGAACCACCAAGGCGTGGTGGCTTTCATCTGCCCGATCGAATACCAACCGCTGGAGAAGGTGGTGCAGATGGTCTTCGAGGACGGCCGCGACCCCTTCGTGCTGATGCTCGACCGCGTGACCGACGTACGCAATTTCGGCGCCATCGCCCGCACGGCCTACGCTGCCGGCGTGGACGCCATCGTCATCCCCAACCATGGTTCGGCTTCCATCAATGGTGATGCCATGAAGACCTCGGCTGGAGCCTTGTCTTTGATCAATGTGTGCCGTGTGGAGAATATGAAAGACGCCATCGACTTCTTGAAGGCCAGCGGCCTGCGTGTGGTGGGCTTCACCGAGAAAGCGCATGACAGCCTTTGGAAATCTGACCTTACAGGTCCCCTCTGCGTGATGATGGGATCTGAGGAGGACGGCATCAGCCCCGCATACCTCAAGCGTCTCGACGGCCACCTGATGATTCCCATGCCTGGTGACATCGATTCGTTGAATGTCTCGGTCGCCACGGGGGTGGTGTGTTTCGAGGTGGTGCGACAACGCATTAAATGAAAAAAGGAGGCAAGCGCCTCCTTTTTTCATTTAAGTCATTTAAGGTTTCATTTCAGGTATTTATCCAACCAATTATAGAACCGTCTCTGCCAGAGAACGCCGTTCTGCGGTTTCAAAACCCAGTGGTTCTCGTCGGGGAAATACAGGAACTCGGCGTCGATGCCGCGCAGGATGGCTGCGTTGTAGGCCTGCATGCCCTGCGTGAAGCAGATGCGGTAGTCCAAGCCACCGTGGATGACGAGGATGGGCGCGGTCCATTTGTCGACGAAGAGGTGGGGCGAGTTGGCGTAGGTTCTACGCACGGTGGGGTTGTTCCAATCCCAGAAGGGGCCGCCGAGGTCCCAATTCACGAACCACATCTCCTCCGTTTCGAGGTATTGGGCATCAAGGTTGAACATGCCGTCGTGGGCGATGAGGGCCTTGAAACGACCGTCGTGGTGACCAGCCAGCCAGTACACGCTGAAGCCGCCGAAGCTGGCACCTACGGCACCGAGGCGGTTCTCGTCGATGTAAGGCTCTTTCTTCAGCTCATCGATGGCGCTGAGGTAGTCCTTCATGCATTGTCCGCCGTAGTCACCGCTGATCTCCTCAAGCCATTCCTGACCGAAGCCGGGCAGGCCGCGACGGTTGGGGGCGACGATGATATAGTCGTTGGCAGCCATCATCTGGAAGTTCCAACGGTAGCTCCAGAACTGGCTCACGGTGCTCTGCGGTCCGCCTTCGCAGTAGAGCAGGGCAGGGTATTGCTTGTTGGCATCGAAGTGAGGCGGGTAGATGACCCACACGAGCATGTCCTTGCCGTCGGTGGTCTTCACCCAGCGTTCTTCCACTTTACCCATGGTGAGTTGGGCAAAGATCTTGTCGTTGACGGTGGTGATTTGCGTGGCCTCGCCCGTGGCGGGGTCGACGCTGAAGAGCTCCGTCGGGTGGCTCATCGACTGACGACCGGCAATCAGCTTATCGCCATTGTATTGCACCGAGATGTAGTTGTGTTGGCCTTCCGTCAGCTTCTTGATCTCGCCGTTCTCGAGGTTGAGGGCGTAAAGCTGGTCGGTGGCGTAGGCGTCACTGATGAAATAAAGCGTCTTGCTGTCATCGGCCCAGCTGAAGCCTGTGCAGCATTGGTCGAACTTGGCCGAGTAGTCGGTCTTTTCGCCGGTCTCGAGATCCATCACGAAGAGGCGTTGTTTGTCGCTCTCATAGCCGTCGCGTTCCATGCTCTCCCAGGCCATGTATTTGCCGTCGGGCGAGATGACGGGGTTGAGGTCGTAGCCCATCATGCCTTCGGTGAGGTTCTTGCACTCGCCGCTTTGGATGGTGTATTGATAGATGTCAGTGTTAGTGGAGAGGGCGTAGTCCTTGCCGACTTTCTTGCGGCAGCAGTAGACGAAGCTCTTGCCGTCGGGCAGCCATTGCACCTGCTCCATGCCGCCGAAGGGGCGCACGGGGGCTTCCCATTGTTCGCCCTTCATGGCGTCGATGGCGTTTTCAATCTTGTCACTACTGAAGTTGCCTACGAAGAGGTGTCCATAGGTGTCGACCCATTGGTCCCAGTGACGGTACATCAGGTCGTTGTTGATGCGGCCCGACGACTTGTCGAGGTCGGGATAGATGTCGGCCACGGTCTCTTTCAGCTTCACTTCCTTGGTGAACAGCACCTGGGCGCAGTCGGGCGAATAGAGGAAGCCGTTGATGTCGTCGGCCTCGTTGGAGACGCACTGTCGGCCTGTGCCGTCGGGGTTGATTTCCCAGAGTTGCATCACGCCGTCGCCGTTGGGGCAGAGGAAGCCGATCTTCTTGCCGTCAGGACGCCATTGCGGGCTGTATTCGCTTTGGTTCGAGTTAGAAAGGACACGGTTGTTGGTGCCATCGGCATTCATTATATACAAGGTGGAGCCGCTGCGGTTTTCGGGCACGCTGTAGTAGGTGACGTTGTAGACGATTTGCTGATGGTCGGGCGAGAGGCTGTATTCGCCGATGCGGCCCATGCTCCATAGCACTTCGGGCGTCATGATGTCCGATTGCAGGGTGACCTCGGTGGGTCCGATTTTGTCTTTGCCTTTCGGCTCTGTCTCAGGTTTTTGTGTGTTGCACGATACGATTGAACAGGTGATCATGGCTAACAGGAATAGTTTGGTTTTTTTCATGATGATAAAGGTTGGAAATTTGCGGTAAAATTACGATTTTTTGTCGTACAGTGTCTGCAAAAATATTTTTTTATATCTTTGCACCCTCAAAATCTGAAATTTGGAGTATTAAATCTATAAAAACGAACGAACTATGTTAAGTCAAGATGTAAAGATTGGAAGCGCCGTCCGTCTGGATGGAAAGATTTATTTCTGCATTGACTTCCAACATGTTAAGCCTGGTAAGGGCAACACTATCATGCGTATCAAACTGAAGGATGTGTTGAGCGGCAACGTGCTTGAAAAGCGTTTCGACATCGGCGTGAAGCTGGAGGATGTCCGCGTTGAGCACCGTCCCTATCAGTACCTCTACAAGGAAGCTGAGGACTATATCTTCATGCACACCGAGACCTACGAACAGATCCCGATCGCTGGCGAGAACATCACTGGCGTGAAGTTCATGAAGGAAAACGATATCGTTGACGTCGTTGTTGACGCCAGCACCGAGACCATCCTCTTCGCCGAGATGCCGGTGAAGACCGTGCTGCAGGTGACCTACACCGAGCCTGGTGAGAAGGGCAACACCGCCACCAACGCTCTGAAGGAAGCCACCGTTGAGACTGGCGCCATGGTTCGCGTGCCGTTGTTCATCAACACCGACGACATGATCCGCGTCGACACCCGCACGGGCGAGTACTGCGAACGCGTGAAGGCCTAAGCCGAATACCCTAATAAAAAAGCGCAGAGTCAATTGACTTTGCGCTTTTTTTGTATTTTTGCGAAATCATTTCATAAAACCATTTCGATGAAAATCAAGAAGACTACACTGAAAACTATTGCGCAACTTATTGACGCTAAATATGTTGGCCCTGCCAACTTCCCTATAACAGGCTTGAATGAAATCCACAAGGTGGAGGCGGGTGACATCACCTTCGTCGACCATCCGAAATACTACGCCAAGGCCCTCAACTCGGCTGCTACGGTGATCCTTATCAACAAGGAAGTGGTCTGCCCCGAAGGCAAGGCCCTGTTGTTGCATTCCGACCCGTTTGATGCCTTCTTGCGTATCATGCGTCATTTCCGGCCCTTTGAGCCACAGACACAGCCTATCAGCGACACTGCCGAGATAGGGGAGGGCACGCTCATCATGCCGGGGTCTTTTGTGGGACATCACACCGTCATCGGAAAGAACTGCCTCATCCACCCCAACGTGACCATATACGACCACTGCGTGATAGGCGACAACGTCATCATCCATTCAGGCAGCGTCATCGGAGCCGATGGCTATTATTTCCAGCGCCGCAACGAGGGCTTCAAGAAGTTCGAGTCCTTCGGCCGTGTGGTCATCGCCGACGATGTGGAGATAGGTGCTCTTTGCAGCATCGACCGTGGCGTCACCTCCGACACCATCATCGAGAGCGGTACAAAAATGGACAACCACTGCCAGATTGGTCATGATAGCTATATCGGCCACAACTGCCTCATCGGAGCCCATGCCGCCATCGCAGGCGTGACCTGCATTGAGGACGATGTCATCCTCTGGGGCCGTGTGTGCATCAATAAGGACTTGGTCATCGGCACCGGTGCCGTCGTCTTGGCCACCTCGGCTGTCGACAAGAACATCGAGCCGGGCAAGGCCGTCTTCGGTGTGCCCGCCCAAGAGGTGCGGAAGCAATGGCGCGAACAGGCCGCCTTGCGTCAGTTGCCTGAGTTCTTGAAGGAATACTATAAAACACATCAACAATAACGGTGGCCTATGGCAGATGGCTAATGGCCTGCCTCTCGGTAAAAGCAGGCCATGGTCATAAGCCATTGGCCATAGTCAAAAACACAACCATGAAAAGAATAACACTACTATTAGCGGTTCTCCTCGCGGGCATGATGGCCTTTGGCCAGGACATGAAGACCTACCAATATGCCGAGCGCGACACCCTTAACCTATATCTGGATTTCTACACGCCTGAACAAGTCAACGACAGCACGATCTGTTTGGTCTATGTCTTCGGCGGCGGCTTCATTGGTGGCCATCGTGATGGCAAATGGGAAAAAGCCTATTTTGAGCAGCTGGTCAAAGAAGGCTTTATGGTGGCCTCCATCGACTACCGTTTGGGCTTGAAAGGAGCGAAGAATCTTGGCATATTCAATACCGAGCCCTTGGAGAAGGCGGTTTATATGGCCACGGAAGATGCCATCTCGGCCATCGCCTATCTGCTCGAGCACGCCAAGGAGCTGAAGGTCAACAAGGACTACATTGTGATGATTGGCTCCAGTGCGGGCGCCATCACTTCATTGCAGACCGATTATGCCTTGTGCAACGGCTACCTCAATTCCAATATCCTGCCTAAAGATTTCCGTCTGGCAGGGGTGGTCAGCTATGCCGGAGCCATTTTCTCGCATGAAGGCAAGATCCAGTATCGCAATCATGAGCCGGCACCTACGATGATGTATCATGGCATGAGAGATAACTTGGTTTCATACAAAGGAATAAGTTTCATGAATGTTGGCTTCTTTGGCACGGATGCTCTTGTGAAGCGCTTCGTGAAGTATCAATATCCCTATTTCGCACGCCGTTTTGAAGATTATGGTCATAGCGTCGCCGTTGCAGGTCCGTTGACAGTGGACGATTTGCTTTGGTTCTGCCGTCATTACATTTATAACAAGGAAAGAATCCAAGTGGATGGGACCTACACGAACCTCGACCCGACCACCATGCCGCCGTATGACTACTTTACGCCTGGCGATTTATATAAGTGATTAACAAACTTTTAGATAACTGATAAAATGAAAAAACTGATGATTTGCATTGGAATGGCTGCCGCATTGGTGGGCTGCGCCCCGAAAGAGGAGGAAGTCGCCGAACAGCCCCAGCCCAAAGAGGAATTCAAGTATCTGGTGGACGAGTTCGCCGACTTGAGGATCATGCGTTACCAGATTCCAGAGTGGGACCAGCTGACGCTGCAACAGAAAAGCTACATCTATTATCTCGGCGAGGCGGCCAAGTGCGGTCGCGACATCCTCGCCGACCAGAACTTCAAGTATAACCTGGTGGTCCGCAAGACCATCGAGGCCGTGCTGAACTCGTATCAAGGTGACCGCGAGAGTGCCGATTTCCAAAACTTCGTGGTCTACGCCAAGCGCGTGTTCTTCAGCAACGGCATCCATCACCACTATGCCGAGGACAAGTTCTTCCCCGAGGTCAGCGAGGCTTATTTTGCCGACTTGATTAAGGGCAGCGATGTCAACCTGCTTCCCCTCAACGAGGGCGAGACCGTCGACGACTTCATCGCCTTCCTGACACCCGTGGTCTTCGACAAGGAGCTTTATAAGATGCGCCGCAGCAGCGAGGATGATATCATAGCCAGCTCGGCCGTGAACTTCTATGAAGGCGACATCCGTAAGGGTGATGTGGAAGCCTTCTACAACAAGATGCGCAAGCCCAACGACGAAACGCCGATTAGTTACGGACTCAACTCAAAGCTGGTGAAGAAAGACGGCAAGATCTATGAGGACGTCTACAAGGCCGACGGCCTGTACGGCGAGGCTATCCAAGCCATCATCGGCTGGCTGCAGAAGGCCAACGAGGTGGCGGAGAACGACAGCCAACGCAACTACACGCAAAAGCTCATCGACTATTATACCACGGGTGACCTGAAGACATGGGACGAATACAACATCGCTTGGGTGCAGGACTCCGTTTCGCACATCGACTTCGTGAACGGCTTCATCGAAGACTATGCCGACCCGATGGGCATGAAGGCCACTTGGGAGGCCGTTGTTGACTTTAAGGATCTTGAGGCTACCGTGCGTTCCAACATCATCAGCGAGAATGCCCAGTGGTTCGAGGACCATTCGCCCATTGACCCGCGCTTCAAGAAAGAGGAGTGCAAGGGTGTGTCGGCCAAGAGCATCATCGTCACCACGCTGGCTGGCGACTGCTTCCCCTCGCCTCCGATTGGCATCAACCTGCCCAATGCCGACTGGATTCGTAAGGAATACGGCTCCAAGTCGGTGACCATCACCAACCTGATGGAGGCCTACGACAAGGCCGCTGACGAATGCCCGAGGAGCGCCCTCAAGGAGTTCGCCTACACGCAGGAAGAAGTCGACCTCTGCAAGAAATACGGCTCCGATGCCGACGTGGTGCACACCAACCTGCATGAGTGCTTGGGTCACGGCTCGGGTAAGCTGCTGCCTGGCACGCAGCCTGGCGCTTTGAAGGAGTTCAGCTCGACACTTGAGGAAGCCCGTGCCGACCTCTTCGGTCTGTACTATCTGGCCGAGCCGAGGATGGTGGAGTTGGGCGTCATGCCTGACGCCGAGGCTTATAAGGCCGAGTACTGCTCCTATATCCGCAACGGCATGATGTCGCAGCTGGCTCGTGTGGAGCTGGGCAAGGACGTCACCGAGGCGCACATGCAGAACCGCAAGCTCATCTCGGAATGGTGCTACGAGCACGGCAAGGACGCCAACGTCATCGAGAAGAAGGTGGAGAATGACAAGACCTACTTCGTCATCAACGACTTCGAGGCTTTGCGTGGCTTGTTTGGCGAGCTGTTGGCCGAGATCCAGCGCATCAAGAGCGAAGGCGACTATGCCGCAGGCAAGGCCATCGTGGAAAAATATGCTGTGAAGGTCGACCCCGAGCTGCACAAGGAAGTCAGAGACCGTTACAATGCTCTTGGTCTGAAGCCTTACGGCGGTTTCATCAATCCCGAGATTGTGCCCGTTGTTGAAAACGACCAGGTGGTCGACTACAAGGTCGAGTATCCTACCGATTTCGTGGCGCAGCACCTGAAATATGGTAAGGAGTATAGTTTCTTGAAGGCGGTGCATTAAGCCTTTGGGTGTATTCCATAGCTGAAGCATTCGTGGCTATAGCCACAATTTGACATCAAAAAGAAAACCGATGCAGCTCTTGTTGCATCGGTTTTCTTTTGCGGAGAGAAAGGGATTCGAACCCTTGGAACGCAAAGCGTTCAACGGTTTTCGAGACCGCCCCGATCGACCACTCCGGCATCTCTCCTTACTGCCCTTTGGCAGGGTCTTTCATCATAAAGGCGACAAACTGTCGCCCTTGCGGAGACAGAGGGATTCGAACCCCCGAAGCCTTTCGGCTTAACGGTTTTCAAGACCGCCGCTATCGACCACTCAGCCATATCTCCGCTGCAAAAGTACAACAAATTTCGTTAGGTTGAGAATTTTCGACGAAAAAAAACTATTTTCCGCTGAAAAACCCTATCTTTGCAAAATGGAAAAAACCGCGAAATGAAGAATGCTTACCGCGTCATATCGGCTTTGTTTTTGTCCTTGTCGGCACTCCTCTGCGCGTGCAGCAGGGAGAGACAGGCTTTTACCGAGCAGAACGCACCTCGTCATTTCCATGAGCTGCAGGCCGTAGAGGCTTTGTTGGAGACGGATCCGACCAAGGCGATGGACAGCGTGAACCGGTTGGTGGCGCTCGCTGCGGAGGCTCCTTTCTCCACTTTGGATTCCATCGAATTGCAACTGCGTCTTGTACAAGCCCAATACAAGAACCGTTGCCTCTCCGAGCAGAGTCTTGAACTGTCGTCCATCGTGGCTTTTTACGACAGCTTGGCAACGATCTATCCCGAGGATGACGACTTGCAGTATCTGCGGGCCAATGCATATTATTATAGAGGTGCGCAGTGGACCTCTGCCAATGAAGATGTCAACGCCTTCACACATTATCTGAAGGCCTTGGAGGTGATGCACCAGCGCGAGGCATGGAAAAGCCCGTATGCCAAGCGGTTTGTCGCCTTGACATACACACGTCTGTCGGAAATCCTTTACCGTTATGGCCTACGTGATGCGGCTTTGGAGACTTGTCACAAAGCAGCATCCTATTATGAGTCGGAGGCCGATCTTGCCGCCATGTTGCGCTTCGAAGCGGCCATCTATCAGTCGCAGAAAGACTACGACAAGGCTTTGTCGTTGTATGACGACGCGCAACAACTAGTGTCGGTGGGGGATGAGCCGATACAACTATCCATCGGTGCCAAGCTCTTCGAATTACAGCAATACGATTCGGCGGTACCACATCTGCTCAGGGCTTTCGCCAATGGCGACCGGTACGCCCGGATAGACGCAGCGGCCAAGTTGGCAGAGGTCTATTGCGATAAAGACATGGGCGACCAGGAACTGGCCTACACGCGCTATTATGTGGAGAACTCCATGATGGAGAGCCGAATGGCCTCGCGAAAGATGGAGATAGAATACCTTTACGATGACTACAATCAACCCAAGACGGAGCCCGCGGTCCAGAAAAAGGATCATACCATGCCCGTTTTGCTGCTTTTGTTACTGCTATTGTCGGTCATTGCCATTATGGCGTTCATTATCATCCGCAACCGTAAGCGTATCAGCCACATCGAGAACAAGATCACGACCATAGAGCAGAAGCACGAACAAGAGAACGCGGATAAAGACCAGGAGATTGAACAGATTTCGCAAGCTTTGAATGACACCCGTGAACAGCTCAATGCCCAACGTGTCGATTTCGATGAGGCATGGCAGACCTTCTTGTCGTCGTCTATCGTGAACAAGATCAAGCATTCCGTTGAAGACAAGGACATCATGATCAAGAGCGTGGGCGCATATCCCAAGCTGAAGCTGAAAGAGATGGATTATATCGACTTGGTGCAGGAAACCAACCATTGTTTCCCGGATTTCTCGTCGCGTTTCCTGAAACACTATCCCGACCTCAACATCGCCGACCTGCGTCACTGCTGTCTGGGGCTTTTGGGCATGAACGACGCCGAAATTGCCGTGCTTGAAGGCATCTCCTATAGTGGGGCCAACCGTCGTACCAACAAAATCTTGTCGTCCTTGAATGCAGGCGAGAGCCTTGAAAACGCTATGATAGAGTGTTTGAAAAAGTTGATTTAAAATATTGATATTGTGTTGAATATACGAAATTTGTTGATATTTGTTGAGAAAATGGAGATGAAAAAGATTGACAACACTGTGTTTAGGCAACTACTTTTGCCATGGATTTAAAAACATTATGCCATGAAAAAGTCATTTTTTATCCTCGCATTAGTGCTGATTGCTTTCGCTGGCAACGCACAAGTCAAAGCAAAGAGACTGAAACCCTATCTCTCCACGACCACCTATTGTGTGCCAGGCGTGACATCCTACGTGGAGAATGCCATCGCCTTCGATTGCCGTACGGCAACCTACAAGGAGTTTGAACCGGGTAAGTTCAAGGCCACGGTCGAAATCACCACGGTGTTCCGTAAAGGAGAAAAAGCCACATTCTCGAAGGTTGCCCTCGACAGCCCTGTGGTGACAGATACCACCAACCTCTCGGGCGCGTTCATCGACCAGCAGCGTTTCATGCTGGACAATGGTGAATACGACATGGAGATCAGCATCACCGACATGAACAGCGGTTTCGCCTTGCCGACCGAGACCATCACGGTGAATGTCGACTATCCTGCCGACGCTCCCGCTGTGTCCGACATCCTTTTGTTCGACTCGTATTCCAAGAGCGTGAAGCCGTCGGCATGCACGAAGAGTGGCTTTGACTTCCTGCCTCGTGTATATCCTTTCTATGGTGCCAACGAGGATAAGCTGAAGTTCTATGCCGAGCTGTACAACAGCGATAAGTTGTATGATGACGGGAAGTTCCTGGTCAATTATTACATCGAGACGGTGGAGTCGTCGACCCGCATGAAGAACTACTTCTTCTCGCAGCGTTACGAGGTGAAGAAGGTGGACATCCTGTTCAACACCATCAATATCAAGGACCTGCCGTCGGGCAACTACTACCTCGTCGTGGAGATGCGCGACCGCAGCAATAATCTGATCTGCTCCAACAGCTGCTTCTTCCAACGCAGCAACCCCGAGGCGAGCTTCGACATGGGCGACTTGGCAGGCGTCAACGTGGCCAACACCTTCGTCAGCGAGATTGACAATATCGACACCCTGCGCAAATACCTGCGTTATATTGACCCGATCTGCACCGAGATGGAGCGTGACTATACCTCCAGCTTGGTGAAGACCCAAGACAAGCAGACCATGCAGCAGTTCCTCTTCAACTTCTGGAGCGCCCGCTCGCCGATGAATCCCAAGCAGGCTTTCGATGACTATCTGGCTGCGGTGAGACGCGTTAACATGTCGTTTAAGACCACCAGCTTCCCGGGCTATCGCACTGACCGTGGCTATGTGTTCCTGAAATATGGCCAGCCCGACAAGATCATGCAGGAGCCCAATGAACCTGGCGCCTATCCTTACGAGATCTGGCATTACTATACCATTGGCAACCAACGCAACAAGAAGTTCGTCTTCATGTCGAAAGATGCGTCGGCCAACAACTACCAGCTCATCCACTCCGATGTGATCGGTGAGATCAACAACCCGCGCTGGCAACTTGAGATCTATTCGCGTATCTACGGACAAGGCTACGACCAAGGCGTCGACCAGACTGAATACGAGAAGGGCTGGGGCTCGCATGCTGGTGATTTGTACAACAACCCAAGATAAGGCAGATGAACAAGATCGGATATGCCATAGTGAAATGGTGGGCCGACTTCATGTCGGTGCAGCCCTATTGGCTGCTCTACGTGAAGTCGGACATCTGCTATTTCATGGCATATCACGTGTTCCGCTATCGTCGTAAAGTGACCAGGGAGAACCTGTTACGTTCGTTTCCCGAGAAGGATGCCAAGACCATCAAACGCATCGAACGTCAGTTCTACCATAATCTCTGCGACTTGTTCGTGGAGGCACCCAAGATGATGTGTATGGGTCCTGATGGCTATGGCAAGCGCATCACCTATACCAACCCCGAGGTCTTGGAACGGCTTTTCGAACAGAAAAAGAGCATCTTCTATGCCATCCCGCATTCAGGCAACTGGGAATGGTACGGCAAGATGATCCCTTCGTTTGCAGCCCATCATAATGTGGCGGTGTATAAGAAGGTGTCGAATCCTGTCTTCGATGCCCTGATGCTCTATATGCGCATGAAAGGCATCTCCGCGGAGCCTGTGGAGGCCAATGATGTGTTTAAGCATCTGGTGCAACACCGTGATAGGTGGAATGCCGTGCTGATGATAGCCGACCAGTCGCCACGTGGCGTCGAGTCCGACTATTGGACGGAGTTCCTACATCAGGACACCTGCTGGTTTACAGGCATGGAACGCATGGCGAAGAAACTGGACTATGCCGTGGTCTTCGTGGCCATGAAACGACGGGGCAGGGGACTTTATGAAGTGACCTATGAGCTGATCACCGATGCTCCCAAGACGATGGCCGATGGCCAGATCATGGAACAATATGTGCGTTGCGTTGAGCGTTTCATACAAGAGAATCCCGACAACTGGTTGTGGTCGCACCGTCGTTGGAAACACCAAAGAAATCTGAAAGAAGTAGCATGAAAGTGGCCGTCGTCATATTGAATTACAACGGGAAGAGGTTCCTCGAGCAATTCCTGCCCAATGTCATCGCCAACTGCGATCCGACATGGACCGAAATCGTCGTGGCCGACAATGCCTCGACCGACGACTCCGTGGCATTCATGCGCGAGCATTTCCCAGAGATCCGTCTGATTGAAAACGGCAGTAACGGAGGCTTTGCCACGGGCTATAATTTGGCTTTGCGGCAGGTGGAGGCACAGTATTATGTGCTGCTCAACTCCGACATCGAGGTGGCACCGCATTGGATCGAGCCCGTCATCGAAATGATGGACGCCAATCCGCAAATAGCTGCCTGTCAGCCCAAGATTCTATCGTATTACCACAAGGAACAGTTTGAATATGCCGGTGCCAGCGGCGGTTTCATCGACAAGTATGGTTATCCCTTCTGCCGTGGGCGTTTGTTCCAAAACCTGGAGACCGACGAACACCAGTATGACGAGCCAATGGAAGTGTTTTGGGCCACGGGTGCATGCATGTTTGTCCGCGCCGAACTGTACCATCAGGTGGGAGGCCTCGACGACAGTTTTTTTGCGCACATGGAGGAGATAGACTTGTGCTGGCGGCTGAAAAATGCAGGATATAAGGTGTATTGCTGTCCGCAGTCGAAGGTCTACCATATCGGCGGCGGCACTTTGCCGAAGAACTCACCACGTAAGACCTACCTGAACTTCCGCAACAACCTTTCGCTGCTGGTGAAGAACCTGCCAAAGCAGCGTGTGCATCGCATTATCCTTTATCGTGTCCTCTTGGACTGGGTGGCCGCGTTCAAGTTCCTCTTCGAGGGTTGTCCCAAAGACTTTAGGATGGTCTTCAAGGCGCATTGGGACTTCTACAAACGTCTGAAAGATTTGCGTGAGAAACGCAAGGCAGGAGAACAAAAGAAGGTCAGTTGCATCTATCAGCGCAACATCGTCTTCGACAGCGTGGTTCGCGGAAAAAAGAAATACAGCGAGTTGAAGGAAAGCGATTTTACCCTGTAGAGATGCGATTGTCCGCATCGAAATGCTCTGCGTTGACTAACGTCGAATCAGTGATTTCAGCGTAACTAATCTTTGATTTTATCGCGTCTCCCCCTTGTTTTATAGGTATAAAGAACCAAAATGGTTTGTAATCAACTGTGTTAATTTATTGATTATCAACGCTGATGTGTTACAAAAGTTTGTAATAACCTTTTCCAGTGTAAAAAAGCCCAATTTTAGTTATACTTTTGCGTTTGAAAAACGAACACAAAATGAACTGCCTTTCGGTCATGATTAAAAAACGCTTTTTGCTCTTACTCGGAGTGGTCCTGCTCCTTCCCGCTTGCAACACCAAGAGCAAGACGGAACGGATGCAAGCCGTGGTCGACGAGGTGCGCACCAAATACAAGGCCTTCGAGGACATCAGCCAGGACGACCAAATCTTTGAGGCTTACGACTTCTTCGTGAAGCAAAAGGATTATGGAAACGCCGCGCCTGCCGCGCTCTATAGCGGCTGTGTGCGCCAAGCCAAAAAGGAATATGAGTCCGCGATGAACTGCTACAAGGAAGCCGACAAGTACGGCCGCATGGCGGGCGACTCGGTCAGTGCGGCCTTCGCTCAATATTATATAGGTGACCTGCTCAACGCGAGTGGCAACGAAGCCGAAGCCATCGACAATTATAAGGTCGCAGCAGAGTTGTGGGGCGACAGCCTCTCGCGCAAAGCCAAAAGCCTCAACGCCGTGGCCATGATGAACATCGTCATCGACGAGTATGACAGCGCCTTTGTCTATCTCGACCAAGCCCTGAATTTAGCCCAAACCGCTGAAGATAAAATCACCGAAGCCTCGGTTTGGAACAACTATTCCGTTGCTTATCAACTGCTTGACGAATACGACAACGCCAAAGAATGCTTGCGGAAAGCCTTACCCCTAACCGACCAAAAACGCCGTCCCATCGCCTTACTCAACCTCGCCAAGGTACATTTGGCATTAGACGAACGCGACTCGTTGGAATACTATAAGACACAGATGCTCAGCGCAATAGAGGAAACAGACATCAAACCAGAGACACAAGCTGCCGTATATGGATTTTTGATTAAGGATGCGCTTGCCGTGGGCGACTACGAAAGTGCCTATCAGTTTGAAAAACAGCATGAACAGGTGGCTTTGGACATCCTCGGCGACCAAACCCAAAGCTCCGTCCTCGAAATCCAGAAGAAATACGACTTTGAGGCACAGGCCAACCAACACAACCGCCAAATGCTTTCACGACAAAGGCTAATCATCATACTAACCATAGTCCTGATTGCGGCCTTGATTTTAGTCACCATATTGATTCTCAACGCTTTGAAAAAGAAGCGCATCGAGGCCGAAATCAACGCGAACTTGCTGGAACTGAAAAAACGCAACGCGCAACAACAGCAAGAGCAGACTGCAATGCAAGCACAATACGATGAACTACAAAAACAGAGCGCGCAGCAAAGCGAACTACAAGCAGAATTCGGCGACAAGCTGAGAGATGAATACCTGCAAAAATGCAACATCATCCGCTGCTTCGAAGTGTTGTCGCGCGACAGAAGCAACCCGATAGCTTTCAAGGACTTGGAGAAGTCGCTCTTTGATGGCGAAGACCATTGGGCTGGCTTCGAAGCCGCTTTCGAAGGGGTACATCCGGGGTTCATTGCTTCTGTCAGGGAACATTATCCCGACTTGACCGAAACAGAGTTCCGCTATTGCTTGCTGTCGAACTTCAAATTGTCTCGCCAAGAATATGCCGATGTGCTCGGTTGCAGCGTCTATAATGTGGATAAAGTTCGCGCAAGCCTCAACAATAAAATGAAGGAATAATCATAAAACCATGAAATACAGAAATTTGACTTTTATCATTCTCACCGCTATCATTTTAATGGTGGTTTCGTGCAAGAAGTTCAATCCTTTTGAAAACTCCAAGCCCACAATGGAATATGTCTCGGGCAACGAAAAAGACAAAATCGACCTGAAGGGCTCTATGATCAAACCCGACATGCGGTATGTCAACATCTACGCGGAATTGGTGGGAAAGACAGTTTACGTCTATTTCAACGAGACCGTAGAGGACTGCCTGCTGACCCTTTCCGCCGAAAACGGAGACGTTTTGTATGCCAGGAACGTGAAGAAACAGTATCCGGCCACCATCCGCATCTACATGGAAAACGAACCCACAGGCGAATATCGACTCTACGTCACCAACGAGACGGAGGAAGCCTCGGCATGGTTCCATTTCGAGAATGCAGAATCGCCTAACCGCGCACCCGTCCCTATCAAAGTCCTATTTGAAGAGTAATAAATCATTAAAATTCAATAGTATATGAAAAAACACATCATGATTGCCTTGGCTTTGGCTCTTTGTCTGCCAGCCTTGGCGCAAGAGGAAGAAAAAGAACGTCACGTCAGCGATGAAATCAGCATCGGCTACGGATTCCATCCAGTGAGCGGCGATTACTTCGGCATGGACGCCATGCGTTTCAACTACTGGATCGACAAAGTAGGAGCAATTTATGGTTCTTACACTCACTTCTTCAACAAGGTGGTCGGCGTAGGCGGCACCTATTGCTTCGACCCGAGAATCATCGACTACACCTACAACGGCTTAGTCACCAATAACCCCTTGATCTGCACACTCAATGAGTCGTCCCATTCCGTGATGGGTCATGTGAAACTCAATTGCATCAACAAGAAGCATTTTGTCCTATACACCAAGTTTGACGCGGGCATCTGCTTTTGGGGCTACAAACTCAAAGAATTCCAGCCAGAGTATTTTGCTGTTGAACTCCCCGACCAGCATTGCTGCTTCGCATGGCAAGCCGCTGTTGGCATCGAGGTTGGCAACGAACGCGTTGCAGGATTCCTGCAATGTGGAGTTGGCATGGAAGGCAACTATAGTTTAGGAATCAGATACAAATTCAATAAATAACACACTATGAAAAAGATAATAATAATTGGCATGACGCTCTTCATGATGAGCGCCTGCGTGAAACACCCCGACATTTACATGCTGATGTCCGACGAGGACGCAGCGGCCATCCCTTACGAGCAAGGGCAAACCGTAAAATTCCTTGACCAAAACGGCGACACAGTGACGTATCAAGTCGAGCGCGACGAAACCTATCCCTATAACTACGAACAATACATCAACGCCATCCATGGCGGAGACGTCATGCACCCAGCCCATCATTCGGTGGAGTGCTACGCCCGTACGGTGAACCTCCGTGACCAATCGTACGCAAACCAACTGAGCTTCACCGTGAAGCCAGGAAAGGAGTTCTCATTCAGCTTCCTCTCCAGCGAAGGCGAACTCAACTTGGACATGTACCTGCCATCCAACGATACCTGTACCATCAATGGCATCAACTACGAACAGGTTCACCACGAGATCCTTTACAGCCAACACACGGGCGAGTTGCTTTACGACTGGTATTACAATGAGGAGTTTGGCTTGCTCTATTTCCAAAAAGGCGATTTCTCATTGACAAGGATACCATAACCGCAATAAGCATGAAATCCAAATACTTATCATTCATTACAATCTTGTTTGTCACCTTGATTACGGCTTCTTGCAGTAAGCCAATCAATCCGAACAGCCTCATCGACGACAAAAACAAAATCGACATCAAGGGCTCGCTTTCCAATGGTGACATGCGCCATCCGAACATCGAGGCGGGTTATTGGGGAAAGACCGTTTATGTGTACTTCCACGATTATATGGGTGAGTGCGTCGTCAGCATCAGCAACAGACAAGACCATGTCATTTTTTGCGACACCGTAACCTCGGGATACAACACAGGAACGCGATTCTATATGGGCGACCAACCCTTGGGCCGCTACCATCTCGTCATCAGCAACGGCACGGATGAGGCCGAAGGGTGGTTCAACAACTTCAAGATTGTCGCCGTTAGGCCATAGCAGTAGATTCAAAATTCAAGATTTAAGATTTAAAGATTTAAAAATCAAATCATTATGAAAAGATCGGCCATCCTATTAAGTCTAATGGTTTTGCTTTCCACAGCGGCGTTGGCTCAAAATTCAGAAAAGCCCTATTCATTAGTGGCGCATGTTGGCGGTGGAAGTGGTTCTTTTCCTTTCCTGGATGGCGATATGACTACCAGCCATCGCATTGCTGCATTGGGAATCGATGGTAAATATGATTTTGCCGAACACTGGTCGCTTTTGGTAGGTTTGGACTACCAATTCTGGTATTTCAAAGGCTATTATATTCATAGTGACCCCGATGGCGTTGAGCATCATCCCTACACAGCGACTGGACATATCGTGCGACTACCCATCCGTTTGGAGTATCACAAGCGCTGGTTTTATTTGGCTTTTGGCCCTTATTTGGAAAAGGCATTCGGAGATGTTTCTGCAGGCAGCATCAAAGAGATTGCTACCCTCGGACCTACAATGGAAATGGGCGGTAGGATTCGACTTTCTGATAATGGCAAACTTCGAATCGGACTACAAACCTCAGTGGGAACCACACTCAGCATCGGCTATCATAATGAACTGTTTTTCGGACGAGTAGAAGCCAACGCTTTATTGCGGATTGGGTATGAATATCATTTCTAACATTGCTGAAAGATTTAAAATTCAAACCATTATGAAAAAATTAGTTTTGTTTCTCGGAATGCTACTTGTGATAGGTAGCCTCCACGCCCAAGAAAAGGGGCAATTCGTGCTTCAAGCCGAAGCCAATGCCGGCGTGCTTTTCCACGATTTGTTGAAAGACAATCGAAAAGTTCATCCCGAAGTTGCCCTTGGAGCGGTTTTCGGCTATCAAGTCGGCAACCATTTGAGCATAGGCATTGGTGCCAATGTCCGCCAAACCTCGGATGTGGTCACTTGGCTGCCCGTGTTCGCCTCGGCCAAGTATCGCTTCAATGGCAGCAATGTCAAACCCTTTGTGGAGGCCCGTTGCGGCTACGCCTTTTGCTTGTTGGGCTTGGGCTATAAAGGTAGTAGCAAAGGAAGTAGTTATGTGTCGTCGGCCTTATGCGAGGGGTTTTATGCCACAGTGGCTGGCGGTTGTTCGTTCGGACATTCCGATGTCGGCCTTGGTGTGCAGTTTGTCAATATCCACACCTACGAAATGGGCTGGAACATTGCGGGAGATCCTTTCAGTTACGAGAGCCAAAACATTAAACCCGCTGTTTTCGTCAGCTATGCATACAATTTCCATTTCGGAAAGTAAATAATTCAAATCCAAATAGTTATGAAAACCAAATTTATCATCCTCGGTTTGCTCATCGCCATTGCGGTGCCTGCCTTCGCGCAGCGCGACACCATCCGGAGCAACAAGAACGAGTTCAGCTTCGGCTACGGCGTGAAACCTTCAAGCAGTTTCCGTTATAGCCCCGGCCATCACTATTATCCCTTGGAGGAACATGTCGGTGCCATTTATGCTACCTACACGCGCCGCCTCACCAAGGTCATCGGCATCGGAGCCACCTATTGCCTCGACCCACGCGTCTACACCTATTATGAAAAACCCAGCACCAAAGAAGGCCTTATTTGCCGCCTTGGCGAGACAAGCCACACACTCATGTTTCACCTCAAAATCAACTGGCTCAACACCAAGTATGTGAACCTCTACAGCAAAGTCGGGCAAGGCATCATGGCTTGGGGCTATAACCTCAAGGAATACCGACCCGACTTGTATCAAATCAACATGCCGTCCAACAAATTCACAGACAGGATTAACTACGCCTACCAGTTTGTTCCCATCGGGGTAGAAGTCGGCACGAAGCAATACGCTGGCTTCATCCAATGCGGCTTGGGTATGGAAGGCATCATCAGCATCGGTTTTCGTTACGGACTAAAAGACAAGGAGTAAACGCCATGAAAAGACACTTGATATTTTGCATCGCCCTCGTGGCCGTGATGGCCTCTTGCGTGAAAGAGCCTCAAATCTACCGTCGCCTCACCGATGAAGAAGCAGCCATCGTCCCTTATCAGATGGGGCAAACCATCCGAATGCTCAACCAAGACGACGACACGCTCTGCTTCACCGTTGTACACGACACCACTTATGTAGCCCATAACTACGACGATTACCGTTATCACCCTTACGGAAAAATGTCCATTGAGCCTCGTCCCTATTTCTATGCTCGTGAAGTGGTGCTTCAAAGTCCGCCCGAAGACAGTTGCCTGCTGCGATGCATCGTGGCACCCGAGAAGGTGGTCACCGTCACTTACGAAGAGCTCCGCCTTTACCAGGACCGAGATTTCTATTATTGGCATACCATTCTAGGCCGCACCCTTCCCTTGAACGACCTGGCCACCACCACCGTCACGATTGGGGAAACCACCTACGAGGATGTGCATGTTGACCAAGGATCCTATATGGCAGACACCACCATGGTTTCCTATGCTTGGTACTACAGCGAACAGTTGGGATTGATTGCCGTCAAGCAGGGAGACAACTCGCTGACGTTGTTGCCTTAAAAGGTTTCAATGGCCAAAGCGTAGCCTTCCAAGCCTTTTCCCATAATGCATTTCACACAAGCCTCACTGGTGAAGGAATGTCGCCGGTAAGGCTCTCTTTTTGAAATGTCGGAGATATGAACCTCCACCACGGGGATGCTGATGGCACGGATGCAGTCGGCAAGGGCGATGGAAGTGTGGGCATAGCCGCCGGGGTTCATCACCACGGCGTCGTATTGTCCGTCGGCGGCTTGCAGCTGGTCGATCAAAACGCCCTCGTGGTTGGATTGGCAATAATGGATTTCGTGCTGTGGGAAACGCTCGCGAAGCTGTGGCAGGTAGTCGTCGAAGGAGAGACGTCCGTAAATTTCGGGTTCGCGCTTGCCCAAAAGGTTCAGATTGGGTCCGTTGAGGATGAGAATTTTCATCGTGTTTTGTTTTTGCAAAAATAGGTTTTTTAAGGACTTGTGCGAAAAAGAAGGCTTAAAATTTGGTGTATATCAATAATTTTCCTATTTTTGTGCAAAATTCGTCAGCCATGAAAACCATCACATTAGGCAAGACCAACCTGAAGGTGAACAAGAACGGTTTTGGTGCGCTTCCCATCCAAAGGATTAGCGAGAAAGAAGCCGTCTATTTGCTGCATAAAGCCTATGACAACGGCATCAATTTTTATGACACGGCTCGTTTTTATACCGACAGCGAGGAGAAGATCGGCGCAGCCTTTGGCGACCGTCGCAACAAGGTGTTGATAGCTTCGAAGACGGCGGCCACCACCATTGAGGATTTTTGGAAGGATCTGCACACCACGTTGAAGAACCTGAAGACCGACTACCTCGATTTGTATCAGTTCCACAACCCGGACTATTGTCCGCGTCCCGGCGACAAACAGGGCTTGTATGATGCCATGAAGGTGGCCAAACGCCAAGGTAAGGTGCGTTTCATTGGCATCAGCAACCACCGTCAGAACGTTGCCATGGAGGCTATCGAGCGCGACTGCTACGATACGTTGCAGTATCCCTTCTCTTATCTCTCGTCGGAGGAGGACCAGAAGATTGTGGATGCCTGCTTTAAGCACAATATGGGCTTCATTTGCATGAAGGCGATGGCGGGCGGACTTATCACCGATTCGGCATTGGCTTATGCCTTCCTCAACCAGTTCGACCACGCTTTGCCAATCTGGGGTATACAGCGTGAGAGTGAGTTGGATGAGTTCCTTTCGTATCAAGACCATGAGCCCGAGCTCTCTTCCGCCTCCTGGCGTAAGATCGATAAGGAGCGTGCCGAATTGTCGGGCAATTTCTGCCGTGGCTATGGCTATTGCATGCCTTGCCCTGTGGGCATACAAATCAACGACTGCGCTCGTATGAGCCTCTTCTTGCGACGCGCCCCGCTGAGCGTCTACCTCACCGAGGAATGGGCCGAGAAGATGAAACAGATCGAGAAATGCAAACACTGCAACGCTTGCCGCTCCAAATGTCCTTATGGATTGAACACCCCCGAACTGCTCCAGAAGAACTACGCTGACTTCAAGGAGTTTTGGGCCAAGAAGCAGGCAGGAGAACTTTGAGCTATTTTGAGTTTTTATGGAATCTTAACTAAAATACAATCATATGAAAAAACTATTCATTTCATTAGTTGTCTTGTTCGTTGTTGGCCTTTCATGTTCGTATGCTCAGTCTGAACAATACGCCATTGGAATCGAAAAGGCGGGAATAGGCCATAAGTTTTATCATCAAAATGGAGTGTTCATCAATTCGATCAGCCAGATGAAAGCTTCCGTGGGCAGTGATAAAGAGGCACTTCGCCAGTTGCGTTGGGCAAGCTTTGACACAGGCGCCAGTTATTTCTTCAGCTTTGCAGGTGGCTTTGCATTGGGCTGGGAAATTGCGGACTTGATTAAGGGTAAAGGTATTAATGCTCCTGTGCTGATTGGTGGAGCCGCTTCAATAGGTGTCGGTTTCCTGTTTACTTACTTGGCAGATCGAAGGATGGTAAAAGGAGCGACGATTTATAACGAACACTTGGGCGTGACTTCGTATGGCTCGCCCGTCGAACTCGACTTTGGCTTAGTGCCAGGTGGTGTCGGGCTGACGTTGAGTTTCTAATTCATTCCACAGTAAATCAAAAAGCTCCGTTCCCTATTGGGAACGGAGCTTTTTGATTGTTAAAGGCTTGCTGAGTATTATTTCAGCGGGCTGGGCGTGTGGTATTCACGGGCGCCGAGCTCCTTGTCGAGCATGATCATGCCACCGATATGGTCGCCAATCATCTTGGCTTGACGCACGAGGTCGCGGGCGTTCTCTTCCTCTTCCACCTGCTCGTCGATGAACCAGGCGAGGAAGTTGGCGGCAGCGCGGTCTTTGTCTTCGTCAGCGATGTCGCACAGGTTGTTGATCATGGCGGTCACTTTCTTCTCGTGGGCGAGGGTGTCTTCGAAGGTGGCCAGGACGCTCTTCCAGCTGGTCTGCACCTTGGCGATAGGGGCCAAGACGACTTTCTCATCTTGTGCGTGCAGGTAGTTGATCATGATGGCGGCGTGGGCTTGTTCCTCGAGGAACTGCACCTTGTACCAGTGGGCGATGCCATGGAAACCCTTGGCATAGATGTCTTGAGACATGCTCAGATAGAGATAGGCCGACCACATCTCAGCATTGATTTGGTCGTTGATGGCCTTGGCTAATTTCTTGCTAATCATGGTGATATCAAATTAAAGGATTATTTTTCGAAATAACGTTTGTAAAGGCCCTCAAAGCCTTTGCCGTGGCGGGCTTCGTCTTTGGCCATCTCGTGGACGGTGTCGTGGATGGCGTCGAGGTTGCGCTCTTTGGCCACGCGGGCGATGCGCATCTTCTCTTCGCAGGCGCCACATTCGGCGATCATGCGCTTGTAAAGGTTGGTCTTGGTGTCCCAAACCACTTCACCCAGCAGTTCGGCGAAACGTGAACAGTGGTCGGCCTCTTCGAAGGCATAGCGTTTGAAGGCCTCGGCGATTTCGGGATAGCCTTCACGGTCGGCTTGGCGGCTCATGGCCAGATACATGCCTACCTCGGTGGCCTCCCCCATGAATTGGGCGTTGAGATCCTTGATCATCTCGTCGCCAGTGCCTTTGGCGATGCCGAGGACGTGCTCGGTGACGAAATTCAAGGCAGCGCTTTCGTCGACGACTTTCCATTCAACGATTTGCTTGCATTGTGGGCAGCGCTCGGGGGCTTCCTCACCTTCGTGAACATACCCGCAGATGGGGCAGATGAATTTTTTCTTCATAGATGTCAGTATTTGATGATTTTGAGTTAGTTATTCTTGACGGATAGAAACGCAAAGATAGGGTTTTTATTACATATGGCGTGACTTATTGAAAAAAATCTATTGAAAACGCTTTATGCCTTATGAATCAATGAAATAGTCGCACGCGACCCGGTCTTTTCTGACTTTTTTGCAGTACTGGCTTATCTGTTGGTGCAACGGATGGTTCTTGTAACGTTCCATTGCCTCAAAGGAATTGAAAGTGGCTGTCAGCACGGCGTCGTAAGCCACCGCCGAGTCCTTGCAGTTGATGCCCACCTCTGCGCTGAGCAGCTCGGGGATCTGTCCTACCAAGGCCTCTAAGTGTTCCTTCATCCATTGCGCGTTTTCTTGGCGAGTGCGTCCTTCAGCCTCGTCGAGGAATTTCCACATTACGATGTGTTTCAAAACTTTTGTCATGGCGATTGTCGTTGATGCCGCAAAAATAGTCCATTTTTGTTGTATTTGCACAGGATTTTGTTTTATCTTTGCAAATTGTTTTTCTATATAGAATAATCGAGATGTTGAATAGAAGATTTCTGAGAGTCAAGGCGTTGCAATCTATTTACGCCTATCATCAGTCCGAAAGTGCCAACCTGCCTCAAGCTGAACGACAGCTGCTTGAAGGGGTCGATGACCTCTATAAGCTGTTTGTCTACCAGCTTTCCTTCTGGGTGGAGCTGAAGCAGTTCGCCGAACGTCGTATCGAGGAGAACAAGCATAAGCATTTCCCCACGGAAGAGGACCTGAACCCCAACATGAAGTTCGTCAACAATAGGATCCTCAAGGCCTTGGATGACAACAAGCATCTGATGAAACTGGAGGAACAATATAAGATCAACTGGGCCGACTCCCGTGAGGATTTTATCCGCAATATGT
This sequence comes from Bacteroidales bacterium, assembly GCA_017539045.1. Classification (GTDB taxonomy): domain Bacteria; phylum Bacteroidota; class Bacteroidia; order Bacteroidales; family F082; genus Limimorpha. Next base: position 77,668 of record JAFYHS010000018.1, read on the forward strand.
TTACCAAGCTGACCGAAACGCCTGAGTACCAGGAGTATATGACCAATGGGAAAGATAGTTTCAGCGATGACAAACGCTTCTTGGTGACAATCATCGACACTTATATGGCGGAGAACGGCTTGTTGTTCGACTACTATTCTGATCGCGATCTTTCGTTCAACAGCGACTATCAGTTGGCCATCTATCTGCTTTGGAAATACATCAGCGAGTTGCCTGCCGACTTCAATGCCGATAGCATGCTGCCTCCGGTGTTCAAGGACGAGGCCGAAGACAAGGAGTTTGTGGTCAAACTGTTTGAGAAGACCATCCTCCATGCCGATGAGTATATGGAACTGGTCAAGGACAACATTTCCAATTGGGATTACGATCGCTTGGCCTTGATGGATAAGATCCTTATCTACATGGCGGTGACCGAGTTCGTCGAATTCCATTCCATCCCCGTGAAGGTGACCATCAACGAATACATCGAGATCTCGAAGTTCTACAGCACACCCGACAGCCGCAGGTTCATCAACGGCATGCTCGACAAGATAGCCACCGAACTGAAGGCGAACGGTAAACTCGTCAAGACGGGTATCGGCTTGATTGACAAATAAAAGAAGAGGCTTTAATGCAATAATACAATAGGTTATTCCGTTATCATCGAAACAACTCATTATGAAACGATATCTCTACATCATAGGCGTCTGCATCCTTTCCGTTTTCACTCTGCGCACTCAGGCGCAAGTGACCAACGGCACCTATCGTGCCTTGACGGATGCCAATTCAGCCCGTGTGGTGGCATTGGGCGGCTTGCCGTTGCCTGTGCACGACGGCGACCTGCAGACGGCCGTGTTCAACCCTTCGGCCATCTCGCCCGAGATGAACAACCAACTGACGCTCTCTTATGTCGGTGACTTCAATGTCGGGACCAACTTTGCCACGGCGCAATACAGCCATACCTTCGACAAGGTGGGTAGCTTCGCTGCATCGGTGCAGTATTACAACTATGGCAATATGGAGTACGCCTCGGAGAGCGGTTATGTCGATGGCGGCACCTTCAACGTGTCCGACTATGCCGTCACTCTTGGCTGGGGCCGTGAGCTGACCGACAAATGGAGCATCGGTGCCAATCTGAAGTATGCCGGTGTCCAATACGAGAGCGGTCGTGCCGGTGCTTTGGGCGTCGACGTGGCAGCTACCTATTGGTCCTACCATAACTGGGCTTTCACCCTTGCTGCACGTAACATCGGACGTCAGCTGTTCTCTGTCGAACTGAACACACTCGACAAATGGCTGCCTTACTCCGTTGATTTCATGGCTTCCAAGCGTCTCGACCACCTGCCGCTGACCATCATCATGGGCTATCATGACATCCAACGTTGGAAGGTGACCTACAAGGATCCTTTGGACCTTGAAGGCTATTATGACCCTGTCACGGGCGAATACACCGAACCCAGCAAGGCGCGCCAGTTTGTCACCAACCTCGGATGCCATCTTCTGCTGGGCGGCGAGTTGGAGCTGGGCAAGAACCTTGTGCTGAGGGCTTCGTATAACTACGGCATCCATCACGACATGGATGTGCCGACAGCCCGTACCCTGGTGGGCTTCTCTGCCGGCTTTGGCGTGAAGATCAAAGCTTTCCAAATCGACTATGCCCGTTCGAGAAACAACATCGTGGGCTCGCCCAACTTCCTGACCATCCGCATGGACCTGAGCAAGTTCTGACATGTACCTCCGCGAACTCAAACTGACGAATTTCAAGAACTGTGAGTCGGCCGACCTGCAGTTTTCAGAGAACGTCAATTGTTTCGTTGGACTCAATGGGGCAGGGAAGACCAATATCCTTGATGCCATCTATTATCTCTCCTTCTGTAAGAGCTTTTTCGGGGCTACCGATAAGCAGAACATCCGCCATGAACAGGATTTCTTCGCCATACATGGCCTGTATTCGCATGACGGCAAGGACGACGAGATGGTGTCGTGCGTGCAGAAGCGCGAGCAGAAGAAATCGTTTCGTTTCAACAAAAAGGAATACGACAGGCTCTCAGACCATATTGGCAAATTCCCTTTGGTGATGATCTCGCCTTACGACCGCGACCTCATCAACGAGGGCAGCGACTTGAGGCGTAAGTTCATCGACGGCGTGATCTCGCAGTTCGATCCGCTCTATCTCAATGCCTTGTTGAAATACAACCGCGCCTTGCTGCAGCGTAATATGCAGCTGAAGCAGTTTGCTGAAAGCCGCCACTTTGAACGCGATTTACTCCGTCTCTGGGAAGACCAGATGGCTCAGCATGCCGATGATATCCATGCCAAACGCCACCGTTTTTTGGAGGAGTTCCTGCCTATATTCCAGCATTATTATGAGATCGTCTCAGGCGGCACCGAGAAGGTGAATGTGATCTACCAGTCGCGCCTCGACGAGAAGCCTCTTCACGAGTTGTTGGATGAGAGCCTGCAGCAGGACAGCTATTCCGGCTATACCAATGTGGGCATCCATAAGGACGACCTGGAGTTTGCCTTGGACGGCCATCCGCTCAAGAAGTTTGGCTCGCAAGGGCAGCAGAAGTCGTTTGTGGTCTCCATCCGCCTCGCACAGTTCGAGTTCAACTACCAGAAAATCGGCTACAAGCCCATCCTCTTGTTGGATGATATCTTCGACAAGTTGGATGACCAAAGGGTGATGAAACTCGTCCGCTTGGTGGGCGACGATCATTTCGGTCAGGTGTTTATCACCGACACCCAACAGCAGAGAGTTGAACGCTTGTTTGATGACACCCATATTGACCATAAGATCTTTAAGGTGGAGAAGGGACACGTGCAAGAGATAGGAGGTGGCGATGGTTTACTATGACGTCAAGCCGTTAGGCGACCTCATCCGTGAGTTTTTCGAGCTTCACAAGGGCTCGGGTTACTTTGACGAGCAACGTGCCATACAATGCTGGTCACAAGTGGTGGGGCCATTCATTGCTTCTCACACCATTGACTTGTCCATCAAAAACAAGGTGCTCTTTGTGCGGGTCGACTCTGATGCGCTTCGCACTGAATTGGGTTATTCCAAGTCGTTGCTGCTGAACAACTTGAATAATGTCATAGGAAAGACTATGCTAACCGACATTGTGCTTTGCTGAGGAAACTCATCTTTTCTTTTTGCCTCTCTCGCAAATCTTATTGAACTCACAAAAGTCGCAGCGTTGGTCGCTTTCTGACTGCACAAAAGGCTTGTCGGGGTCGAATATCTCTGCTATCACGTCTTTCAGCATACACTCCATGTCGTCTATGAAGGTGCTGTCGTCGAGGAAAGCAGCATCGATGCCAGTGGCCGTCTTCGAGGGTGGGGTTTTGGTGAGGCTGTATTCTATGTTGGTGGTGTGCATCAACCCATGTATGGCGGTCGTCACTTGGTCGGGCGCAATGTCTTGGTTCTCTTTCAGGAAGAGGTATTTGTACAGCAGTAGCTGCAGCGCCTTCTCGGGGATTCGCTTCAGGTAATCCAAATCGCTTTCGTCGATTTTGCGTATGGGTAGCTTCACGTCTTTGCTTTCGACCTTGCCCGTCTTGTAATCGATGACGCGGAACACGTTGCCCCATTTGTCGATGCGGTCGGCCTGGCCCGAAATGACCCATGTGCCTTGTTCGGTGGGGATGCTGGTCTTGAGGATCTCTTCGGTTTTGAGAATGCTTAGACTGTTGGACTCCAATTGCTTGGAGGTGTATTTCATATAGTTCTTCAGCTGCTGCTTGATGTTGATATGTTTTAGGTAGTTGAATCCCACATCAGAGAGGCCACCGGGCATATTATGGGCAAGGGATTGGGCGAGACAGTCTTTCCATTTTGGCTCGATGATTTGATCAAAGCAGTTTTTGTCGATGATTGGCATTGCGCCATTCTTGGGCAGGTAAGGGGCGAAAAGGAATTTCAACGTGTCGTGGATGATGGTGCCTTTGATGTTTTCCCCGATTTCTTCCTTGACGCTGTTGTCTTTGAGTTGGGCAACGTATTTCAAGTAGTATTTCAAAGGACAATTGATATACGTCGAAAGGGAAGAGGGCGAGATGCCCTTGTCGCCTTCGATGAGACGGTGTAGTCTTGCGGAAGCGTTCGCTTTAGTGGCATTCAAGGGCATCTTTTTGTAGGTGATGTTGGTTTGGCAGCCAAACGTTTCCTCGTGTATGGTTATGTTGTCGTATTTGGAGAGCTCATACCTGATTTGAAGGATGTAGCGACTGGCTTCGCCCTCCGAAGCATCACTCAGGTTGTTGTAGTAAAGGTTGATGTCCTCTCCGTTTTGCAGAAGACGATAGAAGTGGTAGGCCGTAACGGCTTGAGCCTCCTCATAGCTAGGCATGCCATAATGATGCCTGATGAACTGGGGAATGAAGCTGCCTCGAGGCTTCTCTGGAGGTAAGATGCTTTCGTTGACGCTGAGCACATGCAAACGTTTGATGTCGATGTTACGGGTCTCAAGCATACCCATGATTTGAAGCCCATCGATGCTGCTGCTGTTCAACTTGACGGTGGCGTTTGAGCTCAGCAGGCGATAGAGGACCTCGAGGTTTCGTGTCTCGGTGATGTAATTCTCGTTGTCTTTGACGATCTGCGAGAGACGGCTGATGGTTTTCCCAATCTCGCTGATTTGGTTGAGGAGAAAATAATAGCTTTCTTTGTCTTCTTTGCCGTTGACGACGTTTGAGAGTATCGAGAGTGTATGCTCCAAGGTTTGAAGCGTGGACAAAGGCGATGTGCTTGGTTCGGACAAAATGACCCTCAGGAAAGCTTGAAGTTGAGGTGCATGGAATGCTTCGATATCGGCGTTTTCAAAAACGAACTTTCCTTGTTTGAGGACTTTGTTTTTCCATTCGTTGAATGCGGCAATCTCTTGTTTAGGGAAGACGATGTTGATGATTTCCAACTCCATGAGACGAAGCACCAACCAGATGTACCAACCCTTTGCAATGTAGTTGCCGTCGCTCCCGTTGATTTCTCTGCTGATGGGCTTACGGCGCTGTAGCATGAAATAGTAACTGACCAGATGGTTGATGGGAGTCTTGTTGATGGGGTAGCCCATCGAGACTTTGAGGTCCTTGTAGGTGTTAGTGTCGGGGATGGCGTTGAGGACAGGGATGAGCAGCTTTTCGTCAGCAAGGACTATGACGGCATCGTGGCAGTCGCTCTCTTGCAGTTTCGCTTGCAGGGCCTTGGCTTGCAGCGCATTGCCACCGACTTTGATGAGGTGTATCGTCTTTTTCTCGGTGGTAAGGGAACGGGAGATGCCGTTTTTCAGCCATTGGGGATGGCGCTGTTGGTATTTCCTTGCAAAGAGGCCAGCCCTATTGTTGATGTCGTCCACATAATAACTGTCATAGTCGAAGTGGATTTCGGCCTTGCCGTTTTTCACTAAGGTGTCGACGATGTGCTCTTCGGTAGTGGTCAGCGCGTTGAAGCCAGCGAAGATGATGCTTTGATTTCCGACCTTGTCTAAGAGCTCTGCTTCAGGGAGCTCAGATAAGTATCGGGTGATCATGCCGTAATAGCCTCTCTTTTGTTCTGTCAGCCTGTTGTGGAGACCGAGGTAATAATCATAAAGAGCGTGGAAGAATTGCAGGTATTTCTGTTCTTTCTCCTTGCTTTTCAACGTGTCAAAGTCCCATAAACCAAGCTTTTTGTTCTCCAAGACATAGCTGAACAACGATTTGGCATCGATACCGTACTGGTCGATCTCGTCAAAGTCCTTGGCCATTTGTGCCGCCTGGCTCCCAAATACGCTAATATCGCTGTCTTGTTTCTTGTGCAACTGTGCGTCAATGTCGATGAGCTCGAAGAGCAGGTCGATGTTGTCGGCGAGGGCGATGCCACTCCATTGGGTGACGGCCTCTTCGATGGAAATGATCTGAGGTAGCCAAATGGTTTGGCTGCAACTGTCTTTGAAAGCATTACGCAGATAGAAGGCCGCTCTTTTGTTGGGGAAGATAATGGTGACCTCTTGCTTTTGAAGGTCATAGCGGTTTTGTATGTGTTTCGCCAGTTTGGAGATGAAGGTGTCGTGGCTCATGTCAATGTGTGTTTAGGTAGGCCTCTGCAGCTTGCAGTTGTTCGGGTTTGCCCAGGTCGAACCAATAGTCGGGTTGGATGGGCTTGGAGAGGATACGGTTGTTTTTGGCCAATTTGAGGTATAGGTCGATGACGCTCTGGGGCTTTTCTTCAAAACCGGCAAACAGGTCGCTGCGGAAGAAGTGCAGCCCGCTGAAAGCCATTTCTTTATAATTGTAAGACTGAGGTCCCTGAGCCCGTCGAAGGGCCGACTGAGAATCATTGACCCATTTAAACCTCTCTTCCGACTTATTCATCCATCCAACAAGCAGGTTCTCGTCATCAAACAACAACTTCCTATTCGTCTCCCTGTCTTGCGTCAGCAACCAAGCATCGTCACCTGATGCCATGAATTCTTGGCTCATCTCGCCAAGATTCACATTGCTGATGATGTCCACATTATGCACCAACACGGCTTTTGAGTTTTTGAACAGGGGAGTGGCCTTGACGATGCCGCCGCCCGTGTCCATCAGTAGGTCGCGTTCGTCGGAGATTTGAATGTAGGCATCAAACTTGTTTTGCTCCACAAAGTCGATGATTTGTTCGCCAAAATGATGCACATTGATGACGATACGATGGAAGTCATTGGCAATGAGGTTTTCGATGCAATGCTGCAACAAAGGCTTGCCGTTGAGCAGGACCAAGGCCTTGGGCTTGTCTTGCGTCAAGGCTTTGAGGCGGGTGCCCAAGCCGGCGGCTAGAATCATGGCGGTGGTGTCGTGCTTCATGCGTTATTCTCCTCCGTGATTTTGCGTTCGATGTGGTTCAATTTCAAGTGAATGTCGGGATAGGTCGCCTTCAGCCATTCGAAGATGGTCTGGGCGAAGAAGACGGAGCGGTGCTGTCCGCCCGTGCAGCCAAACGATACCATCAGGTTGCTGAAATGCCGCTCTCGGTAGTTGTCGACACTTTGCCCGACGATGCCTTTCACGTGGTTGAGGAAGACGTGGACGGGTGGCTTGGCCATAAGGTAGTCGATGACTTCCCAATCGCGGCCGGTCTTGGTCTTGAACTCAGGTTCGCGACCCGGATTGGGCAGGGCGCGACAGTCGAACACGAAGCCGCCGCCGTTGCCGCTGAAGTCGGCTGGGTAGCCCTTCTTGAACGAGAAACTGTTAATGGTTACGGTCAGCTTGCCTGCGGGCGGTGCAATGAGCGCGGCATACTTGGTGTCCAACTTGTTGAGCTGGCTAATGACGCTTTGCAGCTCTGGATAGGCAGTTAAAGGTGTTCCTTTCGAAAGTGCCTCGATTTCACGCAGGGCGTATGGGATGCTCTCGATGAAATGGGATTTCTTTTGGATGAGACCACGGAAACCGTATGCACCTAATACCTGCATCAATCTCAAGTAGACGAAATAGGGTTGGTAGGTGTCGAACTTGACGGCTTCTGGGCTCATGTATTGGGAAAGTTCAGCTTTGTAATAGTTGACCAGTTCGTCGCGTATGGCTTGCGGAACCTGAGCCTTCACTTGATAGAGCAGCGAGACCACATCGTAGTTTAACGGGCCTTTTCTTCCACCTTGGAAATCGATGAAGTATAGCTCCCCATCCTTGACCATAATGTTGCGAGATTGGAAGTCGCGGTACATGAAGAAGTCGCAGGGCGCTTGGCTGACGAAGTCGGCGAAGGCTTCGAAGTCCTTGCCCAAGCGCGTCTCGTTGAAATCGATTTCCTCGTGCGGCTTGATGAAATAGTATTTGAAGTAGTTCAAATCATCTATGATGGCCTGTCGGTCGAAACGTTCGGTAGGGTAGGCCTTGCTGTAGTCCAAGCCTTGGTGGCCCAGCACTTGCAGTTTCACCAAATGGCTCAGTGCTTTTTTGTATAGTTCGATGACGTTATCGCTATATGAAGCTAAGGCCCCTGAGCCTGTCGAAGGGCCGCTGCTTGCTATCAAAGCCTTCTGCACATGTGCAAACAAATTATCATCCCCAAAGTCACTTTGCAAATAGCAAGTTCTCTCTTCATTTACAGCAAAGACCTCCGGCACATTGAGCCCCAAGTCGTGGAAATGCTTGCTGAAACAGAGGAAAGCCTCGTTTTCTTCTACATTATTGCTATAGGTGCCAATCAGGCTCTTGTTGTCGGTGATGATGCGGAAATACTTCCTCGCCGAGCCTGACTCCACGATGGGCAGTATTTCCTTGGGCGTTTCACCGATGGAACGCGTCAGTTCTGCTAATATGTTTTGAATATCAGGGGTTTGCATGAAATTCCATTGTTTTCTATTGTTGCAAAGTTACAAAGAAAAAATGATTTGGTAATCCGCTAGAAATGTTTATCTTTGCAAATCTATATATAAATAGGTGCTGATATGGCAAATAAGAAAGAAACCGTCGAAGAGCCTTTGGAAAAACAGCTTTGGAAGGCTGCCGACAAATTACGTAAGAATATTGATGCGGCTGAATATAAGCACGTTGTGTTGGGCCTCATCTTTTTGAGATATATTTCGGTCTCGTTTGAACAGTTGTATGACGAATTGGTGAAACAACAGGCCGATGGCGCTGATCCTGAAGACCGCGAGGAATATGCTGCCGAGAATGTGTTCTATGTTCCGGCAAATGCGCGTTGGTCGTATTTGGTTTCGATGGCAAAGAATCCGCAAATTGGGAAATACATCGACGATGCGATGGATGTCATCGAGCGCGAGAACAAGTCGTTGAAAGGCGTGCTGCCCAAGGTGTTTGCCCGTCCTAACTTGGACCCGACCAGTTTGGGTGAACTAATTGACTTGATTGGCAACTCCACTTTGCAAAACACCAGCACCAAAAGCGCCGACCTGCTCGGTCATGTCTTCGAGTATTTCCTTGGCGAGTTTGCTTTGGCCGAAGGCAAGAAGGGCGGACAATTCTATACGCCACGAAGTGTCGTGGAACTGCTTGTGAATATGCTGGAACCGTACAAAGGCCGTGTGCTCGACCCATGTTGTGGCTCTGGCGGCATGTTTGTGCAGAGCGAGAAGTTTGTAAAGGAGCATCAGGGACGGATTGAGAATATCTCAGTATACGGGCAGGAGAGCAACCAGACCACCTGGCGCCTGTGCAAGATGAACCTCGCCATCCGTGGCATCGACGCCTCGCAGGTGAAGTGGAACACCGAAGGCTCGTTCCTCAACGATGCGCACCGCGATGTGAAAGCCGACTTCGTGATGGCCAATCCTCCGTTCAACGACAGCGACTGGAGTGGCGACCAACTGCGTAGCGATGCCCGCTGGCAATATGGCGTGCCGCCTACGGGTAACGCCAATTTCGCTTGGATTCAGCATTTCATATATCATCTTGCCCCAAGTGGACAAGCAGGCTTCGTGCTGGCCAAAGGATCATTGACCTCAAAAACAGGCGGCGAGGGCGAAATCCGCAAGGCATTGATTGACAAAGGCTTGATCGCCTGCATCGTGAATCTTCCCGCTAAGCTGTTCCTGAACACTCAGATTCCCGCATGTCTGTGGTTTGTAACGCGTAACCGCACCCATCGCGCTGGCGAAATCCTGTTCATCGATGCCCGCAACAAAGGCCATCTCATTAACCGCCGCACCCGCGAACTCTCGGAGGAAGACATTCACGAGATTGCTCGAACCTATCATTTATGGAGAGATGAATCCACCGATTACCAAGACATCGCAGGTTTCTGCGCTTCGGTACCAGTGAGCCGTGTGGCGGAACTGGACTATGTGCTCACGCCGGGTCGTTATGTGGGTTTGCCCGAAGAGGAGGACGACTTCAACTTTGCCGAGCGTTTCACCGCTCTGAAAGCCGAGTTTGAGGAGCAACTGAAGGAAGAGGAATGGCTGAACAAGGTGATTCTGGAAAATTTGGGGAAGATAAAAATTGAATAAGGTATGAGCGAGATAATGAAAACCGATTTGGCCGAACGCATAGAGCGGCTGATTGCAGAAGCAAGAAAACGCACCGTTGCCGCTGTCAACACGGCGATGGTTTATACCTATTATGAGATAGGAAGGATGATTGTGGAGGACGAGCAGCAGGGAGAGCAGAGGGCAGAATATGGAGCAACGATGCTAAAAAATGTAGCAAATAGACTTACCAAAAAATTTGGTAAAGGCTTCTCTCTGACGAATTTAAAACAGATGAGAAGTTTCTTTCTTATTTATTCTCAATCGATTATGGAGAAAGGTCAGACAGTGTCTGACCAATTCGAAAATTCCGAAACACTGTCTCGGAAATCGTCATCACCGTTGACGAAATCACAAAAACAGCAGACACTGTCTGCGGAATTGCACTTCACCCTCAGTTGGTCGCATTACCTGAAACTGATGCGCATTGAGAACCCCGACGAGCGGCGTTTTTATGAGATTGAGGCCGCCGAAAACAATTGGAGTCTGCGCGAGTTGCAGCGGCAGTTCGACAGTTCGCTATATGAGCGGTTGGCATTGAGCCGCGACAAAGCAGGGGTGAAGGCTTTGGCACAGAAGGGACAAATTGTCGAGAAGCCCGAGGATATGATTAAAGACCCGTATGTGTTGGAATTCATCGGTTTGCCCGAATTGCCGCAATACAACGAGAGCGAGTTGGAACAACGCCTGATTGACCATTTGCAGACCTTCCTTTTGGAGTTGGGCAAAGGCTTCACCTTTGTGGGACGGCAAGTGCGTTTCACTTTCGACGAGCAGCATTTCCGTGTCGATTTGGTGTTCTACAACCGCTTGTTGCGTGCTTTTGTGCTGATAGACTTGAAGCGCGGCACACTGAAGCACCAAGATTTGGGTCAGATGCAGATGTATGTGAACTATTACGACCGCTTTGTGAAAACCGAGGACGAGAATCCTACCATAGGCATCCTGCTCTGCACCGACAAAAGTGATGCGATGGTGGAGATTACCTTGCCCGAAGACAACAACCAAATCTTTGCCAGTAAATACCAGACTTACCTGCCGAGCAAGGAGGAACTGCAAAGACTGATTGAGGAAAACCTAAAATAATGGGATTATGAGCGAGTGGAAAGAATATAAGTTGGGAGAGATAATTCAATTAATTGGTGGAGGAACACCCAAGACATCCGTTCCTGAATATTGGGATGGCGATATCCCATGGTTGTCTGTTAGTGATTTTAACAATGGGAAAAAGTATGTGTTTACCGCAGAAAAATACATAACACAATTGGGATTGAATAACTCAAGTACAAAACTATTACATAAGGATGATATTATTATTTCAGCGCGAGGAACGGTTGGCGTTGTGGCAATGATTGGTAGCGATATGGCTTTTAATCAATCGTGTTATGGGATAAGAAACAAAGATTTAGTGGATAAACAATATCTTTATTACCTACTTGTTAATTCTGTGAATGGATTAAAACAAAATGCTTATGGGGGTGTTTTTGATACAATAACAAGAGAAACCTTTGATTTAATTGACGTTTCATTACCTTCTCTCAACGAGCAATGCCGCATAGCCGCCATTCTCTCTTCCCTTGACGACAAGATAGACCTTCTGCACCGCGAGAACGCCACCTTGGAGCAGATGGCGGAGACGCTGTTTAGGCAGTGGTTTGTGTTGGAGGCCAAGGAGGAGTGGGAGGAAGGAAAGTTGGGGGATTGGGTAGTTATTAAAAGAGGAGGTTCTCCAAGACCTATTAATGATTACATATCGTCAAGCGGTTATAGATGGCTAAAAATATCTGATGTAACTAACCTAAATTCACCATATATCTTTCAAACCAAAGAGTATATTAAAGAAAGTGGATTGCAAAAGACTGTTTATTTGAATAAAGGATCTTTGGTTTTATCAAATAGTGCAACACCTGGTATACCCAAAATACTATGTGTAGACAGTTGCATACACGATGGTTGGTTGTATTTCCCCAAATCCAGTTTCTCAAAGATTTACTTGTATTTATTGTTTAAATATATACGTGAAGATTTGGTGAATTTAGGCAATGGAAGTATTTTTACGAATCTGAAAACAGATATACTAAAAGATTATAAAGTGGTCAAACCTGATTCTAAAACCTTAGAAAACTTTGACCATCAGGTACAACCCATTTTTGATAAACTATACAGTAATGATATTCAAATTCAAACTCTCATTCAGACGCGCGACGGGTTGCTGCCGAGGCTGATGAGTGGGGAGGTGAAGATATAGATAATTGTATACATTACATCATAAATGCTATGCTGACAGAAATTGAAAAACTCCTTGAAACGAAGACTACGGGAAAAAAGAGCCATGTTTTTTTCACTCAATGGCAAATGGCTAGGGATTATGTGCCGCAGGTGCTAAACACAATCTCACAAGTTTTTCCTCATTATAGCTTGCATGACCGTACACATTCTGAAACTATCATCTATATTATAGGAAGAATTGTAGGACTCAAAACACTTGAGAAAATGTCATCCATTGATTTGTGGATGATACTTTGCGCGGCTTTTTATCATGATGTTGGAATGGCAGTTTATTCTAATGAAAAAATAGATTTTTTCCAAGATGAGAAGTTTGTTGAATTCTTGAAAACCATTCAATCGACAGACTCATCTCCTCTTCATGAATATTCGAAATGTTTCGAAATTAAAGACAACAAAGTATATTATAAAAACGACATTCTTAGTGCCCAGAACTATGATGCTGCCAGATTTTTAATAGCGGAATTTGTGAGGAAAAAACATGGAGAACGGGCTAATGATTCTATGCATTCAGACATGTCTATCAATCTGCCGGGTAGTCCAATTCCAAAACGTATCATTGATGTGTTGGGCAATATTTGTAATGCTCATACGCAATCTTTTGATAAAGTAATGGAGTTGCCGTTTTGTGAAGCAGGCATTGATCATGAGGATTGCCATCCCAGATACATTGCTTGTTTGTTGAGATTGGGGGATTTGTTGGATATAGATAACAATCGTTTTTCGGAAGTCTTGTTACAGACCTTGCCTTCTATTCCAATAGACTCAATATGGCACAAAGAGAAGCACATGGCCGTAAAACATTTGCAAATCAATGAAACAAGAATTGAAGCTGTTGCAGAATGCAATGATTATGATGTTGCGGATGTTACAAATAGATGGTTCTCCATGATTGATACGGAAATGTATAATCAGATGAAGAATTGGAATAATATTGTGCCAGACGTGTCGTATGGATTCCTTCCAACATTAGGTAAGATGGAGGTTGTTCTAAAAGGCTATGATACTATAAATGGCAAGGATCGTCCGAGTTTTAAAATTGATTCGTCGAAAGCGATTGAACTCTTACAGGGTGCCGGGCTTTATAATGAGCCATACCAATGTATTCGTGAATTGTTACAGAATTCGGTTGATGCTACATTATTGAGAGTTTTTGTTGAATCTGAACAAAAAGGGATTCTTTTGTTAACTAAGGATGATTTTTATAAAGAGTGTAAAGACCATCCCATTAAAGTATACATCTCTAGTAATAAAATTGAAAAAGATAAAATAAAGTGGTCTATTAAAATCTCAGATAGTGGCATTGGGATGTCAAAAAACGATTTGTTGTTTTTGACGACAACTGGTAGTTCAAATAGAAATACAGAAAAAAAGAAGATTATCGAAAAAATGCCAGAATGGATGAGACCGTCAGGGACATTTGGAATAGGATTTCAGAGCGTTTTTCTAATAACGGATGCTGTTAAGATTAAGACCAGAAAGCTTAATAAAGAAGATGTTTTAAATGTTTCACTTAATAATCCTGCAGGGAAAAAAGAAGGTGCCGTATTAATACAAACATCAATAGAAGAACACAAACCTTTTGGGACAGAACTCGAATTTGATATTGTAAGAAAAACTATGCCAGATAGATGGTCAGTTCCAATGGATTATGCTGTCGCAAGTCATGTCATATCCTCATACGATTTTGTTAACGATGATTCATTGGATGTGGATATTGCAAAGGTTGTTGATGAAGTTAGTAAGTTTGCTTATGCTAGTTATATTCCAATTCATGTTAAGCTTGATGATGACGATGAAATAATATTAAATAGTGATAGGAATAATAGATTTGATTATTTTGTTGCAGATAAAGGTTTAGAATTGTCTATTTCAACATCTGAGAATGATAGTAGGATTTATTATAGAAATCAAATTATTCCAAATGTTAGATTCTCCATTAATTATTTGTCATTTCAAGTCAATATATTAAGTGGTGATGCTAAAAAGATATTGACTTTGAACAGGAATGAAATTCAAGCGGATTATAAGGCAACACTTCGAAATAATATAATGGAAGCGGCGTTTGAAATAATAAGTAAACATTATGACGAATTGGAAGAGAATTTAAAAAAATACGCCTCTATGTTCGTCAATTACTATTTAAGTGAGGATAGAAGGATGACATTGTTTGCTAATCGTCCTTTAGATGAATGGAAGCAACTGGTGATAGGTAAAGAGAATCAAATGACAATGGAAGAAATAGTGGGTTATAATACCATTCTTATAAATGAAACTATGCATTTGCCATTTGAGAGGCAATTTATTCAAAGGGAGGGCGTTCTCGAGATTATTGGAAATGTGTTTTCTGATGGATTGCTTGATTATAATACAAGTAAGACTAATAATCATAGGTTAAGATATTATACGGAGAAGACCGAAAAAGGGAAAAATATTTATATTGAGTTGTCAAAAGGTGATACAGAGGTGAAGATCGACGATTGGGAAGTCTGGTTTAAATCATATATGTTCCAAAGTCATTATTCAAGAAATCTTATGCCTTGTGTGGACAAGTATTTGAAACTACGTGTTAAAGAGGATAAAATTCCCATGGGATGTGGTGATTATACATTTATTAGAGTCAAGCAAAAGTATCCACAAATGATTTGCCCATATACTAGAATATCTAATCCTGCTAATAGACAGGGAGTTTCTCACAAGTTAAGAGAAAGTGTAACGGAAGATTTGTTTAAAATGGCGTATGATAATAGATATGATGAGACTGTTACAATGGAACAAATAAAAAATACGTATCAGCAGTTTCTTGATGACACGAAACAATATGTGGAGAGCTTTTTGGAGAATACTTAGAATGATATGACATAACACGAAAGGATACCTAACAAATGGCACGAAAAAAAGAGAAATATAACGGCTACAAGCCCCCGTTCATGCTTTCTGCAAAGGCGGTGGGGATGATTGCGGACATCTCCGCGCAGATGGAGCGCTTCGCCATACGGTTGGAGCAGAGCGATGCCCTTACCCTGCGCAGAGCCAACCGCATCAAGACCATCCATAGCTCATTAGCCATCGAGGGTAACACCCTGCTGGAGAGCGAGGTGGCGGACATCATCGACGGCAAGACCGTCGTTGCGCCTATCCGTGAAATCCAGGAGGTGAAGAACGCCATTCGTGTATATGAGGAGTTCGACAGACTTGATCCCTTCTCCATGGACGACCTGCTTAAAGCCCACGGACTGATGATGTCCGCTCTGACCGATGACGCAGGACATTTCCGCAGGGGTGGAGTGGGCGTGTACTCCGAAAACGGCTTGGTGCACATGGCACCACCTGCTGAAAGGGTGTATCCTCTGATATCCGATTTGTTCAACTGGCTGAAAAACGCCGATGACCACCTGCTGGTGCGCAGCTGCGTTTTTCATTATGAGTTCGAGCTAATACATCCGTTTATAGATGGCAACGGCCGCATGGGACGCCTGTGGCAGTCGCTTATCCTCACCCGATGGCATCCTGCCTTTGCCCACCTGCCGGTGGAGAATATGGTCTATTCCAACCAGCAGGCCTATTACGATGCCATAGCACTAAGTACTAAACAAGGTGAAAGCGGTCCTTTTATTGAGTTTATGCTTGGCGAAATACTGAATGCTGTACGCAGTCATCAAGGTGAGCCTCTGGCTGCACCTGTAAATGCACCTGTAAATGCACCTGTAAAACATACTAAAACACAAGCTGCAATTATTGATATTTTGAAGGGAGATGCTCATGCTACATACGATGAAATGGCAGCAACCATTGGCGTGAATAGAACAACTATTATGAGAAATATTGCAGCGTTAAAAGGAAAAGGTGTTTTGGAACGTGTTGGAGAAGACAAAAACGGTTATTGGAAACTGAATAATAAATAGCGAAATGACCCAACTCCACGAATCCGATATAGAGCTGATGCTGGTTTATAATTGTGTATACCAAACAATGGATTTTATTCCAAAAAAGTGAAAAATCATAGAAGTTTTTGGATTTTATTCCAAAAATTCTATATCTTTGCGGCAGATAAATAAGATTTGGTAGATGAAACTTATTCAACGAGAACAGTATTTGGCGAAGCTCAGGGCGCTGCGCGATAAGGCAATCATAAAGGTGATTACCGGAGTGCGGCGTTGTGGCAAAAGTACGCTGATGCAGCTTTTCCAAAAGGAACTGTTGCAATCAGGCGTAAGCGAAAAGCAAATCATCAGTATCAATTTCGAGGATTATGATTTCGTGGGACTTCGGAATGCCAAAGCCTTGTATCAGCATGTTGTCGCCCGTCTCGTTGAAGGCGTGACCAATTACGTTTTCCTTGATGAGATCCAGCATGTGGACAACTATGCCGATGTGGTGGACGCGCTCTTTGTGAAAGAGAATGTCGATTTGTATATCACGGGATCAAATGCCTACCTGCTCTCAAGTGAGATCGCCACGCTGCTCTCTGGCAGGTATGTGGAACTACAGCTTCTGCCGCTTTCTTTCAAGGAATATGTCAATGCAACGGGCAACACCAATGACTTGGAAAGAAAATACGCTGACTATATCACATTCTCGTCCTTCCCTTACGCTATGGCGTTTGATAAAGAGGTGCAGATGACGAACGATTACCTGAGAGGCATTTACAGTACCATCGTGCTTAAGGATGTGATGCACCGCCATAGCATCGGCGACGCGATGATGCTTGAAAATGTGATGGCATTCATGGCCGACAATATTGGAAATACCTTGTCCGTCAAGAAAATTGCCGACACTTTGACTTCATCGGGGAGGAAGGTGGATGTGAAAACCATCGAGAAATACCTGTCGGCACTCTGCCAGAGCTTCATCCTTTATCCTGCTAAAAGATTCAACATAAAAGGCCGACAGTTGCTAAAGACAATGGAGAAGTACTATTTGGTGGATGTGGCCCTGCGCAACACGCTGTTGGGAAGCACGAACGCGGATTTCGGACGCATTTTGGAGAATGTGGTGTATCTGGAATTATTGCGACGTTACCCTAACGTGTATATCGGAAAGACGGATGCGTTTGAGATCGATTTCGTGGCCGTAAACATGCAGGAGGTGGCCTATTATCAGGTGGCGGCGACGGTTCGTGACGAGGCGACGCTTGAACGGGAACTGCATCCACTCAAGATGGTGAAGGATAATTACCCGAAAACCATTCTGAGTTTGGATGTGGCTCCAGTGGCCTATCATAATGGCATCAAGATACAAAATGTGTTAGACTGGTTATTAGAACAATAAGGCTATGGCAATCCTCCACGAATCCGACATAGAACAGATGCTCATCGAGCAACTGAAAGCCAAAGGCTACCAATATCTCTATGGCCCCGACATCGCGCCCGATGGCGATACTCCCATGCGTGCCAGTTTTGATGAAGTGGTGCTCCGCGACAAGTTGGAAAAGGCGGTGAAACGGCTCAATCCGTCGTTGCCTTATTCCGTGCAGGACGAGGCGGTGAAAACCGTACTGCGTATCAGCTCGCCCGATGTGTTGGCCAACAATGAGGAATTTCACCGCTTGCTCACGGAAGGCGTTCCGGTATCGGTGTTCAAAGATGGTGTGGAACGTGGCGAAAGGGTGTGGCTCGTTGACTTCAACGACCCGTGGAACAACGAGTTTACAGTGGTCAATCAGTTCACCATCATCGAGAACGGCCACAACCGCCGCCCCGATGTGCTGCTCTTTGTGAACGGTCTGCCCTTGGTCATCTTTGAACTGAAAAATGCCGTCGACGAGAATGCCACCCTGCAAAGTGCCTATCGGCAGATTGAGACTTACAAGCAACAGATTCCGTCGCTGTTCACCTACAATGCCTTGGTGGTTATTTCCGATGGCTTGGAGGCACGGGCTGGCTCGCTTTCGGCAGGCTTCAGCCGATTCACGGCATGGAAGAGCGAGGATGGCGAGAATGTGGCTTCGAATCTCGTGAGCGAGTTGGAAGTGCTGGTCAATGGCATGTTGCGGAAGGACACTTTGCTGGATTTGGTGCAGTCGTTCACGGTGTTTGAGAAACAGAAACAAGAAGACTTGAGAACAGGTCTCACTACCATCAAGACGGTGAAAAAGATTGCCGCCTATCACCAATACTATGCCGTCAACAAGGCGGTGGAATCGACTTTACGAGCCACGGGCATCAATGCTAATAGTATGTTCGCGGAATCGCCTGCCAATTATGGCTTCAAGACGGTGAAAGAGCAACAGCCTGGCGACCATCGTGCTGGTGTGGTGTGGCACACGCAAGGTAGCGGCAAGTCGCTCACCATGGTGTTTTACACGGGCAAAATCGTGCAGCGGCTCAACAACCCGACCATTGTCGTCATCACCGACCGCAATGACTTGGATGACCAACTTTTTGATACCTTCACAGGCGCAAAGCAACTCTTGAGGCAGACACCTGTCCAAGCCGAAAGTCGTGAGCACTTGAAGAAGCTTTTGTCGGTGCAGTCAGGCGGTGTTATCTTCACCACTATTCAGAAGTTCCAACCCGAGTCGGGCAATGTTTACGACACGCTTACCGACCGCAGCAACGTCATCGTGATGGCCGACGAGGCGCATCGGACCCAATACGGCTTCAAGGCTAAGACGGTGGACGTACGCAACGAGGCTGATGAAGTGATTGGCTCGGAAATCAAATACGGTTTTGCCAAGTATTTACGTGATGCGCTGCCTAATGCCACCTATCTTGGTTTCACAGGAACACCCATCGAGAAAGAGGACAAGAACACGCCGGCAGTGTTCGGCAATTACATTGATGTTTACGACATCGCCCAGGCGGTGGAGGATGGCGCCACGGTGCGCATCTATTACGAGAGCCGTTTGGCCAAGGTGGAACTCAGCGATGAAGGACGCCAATTGGTGGAAGACCTCGACAAGGAGTTGGAAACCGAGGACATGAACGATGTCCAAAAAGCCAAGGCGAAATGGACGCAGTTGGAAGCGCTGATTGGCAGTCCCAAGCGTTTGAAAAACATAGCCAAAGACATTGTCACGCATTTTGAGGAACGACAGAAAGTGTTCGAAGGTAAGGCCATGATTGTGGCGATGAGTCGCCGCATTGCTGCCGAGTTGTACGATGAAATCATCAAACTGCGTCCCGAGTGGCATTCCGACGACCTGGCCAAAGGTGCCGTGAAGGTGGTGATGACTTCTTCAGCATCCGATGGCGCGAAAATCGCCAAACATCACACTACCAAGGAGCAGCGTCGTGCCTTGGCAGAGAGGATGAAAGACCCCGACGATGAGCTGAAGCTCGTCATCGTTCGCGATATGTGGCTCACAGGCTTTGACGTGCCTTGTCTGCATACGCTTTACATCGACAAGCCGATGCAAGGCCACAACTTGATGCAGGCCATCGCTCGCGTGAACCGTGTCTATAAGGACAAGCCGGGCGGTCTGGTGGTCGATTATTTGGGCATCGCTGCCGATTTGAAAAAGGCCTTGTCGTTCTATTCCGATTCGGGTGGCAAGGGCGACCCCACACAGCAGCAAGATCAAGCAGTGGCCTTGATGCAGGAGAAACTGGAAGTGGTGGAGCAGATGTTCTATGGCTTTGATTATAAGCAATATTTCACTGCCGATACTGCTGGAAAACTCTCCTGGATTCTGAAAGCCGAAGACTTCATTTTGGGTTTGGACGACGGCAAGAAGCGTTTCGTGAACGAGGTAACCGCCTTGGGTAAAGCCTTCGCCTTGGCCATCCCGCAGGATGCCGCCATGGATGTGAAGGACGAAGTGGCGTTCTTCCAAGCCGTGAAAGCGCGTCTCTGCAAGTTCGACCAAACTGGTTTAGGCAAGACGGATGAGGAAATCGAAACCACCATTAGGCAAGTCATTGACCAGGCCTTGGTGTCCGAAAAAGTGATTGATCTTTTTGATGCGGCAGGTATCAAGAAACCTGACATCTCCATTCTTTCAGAAGAGTTCCTGATGGAATTGAAAGACATGGAGCACAAAAATATCGCCTTGGAGGTGCTGCGCAAGCTGTTGGAAGGTGAGATCAAGGCGCGTTCCAAGTTCAATGTCGTGGAAGGCCGCACTTTGATGGAGATGCTGGATGGTTCCATCACCCGTTATCACAACAAAATCATCACCGCCGCCGAAGTCATCGATGAACTGATTAAACTCAGCAAGACCATAGTGGAGAAAGACAAAGAGGCTGATGACATGGGCTTGACCACCTACGAATATGCGTTCTATTCTGCCGTTGCCGACAACGAAAGCGCGAAAGAGTTGATGGGGAAGGACAAGCTTCGTGAGTTGGCGGTGGTGCTAACCGAAACCATCCGCAAAAATTCATCTATTGACTGGACCATCAAGGAGAATGTTCGGGCAAAGATGAAAGTGGCAGTGAAACGGCTATTGCGCAAATATGGTTATCCACCTGATATGCAGCAATTGGCTACGGAGACAGTTTTGAAACAGGCTGAATTGATTGCAGAAGAAATTGCAAATCAATAAAAAGGGAAGGGGCGCTTATTTCTTCCCCCGATTTTCCACCCACACCCACAGCCGCCACATCAGCCAGCCCCAGGCGAAGAAGAGGACATAGAAAATCCACTTGGGTACGGAGGTCTGGTAGGCGCCTTCCTTGTCGATTTGTTGGTATTGCTCGGTGGGGATGTCGGCGTAATAGTATGACCCCGCACCGAAGTCGTAGCCGTTGACGAGACCGAGCATATTGGCCATGATCCAGCCAGCCAAAAACAAAGTGATTACCACCACGAGGATGGTAATCACTTTGAATATGATGTGGTTTTTGTTCATCACTTGAACATGTCGAGGACAGGAACGTCAAACACCACGCCTGAGAGCAGGAACCACACGGCAAACAGCGTGAGGGCGATATTGAACACCTGACCGATGATGTAGAGCCAGAGCACCTTGCCGCCTTGCATCTGCTTGAAGAGGCTCTTGAAGTTGGTGTCGAGACCGATGCTGGTGAAGGCCAGCACAAAGGCCCAGTTCTTGTATTGGTCGAGGACGCCGTTGATGGCCTTCACGTCGCCACCCAGAGGCTTGACGATGAAGGAAGCAACCAACGAAGCCACGAAGAAACCGATGATGAACTTGGGGAAACGGTTCCAGATCTCGCCGGCACCGACCTTCTGGTTCGGGTCTTTGTCGACCTTGGTGGCGAAGAAGATGGCCACGAAGAAGGCGATGAAGCCGATGAGGATGTTCTGGATGGACTTCACGAGCACAGCAGCTTGCTCGGCTTCTTCGCCGAGGGCGTTACCGGCCAGCACCACAGCACCCGTCGAGTCGACGGTACCGCCGATGAGGGCGCCGCCCATGAGTTGGTTCATGCCGCAGGCACGGATGATCATAGGTTCGAACACCATCATGAGGATGGTGAAGATGATGGAGATGCTGATGGCCAACGAGAGGTCTTCCTTCTTGGCCTTGGCGGCAGCACCCGTGGCGATGGCGGCACTGGTACCGCACACCGAAGTGGCCGAAGCCAAGGTGATGACCAACGGCTTGTTGTCAATCTTCAGCACCTTGGTGCCGAGCCACCACATGAAGATGATGACGATAGGTGTCACAATCCATGCGATGCCGAGGCCATAGAGGCCGAACTTGGCGATGTTGCTGAACAGCACGGAGAAGCCCATGATGACCAGACCCGTCTTGATGTAGAACTCAGTACGGATGGCGGGTTTCAGCCATTCGGGCGTGCCGACGGTATTGGAGATGAGTAGACCGATGAGCAAGGCCCAGAAAGCCCACTCGAGGTACATCTTCAGGGTGTATTCGGCGCTGATCATTCTCACCACGATGCAGATGATGAACAGCACGATGAAGGCAGGGATGAATTTGCTGATTTTCTCGCCTTGCAACTTGATGCCGATGCCAAACAGGATGGCCGTCACCAAGAAGGTGCGAAGCAGTTTAATCCAGAACTCACCGTTGAATTGTGCAGCCAAGGATTTCTTTTCCTCGACGTTTTCCCACCAGTGCCAGGTGCCGAACTTGGCGGCGGAGAAATCAAACGAACCGGTCAGCACGGCGATGCAGGCAACGGCGATGACGATGAAGCCGATCCACACGGCTAGCCAGTCTTCCTTTTTCCAGAGGTTGGATGCTTTGTTGTTTGCCATAATGATTAAGGTTTAGGATTAGAACTTATAGCTCACCATGGCAACCACGCGGTGTGAATTGCCGCCGGCTTCCTTTTGGATCAGTGAGTAGTCGAGTTTGCAGTTGACGGACTTCAGCGGCCAGTAGTTGATGCCAGCGGTGTACCAGTTGGTGCCACCATTGACGATGCTGGTATCCTTGGTGAAGTGCTCATAACGCAGCACAGGCATGATCTTCTGTTCACCAGCTTGGAAGTTGTAACCAATTACACCGTAATAACCGTTGCTGTTGAAATAGTTAGGGTCTTCGGGAATAACGGTAGCAAGTTGTCCTGTCTTGCCGCTGATGTATTCGCCACGGAGCAAGAACTTGCCGTCGTTGTATTGAGCGCCGGCAGCCCAACGGTTGCGGGTGCCAAAGTACACATCGTCTTTGTTATACTTACCATAGTAGTAAGAACCACTCAAGGTGATTTCTTTCAGGCCAGGATGCACATCGAGGCGACCTACAATGTCCTTGCTGTTGTTGTTGTCGAGGTTGTTGGCACCGTTGCCGTTGAACACGCCGATGGAGTAGTCAACGATGCTGTATTTGTATCCTTCCTCACCTTCCACAGGGAAGAGGCTACCGGTGGCCATCAGACCGAGGTCACGGCCGAGGGCACCGACACCGCAAACGTCTTTATAACCACCCAGCTGTTGGACAGCCTCGCCATAGTCGAAGATTTCGAGGTTGACGGGGTTGATGGGGCTTTCAATCGTGAACGGGGTCTTGAACTGACCGAGTTGGATGGCAAACTCTCTGCAGGGTTTGTACTTGATGTAAGCGTCAACCAGCATGGGGCTGCGGGTGAAGTCGCCTTGGATCTTGTAGCTTACGGTCTTCGCAAGGTTACCGTCGACAGACAGACGCACACGGCGCATTCTCAAAGTGTTGTCATTGAGCTCGCCTTCGTCGCTAAGGTTGGCTTGATACATGCCTTGGACAAAACCGGAAATTTTGGGCATCTCCAATCCGCCTTTCGGCTTTTCGGGTCTTTCAGGTCTTTCTTTTTTCTCTTTTTCAACTTTTTCAACTTTAGCCTGTTTTGGCTCTTGGCCAGGCTTTACAGGTTTCACTTGAGCGTTGATACTCATCGGAAGGGCAATAGCCAGCACTCCGATCAAAATGCGAAAGTTGTGTTTCATAATAGATAATTTAAAACGTTTTCAATTCATTTTTACGCGGCAAAAATAGTAAAAATACTTATAGTAAATATATTTACTATTTATTTTGGAAAAAAATATCCTCCAGAAGGGTGCTGTTTATTCTGCTTTTTCCTTGAAAACGTTGGCGTGCCGCGTCATCTCCTCAAAAGTGATTTTGAACCACTCGGTGTATAACTCGGGGTATAATTCAAGGTCTTTTTTCAGGTCGTCCAAACGCATGTATTTCCACGAGGCGACCTCGTCGGTGTTGATGTTGGGTATGTCGTCGCTTTGTCCGATAAACACGTGGTCGAACTCGTGCTCGGTGAGTCCTTGTCCGACAGGAGCCATATATATAAAGGTATAGACTTCTTTCATGGGGCAGGCTATGCCCATCTCTTCCATAAGTCGGCGCGAAGTGGCCTCTTCCAAGGTCTCGCCAGAGCGGGGATGGCTACAGCAGGTGTTGGTCCACAGGCCAGGGGAATGGTATTTCGACAATGCACGCTGTTGCATCAGTAGCTCGCCCTTTGAATTGAAGATAAAGACAGAAAAAGCCCTATGCAAGTGCGGTCCGATGTGGGCAGCCTGCTTTTCCATCAATCCGATGGGCTGGTCTTGCTCGTCGACAAGGATAACTTGTTCCATCACACGTTGAATCTGATGTTGAGGATGTCGCCATCCTGTACGACGTAGGTCTTGCCTTCCACGCGGAACTTGCCTGCTTCCTTGACAGCGGCTTCGGAACCGTATTGCAGAAAGTCCTCCGTACTCATTACCTCCGCACGGATGAAGCCGCGTTGCAGGTCGCTGTGGATGGCACCAGCTGCGATGGGAGCGGTGTCGCCCACATGGATGGTCCAAGCACGCGTCTCATCGGGACCCGTAGTGAAGAACGAGTGCAGGTTCAAGGTGTGGTAGGCAGTGCGTACCAGCTTGTTCACGCCAGGCTCGGTCAGGCCAGCGTCTTCCATGAAGAGGGCGCGGTCGTCGGCGTCGAGTTCGGCGATCTCGGCCTCCAGCTTGCCGGCGATGACCAGCATCTCCTGGCCATCTTTCAAAGCAGCCTTCACGGCATCGGAGTATTGGTTGCCAGTGGTTGCCGAAGCATCATCCACGTTGCAGACGTAGATGATAGGTTTGGCGGTCAAGAGTTGGATGTCCTGAACGAACTTCTTGTCTTCCTCGGCCACCTTGGCGTCGCGGGCATTGCCGAAGTTCTCCAGCGTTTCCTTGTAGACGCTTAGCACGTCGAAGGCCTTTTTATTGTCCTTCTCGCCATTCTTCAACAGCTTCTGCACGCGTTCCAGCTTGCGGGTGACCAGGTCGAGGTCGCGGACCTGGAGCTCAAAGTCGACGAGTTCCATGTCGCGCACAGGGTCGATGCTGCCTTCGCTGTGGGGGATGTTGGGATCGTCGAAGCAGCGCAGCACGTGGATGAGGGCATCCATGGTCTGCACCTCGGCGAGGAGCTTGTTGCCCACGCCTTGGCCGCCTTTGCTCAGTCCGGGCAGGTCAACGATTTCGACCGTGGCGGGCACGATGCGCTTCGAGTGGGAGATGTTGTCGATGAGCTTGAGGCGCTCATCCACCACCTCGCACATGCCGATATTGGATTTCGAGGCAAAACCGATTTCTGCCTTGGTGTTTGATATACAGTTGAATATGGTAGTCTTTCCAACGCTTGAAAGGCCGATGATTCCGCAATTAAGTGCCATAATGATGTGTTTTAATTTGCTGCAAAGATAGGAAATTATTGTCTATCGCCTGCGTTCCAGTCGATTTGCTTGTATTCAGGGTCGTAGTTGAGGTTGGGGAGCCCGATGTCAGGGCCGTCGCCGCAATCGTCATTCTCAGCCTGTAGCCGTGAGTTTTCCTGTTGTTGGCGTATGTATTTGATGCCGATTTTCCACAGTTTGATGTCGCCCCAGAGGAAGGCGAGGTAGATGACGGTGCCGATGCCGGGACCGAGGGCGTCGCTGACCATCAGCAGCCAGTCGAACAGGCCGTGACCTGCGGCAGCCGTCAACAGGGCGAGGAGGAGATAGGGCAGGGTCTTGCCTTTCTTGAATTTGGCTATGGAGAGGAAGTAACCCATCAACACGCCGAAGAGGAAGTGGCCAGGCACGGAGAGCAAAGCCCTGACGACACTGGTGGCGACACCGGCTTGAAACGACTCGGCTGAGGCATTGAAGACATACATGACGTTCTCCACGCAGGCGAAGCCGAGACCGATGAAAGTGGCATAGACGATGCCGTCCATGTATTCGTTGAAGTTCTTGTCGCGCCAGATAAAGATCATGAAGATGATGAACTTGGAGAGCTCTTCGGGAAGACCCGCGTTCAGGAATGCGGTGTGAAAGACGGTGTTGGAATAAACGACATGGTTGATTAGCGTGACCAATAGGATATCCAAGGGGATGGCGATCATGCCGCCGATAAAGGCTTTGGCCAGGGTCTTGATAGGCTCTCTCTCGTATTTGTCTGCACGATAGATGAAGATCATCAAAAGGATGACGGGAAGTATAGACAAGGCAAGTAAAAGCGCAGTCATAGTTTCGTTTTTTATTCTTTTCTGCAAAAATACGGATTTTGTCCATGAAAAAAGCTTATTTTTGCCAAAATTTTCGTTTATGCAAGAAATGATTCTCATACTCGACTTCGGCTCGCAGGTGACCCAACTCATCGGTCGCCGCCTCCGCGAACTGAACGTCTATTGCGAAATCCATCCTTATAATAAGATCCCTGCTATCGGTCCCAATGTCAAAGGCGTGATTCTCAGTGGCAGCCCGTTCTCGGTGTGCGATGAGAAGGCACCTATCGCCGACTTGTCGGATGTCAAAGGCAAACTGCCGCTATTAGGCATCTGCTATGGCGCTCAGTTTATCTCGCAGCATTTCGGCGGCGAGGTCAACGGCTCCATCGCCCGTGAATATGGCCGCGCCATGCTGACGGTGGTCGACGAGGCTTGTCCTCTGTTCAAAGGGGTGAGCAAGACCAGCCAGGTGTGGATGAGCCATGGCGACACCATCGCCAAGCTGCCCAATGGCGCACGTATCATCGCTTCGACTGACGACGTGGAGAACGCCGCATACAAAATCGATGGCGAGACGACGTATGCCGTTCAGTTCCATCCCGAGGTATTCCACACCAAGGAAGGCCCGCAGATGCTGGCCAACTTCGCGCTGGGCATTTGTGGCTGCAAGGGCGACTGGACACCGGATTCCTTCATCGATAACACGGTGGCGAGCCTGAAGCAAAAGCTGGGCAATGACAAGGTCATTCTCGGCCTCTCGGGCGGTGTCGACAGCACCGTAGCCGCTGTGCTCCTCAACAAGGCGATAGGGAAGAACCTCACCTGTATCTTTGTGGATAACGGCTTGCTGCGCAAGAACGAGTTTGAGGATGTGCTTGACTCATACAAGGAGATGGGCCTCAACGTAATCGGCGTCCATTCCGGACATCTTTTCCTTGAGAAGCTGAAAGGCGTCACTGACCCGGAGGCCAAGCGTAAGGCCATCGGCTCAACGTTCATCGACGTGTTTGATGCCGAAGCACAAAAGATCGAAGGCGCCCGTTGGCTGGCCCAGGGCACCATCTATCCCGATGTCATCGAGAGCGTGAGCGTCAACGGACCGAGCTGTAAGATCAAATCGCATCATAACGTGGGTGGTCTTCCGGAGAAGATGAACCTGAAGATTGTGGAGCCTTTGCGTTCCTTGTTCAAAGATGAGGTGCGTCGTGTGGGTCGTGCTTTAGGCATCAAGCGTGAGCTCATCGGCCGCCATCCCTTCCCGGGTCCGAGTCTTGGCATCCGTATCTTGGGTGAGGTCACCGAAGAGAAACTGCATATCCTGCGCGAGGCCGACGACATCTTCATCAAAGGCCTGCGTAATTGGCCTTGTGAGCTGCCGAGTGCCTCCTATCCCAATGAGATGGCCGACAACCTGTACGACAGCATCTGGCAGGCGGGTACCATCCTGCTGCCCGTGAAGTCGGTCGGTGTGATGGGCGACGAACGTAGCTACGAATACACCATCGCCCTTCGTGCCGTGATCTCCACCGATGGCATGACTGCCGACTGGGTGCATCTGCCTTACGAGTTTATGGCCAAGGTGTCGAACGATATTATTAATAAGGTGAAAGGCGTCAACCGTGTGTGCTACGACATCTCGTCGAAGCCGCCAGCGACCATCGAGTGGGAATGATAGTGCTTAATTTGAATAATTGGTTATTATGAAAAATAAAGTCTTTAGTTTGGTGCTCCTGTTCTTTGGACTGCTGCTCGTCAGCCCTGCTGCGTTTGCGCAGGTTGAAGTGAAGCGATCCACTGAAACCACCAGGATTGGTAGCAAGGAGTATTACATGCACCATGTGACGCAAGGCCAAACGTTATACAGCATCTCCGTGGCATATAATGTTACTGTTGAGGAGATTGAAAAACTGAACCCCGAGGTCAAAGATGGCTTGAAAGCTGGCCATGTGCTGGGTATTCCTGTCCGTCCTATGGCTGAGCCCAAGGTTGAGAAGCCCCAAGAGGAACCAAAGGTTGAACCAAAGGTTGAACCAAAAGTGGAGCCTAAGGTCGAGCCTAAAGTAGAGCCCAAGGTCGAACCTAAAGAGGAACCTAAGGTTGAACCCGAACCTGCCGTTGTGCCTCAAGCGGAGCCTAAGACGGTTGTGGTGGAGCCCGCCCCCCGACAGGTGACAGCACAGAAAAGAGCTGAAGGAGGCTATGCCCGTGTGGTGCGCCAAGGCGAAGACCTTTACGACATTGCCAAGGAGTTTGGCATTGACATCTCTGAGTTTAAGTTCTTCAACCCGGGGTTGAGCAATACGCCTGCGCCCGGTACCTCGGTGATCATCCCTAATGTGGCCAACGAAAACGACTATATCTTGCATTATTGTGAGTTGAACGAACGCGTGACCTCGTTGTTGAAGCGTTGGAAGGTGGATGAAGCCGCCTTTAGGGAGAAGAACGTTTCGGTAGGCTCACACGTCTTCATGAATCAGGTGGTGCTGATCCCGATAGAACCCATCACGGATTTCTATTGGATGTCTGATCAGCAAGAGGAGATCGTCGAAGCGGTCGACACGCCTGAACCCGAGCCCGAACCGGAGATACAACCAGTGATATCCTTGGATGACATCGAGGACGCACCAGTATGCGTTGCGAGGGCTGAGAATGCACAGCGTTGCTATAAGGTGGCCTTGATGGTGCCTCTTTATCTTTCAGGCATTGGCGGTCTCGACGTTCCTAAGGAGAAGGCGGCAAAGAGCCAGAAATCGCGTTCCCTGTCGTTCCTTCAGTTCTATGAAGGCTTTATGATGGCCGTCGACGCGATGAAGGAAAAGACTGGCTTGAAACTCGATTTGACGGTGATTGATGTCATCGACAATCCCGTGTCAGCTGAAAACGCAGTCTCGCAGATTGAGGGTAAGGACCTTGATCTAATTGTGGGGCCTTTCTTCGGAAACGCCTTCGAGGTGGTTGAAGAATATGCCAAGGCCCACAATATCCCGGTGGTCAACCCGGTCTCCTTGCGCGAGTCGGTCATCGAGAACAACCCCAACGTGGTGAAGCTGAGAGCTGGTAATATGGGTCTGATACTGACCCTGTCGAATCTGGTGAAGAATGTCTATCCCGAATCCAACGTGTTCATCGTTAGCCGAGAGAAGGCTGCCGACTCGTTGTTCTTGACCCAACTTGAGCATCACTTGAATATGGCCATTAACGACCAGGTGACCATCAATGGCGACGACTTCCTGCAGTTTGCCCGACATGAAAGCGAACGCATGGAGATGGGAAGCCAGATGGTGCCGACGCTCGATGTGGAAGGACAGGTGTATTCTGTGGGAGATTTTGAAAGCGGTGCGAGCAACAAATTGGTGCTTGAGAACACCGTGAAGCGGTATTCCAACAGCCAGATGGGTAGTGTGAGATCGCAGCTTTCTGGGGTCAGAAACAACCTGATCATCGCATATGGCGACGATAACGTCTTCGCCACCCAGCTACTGAATTCTTTGACCGGTACAGCCAATAGGTTCCCAATTACTTTGGTGTGTGTCCCCAATTGGGAAAAGAACGAAAAGCTGCTTGTCGACAACTTGCTGAAGATGAACGCTATCTATGTCGCTAATGGCTTCGCCGACTACTCGTCGGACGAGGTGAAGCGCTTCGTGCTTAAGTTCAGAAGCAAGTATTCGACAGAGCCGCGCCACTATGCCTTTGAAGGCTATGACGTGGCCACCTATTTCCTGGGTGCTTTGATGAACTATGGCGACGAGATGCTTGACTGCCTGCATTGCTATGAGCCTCAACTGCTCTATACGAACTATAAGTTCTACTACAAGAACTACCTGAAGTCGGTGGAGGAAACCGGCAAGGAGAACCTCTCCTGGACGCTGTATCAATACGACAAGGATGAAGTTGAATTGCGCCCCCTCGATCCTTTCAAGAAGGAGAAGAAATGAGCGTCAGGAGCTTGCTGCTTTTGTTGTTTGCTGCGGTGCTGTCGGTCTCATGTGACGATGGCACACAGAAGTCGTATTGGGACAACGGTAAATTGAAGTCGGAGCTTCGCTATGAAAACGGTATGCTGAATGGCGAAAGCGTTTGGTACACGGAGCAGGGCAGGCTGATGACGAAGGCTTGCTACAAAAACGACACACTTGAAGGACGTTATCAACGTTTCCGCCAGGACGGCACCCTTGAGTTGGAGTGCTGGTATAGGCATGGCCTTCGCGACAGCATCTGCCGTTCCTATTCGGTCAAAGGCAACTTGGAGGCGGAGGACTATTATGTCGGTGGCAAACGCAATGGCGAGTCGAAGAAATGGTACGAAAACGGCCAGATCTTTCAGGAGGGACAGTTTGTGGATGACATGCTGGACGGCCAGTGGTTTGTCTTCTACCCGAGTGGAGCCTTGGCCAGCAAGGCCGATTACAGAAAGGGAACGGGCAAGCAAATCGGTTATGACGAGTCGGGCTACAAATGCCTCGAGGTGTCGTTTGTCGACAACCTCAAGCATGGAAAGGAGATTTATTACAACCCTGATGGCTCTGTAGCGAAAGTTGTTAATTATGAGGGTGGTAAGATGGTCTCTGAAGCGAATGAACAACAAAATAACGGTAAGTAGGGGAGGAAAATGAAATTATTTTGTGCAATTTGAAAATTGTTCAAATAAAAACCTTAACTTTGCACCGCTTTTGTTTATAAGCATTCTTTCAAACACAACAATAAACCTTTAACTAAAGTCAAAAAAATGAAAGTCAATGAAATTATGACCGCTCTGGAAGCCAAGCATCCGGGCGAAAATGAGTACTTACAGGCCGTTCGCGAAGTCCTGGAAACCATCGAAGAAGAATACAACAAGCACCCCGAATTCGAGGCTGCTAAGATTGTCGAGCGCATTGTTGAGCCCGACCGTATCTTCAAGTTCCGCGTCGTTTGGGTTGACGATAAAGGTCAGACCCAGGTCAACCTCGGCTACCGTGTGCAGTACAACGCTGCCCTCGGTGCTTACAAAGGCGGTCTCCGCTTCCACCCCAAAGTAAACGAGTCAATGCTGAAGTTCTTGGGCTTCGAACAGATCTTCAAGAACTCGCTGACCAACCTGCCTCTCGGCGGTGGTAAGGGTGGTGCTGATTTCGACCCGACAGGTAAGAGCGACGCTGAAATCATGCGTTTCTGCCAGGCCTTCGTGTACGAACTCTGGCGCAACATCGGTCCCGATCAGGACAGCCCTGCTGGTGACGTTGGTGTTGGTGGCCGTGAGATTGGCTACATGTACGGTATGTACAAGAAGCTGGCCCGTGAGCACTCGACTGGTGCTTTGACTGGCAAGAGCTACGGCTGGGGTGGTTCCCTCATGCGTCCCGAGGCCACTGGTTTCGGCGCTGTCTACTATGTGAAGCACATGGTGGAAGAGAAGGGTGACACTCTCGAAGGCAAACGCGTGGCTCTCTCTGGCTTCGGTAACGTGGCTTGGGGTGCTGCCCAGAAGGCTTGCGAATTCGGTGCCAAGGTGGTCGCCATCAGCGGTCCCGACGGTGTCTGCGAGCTGCCCGAAGGTATCAACAAGGAAATGATCGACTACATGCTTGACATGCGTGCCTCGAACCGTAACAAGGTTCAGGACATGGCCGACAAGTTCCCGGGCAAGGCCGTCTTCACTCCTGGCAAGAAGGCTTGGAGCGTGAAGTGCGACATCGCTATGCCTTGCGCTTTCCAAAACGAGCTTGCTGAAGAGGATGCCAAGATGCTGCTCGCCAATGGCGTGAAGTATGTGGCTGAAGTCTCCAACATGGGCTGCCAACCTGCCGCTATCGCCGCTTTCCAAGCTGCCAAGATCCCGTTCGGTCCTGGTAAGGCTGTCAACGCCGGTGGTGTTGCCACCTCTGGCCTTGAAATCTGCCAGAACGCTGGTCACATCAACTGGACCGCTAAGGAAGTTGATGAGAAGCTGAAGAAGATCATGAGCGACATCTACGATCAGTGCGTGAAATACGGTAAGCAAGCCGATGGCACCATC
>JAFYHS010000019.1 GCA_017539045.1 Bacteroidales bacterium
CCCGTCAGTACGCGGTCGCCTTTATTGACGATGCAGTCAGCCGGTGCGCCAAGGCATTGCAAGGTGCCGAGCCGGCCGTGAAGCCCCAACCCGAGGCACAGCCTGTGGAAGTGAAAACTGAAGTCAAACCCGAAAACACCGCTACAGCATGAACCCGATAAAGACCTTTAAGAAGGGCGGTGTCCACCCGGAAGAGAACAAGCTTTCGGCCGACAAGCCCATACAAGACTTCCCGATGCCCAAGCAGATCATCGTCCCGCTGGGACAATGCCTCGGCGCACCGGCTGAATGCATCGTCAACAAAGGCGACCGCGTGCTGACGGGTCAGCTCATCGGCACGGCCAAGGGCTTCGTCTCTGCCAACGTCCACTCGCCCGCCACCGGCACCGTCGCCAAAGTCGACGTGGTGATGGACCATACAGGCTACTACAAACCCGCCGTCTTCATCGACCGTGAGGACAACGACGAATGGGCTGAAGGCATCATCGTCACCGATGAGCTGCTCACCGACATCAAACTCGACTCCAAACAGATTATCGACAAGGTGAAAGAATGCGGTATCGTCGGCATGGGCGGTGCCACCTTCCCTACCCACGTCAAGCTGATGGTCCCCGAAGGCAAGAAAGCCGAATACATCATCATCAACGCAGCCGAATGCGAGCCTTACCTGACTTGCGACTATCGTCTGCTCCTTGAGAAGACACAAGAGTTCCTCATGGGCGTCAAGATCCTGATGAAGGCTGTCAACACCGACAAGGGCATCATCGGCATCGAACAGAACAAGATGAAAGCCATCGAGCTGTTGGACAAGACCATCAACGAGCACAAGGACTTATACGCTGGCATCGAGGTGCAGCCCTTGAAGACCAAATACCCGCAAGGCGGTGAAAAACAGATCATCAAGGCCATCACGGGTCGCGAGGTGCCTTCAGGCAAGCTACCTATCGAGACAGGTTGCGTCGTGGTCAACGTGGCCTCGACTTACGCCGTTTACGAAGCCGTGCAGAAGAACAAGCCTTTGATTGAGCGTATCGTCACCGTCACAGGTAAGTCGGTCAAGAACCCCGGCAACTACCGTGTGCGTTTCGGCACCCCTGCCGACCTCCTCATCGAGGCCGCTGGCGGTCTGCCTGAAGACATCACCGACGTCATCAACGGCGGTCCCATGATGGGCAAGAGCGTGTCGGTCACCAACTTCCCGTGCATCAAAGGCACCTCGGGCATCCTGCTGATGACCCTCAAGGAAGCGCAAGACCGTCGTCAGACCAACTGCATCCGCTGCGGCCGTTGTGCCAAGGCCTGCCCCATGGGTCTGCAACCTTTCCTGCTCCACAAAGTGGCCAAGCTGAACGACTTCGACGAGACGGAGAAGAACCACGTCATGGACTGCATCGAATGCGGTTCCTGCGAGTTCACCTGCCCCGCCAACATCCCGCTGCTCGACTACATCCGTTACGGCAAGGCCAAGACGGGCGCCATCATCAAAGCTAGAAATCAAAAATAAAAGACCATGAATAAATACACAATATCTGGTTCGCCGCATGTGCATTCGACGGAAAACACGAGGAAGATCATGTATCGTGTGCTCCTCGCCTTGCTTCCCGCCCTGCTTGTGGCCATCTATTATTTCGGCTGGTATGCCCTCCGCCTGACCATCGTCACGGTGGCTGCCTGTATGCTGACCGAATGGCTCATTCAGAAGTTCCTCATCAAAGGCCCCTTGACCATCAACGACGGCTCGGCCGCGCTGACGGGTGTGCTGTTGGCCTTCAATGTGCCCGCCAACCTTCCCATCTGGATGGCCATCGTGGGCAGCATCGTCGCCATCGGCATCGGCAAGATGGCTTTCGGTGGCTTGGGCAAGAACCCCTTCAACCCGGCTCTGGTAGGCCGTGTGTTCATGCTCGTGTCGTTCCCGACCGCCATGACCACCTGGCCGCAGGCCGCACCTATCTTTGAGAAAGGCTTCTTCGCTGACGCCGTTACGGGTCCCACCCCGCTCGGCATCCTGAAAGAAGCGGGTGTTGGTTCCCTTGCTGAAGCTGGCAACCTGCAGTTCCTCGACATGGTGTTAGGTAACCGTGGCGGTGCCTTCGGCGAGGTATGCGCTATCGCCTTGTTGCTCGGTGCCATCTACCTCATCTGCCGTAAGGTCATCGACATCTGGACGCCGTTGAGCATCCTGCTCACCGTGTTCGTCTTCACGGGTATCTGCTATCTCATCAACCCGACGCAGTACATCGCGCCTTGGTATCATCTGGTTTATGGCGGTCTCATCCTCGGTGCCTTCTTCATGGCTACCGATATGGTGACCTCGCCGATGACTGTCAGAGGCAAGCTTTTGTTCGGTTTCGGCATCGGTGCTATCACGGTCATCATCCGATTGTGGGGTGCCTATCCCGAGGGCGTATCGTTTGCCATCCTTATTATGAACGCTTTAACGCCGCTCATCAACAAGGCCTTCAAGCCCAAAGTGTTCGGTGTCGTCAAAACCTCTAAAAAGTAATCGCCATGGCAAAGAAACCATCCACACTTATCAATATGCTCGTTGCCCTTCTCGTCATCACGGCGGTGTCGGGCGGCGTGCTCGGCTTGGTGTATGGCATGACCAAAGACGCCATCGCCGAGGTCGACCAGAAGAAGAATGAGGCTGCCATCCAGGCTGTATTGCCTTTGGAGGGCGAAATCAACTATGAGGCCGACACGATACAGTTCACTTATGAAGGTGTCGACATGACCTTCCCCTGCAACCTTGCTTTCGATGCCAACGGCAACTTCCAAGGCGCCGCTGTCAAGACTAGCGAAGGCGGCTTCGGCGGTAAGATCGACATGATGGTCGGCTTCCTCGCCGACGGTACCATCAAAGGCACGTCGGTGCTGTCGCACGCCGAGACCCCAGGCCTTGGTGCCAATATGACTGGCAAGTTCAAGGACCAGTTCGTCGACAAGAACCCCAACGACTTCAAGCTGATCGTTAAGAAAGACGGCGGCGACGTAGACGCCATCACCGCGGCCACCATCACCTCGAGAGCCTTCTCGAAGGCGGTCGACAAGGCTTACCAAGCCTTCATGGCCAACAAGGCACAATTCATGAATAACGCTCCCGTCGAGGAAGAAGCTCCCGTTATGGAAGAGGCTCCCGCCAAGGAGAACAATGAAACGGAAGGAGGACAAAGCAATGAGTAACAACCTGCAAACCTTTACCAAAGGCCTCATCAAAGAAAACCCCATCCTGGTGTTGCTGTTGGGCTGCTGCCCGACCTTGGCAACGACCACCAGTGCCATCAACGGCATGTCGATGGGTTTGGCCACCACCTTCGTGCTGGTGCTGTCGAACATCTTCATCTCCTTGCTGAAGGGCTTCATCCCCGACAAGGTGCGTATCCCCTGCTTCATCGTCGTCATCGCCTCGTTTGTGACCTTGGTGCAGCTGCTGATGCAGGCCTACGTGCCCGACATATATGAGACCCTCGGCCTGTTCATCCCGCTCATCGTGGTGAACTGCATCGTGCTGGGTCGCGCTGAGGCTTTCGCCTCGAAGAACCCTGTTTGGCCTTCGCTGTTGGACGGCCTCGGCATGGGCTTGGGCTTCACCCTCGCCCTGACACTGTTGGGCTGCCTCCGTGAGTTCCTCGGTAGCGGCTCCATCTTCGGCCTCACCATCCTGCCCGAGACGGCCAACATCCTGGTGTTCATCCTGCCTCCCGGCGCCTTCATCTGCCTCGGCTTCGTTATCGCTATCGTCAACAAATTCAAAAAAGAAAGTCACTAAGTCATGAAATACCTCATCATTATCTTATCGACCATCTTGGTCAACAATGTGATCTTCTCCCAGTTTCTGGGCATCTGTCCCTTCTTGGGCACCTCTAAGAAGACCTCAACTGCAGTAGGTATGAGCGCCGCCGTCATCTTCGTGCTGACCCTGGCCACCTTGGTGACTTGGCTGACGAACCAGTACATCCTGATTCCCTTGAAGCTGACCTTCCTGCAGACCATCGCCTTCATCCTCATCATCGCTGCTTTGGTGCAGATGGTGGAGATCATCCTGAAGAAGATAAGTCCGTCGCTGTACACCGCCTTGGGCGTGTTCCTGCCGTTGATTACGACCAACTGCGCCGTCCTCGGCGTGTCGCTGACCGTGGTCACCAAGGAGTTCAACTATGGCGGCGTGGCCCACATGCTGAGCCTCGGCGAGTCTATTGTCTATGCCGTCGGCATCGCCCTCGGCTTCGCCATGGCCTTGATCATCTTCGCCGGCATCCGTGAGCACATCGACCTGATGGAGCCTCCCAAGGGCATGAAGGGTACTCCTATCGCCCTGATTACCGCCGGCATTTTGGCCTTGGCGTTCATGGGATTCACGGGGATTGTGTGATTTTTTGGACATTTCCCCTTGCATTTTAAAAGAAAGTCGTAATTTTACGGCTTTCTTTTTTGTTTGTGTCACTGAAAAACAACATAATATGAAACGTATCCTATCTACTCTAGTAATGCTAATGGTCTTACCCTTGTTCTCCATCGGCCAGGACTTCACCATTACGTCTTCTGACCGCGGTCACATCAGCCTGCACTTCGAACTCGGCGACTATAGCATCGACACCGTCATGGTCGACGGTGAGATCATGCACAGCATAGTCACAAAAGGCATCGTAGTGCCTAACGAATACGGTCTGCCGGCACTGCCCACCTTCAACCGCTTCATCGCCATTCCGCAAGGCGCCAAAGCCATCGTCGACGTCAGGATGAGTCGTGACGAACACATTGTGGGCATCAACATTTCGCCCTCGGAAGGCAGTTGGTGCGAGAACGACCCCGAGCCACCCTTCTTCAAAGACCCAAAGGTGTATTCACGCAACAACTTCTATCCAACGGAGGCATGCTGCACCGCCGAACCTCAACAGCTGCGCGGTGTCGACGTGATTCATTTAGGTCTCAGCCCCTTCCAGTTCAACCCTGTGACACACGAGTTGGCTGTCCACCGCTCGATGGACATCGACATACGCTTCGAGGGCGGCAACGGGCACTTCGGCGACGACCGCCTGCGCTCTCCGTATTGGGATCCTATTCTACAGAATAACATATTGAACTACAGCAGTCTACCGACTATTGACTATGATGCCCGCAGACAGGAATGGTCAAGAAACCGTGCCACAGGATGCGAATACCTCATCCTAACGCCCGACAACGAAGCCTTTATCGAGGCTGCACAGGAGTTGGCTAACTACCGCACCCGTCAAGGCATCCTCACCAAGGTGATGTCTATCGGGGAAACAGGTTCCACCACACCCGGCATGCTCAGGTTGTGGGTCAGAGCCATCTATGCCAACTGGGACATCCCTCCTGTAGCCGTGTGTATCTTAGGCGACCATGGCGACGACATGACCCATTACATCCCAGCATTCCGCACCCAGAGTCCCAAAGACGGTTTCATCTCATCCGACAACCCCTATGCCGACATCAACGACGACAACCTCCCCGACATCAGTTTCTCGCGTCTTGTCGCACAAAACGAGTCGGAGCTGCCCATCTTCATCGGCAAGCAGATGGAGTATGAATACACCAACCCCTGCATGAACCTTTACTACTACAAACACCCTCTGACGGCCTCGGCGTGGCAGACCACCTTATGGTTCCAAATCACCATTTCGACCATATACGGCTATCTCAGCCAACACGACAAGTTCCCCACCCGACTCAGCGAAATCCATTCCGGCACGCTGAGCGACCAGTGGTCGAGCGCCTCGGGTACCAGTGCCATCACTTCCTATTTCGGTCCCACCGGCCTTGGCTACATTCCTGCCACGCCTGGAGAACTCGGAGAATGGACGGGTGCCACCAAAGACGATGTCATAGAAGCCTTCAACCGAGGCGCCTATATTGTGCAACACCGCGACCATGGGTGGACACAGAAATGGTACCAGCCCCTAATCCTTGTCAGCGACTTCAACGCCATCAACAACGTGGGGCAGATGCCCTTCCTCATCTCTGTCAACTGCAAGACGGGAGAATACGACTTCGGCTCGAACTGCTTTACTGAGGCCTTGATGCGCATGACCCGAGATGGGCAGAATGCGGGCATCGTTGGAGCCATCAGCCCGTCAGGACAAACCTATTCCTTTGCCAACGACATCTTTTTATGGGGTGTCTGGGATCTCTTCGACCCAACCTTCATGCCCGATTACGGTCCCAATGCCAGCCATGTGGCCGAGTGGATCCCTTCTTTCGCCATGGTGTCAGGCAAATACTTCCTTGACCTCCACGTCTTCCCCAACACCAATGCAGACATGCGCACCACCATCTACAACACCTTCCACTCACACTGCGATGCTTTTCTGAGGGTTTTCACGGAAGTGCCTCAAATCATACAAGCCTCCCACGACTCATCCATCACTTCTTTCTCCCCCTTCCACATCACTGCGCCCGAAGGTGTACAGATTGCCTTAAGCACCGAATATGGAGGAGAAGCCCACCTGTTGGCCACTGCCACAGGCACTGGCGAAGAGCAGACCCTCTATGTCATGGAATATGTGCCCAACGGTGTAGTGCATCTCACCATGACAGGACTGAATTACCTCCGTCACGAAGAAGACATCCCCTTGGTTGCCGTCAACGGACCCTTCATCGTCGCCGACAGCGTCGCCTTCAACGACGGAGTCGCCCACCTTACTTATGGACAGTCAGCCACTATCGACCTCGTTGTCCGTAACGTCGGTACCGATGCCACCACTACAGGCACTGCCGTCCTTGCCAACGCCACCGACCAGATGCAAATCGCCCAAGGGCAGACCGCAGTTCCTCCCTTGACACCCGAGGAGGAGTATGTGATTGAAGACGCCTTCCAGATCACGCTTTCCGAGAACATCCCTGACGGCACCCATATACCTTTCACCGTCACGACAGAAAGCGATGGCATGGGGTTTGAACGTGAGTTCGATGTGGCCGTCGTCGCGCCACGCATCATAGCGGAACTCGTCGACATCAACGACCAAGCGGGCAACGGCAACGGAGACCTGGATCCTGGAGAATTTGCGACGCTCACCTTCCACCTTACCAACACAGGCCATTATGATGCCTTTAGTCCCAACATTTCATTAAGGAACAACGAAGGTTACATCCATGTCATCACTCCCGAGACCACCATTGACGACATACCCATTGGAGCCTCGACCGACATCACCTTTGACATTTACGTCGAATACATTGCGGGAGAAGTGCCCTACGTCGAATTGCATCTTGACGCCAGCTGTGGGGAGCTCGTTATGCCTAACAATATCAGATGTTCGATAGGCTTTTCACACGAGAGCTTCGAATCCGGCACGTTCAACACCGAGTATTGGACCAACGACCCCGTCCATCCTTGGCAAATCATCAATTATGGCGCTTTCGACGGCAACTATTGCGCCTTGTCGGACACCACCATCACGCATGACGAGTCGTCATCGCTGTCATTCACCTACACCTCCACCGAAGAAGGCACTTTTGAGTTCTATAGTAGAGTCTCGTCGGAATCCAACTATGACTTCCTGGTGTTTTATATCGACGACGAGGAGAAAGCCAGATGGTCGGGGACGATTGAATGGTACAACCATTCCTACACAGTGAGACCTGGGCAACACGTCTACACATGGACCTACGAAAAAGACTACTCTGTCAGCTCAGGAGCCGACTGCGCCTGGATCGACTACATCTTCCTGCCGCCCTATTTGGACAACACCGCTGAACAAAATGTCCTCCCGCTCACGCTATATCCCAATCCCACTACCGACCAAGTCAGCATCGGACTGGAGCTGGAAGGCGATTTCATCATCCAAGTCTTCGACACAAACGGCCAATGCATCCTTGAAGAGAAGAACCTCAGCACCCTTTCCTTTAAAGGTCGCCCTGCAGGCATGTACCACATTGTCGTGCAACAAGACGGACAAAGCTGGAGCAGAAGGATCATCAAGATGTAGCCTGTCGATACAAAAATGATGCATTTCATCAGAAAAATGCACCTTAATTCCAAAAAAGTGCGTATCTTTACGCGCTTTTTTAATTTAAATAGGTAGTTAAATCAACAAAATAACCGTACCATGAAGCTTATTACACGTACACTCGTTTCCGCCATTCTGCTGTTTTCGGCAATGGCCTTGAATGCACAGACGCGCGATTTCAATTTCAACAACTCGGCCCAAAAAGAAGGCCTCAGCGTCGAACAGAACACCCGTTCCGCCATCACGATGCGACATGCGTTGAAACATATTGAGATCCTCAACATCACTGACAACGGCTATACCGGCGACGTCATCCAAGGCGGCACGGGCATCAGCCTGCCTGCCAACGCTGGCGAGCCCGACCTGCCTAGCTTCAGCCGTTTTGTGGCTGTGCCCAATGGCGCCACCGCCCATGTCGAGATGGGTTACCGCAGCATGACCACCATTCAGAACGTCGACCTGCTGCCTGCCTCACCCATCAAGTTCGACACCGACGACAGCCCCAATACCTACGAACGGAACACGAGCATCTACAATAAGAATGCCTTCTTCCCCGAACAGCCTGTCACCATCAGCGAGCCTTTCAGCCTGCGTGGCGTGCAGACCGTGGCTGTCACCGTGGTTCCCTACCAATACAACCCCGTCACCAAAGAGCTGCGCGTGTATGACGACCTGCAGTTCGGCATCCGCTTCGACGGCGGTAACGGCACGTTTGGCGACAACCGCCTGCGTTCCCCCTATTGGGACCCCATCCTGATGCAGAACCTGGCCAACTACAACCAGCTGCCCGTCATCGACTATGAAGCCCGCATGCAGGAATGGGTCAACAACCGTCCCACGGGCTGCGAATACCTCATCGTCATCCCCAACAACGAGAGCTTCCGCCAATATGCCAACCAACTGGCCGAATACCGCATCCAACAAGGCATTCTCACCGAGGTGA
This sequence comes from Bacteroidales bacterium, assembly GCA_017539045.1. Classification (GTDB taxonomy): domain Bacteria; phylum Bacteroidota; class Bacteroidia; order Bacteroidales; family F082; genus Limimorpha. The sequence continues at coordinate 8,917 of JAFYHS010000019.1, forward strand.
AGAGCCTCAGCGATATGGGCTGCACCACCACCGACCAGATGAAGAGTTACTTCCACAACGCCTACAACAGTTGGGACATCCCGCCTGTAGCCGTGCTGCTCCTAGGAGACCACAACGCCAACATGAGCGTGGGCATCCCAGCCGAATACACCTATCACTCACAGAACTATGGCAACTGCATCACCGACAATGGCTATGCCGACGTCACGGGTGACCTGCTGCCTGAGATGGCCTTCTCGCGCCTCGTGGCTGCCAACGCCAACGAAGCCCAGATGATGGTGAGCAAACAACTTGAATACGAATACACCAACCCTAACATGGACGCGGCCTCCTACGACCACCCCATCACCGCCTTGGGTTGGCAGACCGAACGCTGGTTCCAGATTTGCTCTGAAGTGGTAGGCGGCTATTGGCGCAACCAAGGCAAGAATCCCGTGCGTATCAATGCCATCTATAGCGGTTATCCTGGTAACCAATGGTCGAGCAACCAAAACACCTATATGGTGGTCAACTATTTTGGTCCCAACGGATTGGGCTACATTCCTGCCACGCCTGCCGAACTCGGTGGATGGACAGGCGGTACCGCTGCACAAGTCGTGAATGCCGTCAACAGCGGCTCCATGTTGCTGCAACACCGTGACCACGGCTACTACCAAGGTTGGGGCGAGCCTGACTTCAGCACCAGCAATGTGGCCCAGATGAACAACGTGGGTAAGATGACCTTCGTCAACACCATCAACTGCCAGACCGGCACCTTCGACCACACACCTGAATGCCTCATCGAGGCCTTCATGCGTCGCACCAGCGGCGGACAGAACGCCGGTGCCGTGGGCTGCATTGGACCCACCCAGACCTCCTACTCCTTCGTCAACGACGCCTATGCTTGGGGTATGTACGACCAATACGACCCGCAATTTATGCCTGACTATGGTCCTTACGCCAGCTATGAAGGCAACTGGAGACCTGCTTTCGGCAACGTGGCCGGCAAATACTTCCTCGCACAAAGCAACTGGCCCTACAACGCGAATAACAAGGCCATCACATACAAAATGTTCACCGCCCACTGCGACGCCTTCCTGACGCTCTACACGCAGGTGCCCACCGCCATGACGGTCAACCACCCCGCACAAATCACCGCTGCCACAACCAGCATCAACGTGACTGCCCCGCAGGGCGCCATCATCGCTCTGACACGCAACAACAACATCCTTGCCGTGGCCACCGCCACAGGCAGCAGCCAAGTCATGACCTTTACTGCCCAGCCTTCGAACTCCAACATCACCATCGTGGCCACCAAACAGGACAAGCTTCGTTATGTGGGCACGATCCACGTCATCAGCGAGCCCAACCTCAGCGTGACTGAGCTGACTCCGCACGATGCCAACGGCAACCACCAGCTGGAATCGGGTGAGCAGTCGTCGTTCGACATCACCATCAAGAACACTGGTGACCAAGCCTCCACGATAGCCACAGCCACCCTCACCACCGAGACGCCGCAATACGTGACCATCAACGAGAACACGGCCACCATCCCCGCACTGAGCCCCAACCAGACCACCAACCTCGAAAGCGCCTTCGGCATCACCATCTCGAACAACGTGCCCCACGAGACCCCGCTTCTGTTTAAGCTCACCATGGTCAGTGGCAATCACACCTGGAGACACGACTTCAGCTTTAACGCCTTCGCACCCAGATTCTATATCAGCGAATTCATGACTGTTGTCGACGGTGGCACGGTGAAAGGCAACAACAACGGCCGTCTCGACCCAGGCGAAACCGCCCAAATCACCTTCGTTTACGAAAACAACGGCGGTATGACTGCCAACGACGTCGTGGCTACGCTTACCACCTCGAACCAACAATACATCACCATCAGCAATCCAGTCTTTACCACGCCTGTGGTGAACGTCGGTCAAAGCGTCGAGGCGACCTATAACGTCAGCGTGGCTGCCGACATGCCTAAAGGTGAAGCTGCCTTATTCGCGCTCAACGTCGTTTCAGGCGCCTATAATGCTACACTATCCTTCTCCCACCGCGTAGGCCTCGACCTCGCCCACTTCGAAAACGGAATGGGAGAACTGGAATGGGAGAACGACCCCACGCATCCTTGGACCATCGTCAACACCGACCCGCACAATGGCAACTACTGCCTGCAGTCGGGTACCATCAGCCATAACGAGACCTCCACGCTGAGTTTGGCCTTCGAAGTGGAGAACGAGACCGACGAAATCCGTTTCTTTAGAAAGACCGACTGCGAACTGAACGGCGACAACCTCAAGTTCTACATCGACGGTGAACTGCAACAGGCATGGTCAGGCCAACTCAACTGGCGCGAGCTTGTCTTCCCTGTCACCCAGGGCGAGCATACCTTCACTTGGACTTACGAGAAGAACGCCTCTGGCACCAACGGTGCCGACCACGTATGGCTCGACGACATCCTCTTCCCCGTACGTCACATCAATTTCTCCTGTAACGCAGGTGCCAACCAAAACATCTGCCAAGAAGAAGAAGCCCATCTGCAAGCAGAGTCCATCGGCTACGAGAGCCTGCTTTGGACCACCAACGGCGACGGCAGCTTCGACCACAACGACATCCTCAGCCCCATCTATACCCCTGGCCAGCAAGACCTGGAAAACAAGACCGTCACTTTGACCCTCACCGCCACCAATGAGGCGGGCGAAACCCTCAGCGACAACGTGATCGTCAACTTCCACGAGGCCGCCAGCATCGAGATGGAGACCGAAGGCGAGATCTGCGAAGGCGAGAGCATCAACCTCAGCGCCATCACCCACGAAGCCGGATTCACCACATGGTCAACCAACGGCGATGGCAGCTTCAGCAATTTGGCCAGCATCGAGACCATCTATACGCCAGGCGAACAAGACATCGCCAACGGCAGCGTCACCCTTACCCTCACCACCATTTCGCCTTACGGCTGTGGCGACGCAAGCCAAGACTTCCTCCTCACCATCCATCCGCTGCAACACACCGAGTTTGACATGGCCACCTGCGGCGCCTATTCGTGGAACGGCATCGAATACAGCGAGGCTGGCGACTACGTACAAGTGCTGCAAAGTGTCTATGGCTGCGACTCAACCGTGGTGATGCACCTCAGCCTCGTCGACAGCTACAACACCGAATCCGAGGTGACTGCCTGCAGCAGTTTTGTTTGGGCAGGAGAAACGCTGGTCGAGAGCGGTATCTATGAACATACCTTCACCTCGATTCATGGCTGCGACTCAACCGTGGTGATGCACCTCACCATCACTGAGCCTTCGTTTGTAGAGTTTACCGCTGAGGCTTGCGACAGCTATAATTGGAACAACAACACCTACACCCAAAGTGGTGAATACATTGAGATTTTCATCAACACTATGGGTTGCGACAGCATCGTCACCTTGCACCTGAACCTCAACTACACCCCGGCTATCGGATCCGTCAACGGCGACAGCGAAGTTGATGTGCGTTTGACGCCCAACAGCACCTACACCGCCTTGAACGAGGAAGAACTAACGTTAGCGGATTACACTTGGAGTATTGAGCCTCAAGAAGCAGGCAGCATCGAGTCCAACAACAGCCATGCCAACGTCACGTGGAGCGACACCTTCCGCGGCGATGCCATCATCAATGTGAAAGCCGAAAACGGGTGTGGCCTGTCAGAGAAGTCGTTGACCGTCAAAGTGAAGAACTCGACCGACATCGACGAATACAGTATCACCGCCAAGCTCTATCCTAACCCGACCAATGGCATCGTCACTATCGAAGCCCAGAGCCTGCAACGCCTCACCGTCATCAACACCCTCGGCCAGACCGTCTACGATCGTGAGACGGAAGGCGACAGCGCACAGATAGAAATGGCAAGATTCGGAACTGGGACCTTCCTCATCCGCATCCAGACCGAAAACGGCGTCGCGATGAGACGCGTTAATGTAGTCAAATAATTCAGAAACACCAAGACAATGAAAAAACTGATCCTCGCCATAATATTATTGGTTCTCATACCGTTACGACACTTCGGGCAAACCCCTTATCGGCAATATTCCGATGAAGGTGTTGTCTTGGACTTCCACTCAATCAATAATGTCTACTTAAGGGCTTTCCTGCTTTATAGCATCAACAATGACAACCGTTTCGTGCTGATTCCCGAAGAAAAATATGGTCAATTCACCCTTACCCCGAAAGACGATGACTGCCACTTCATGGAAGAGTTCGAAAGCTTCTATGCGGATGTTGAAAATGACTTCTCCTTGTTGAGCAAAATTGATGTCACTAACCAGATGAGTGTGTGGAAAAGCTCCGTAGAAGCTTCTGACTATCTCTCGATTATGATGGACGTGAATACGGCTAATATGAGAGCTGATAATGACCATTGCATTAACTCGATGCCTTTCTGCACTTCAGAAGTGATTGAGTTTGAAGCTGCTTACCAAGGCGGTGCCACTGGAGAGATTGGTCCCGAATACGGTTGCCTCTCCAGTCAGCCTTATCCTTCGTGGTATCATATGAGAATACATACTCCAGGTCAGTTTATCATTCACATGGAAGCACACGACAATTACGGCCAAGGCAATGACATTGACTACTGCATCTGGGGTCCGTTCAGCGACCCTTATGATCCATGTGTCGACGACCTGACTTGTGACAAATTAGTTGACTGTAGCTACTCTACCGCTAGTGTTGAAGACGCTTACCTTGGTTATCCTATTTCGGAACACAACCACGGATCTTCGTCTCTCATTGATGGTAATTGCGTTACTTCTAATAACAATCCGCCTCATTTGCCTGAAGTGGGTGAGTACTATATCCTCGTGATCACTAATTATGCGCAAGTACAACAAACCATCTCCTTCACCAAGGCTCCCAACTCAGGCCCTGGGGAGACCGACTGCGGCATCCTGCCTGGTATTGCCACCAACAACGGTCCATATTGCGTCGGCGAAACCATCAGCCTGAATGTCACTGCACAAAACGGTGCCACCTACAGCTGGACAGGCCCTAACGGTTTCACTTCCACCATGCAAAGCCCCACCATTCCCAACTGCACCTTCGAGATGGGCGGCACTTATACCTGTGTCACCACGGTCGGCGAACAAACCACTACTGGCGACACCGAAGTCATCGTGTACGCCTTGCCCATCGCCAGTTTCACCCACACCGAAGTATGCGTAGGCAATCCCACCCAGTTGAACAGCACAGCCGAAACCGAACCCACCGGTCAGACCATCACGGGCTACTTCTGGGATTTCGGCGACGGAGAGACGGCAGAAGGACAAGAAGTCACTCACACCTATGCCGCGCCTGGCGAATATCAGGTAACCCATACTGTGGAAACGGGTCGTGGCCACTGCTCAGACGAAATCACCCAGACCGTTTCGGTCTTCGCCTTCCCCGAAGCCTTGGTGACCGCCTCGCCAAGTTCTGTGATGTATGGCGGCACCTCCACACTTAGCGTCAACGTTTCCACCCCAGGCAACTTCACCTACCATTGGGAGCCTGCCAATATGGTGGTCAACCCCAACGCACAGACCACGCAGACTATAGCCATCCAGCAGTCGCAGGAGTTCACCGTTACCATCACCAATACACAAGGTGGATGCACCACCACCCTTCAAGTCATGGTCAACATGGCCGGTTCCAACCTGATGGCTGAAGCCTCCGCCGACCAAAACGAGATCTGCGAAAACGAATCCACCACACTGCATGCCATCCCCACAGGCGGAACAGGCAATTACACCTACAGTTGGTCACCTGCCAACACCTTGAGTTCGCCTAATGCACAGCATCCCGTTGCCACACCGCCAGTAGGCACCACCAATTATACCTGCCTGGTCAGCGACGGCCTTACCGAACAACAGGTCTACGTCAGCGTCACCGTGCATCCCATCTATGAATATACCATGCCCGACCAAGACGACTGCGACAGCTACTATTGGGATCCTCAGGGGCACGAGATCGTCTACACCGACCACGAAGCCTTGGAATACACCCAATCGGGCACCTACCACAGGACTTACCGCGACATACACGGATGCGACAGCTTGGTGACCATGAACGTTCACCTCGACTACACGCCCACGCCTAGCGACATCTACCCCACCGATAGCGCCAACACCGCGCCCCACTGGGTGGTCACCGCCACCGAGTTCCAAATTAACTCGTACGAATTCACCTTCTGGGATAACACCGGCCTGCCACGTTGGGACTCCATCCAATGGGCCTTTGAAGACCCCGCCGTCAACTGGGTGCTCGAGCCTGACACCACTACCCAACCCGTGGGAAGAAGATGCAAGATGTATGTGCTCAACCATATCGACGACACCATCTGGCTCCGCGCCACAGTCTACAACAACTGCGCGCCACAGGGTGTCTACAGCCGCTATTGGTTCGTATGCTCGTTCTACGACATCGACGAATATGGCCCTTCGACAGGCTCCATCGACTTCAACGTGGTGCCCAACCCCAACAACGGCGAGATGCAACTCGACTTGGCATCGCTCCGCGGCTTGGTCGACATCAAGGTGTACGACATGAGGGGCAACCTGATCGACAAATTCCAGACCCATAACGACAACAACGCAGGGCCTATCACCTACACCATGAAGCGACGCACGCAAGGCATCTACTTCTTCGTCGTCACTAGCAAAGACGGCACGCGGACCAAGAAAGTGGTGATACAGCCCTAACGACAAGTCTAACAAGTGGAAAAAAAGCGGTTTCGGCCGCTTTTTTTCATTAATTTCACCCGATTTTCTGGGTATTTTGGGATTTTTTGCTATATTTGTCGGTTGCAAATAAGGCATTTTTGTATGCCTTGTTCGCTTTGTTTTGATTTATAATTTTGATATTCAATAAATTAGAGTATTACCAATTAAACAAAAGACCATGAATAGATTCTCGAAAATTGTGTTGACGGCTTTATTGTTCTTAGTCCTTCCTATGAAACAATGGGCGCAGCAACCGCAAACGTTCTACACCTCGTCAACGATTAGCTTTGACATCACTGAGATAGCCAACTTCGACGAACGAATCTTTTTCATGTATCAGCTGGTCAATGACGGCCGTTTCGATGTCATTACCAGTGAAAACGATGGTGTTTTCGTCATCAGCGCCAACGAGGCTTATGAAGGCATCAACCTTCAGGAGGACTTCACCAGTTTCCGTACCCAAAATGCCAACGCCTTTTTGAGCATGGACAAGGTCCAAGCCGCCGAGTTGTCGTGCGACTACAAAGCCGCCCTGCCACTAGATCTCGTGCTCTCGCTGATGATGGACGTCTACAACAGGTCGAGGCAGAACAACACCTGCGCCAACTCCGACCCCTTCTGCACCGACAACGGAATGTATCAGTTCCCTGCTGGCGTCAATGCGGGTAGTGGCGAATCGGGACCCTATTATGACTGCTTATACACCACTCCTAACCCGGCTTGGTATCACATGAGGATTGCCAACCCTGGCAACATCAACATCTACATGTACAGTACCCCTTCGCACGACATCGACTTCTGCTGCTGGGGTCCTTTCACCGATCCTATCTCGCCTTGTCCCAACGGCTTGACTTCCAACAAAGTGGTGAGCTGCAGCTATTCTATCAATTCGACCGAAACCTGTGTCATCCCTTCGACAGCGCAAACGGGCGACTATTTCATTCTGGTCATCACGAACTACTCCAACCAGTCGTGTAACATCTCCTTCAGTAAGACCGGCGGTTCGGGTACCACCGACTGCGGCATCTTGCCTCCCTTGGTCAACGGCGGCGGTCCTTACTGCGTCGGCGAGACCATCTATCTGACGGCACAAGGCCAGGCTGGCGCCACCTACCATTGGACCGGCCCAGGTGGATTCAACTCCAACCTGCAGAACCCCACCCGTCCGAACTGCACCTTGAATATGGCAGGCACCTACACCTGCACCATCACCGTGGGCACCCAGACCAACAGCGCCACCACCGAAGCCGTGGTGGTATATCCGCAACCCAATGCCAACTTCACCTATACCTCGGTTTGTAGAGGCACACCCACCCAGTTTACCAGCACCTCTACCACCAACCCCAGCGGACAGCAGATTCAGAGCTACCAATGGAACTTCGGTGACGGACAAAGCGGAACGGGACAGAACGTGTCGCACACCTATGCCAATGCAGGCAACTATCAGGTAACCCTGACCACCTCATGCGGCAACGGGAACTGCACCAGCTCGAAGACCTATTCCGTGCCCGTCTATGCCGCTCCCGTAGCCTCGGCCACGGCACAGCCCAACACCGTCATCTACGGTGGCACCGCTACCCTCACGGCCAGCGCAGGCAGCACCGGTTCGTTCAACTTCCACTGGGAACCTGCCAACAAGGTGGTCAACCCCAATGCCCAGACCACACAGACCGTGGCCTTACAGCAAACCACCACCTTCACTGTCACCGTCACCAACCCGCAAGGTGGCTGCAGCAGCACGGCACAAGTCACCGTCAGCATGGAAGGCTCCAACATGACCGCCATGGCCTCGGCCGACCAAAACGAGCTCTGCGAAGGCGAGTCGACCACCCTGCATGCCCTACCCTCAGGCGGCACAGGCAACTACACCTACAACTGGACTCCTGCCAACACCCTCAGCAACCCCACTTCGCAACATCCCGTGGCCACACCGCCTGTGGGCACCACCACATACAACTGCGCTGTCAGCGACGGCATCACCACGCAGAACGTCAGCGTGACCGTTGTGGTGCATCCCAACGAAGTGGAAGACATCGACCATTATATCTGCGAAAACGACACATACAACTTCTACGGTGAGGACATCCAGACGCCCGGCGTCTACGAGCATCACACCCAGACCCAATATGGCTGCGACAAGCTCATCCGTCTGCACCTCTACAACTACGACACCTACGAGACCCCCATTACCGATCACTTCTGCCAAGGCGAGCATTATATGTTCTTCGACCAAGCACTCTCGTCATCGGGCATCTATTACCACACCTTGCAATCGGTTCACGGCTGCGACAGCATCATCAGACTCAACCTCATCCAAGACCCGAGCTATGAAATAGAGCTCTGGGAGTCGACCTGTGAAGGCGGTCAGGGATATTACTACAACGGCGACTACCTACAGCCCAGCCCTGATCCTTACACCTATCACTTCGAGACCGTCTTGGGTTGCGACAGCGTCGTACAACTCCACGTCGGCCAATCCGACTACAACTCAAAGACCTACAACGTGTCGCTCTGCGCCACGGAATACACCTGGCCATCCAATGGCATGACCTACACCTCGACGGGCGTCTATTACGACACCCTGTCGTACCCCAACTCCTGCGACAGCACGCTCGTCCTGAACCTTGAGCTCAGACCCAGCTACACCAACGAAGTGGTTGTGACCGACTGCGACAGCTACCGCTGGAAGAACGACGCCTACAACGTAGACCTCACCTTCACGGAAAGCACCGTCTATACCCACCACTACGTCAACAGCTATGGTTGCAACAGCGAGGCCACACTATACCTCACCATCAACAACCATGATGAATACAGCTTCACCGTCGGTGACGATGAAAACTGCGATAACTACTACTGGGATCCCGAGGGGCATGAGATCATCTACACCGACCATGAGGATTTGGATTACAACATGTCGGGCACCTATCATCGCACCTACAAGAACATCCATGACTGCGACAGCCTCGTGACCATGAACGTGCAATTCGAATACACGCCCAACCCCACCGAGATCTATCCCATGGATGCCACCAACACGGCGCCCCACTGGGTCATCACCGCCACCGAGTTCCAAATCAACGCATACGAATTCAACCTGTGGGACCAGAACCCGAACTGCCATTGGGACAGCGTCACTTGGAGCTGCGACGAGGCACCGCAATGGGTGCTGGAGCCTTTCGGCAACAGGAACCAATGCTGCCGTGTCTATGTGCTCAACCAAGTCGACGACACCATCTGGCTGAAGGCCCATGCCTTCAACCGTTGCGCTCCCGAGGAAGGCATCGAGCAGCGCTATTGGCTCATCAGCTCCTTCTATGGCATTGAAGACGACGGCCCTTCGACAGGCTCAGGGTCCTTCGACGTCATACCGAACCCCAACAACGGACAGATGACGCTCAACTTCGAGCATCTCACGGGCAAAGTCGACGTGAAGGTGTATGACATGCGTGGCATTCTCATTGACCAGTTCCAGACTTACAACAGCCAGGGGACGAGTTCTTACACCTATAATATGAAGCAGCGTGAAGACGGCATCTACTTCTTCGTGGCGACCAGCAAAGAAGGCACTGTGGCGAAGAAAGTCGTCATTCAGAAATAAGCTTTACCGCACATAGAATGAAGCGCTTGAGGAACATATTATTCCTTCTTGCATGCATCATCAGCCTGCCTGCGACGATGGCCCAAAACACATCTACGCAAGGCAAGGAGTTTTGGCTGTCGTTCATGCACAACGGGTACAGGGATCACACCCAAGGCGGGTGGATCATCAACCAGGTGCTCATCAGCGCCAAGCGCGACTGCAATGGCACCGTCACCAACCCGTTGACAGGATGGTCGCATCCCTTTTCCGTTAGGGCTAACAGTATCACCACGGTGGAGATCCCCGAAGCGCAAGGCTACCACGACCAATTCAACTACGAGATCATTTCGCAGAAAGGCATCAAGGTGGAAGCCAGCGACACCATTTCGGTCTATTGCACCAACATAGCATATGTTTCCTTCGACGCTTCATTTGTACTGCCTACCGAGAGTTTAGGTGACGAATACATCATACAAAACTATGACCAGTCAAAGACACCCTTTGCCAACTCATATGTCACCAACAACGAGACCAGTTCCTTCCTCATCGTGGCCACAGAAGACAACACCGAGATAGCGATCACTCCTACCGTCAACACTCTAGGTGGGCACCTGGCAGGCGAGACTTTCACCATCACCATGAATGCTGGGGAGACTTATCTTGTCAGGTCGACGAGGACGGGCGATCAGCGTGACTTAAGTGGAACCAGGATCCTGACAGGCGATTGCAAACGCATTGCCGTCTTCAACGGCAATACCCTCACATGCATCCCCGCCAACATTGAAGATGGATATGACCATGTGTTCGAGCAAGCCATGCCCCTGCACTCATGGGGCAAAAGCTTTGTGGTGACCAGTTCGCGCAACCGCAACCGTGACTTCATCAAGATCACCTCAAGTGCCGACCACAACCAAGTCACCATGAACGGAGAACCGTTGGTTATGCTTGCAGCAGGACAGTCGTACACCTTCCCCATGCTGGAGTCCGAAGGCTCTTGTTTCCTTGAGTCCAACCAACCTTGCGCCGTATACCTTTTCAACAACTCAAGTTACGACCAGAACCCGGGAGGCGGACAGGGCGACCCCTCCATGGTTTGGATTGCACCCGTGGAGCAACGCATCAACGACGTGACCTTCTCCACCTTCGACCATCCCAACATCAACATCGAAGTCCACAGCGTCAACATCATCGTCAACACCGAAGACATAGCCAATGTGTATCTCGACGGCGAGCAGGTATCACCTTTGATGTTCACCCGTGTCCATGGCAACAACAGCTTCAGCTACACCCGAATGGACATCACCCATGGCGTGCATCGCATCACTTGTGCCAACGGCTTCAACGCCCACGTTTACGGCTTCGGCCATGCTAAAGGTTATGCCTATCTTGTGGGCTCCAATGCCATCAACTTGAGCAGCAGCATGACGCTCAACAATGAGGTGGTGCTACCCGACGAGACCTTCCTCTATTGTGTCGATGCCCCCATCACCTTCAACGTGGAAGTCAACTTAACCGACTACGAGCTCGTTTGGGACTTTGGCGACGGCACCACCAGCACCTCCAACCAGGTGACCCATACCTTTAACGAAAGGCGCGTCTACGATGTCTCCTTGGCGATTACCAGCACCGAAGGCGGATGTTCAGGCTCGTCAAGCAACACCACACACTTCTTCGTTGACACCCGACAACAATATGTCGTCGAAAACGACGAGGTCTGCGCCGGCGGACTCTACAGCGGCTTCGGCTTCAACAACGTGCTCATCCATAACGACACCCTACTCACCCGTTTGCAGGACAACCCCATGCACCCGGTATGCCAGGACTCGCTGCTCCTTTACATCACGGCACGTCCCTCCTATTACATCCCCATCAACGACGGCCGCTGCTGGCAAGGCACGCCAGGCATCTATGATGGCTACGGCTTCAGCTTCCAATACGACCACCCCGGCGTTTATGACCAACAGCTCTACCTGCAGAGTGTGTATGGCTGCGACAGCGTCATCAACCTGCATCTCGTGGTCGACGACCAGATCAATGTCGAATTGGAGCATCATGAATGCGGCAGCAGCTACGTATGGAACGGTCAGACGTACACTGCCCCAGGCGTCTACGAGCAGTCGTTCGTCTCCATCGGAGGCTGCGACAGCGTGGTGACCTTGCACCTCACCATGGGACAGCCGCAGCACACCAGCTTCGACACCCTTACCTGCGGCACCTTCCACTGGAACGGTCAGGAATACAGCCAAAGCGGCAACTACCAACAGCACTTCCTCACCATCGATGGCTGCGACAGCCTTGTGGACTGCCATCTCACCATCTCAGGCAATGTGGAAGGCGCCACGACCAACATCTCAACGTGCGACTCCTACTATTGGATCGACACCGACTACACCCTCACGGGGCTTTACGACAAGACCCTATCCACCTCCTTAGGCTGCGACAGCGTCGTCCACCTCAACCTTCACCTGGATTACACCCCCGACCCTGCCGAGATCTACCCCGTCGACCCTGAGAACACGGCACCCCACTGGGTCATCACCGCAACCGAGTTCCAAATCAACGCGTACGACTTCATGATTTGGGACAACAACCCACACTGCAGCTGGGACTCCATCAACTGGGAATTCGAAGACCCTGAAGTCCATTGGGTGCTTGAGCCCGACACCACCACGACACCCATTGGAAAACGTTGTAAGATGTATGTGCTCAACCAAATGGAAGACACCATCTGGCTCCGCACCACCGTTTACAATGCATGCAAGCCCGAGGGCGTGTCACAACGCTATTGGTTTGTCTGCTCGTTCTATGGCATTGAGGAAGACGGCCCTTCGACAGGCTCAGGGACCTTAGGGACCTTTGACGTCGTGCCCAACCCCAACAATGGCGAGATGACGCTGCATTTCAGTCATCTCATCGGCAAACACGATGTTAGGATCTACGACATGCGTGGCACGCTCGTCGACCAGTTCCAGACCTCGAACACATCTGATCACTACACACTGCCCTACCACTTCAAAACCTTGACGAGTGGCATCTATTGCTTTGTCGTCACTGGGAAATCGGGGACCCTAACCAGAAAAGTCATCATCCACTAACCTTGGTTGTTATTAAACCTACTACTACCGCACCTAATTAATAATAGGCACTACTATCACACTAAAAGACACTTACGATGAAACGCACAAAAGCCATCCTGCTTTCGCTCCTGTTCCTGGTCATGCTCATACCGGCAAGCCATGCCCAAGATCTGTCCACTCAAGGCAAGGAGTTTTGGCTGTCGTTCATAAGCAACGGCTTCAAATACCATCCCGACATCCCTCCCAGCGGCTGGGTACGCGTACAACTCCTGGTCAGTGCCAAGCGTAGCTGCGAAGGCACCATCCTCAATCCCAATACTGGTTGGAGACATAATTTCACCGTGGAGGCCAACAATATCTTCTCCATCGACCTTGAGGAGGAGCAGGTGTACATTGAGAACTACGAATATGAGCAGGTCGTCAACAAAGGACTGATGATCACCACGACGGATACCGTCTCGGTCTATTGTGCCAACATCGCCACCTATTCCTTCGATGCCTCATACGTGCTGCCCACCCAAGGACTGGGCGCTGATTACATCATACAGACCCATGAGCAGTCGACCGGAAGCTACGACCCCACCAGTGCCTTCGTCATCGTGGCCACCGAGGACAACACTACCGTCGACATCACCCCAAAAGTGAAGACTTTGGGTAACAAACCCGCTGGACAGGAGTTTAGCATTACCTTAAACAAAGGGCAAGCCTACCAGGTGCGTTCCAACGAAGACATCATGGGCAACCGCGACCTCAGCGGCACCAGGGTCACCTCGCGCGACTGCAAGCCCATAGCCATCTTCAACGGCAACAACCTGACCCTCGTCCCCAACAGCGCTACCAGCGACCAAGACTGCATCTTCGAGCAGGCCATGCCGATACACTCGTGGGGCAAGAAGTTCGTTGTCACCTCGTCGCTCGACCGCAACAATGACTACGTGAAAATCACTTCGGCTGCCGACAACAACGAGATATACAAAAACGGTACGATGCTTTGCACACTCAATACCGGACAGTCATACTCCTTCGAACTGCGCAGCTGGGATCAATCATGCTATCTTGAGGCCTCGCAGAGCTGCGCTGTCTACCTATACAACACCAGCTCGAACGGCTCTAACACCGGCGCCCCCTCGATGCTGTGGATCGCCCCCGTCGAGCAGCGCATCGACGCCATCACCTTCTCCACCTTCAACTACAACCACAACAACGTCAATATCGCCAACCACTATGTGAACATCATCGTTGAGACCCAGGACATCGACCAGGTGTATCTTGACGGCACCCTCCTCGATGCCGACCTGTTTTCCCCCGTGACCGGCAACAGCGACTACAGCTTCTACCGCAAGAACATCAGCCACGGTGTGCACCATCTCAGCTGTCCCAACGGCTTCAACGCCCATGTCTACGGCTTCGGTCGTGCCCGAGGCTATGCCTATATGGTCGGCTCAAAGGCCACCGACCTTTCGACCATCCTCACCATCGACGACGTCGTGGTGAACCATGGCGACACCATCACCCACTGCACCCTAGCCCCCATGAACTTCGAGGCCGACATCAACTACAGCAACTATGAGGTGCATTGGGACTTGGGCGATGGTAGTACCAGCTCCGCCACCTCCTTCGTCCACACCTACTCGGAGCATAAGATTTACGAAGTCTCCTTCACCATCACCACGCAAGAAAACCCCTGCGCGGGCTCCACTTCGGTCACCACCGTGTTCTATATTGACATGCAAAACGCTCCAGGACAGGACATCTTCGACGAGGTGTGCTTCAGCGGGCCCGGGGTGTACAACGAATACGGATTCAACCTGCCATACGACGCGCCTGGGGTGTACACCGCTTCCCAAACCTTCCCCACGGAGAACGGCTGCGACAGCATCGTCAACCTGACCCTCGATGTGAACGAGATCATTGAAGGAGGCATGGAACACGTAAGTGGACACTGCGACACTTTCGAATGGAACGGTAACACCTATACAGCATCGGGCATCTATAACGACACCGTCACCAACCCCTCGGGGTGCTACACCATCTACCATCTCGACCTTGACCTCGACTTCACCCCCAACCCCACCGACATCTACCCCACCGACCCTGCCAACACCGCGCCCCACTGGGTGGTCACTGCAACCGAGTTCCAAATCAACTCGTACGACTACACCTTGCACGACATCAATCCCGAATGCGAATGGGACACCGTCATCTGGAGCCTGGAAGACGACGTCACTTGGGTCATTGAGCCTTTCGGTCCTAAGACCCAGAGCTGCAAGATCTATGTGCTGAACCACATAGATGACACCGTTTGGCTCCATGCCAAGGTCATCAACGGGTGCCATCCCGAAGGCATCGACCGACGTTATTGGTTGGTCTGCTCGTTCTATGGCATCGATGAGGACGAGCCTTCGATGGGTTCAGGAGTCTTCGACGTGATGCCCAATCCCAACAGCGGGCATATGAACATTGACCTCAAACACCTCACGGGCGACATCACCCTCAAGGTGTACGACATGAGAGGCACACTGATTGACGAACGACGTTTCCTCAACCACGACGATGCCTATTCCTTAAGCTACACCCTACCACAAACCGCTCCTGGCATCTATCTCTTCACACTGCATGCCAAGGAAGGCATCATGACAAAGAAAGTTATACTATTAGAATAAACAAATCTACAACCATCCACAAAGTTATGAGACATCTCAAAGCCATTTTCATTTTCATAGCAGCATTGCTACTCATCCAAACATCTGCCAAAGCACAAGAAGCCACTACACAAGGCACAGAGTTTTGGGTTTCCTATATGACCAACGGGCACAAATACATCTCCAATGCGCCCAACAACGGCAACTGGATCCTCACCCAACTGCTCATCAGCGCCAAACGCAACTGCAGCGGCACCATAACGAACCCACAAACGGGCTGGTCGACATCGTTCACGGTAAATGCCAACAACATCACCACCGTCGAGATTCCTGAGAACCACGGCTATGTGGATGGCACCTCCGAGAGTGTGGTCAACAAAGGCTTGAAGGTGGTCACCGACGATACCGTATCGGTCTTCTGCACCAACATCGCACACCTCTCCTTCGACGCCTCCTATGTGCTGCCCATACAGAGCTTGGCCGACGAATACATCATACAGACCTACGACCAATCCCACTCTGCCGGAAGCCCAGTCCAAACGCAGAACCAAACCAGCGCCTTCCTCATCGTGGCCACTGAGAACAACACCACCGTCGACATCACCGTCACCGAGGAGACCATGGGGGGACACCACGGCACCTTTACCACCACCTTGAACGAAGGGCAGGTCTATCAGGTGCGGTCAAACAACGCCGACAACAACCGCGACCTGAGCGGTTCACGTGTCAAGGCACGCGATGGCAAGCGCATCGCTGTATTCAACGGCAACAACCTCACTGCCGTGCCCACAAACGGTAGTAGCTTCGACCATATCTTCGAGCAAGCCATGCCTCTGCAATCCTGGGGCAAGAAGTTTGTGGTGACCAGCTCCCTCGAGCGCGAAAAAGACTACGTGAAGGTCACCTCGGCCTCCGACAACAACGTGATCCGCAAGAACGGCACAGCCATCGCCACGCTCAGCATCAACGAGTCGATTGTCTTCGAGCTGCAAAACAACGAAAAGTCATGTTTCATCGACTGCACAGGACCTGCTGCCGTGTATCTCTACAACACCACACGAGGCGGCAACTCCATCGGTGACCCCTCGGTGGTTTGGATCGCCCCCATCGAGCAACGCATCGACGAGATCACCTTCTCCACCTTCAACAACGAGAACATCAACATCAGCACCCACCATGTCAACATCATCGTCAACCGGACTGACATCGGCACGGTGGAGCTCGACGGCAACCTCATCCCTGCCAGCCAATTCGAGGACGTCAACGGCAGTACGGAATACGCCTTCACCCGACAGAACATCAACCATGGTGTCCACCATCTGCAGTGCTTTGGCGGTTTCAACGCCCACGTCTACGGCTTCGGCGTCGCCAAGGGCTATGCCTACCTCGTAGGCTCAAAGGCCATCGACCTCAGCACGAGAGTCAACATGAATGGCACCTTCGTCCCCAAAGAAGGCACCTATGAATACTGCCCCAACGAACCCATCACCTTCGAGGCCGAAGTCAACCTCGAGAATGCCTCACTCTTGTGGGACTTCGGCGATGGTACCACCAGCACCCAGAACCCCGTCAGCCACACCTTTGCCGAGAAGCGTGTCTATGAAGTGGTGCTCACCGCCACCGCCAAGGGACAGAAATCGAGCGACGTGTCGCATTACTACGTCGACACCCGAATAAAGACCTTCACCGAAGAGGTGGAACTCTGCAAAGGCTCCGTCTATGCCGAGCACGGCCTCAACATCGTCATCACTGGCGACACCATCATTGGTGCCGAGATCGACAACGCCGTGCACCCTGTCTGTAAGGACAGCCTATTTGTGTATGTCACCGCGCTGCCTGGATTCTATGCCTCTTATGAGGATGCCCGCTGCTGGCGAGGATATCCCGAACTCTACGAAGGCCATGGCTTCAGCTTCATCTACGACCACCCCGGCGTATACGACAAGCAGATCAGCGAGCCGACGCCCGAAGGCTGCGACAGCATCATCGACCTGCATCTTGTCGTGGCAGACCGCATCATCAACCCTGACACGATAGTCCAAAGCGTCTGTTCCGATTCCTACACTTGGAATGGCGTCACCTACTACGAAGACGGCATCTACGACCAAACCTTCCCCTCCATTGCCGGCTGCGACAGCATCGTCACCCTGAAGCTCTCCTTATCGGAGCTCATCGAAGGCGGCACCGATGTACTGACGGGCACTTGCGCAGGACTGGTATGGCATGGCACCCTCTATAACACACCTGGCGAATACACCGACACCATACCCAGCAGTATGGGCTGCGACAGCATTGTCCACCTCGTGCTGACCATGCCCACCCCGCCCAAACCCACCGACATCTTCCCCTTGGACAGCACCAACACCGCACCACACTGGGTCATCTCGAGCACTGAGTTCGACATCCATTACTACGACTACACCCTTGAAGACAGCCTCGTAGGTGCCGAATGGGACTCCGTCGTCTGGTTCTGGGAGACGCCTTGTCAGTGGATACTGGAGCCTTTCGGCGAAAATAGCCGCTGCTGCCGTGTCACCGTACTCAACCGTGTGGAAGACACCGTTTGGTTGCGTGCCCGAGTACACAACCCCTGCGATGAGAGCGACCGCATCGAGCGCCGCTACTGGTTCGTCTGCTCGTTCTATGGCATCGACGACATCGGCCCTTCGACCCACTCAGATGCCTTGCCAATCGACATCATGCCGAATCCCACCAATGGTGAGATGACGCTGCGTTTCGGCGATTGGAAAGGCCGTGTTGTCGCCAAAGTCTACAACACGACTAGCCAACTTGTCGACCAATTTGTATTGGACGTCAGCCCGAACGGCGAACACCATTATAGCCTAAGCAACTGTCGCAGCGGAATTTACATAATCGTTTTCGATTACGGAGACGGCATCGTCACCCGAAAAGTCAGTCTGATTAAATAACGTTTCGTCAATAATAAACCATAAAAAAATTGCGTTCTCTTGTCGAAGATTAAACATTAATCTATACATTTGCAGATTATTTTCCCCATTTTAGGATGGGAGTTGCGCAAAAAAGCATTCAAAATGATGAAGAAGCACCTATTAATAACACTACTTCTCCTCTGTGGGCTGGGTTTCCTCAGCTCCTGCATCAAAGACGATCCTGAGGCCAACGCCACCGTGTACTATGGCTACCAGAAGATCCCGAACATCAACGAGTTTATGCCGCAGAGTCTGCTGACCGCTTTCAATCCCAACGACCTGCACTTTGGCGGAGAGCCTCCAAAACTCGAAGGCGCCTATATCGCCGACTCCGTTTGGATTACCGATGTGATCCTTGCCCCTGGCAGCCACTACAGACAGCAGCCCACCTCCATCCCGACGCCCCAGTACTTCCACTTCTTCGACCAACACATGGGCATCGCCAAGCTCAACTTCAAATATCCTAAAGGCAACCCCGGCGAATACGCCTACTTCCTCGAGCGCTCTGATGCCGACACCACCTTCAGCGTGGTCACGGGTAACCCCGATCATTTCATCAACGACAGCATCGCACCCTCGTATTTCCAGAACGGTTTCTACGAGCCGGAAAACTTCAACACCGTGTATATCATGGGCACCGACCCCTATTTCACGATCTACTACTACGAAGTGCGTGACATCTCGTCGAAGGCCCAGCCGCTGAATGCAGTGATCTTCTCAGGCAAAGTCAGCCAACAGACCATTGTGCACATCGACGACAGCGACACCGCCAACATCATCATCGACACCATCGTAAGGCCCGTCATCGAGGACCTCAAATGGGGCATCGAGACCATGAAATACTACAAGGAAGGCACGAGCCTCGACCAGATCCTCTTTTACGGCTATCTGCCTTCGAAAGGCGACGTGATGCTGCTCGAGAACAAGAAAACGGTCCTCTCCGGCGATTTCCCTGAAGACTAATAACGAACCAAGACTTCCAACGCAATGAAAAAGTCAACCTCAATACTTCTCCTAGTCCTTTTACTTATTGGCAGTGCGGCTAACGCCCAGTTCAAGAAGCCGTTGCAGTCGTCCAGCAGGACAACCACCTCTGAGGCCAGATACAACATAGGCCTCGCTGGCGGCCTTACCTCCACCTATTGGCTGCACTTCGGCGGGACAAAGACGCCCTACCACATGCCATTCAACTTCGGTCCAACGGCAGGCCTCTCCATCGAGCGCATGATCAACAACAACAGCTCTGTCAGCCTCGAAGGCTTATTCGCCATGCGTAAGGATACCCTTAGCTACGAGGTGCTCAACTTCCCCGTGGCCGTCAACGAGAACAAGGACTATCTCCGCAAATACAAGGCCGACTATCAGGAAGTCAACGTGCAGTTGGTATACACGCACTATTTCTCACAACGCAACATCAGACCCTATGTCTTCGTAGGCCCTCGCTTCACCCTTCCAGTGAGTATTCCTAAAGAAGGCACCATGGTTTGGAACAAGCAGGAGATCCTGCACTATGGCACCGACAGCGTGTCATATATCCCTGTGAGCACCGACACCATAGCCGTCACGGCACAAGGCATGCGCCAATGGAATGCAGGCGTGGTGGCCGGCGTGGGCGTGCTCTTCAAAATCAACGTGGGCAACTATTACCTCCTGCTCAAGGCTGATGTCTCGGGCCATGCCGCCGTCATCAACTCATTCACCAAAGAGGAGATCCACGGTGAGTCGCAACACGTGGTCGGCGCCGGTTATATCGACCCCTACCTGCTGGGCATGCGTTTCAACACCGACGTCACCGCGAAGGTCACACTGATGTTCCCCTTGAAGAAACAGCTGCAAGGCGCTTGCATACGTTGGGGAGAATACGATTGATGAAAACCACAACGACACATCAAAAAAAAGAGGCGAGTTTCGTCTCTTTTTTTTGTTTTTATGCTAAATTTGCAGCATGAACCTTAAATAGCGAATGTCAAACCAAATCATACCACAATGAAAAAATCATTACCCATCGCAATTGCCTTGGTGCTGTTTGCCCTCATCGGCAGCACCGCCTTGGCACAGACCTTCAACTATCCCGTCAAGGGGAAGCAAGGCTTCAACTTGACGGAGAAGACCCGTGACGGGCTGCACATCAGCTACAATGTGGGCCAAGTCACGCTTAACCCGATCCAATACCGTGGTGAAGAGATGAGCGAGGTGAGCATCAACGTCCTCGCCATCCCCAGCGAAGCCGGCAAGCCCAACCTGCCTGCCGACAGCCGTATGATGGCCATCCCGCAGGGCGCCACGCCTACGCTTCAAGTGCTGAGCTTTGACAAGGAAGTGATCCACAACGTCAACATTGCTCCTGCCCTCCGCATACAGTCGGAGAACGAGGAGCCCGACATGAACTATGTGAAGGACATGAGTGTCTACAGCAAGGACGCTTATTACCCTGCCGAGCCTTTCGTCATGGGTAGCTCCTACATCCGTGGCGTCGACGCCGTCACCGTGGCCGTCACGCCCTTCCAGTACAATCCCGTGACCAAGGATCTGGTCGTCTACACCAACGTGGAACTCGCCGTCACCTTTGAAGGCGGCAACGGCCATTTCGGTGAAGACCGTCTGCGTTCACCTTACTGGGATCCTATTCTGGCAGCCGAGCTGCTCAACTACGACCAGCTGCCCGTCATCGACTATGAGGCCCGTATGCAACAATGGCTGCGCGACAACGACAAAGGCGCCGAATACCTCATCATCACACCCAATAACGACGCCTGGGCTGAGTATGCCAACCAACTGAAGGAGTACCGCACCCGTCAAGGCATCCTCACAGAGGTGTATCGCCTCGACGAGATGCCCGCCACCAACACCAACCAGATGAAGAGCTGGTTCCACAACGCCTATAACACCTGGGAGATCGCCCCTGTGGCCGTCTGCCTGCTGGGCGACCATGGCAACGACATGGGCCAATACATCCCTGCAGAGACCGTCAGCCACCCATCCAATGGAAGCTGCATCACCGATAACCGCTACGCTGACGTGGTCGGCAACGACAACCTGCCCGACATGGTGTTCTCGCGCCTGATTGCCGAAACACCGGCCCAGTTGCCCGTCTTCGTCGGCAAACAGCTCGAATACGAATACACCAACCCCAACATGGATCCGGACTTTTATTCGCGCCCCATCACCGCATTAGGTTGGCAAACAGAGCGTTGGTTCCAAATCTGCTCCGAGGTGTTCGGCGGTTACATGCGTAACCATGGTTACAACACCAACCGTATCAACTGCATCTACCAAGGCCAACCGGGCAACATCTGGTCGAGCAACCAAAACACCTCGATGGTGGTCAACTACTTCGGTCCCAACGGTGTTGGATATATCCCACAGACCCCGAGCGAATTGGGAGACTGGAACAACGGCACTCCCGAACTCGTGGTGCAAGCCGTCAACGAAGGCTCGTTCTGGCTGCAACACCGCGACCATGGCTTGGAGACAGGCTGGGGTGAACCCGCCGTGCGCAATAGCCACGTCTACCAGATGAACAACGTTGGCAAGTTGCCTTTCGTCATGTCCATCAACTGCCTCACGGGCAAATTCAACTACAACCAAGACTGTTTCTGCGAAGCATGGATGCGTCGTACCTACAATGGTGAGAACGCAGGTGCCGTCGGTGTGCTCTGCCCCACCGAGACGTCCTATTCCTTCGTCAACGACGCCTTCGTTTGGGGTGTCTACGACCTCTTCGACGGCGACTTCATGCCCGACTATGGTCCGTATGCCGCAAACACCGGCAACTGGATGCCTGCCTTCGGTAACGTGGCTGGCAAATACTTCCTCGCCCAAAGCAACTGGCCTTACAACACTGACGATAAGGACATCACCTACACCATGTTCACCGCCCACTGCGATGCCTTCCTGCGCATCTACACCCAGGTGCCTCAGGAGATGGACGTCACGCATCCCGAAGTCGTCATCGCCGGCCTCGGTGAAGTCAGCATCACCGCTCCCGAGGGCTGCATGATCAGCCTCGTGAAGGACGACGGTGAAGGTGGCTGGGAGATCCTCGCCGTGGCCGAAGCCACTGGCGACCCGCAGACCATCGAATTCACCCCTCAGGTGCCGCCCACCGAGATCAACCTTGTGGTGACCGGACAGAACTACCTGCGCTATGAAGCCGTCATGGGTGTCATCCCGGCCGACGGCCCGTATATCGTCTTCGACAGCAAGACCATCCACGACCAGAACTACAACCAGCAACTCGACTTCGGCGAG
Organism: Bacteroidales bacterium; assembly: GCA_017539045.1. Taxonomy (GTDB): domain Bacteria; phylum Bacteroidota; class Bacteroidia; order Bacteroidales; family F082; genus Limimorpha. Next base: position 32,125 of record JAFYHS010000019.1, read on the forward strand.
AGCATCGACCTCGACATCACCATGAAGAACGTCGGTAGCGACCCGATGCAAGCCTTCGAGGCTGTGCTTGAGACCGAGTCGGAATACATCACCATCACCAATGGCACGGCCCAGTTTGAGAACATGGATCCCAATACAACGCAGACAGTCGCCAACGCCTTCTCGTTCATCGTGGCCGACAACGTGCCCGACAACACGAGCAACCGCTTCACTATCACTGTGACCAACGGAGAAGACGAGTATGTCAGCAACATCGCCATGAAAGCCTATGCTCCCCTCTTCGACCTCGGCAATATGAGCATCACCGAGGTGAGCGGTAACGGCAACGGACGTCTCGATGCCGGTGAGACTGCCAAGCTCAGCTTCCCCATTGAGAACAAGGGCCATGCCGACGCAGCCGCCACAGTGGCCTCCCTGCAGATGCTGTCGCCTTACATCATCGTGGAGGAAAGCACGGTCAATTTCGACAATGTCAACGCGGGTGAGACCCAGACGGCGGTCTACGACATCAGCATCGACGAGGACACGCCCATCGGTTACACCTGCTCCATCGCTGTCGACGTGTCATCGGGACAATACAACGCTGTTGAGAACTATGTCGTCAAAGTCGGCCTTGTCGTTGAGGACTTCGAATTGGGCGAGTTTGGCGAAGAATGGACCAACGACGCCGGTCGTCCCTGGACCTTTGTCAGCGACGACCCGTACGAAGGCAACTACTGTGTGAAGAGTGGTGGCTCAGGCATCAGCAACGTCACGTCCAACCTCATCTTGAGCCACGAGGCTGGATCGAACGACAGCATCTCCTTCTATTACAAAGTGTCGTCAGAAAACAGCTACGACAAGTTGCACTTCTATATCGACAACCAAGAGATGGGCACATGGTCGGGCAACATCGGCTGGACCAAGGCCGCCTACCCCGTCACTGCCGGAAGACACACCTATAAATGGGCCTATACCAAAGACGGCAGCGTGAATAGCGGTAGCGACTGCGGCTGGATCGACTACATCGGACTGCCTGCCGAGCGCGTCATGGCCGGCACCGCTGGCTACGACGTGACCGTCTGCGAAGGCAACGACGCCCAAATTGTGGGCTACGCCATCCACTACGACAACCTGACTTGGACCACCTCGGGCGACGGCACCTTCGATGATGCCAGCATCGCCATGCCGATGTATACCCCTGGCGAGCAAGACTTGGCCAACCGCGAAGTCACGCTGACCATCACCATCAACGGCGAGGGCCAGACCATCACCGACGAGACAAAGGTGTTTATCGTGGACAGAACGGAGATTGAAAACGCACTGACCGATGTGCAATACTGCGCCACCGATGCGCCTCAGCCTGTTGCCGTGAGGATCACGGGCGAATACATCAACTTCCAATGGCTGACCGACGGCGATGGCACCTTCGAAGACGCCTCCGCTTTGGAGACCAACTACACGCCCGGCATCAACGACATGACTAACGGGGTCCACCTGACCGCCTTTGCCGTTTCGCCCGGCTGTGGTTCCTTCACCTACGACTATTCCTTTGAGATGAACCCGATGCCCAGCTTCGACATGGGTCTCATCCCGCCCTGCGTCTTCGCCTATTGCCCAGGACAAGACATCGACTTCCCCGCCCCTGTCGAGTTCTCCGGCTTCGTTGACGGACAGATGACACTGACGATCAACGGCGAAAACTACACGGTTGTGGAAGGCGAGCCGTTCTTGCTGCCCACGGCCTCACTCGAGCCTGGCTACCACGTCATGGAGATCCAGCATATCAGCAATGGCCTTTGCGAGACCGACCTCGACAATTCATTCAGCTTCTACATCATGGAGGCCCCGACGCTGATGGCCGAGGAAACCCAATATGAGGTTTGCCAAGGCGAGAGCGTCGACATCGTGCTCAACGCCACTGGCGGCATTCCTAACAACCCCGAGCCTTATACCTACACCGTCAGTGGTGAAGGCATCGAGCCGTTTGAATTCACTGGTGACAGCTACACGTTGACCTTATCGCCCACCGAGAGTACCGAGATCCATCTGACGAAGGTGGTCATGGCCAATCCCGACTGCGGTGGTGACTGTGAAGCCGACCTCGACATCACGCTCGTCATCAATGTATACGAACATGCCGCCCAGCCCGTGATCAACGGTGACGCTGAGCTGGATGTGCGTCTGACGCCCACCACGACCTACACCATCGCCAACGATGTGATGGTAGGCTTCGGCATCGAGCCCGAAGAGGCCGGCACGCTGGTGCCTGCCAACGACGGCAAGTCGGTGGTGGTCACCTGGAGCAGCAACTACAGAGGCACCGCGGTGCTGACGGCCACGCCCGTCTCTCCCTGCAACGACGGCGTCGGCACCTTGAACATCAACGTGAAGAACTCGACCGACGTGAACGAATATGGCGTGAATGCCAGCGTCTATCCCAACCCGACTGACGGCAACGTCACCATCGAGGCTGAGGGTATGCAGCGCCTCACCGTGGTGAACGAGCTCGGTCAGGTGGTGTATGACGCCGAGGTGAACAACGACACTGAGACGCTCGACATGAGCCAATATGGTGTGGGTGTGTATATGATCCGCATCTACACGTTGAATGGCATTGGCGTCAAGCGCGTGAATGTGATTCGTTAAGGGTTTTACCCTTTGTTAATCAAAAGCGGCTGACCGTTGGTCAGCCGCTTTTTTTGTGCAGTTTTGCTCACTTTGTTTGCATTTATGTTTCCCGTATCAAAGCACCTTGAGGATTGTCCGTCATTGACTCGCTTTGCGTCGTCGAATCGATGATTTGCGAGGATCCGGTAGGCCCAGCGTCCGGTGGGCTTCCCCCTTTTAAGGGGGGCAGGGGGGATTCAACACTCGTCCGGCAGGCAGACTATGCTGCTTGTCAAGAGGCGTGTGTTGACTCCCCCGCCCTTCGGGCACCCCCTCAAGAGGGGGAAGCGCGAAGCGACGACGAGGAGTGTAGTCCTCTGGCGGTGTAAGGGATGGCGGATCCTTGTCCGCCATGAGGTTTTTGGGCGGAAGAGTTGGGTAATGAGGTTCCCGCTGCGCGGGAATGGAGTAATCATTATAAGGTAACACGCGGCGGCTTGGAGCGTTTACGGGTCGTAAGCGTTACCTGCCGCCGCAGGCCACATTATGTCCACCTCCATTCCCGCCGTTAGGCGGGAACCTGAGCCAAGGGGACTAGCCGCCCCTCTAACCCTCATTGCGGGCGGAGACCCGCAATCTCATGAGCGGGAGTGTGTCACTATCGCGTAGGGGATTGCGGATCAAGTCCGCAATGACTCCAAGGGCGTAATGGTTGGGTAAAGAGGTTCCCGCTGCGCGGGAATGGAGTTAGTATTAACAGGTAACACGCGGCGGCTTGGAGCGTTTTACCTGCCGCCGCAGGCCACTTTATGTCCACCTCCATTCCCGCCGTTAGGCGGGAATCTCATTGTTCGCATTCATGTTAAGAAGCGATGAAGGAGCAACGGCCCATAGAGGAATAAAGAAAAAAAATGGCCGCGTCGTCACGACGGGGCCATTTGAAATAAGAATACAAATAGTTATGCTGTGCACCGGGAGGTGCACCTAGTATAAATCATGCTAGTTGATTTATTCCTGTTCTTTCTTGCGCTTGCCCAAAAGGTAGGCGCCAGCCAGACCAGCCAGCACGAAGATGCCTTCGCCAGCGGGGACGTACCAGTCCTCAGCCGAGTTGTAGATCTGCGGGAGTTCTACAAACATGCTAGGGTCTGCCGTTTCGCGGTTCCTGGTGAACTCATCATCGTCAATGATAAAGACCTGGGCTTTGGCCGTGGCGGCAAACATCATCAGGGCGGCTGCTATCATTATTACTTTTTTCATCGTATGTAGGTTTTATTTTGTTATTCTTCCGTTAATTATCAGTGCCCTTTGATTATTGAATCATCATCTTTTGGACCTTAGTCTCGTTGTTTCTGGTGAAGCAGAGCATGCAGACGCCCCTGACGTTGCTGGGCAGGCTGACGGTGTTCTGCGTGTCAGTGAGCTCGGTGGCGTAGACCACGCGGCCCAACACGTCGACCACCTCGAAGTGACCGGTGCCGTTGACGATGAGGTTGCCATGGTCGAAGAAGGCGAAGTGCTCAAGCACGGGCTCCTCTTCGTTGGTGTCCATCTCGCCGAACACGATCTTGAAGCGCGTGTTGTAGTCGTCGACGCGGCCCTCGAAGGTGTAGTGGTCGTGGGTCAGCATGTCGGTCTTGATGCCGGTGATGTTGTCGACCAGGGTGAGGCTGCTGAAGTTATCGTTGGCGCGCTCCCAGTTGAGGGTGAAGTTGCCGTCTTCCTCAGCAGCGAAGTTGAGGGTCTGGTAATCCTTGTCGCTATTGCGGAAGTAGATGGCAAGGTTCTCGTTGTCATAGCGGAAGTAGATGCGGCCGGCGGGCGAGCCCATGCGCAGCTTCTTGGCGCCGTCGTTTTCGGGACGGTTGAGTTCGAGGACAGCCACATCAGTATTGCCTTCGTAATCCTTGACAATGAAGTTGATCAGAGGATAGGTCGGACGCTCACCACGGAAGTTGGGCGTAGCATCGTTGGTACGCATGTCGTTGGTGAAGTGAGCCGTGCCATTACTACCAACTTGGATGAAGAAGCCCTGGTGCATGTTGATTGTCGGGCCAGCTGCCTTTGCACCTTCCGAAGGAGTTGTATGCGGAATTTGTAGATAAGCATTTGATTCAGGATCATAAATAGCGCAAGTCTCTTCAAACTTACTACCTGTCCACAAACCAGAGTTACCTTCAACAAATGCATCGAAATCCAAGAAACTCTGGTAGGGGTTGCCGAGGAGGTTGTAGCCTTCCAAACCCGTCTTATAACCATCCAGGTCAATGATGGCATCTGTCGTGTAAGTGACAGGGATGTCGACATTACCGTTGTTCAGCGTGCCGCGGTTCTGGAGGAACTGGCCATTTTTACTGCCGTCATTATTATCATTCCAAAGATGACGATCTCCAAAATACTCAGTATATAGAGCAAGCAGGTAGCCCTTGCCAGGGATAAAGTGATCTTCGTTTCCAGTGCCTTCCTCGTTGTTGTATACAAGAGGAGTGGTATAGCCGGCATCCATGTGCCAGTGGCTGTTGCTGTTACGCTTGAAGTTGATCCAATGGTATTTAGGCTCATAGAAGCAGTAGAAATCAATTACATTGAACGATCTAGCATCTGTCGGGAAGAGCGCAATATCATCGTTGTCGACATTGAGATGAATCAAGCAAGGGTTCTTGGGGTCAGCACCTTCATGTGCTGCTACCCAACTCGCCCAATTTGGTCCCCATGCATGTGGAACCTGTCCGGTCTCATCATAAGTCCAACCAAACTGGCTACCAGTCAACGAAGAGCTCACATTGTGCCAACGCACTCCATCTTCAGTATAAGAACTACCGAAGTCCTTAATGGTCTGACCGGTGTAGGCAGTAATTTGTGAATCTTCATCTTGGAGTAACGAAACGTTTTCGTCGATATAGACCACAGTGCTCACACCATCTTTACTTCCAGAAACGGTACTCTTGGTGACATTGCCATCATTTTTATAAAGGTTAATAGCACCACCATATATCGCAGGAGCCTCACTGACGTTGTAAGCAACTCCCGTTTCGCCATTTTGAGCGTTCGGAATGTTTGTGTTGACATTCATGTTGCCACTGTTGTGACGCTCGAGCATTTGGTCAAGCGAAGCAGCATAGTCGAGGCGGATACCGTCGGCCGAAGCAACACAGTTGAAATCAGAGAACTCAAGAATGGGATAGTCGCCGTTAATGTTACCACCATCAGGTGAGGATTGGAGGTTATAATTGTTTCCAATGGCAGTGGTGCGTTTCCATGAAGCTTGGCCAGAAGCAACACCTGCGTTTAGTTTCTTCAAAAGCGGCGTGCCGCCATCCAAAATCATGTAATCCAAGTGCTCAACACCCAAATCATCAGTCCAATTCACAGCCTCCCAAGCTCCGCCTACCATATTGTCATTACTGCGGTCTTCACGCATGCGTGACTGATTACGTGTATTAGTATAATCAATGCCAAAGCCATTGGAAGGAATCGTTTGGTTCCATGCGGTGTTGACGGTCAGGATTTCCGTAGCATGTTCAGGAAGGCTCGGAGAATAGCAACTTTGTGAATCAAAGTTATTGCCACCTGCAATTTGACGGAAGCCTGTGGTTTGGTTCAAACCGCTACTCTCTCTCGAGAACCTCACATAGCAATTGCTGACGTTGGCTGCAGTTGGATTGATGGCAACAATGCCAGCCACGGGTTTGTTCTCAGCGCCAGCGGTTGTTCCCAAGTAGTTGAACACGCCATTAGTGAAGCCGTTGCTGAATTTACCAGCGCCTTCGTTCTCGGCAATCATGCCGCCCATCGTATAACCCGAGAGCTCGGCCATGGCCATGCAGGAATGAATGTTACCTCTGTTGAGACCCACCAGGCCGCCATATTTCAAGTTTTGATCCTCTGAAGGTTTGTAATCAGGATTACCAGGATCATTATTGCAGGTGATACGACCAGCAGCTTCGCAGTTGAAGATTGAACCTCCAGCTTCAAGTGTATCAGCAATAATGCCGTGGTGTACGAAGTCTCCATTACGGTTTTTGCCACGGAAGTCAGCATCAAGTACAAAAACGTTCTTGATTGTGCCTTTCACATCAGAGAACATGCCAGGGAAGACGACCACGCCACCTTGGTTTTGAACTATCTGTTTGTAGAATTTCGAAGCGTTGTTTTTCAAGCCTGTGATAACATATCCATTGCCATCGAAGGTACCTTCGTAACACATGTGGACTTTCGCTCCGTTTACTTCTTTAAATCTGGTCAATCCTTCAGTAGAATTTGGATCAATTTCCACTTGCCAGCCGCAGCCGATGGGTACCCAATTATGGCGACTCATATCGATGTCGGCAGTAAGTTTGCCGTTCAGTTTGGGGTGCGAAGCTACGGTGTTGGAGTTGGGCACAGACCCGTGGACAGTGTATCCAATACGGCCGTTCACCTCACTGATAAACCAAGCAAGATCTTCGGGAGTGCCGATTTCAGCGGTTAAACCCGATCCATCTCCCTCGATAGTTGTAACGACTTGACCACTTGCGTTTTTCACTATGAAAGTGGATGGCTTTACTGTGACCACTTCCGTCCACACCGAGCCCATCACATTGGCTGAGGTAGGCGGGAACGGACCATAATACACAAATTGGCCAGGGTTATTGGGATCGGGGGCTTGGATATATGAATTCAAAGGATCGTTAGTAGCGATGCCATCACCCCACGAACCACCATCAGCAATCTCGATGTGTATCTTGATGACAATCTTGCGGCCATGGGCGGTCAAATTACCATGAACATCCTCTTCAGTTCCAACCCAGTGATGCGAGAAGTTGAAATTAGTCATTTGAATTTTGTCGGTGCCGACAAGTCTTATAAAATCGGAAGGCAACTTGTTTTCACCGCATTGGGGATCGTCTTCCATAACAACGCCTGTGATGGGATTCCCTGTCTCTGGATCAGTGATTGTGCCAATGACAAGTGTGCCTGCGTCGTTAAGATCTTCAAATTTGTATTCCTCAGCGTCCTCATCGTAGTAATACTTGGGAGCATAGGCAGTCACATCACTAGCGCCATTGGGCAGTTCGAAATTGGGCGACACAGCATCTTGTACGATGGTGGCAGCCGGAAGAGCCATTGCGCCACTGGCGCCCGCGATGGTGGTGAAGATTTCTTTCAAGCCATCAGCTGACTCGGCTTTGTAGTAGTAATCCTCGCTATCCTGTGTGCCTGGATTGTTCCAACCCGTTGCATCCGGATAGTTGGATGAGGTGCGGTTCATGTAGTTTCGGATATTGTCGGTCTCGTTATCAAACACACCAATGGTGAACACTGGGGCATTGAAGGCATAGGTCGTGCCATTGTCGGTCCAACTGTGTTTCAGGTTGTAAGCATATGCAATAGTGTTACCTGCAACTGTGGTGCTAAAATTACTTTCATATGTCGGTGCGCCATCGGTGAACATTACCACAACTTTTTGACGCTTGTTGAATTCCTCTGCACCATCCTCGTCTAAAATGCTCTTCAAAACGTATCGGGCTTTGTTCATGCCATAGTCTGCAGCTGTAGCACCGCCGGCATGAAGACCATTAACAGCATCTTTGATGAACTGAGCTTCGGTTCTTGGAGCTCTACGGTTAATGACAACCTGAGTGTAGTTTGCGTTTTGTAGACTTGATGAGTAGTAATAACTATCGTCACCTTCTGTAATGTCTCCTTCAGTGGTAGCCCACACGTTCATTGCATACTTCACGATACTGATACGGTGGTCCACCTGATAGTTTACAGCATCCTCAGCAATATTGTCTACAAAATCGCAAACAGCTTCCTGCAGAGCTTCCAATTTATTTTTGTCTCCAGCACTAGCTCTTGTATAAAGCACACCGGTCCAAATAACACCAGTATTACTCGTAACGTTGTTGGGCGCCGTAGTCGTTACACCAGTTCCTGAAAGATAATACCATGTTGTATTAACTTGGTAACGAAGACGATAATATGTTGGCCTATTTCCTTGGGTTTGTCTTACAACAGGATAATACTGTCCATTTGAGTGTTTAATATAATATGTATTATTATTGCCATACCCATTATAGGAATAATTTTGTGAGGCTCTTGCCGTATAGGTATACGAGGTCATGGTTTGATCCATCGAACCCGAGACGTCCAAGACAAGGACGATGTCGGTAGGCTTGTGTTGGGCAACGGAGTGACCCGTAACATAGGTTTCAAGAAAAATATTTCCAGAAGTACCATTAGCGGGGTTATCCGGTACAAAATACTTGTTCATCACCAAACCTTCAGGGATGTTCGGGTGGCTAGGGTCAACATTCTGCGCGAACGCGCCCATGCTCACCAGCACCATCCCTATTAATAATAAGGTGTGGCCGAGGGCGCTTTTCCATTTGCCGTGGCCGAGCAGGGCCAGGCTTTTCTTGTTAGTGTAATGATTCATTTGCATTTGGAATTTTTTAATTATTATGAATTTATATCTCTTTTTTCGTGCTTTTCGGAATACACTATTTTTCGGCTGCAAAAATACACTATCTCCTTATTATATAAGGAGTTAGATGGTAACGTAAATGTTATGGAATTGTAACTATTTTGTTACTATTTGTTCGATGTGCTTTCCCTCTCCTCGCGGAGTGCGGTGGAATAGAGCACGAAGAAGTCCCGGCCCAACAAAACCGAGATACGAAGCAGCATTTGGGTATCGATACTATAGCTGTTGAAGATGCGGTAGCAGGCCATACGGTTCGTGCCGAGTTGCTTGCTCAGCCAGGTCACCGTGCGCCCCGTGCGGTCCATCTCCTCACGTATCGCCTGCCCTATGTTGATCTTGTCTGTCATCGTCGTCGTGTCGCCCGACGCCCGTTCCCGAAAGCAGACAAAAATGGCGTGAAACCGTCCGCTTATATCTACTATCAGGCTCTGGTAAACCTTCACAACATATAAGCATGAAACCGTCCACGCCAAAACGCGTGAACTTCTTGCATACCCATTCCCGTTGTTTGAAATTTACCAGATTTCGATAGTAGGGGAATAAGAGCGTAAAGCTCTGGTTATTATTATTTTAGTTCTTATTTATCTTCAATAGGCCTTTCGTTTGGGTTCGTCCTTGGCGGAGTCCCTTCCATCGGGACCCATCCATTCGCACTGCAAAGATATTGTTTTTTTGAATAACAAGCAAAACGGCCGACCCGATAGGTCAGCCGTTTCTCATTACAAGGTTATGAAAAAGAGATTTACTTTACTCAATTATAGCGCAGGAGCGTCAATGCGGGTAATGGTGCCGCTGCCCATGACTTTGCCTTTCACTTCGGCATCGCCATAGTATTTGATGTCGCCCGAACCGGCAATGAAATACTCCAAAGTGCCGTTCACCTGGGCAGTGATATCGCCCGAACCTGCCACATTGGCGTCCAAGTCGCGCACATCGGCATGCGACACAATCGTGCCCGAACCGGCGATGTCGGCGTCAAGTTCACGAATCACACCCTTCGAGATGCTGATGTCGCCCGAACCCGCCACGTGCAGATTCAAGTTACCGATGTTGGCCTCTTCCTTGAAGACCACATTGCCCGAACCCGCCAGGTTGATTTCCAAGTCCTGCTCGTTCAGGGGGCTGACGAAGATGAGGTCGCCACTGCCCGCAAAGTTGACTTCATCCAAACGCGGTGCGGTGACGTCGATGACAAACTGTGTGGCCTTTAATTCGACTCGCTTTTCCGTCTTGGGCTTGCCCAAGAGCAGCGCGCCATCGCGTACCTTGATTTCGATATAGTCGAAGAGGTTCTCGTCCACGCTGACGGAACAGGAATACGCGTCGCCCACGGTGTAGTTGACCGTGGCTGGCAAAGCACACGAGAGTTCGTCAAATTGGGTGATATCGTATTCGCGCGTAGCGATGTTGCCATCGCCCTTCACGGTTTCGCCAGACAGAAAGCTCTCGTCGATGGAGATTTGGCAAGCACTGAGTGCCGAGCTCATAATTACGGCTGCGAGAATGATAAGGTGTCTTTTCATTGTGTTAGGGTTTTGAGTGAATTTCTAGTAATACGTAGTTTCGTCAAAAAAGTTACAGCCTTGAAGTATTATTCGTCAAAAGTAGTAACCGATGCTGAAATTACCAGCATGCAACTTGGTCTTGGGAGCTCCATCATTGACAAACATCGGGTTGAGCTGATAACGGCGACCGCCCGAGATATTTACCTTGCCAAGGCGGAAGCCGACAGCCCAGTTGATGCCATATTGGTTGGGATCGATGCTCAACTCAGGTTCTCCCTCGAATCCAGTACTAAAGACACGACCGTAAAAACCACCTGCTTCTACATAGATATCCATGCCCGGGGCTCCTCCGATATAGACAAGGAGGTTTACGGGAACCAGGACCGACTGCTGACGATACGGCAGATAGGAATTGAAAAGGTCGCTCTCATCGGGATATTTCGCCCTCAACAACTCATACTGCGCTCCTGTTTTCAAGGTAAAATGAGAGTTGAGATTGAGCAGTGCCATAAGACCGGCATTGACACCGTAGCGGCTCTTGCCATCAAAACCTGCTTTGGGGAAGGCGATGTTCCCATTGACCAACGAAACCGACGGCATGATTTCAATCGTCTTCCTCTTGCCACTATGGATGGGGGAAATCTTCCCTGAAGGGGCAAAACCCTCATCAGTGGCGCAACGCATGGTAACGTCTGCCATATAATCCGTAACCCTGTCGAGACCTTTGTAGTCAATGAGTTCAGGGTCGTCTTCAGGCTTGTGGTAGGGTGACTTCAGTCCGGTAGTGACGTACAAAGTGGCCACACCTCTTTGGGCAAAGCCTTGGGTGTCGGTGGCCCCTAAGATGGAAGTCTCGAAATTCTTTGCCTTGATATCGAGATGCATCTTCTCGGCCTCTTCGCGAAACAGACGTTTTCCGTCCTTGATGGTGGCCGTACCTTGTAGTTGCAAGGTCTTGCCTTTCTCGAGCCAACCCACCATGTCGATGCTCATCATCAGCTTGACCTTCGACAGATCCAGTTGCTTCGCGAGGTAATTCGACCCCCAAAGCCCTATTTCTTCAGCATCGAAAGCAGCAACGATGATGCTACGTTTCAGGCTGTTTTGTTGGCTTTTGAGGATGCGGGCCATTTCGATGATGGTGGCGGTACCCGAAGCGTTGTCGTCGGCCCCGTTGTAAATCTGGTCGTCTCTGACGCCGAGATGGTCATAATGCGCACCGATGATGATGTACTCGTCTTTCAGGACCGGGTCGTTCCCAGGAATGATGCCAATCACGTTCTTGTAGGTTTTACCGTTCATTTCGAAAGGTTGGTACCAGCCTTCCTCGTAATAAGGCTGGATGCCAATTCCTTCGAATTGGCTGACAATGTAAGCCGCAGCCTTGGCCGCGTCTTCGCTGCCTGCTCTGCGACCGCGCAGGGAGTCGCCTGCCAAGGTATACACATGGCGGGTCAAACGGTCTTGTTGGGTTTGGGCGAAGGTGCTTCCACAAAACAAGAGCAGCAAGGATGTAATGATTATTCTGTTGGTTTTCATTGTATTAAGTATTTGTTGTTTATTAAGTTTCCCGCTTCGCGGGAATGGAGTTGTGTGTTTGTAATTAGCGGCGGTTGATGACGTTGACGGCTCGTAAGCTTTCAATGCCGCCGCTGTATACCTATAACCGACACTCCATTCCCGCAGGGAATCTCCTACAGTTTTATCTCATCCAGACCGATGCCGAGCAGCTTCATCTTTTTGATCACCTCGGGCAGCTCCTTCTCGAGGAACTCCTCGCGCATCTGCTTGAGGACGATGTCCTTGGCCTCGGCGGAGATGAAATAGCCGATGCCGCGTTTGTTGTAGATGATGCCAGCAGCAGTCATGGTCTCGTAGGAGCGCATGATGGTGTTGGGGTTCACGCCGAGTTGTATGCCGTAGTCGCGCACCGACAGGATACGGTCGTCGGCCTTCAGCTCGCCGCGCAGGATCTGCTCGTAGATCTGCGAACAAATCTGCAAGTATATGGGTTTGTGTGCGTTGAATTCCATGGCTTAGTATTTTTGGGTCTTGATTTTACGATAGGTGAAGAAGAACAGCAGGGCCGTGACGAGGATGCCGATAATCACGCCCCAGATGGTCGCATTATGGGCTATACGAAACAGCTCACTCTTCGGGAGTCCCTCTATGGTTTCCATCCAGTGTTGTAGGCGCCCGCTCGTGATGAAGAGCAGTCCGAAAATTGTGGAAAGCACGTAACCAATGCCAAGATAGCAGGCAAAGGTCTTGCCGGCCTTGTGCTTCTTGAAGAGCATGTTGCCCAACATGAAGATGGCCGCCCACTGAAGGATGGTGACATAGAGCGAGGTACGCATCATGCCCACGGAGAATACATCAGTAAAGTTAAACGTTGCCTCGCCAACCCGAACTGAGCCAGAGTGGTCGTTCATCATACGGCCAAGCTCACCAATGCTATAGAGATGGATAGGCTTCTCGAAACCACCAAAGGGGAAAATCGACAAGAAGGCGTCGACCAAGTAGCCGCCGAAGAAGACGATGATAGGCGTCACCACGGCGCAGTAGAGAAACATGCTGAGGAACTTCTCCAAAGAAGAGGCGGGCATCATGGCGAAGCTCACACCCTCACGCGAGAGGTTTGCCTTACCGTAGACTTTCTCTGGCACAAGCATCATGGCCAAAGCCGTCCAAATGAGTAGCATGCTGAAACGAATCGGCGACATGGTTTCGGAGCCGAAGAGCAGGTTGAAGATCCAATAGATGGCGTTCAGGCAGCAGAACACGATGAGTGCGGTGCCGAAGTTGCGGAAATATTTCTTTCCGTCGTTGGCGAGCAGGTTCTTGAAACGGTCGAATGCAAATGTGTTATTCATGGTTTTTTTCTCCTATTAGCTAAAAAGTTGTTTGATGGTTTCCTTGTTTTTCATGACGGTGTTGAAGAGCACCTCGATGCTGACCTTGCTGTCGAGGCCTTCGGGGTTGCGGGTCACGTTGACGTAGCCGCCGGGGATCATCTCGCTGTAGAGCGCGGTGTCGTCCTTCTCCATGCCGTAGTCGAAATAGAGGCGGTCGGTGATGTCGCGGAACGAGGCCTTGAGCAACACCTCGTCGTGGTCGAGGATGATGATGGGGTCGATGAGGTTTTCCACATCCTTCACCTGGTGGGTGGAGATGATGATGGTGCGGTCGTCGTTGGCGTGCTTGGCGATGACCTGACGGAAGAGGGTCTTCGAGGGGATGTCGAGGCCGTTGGTAGGCTCATCGAGGAGCAGGTAGTCGGTGTTGAGCGACAAGGCCGAGGCGATGAGGCACTTCTTCTGCTGGCCAAACGACATCTCGGCGTATTTGCGCGTCGGGTCCACATCCAACTCATTGCAGAGTTCGAGGAAGAGGCTCTCGTCGTATTTGGGATAGAACTTGCCGAGTTCCTTTATATTATTAATAGGTGTGCCCTCCGGGATGGCGAAGTCCTCAGAGATGAAGTAGATCTTCTGGAGGGTTTCGGGCAAGCGGTTGAAGGGCGCGATGCCATCCACCTCGCAAGCGCCGGCAGTGGGCTTCTGCAAGCCGCTGATGAGTTTCAGCAGGGAGGTCTTCCCTACTCCATTTTCGCCCAACAGCCCGTAGATGTTACCCTTCTCGAAGCCGAGGCTGATGTTTTTGAAGACTGGCTGACTCTTGTAGCCGAAGTCTAAGTTGCTGATTGTAATCATGTTGTTGTATTTTGTGTTAGTGTATTAGTTGAATAGAACACTGCAAAAGTACAACAATTTTCATTACTGTCAAGAAAAAAAGTGATTTTTTTCAAAAAAAATGAAAAAAACGAGATTCCCGCCTGACGGCGGGAATATAAATGGCCGAGTGCGGGAGTGCCGAAACCCAACTGGGGTGGGCGCGGGGGCTTGGCCGCCGGGCGGGGAAGCGCCCACAAGGGATGGATAAACGCTTGACTTTCAGGGAGGGGTGCTTGCGTTTGACTTTGTAAAAGTCACTACCCGACTTGAAAGTCAGGCGTTTAGACAGCCGCGGGGAAGTCCGATGGAGGCGGCCTTGATTCTTTCGCCCTTTCTTATCAAGAAGAAAGGGCTAGAGCACAAGTGTATACCAAGAGCGCAAGAGATCGCGGGTCCAGGCCCGCGATGAGGGCATGGGGCAGGTATGGGTTTCCGGGGGTCGCGGGAAGAGAAATCCTGTATCACTTTTTAATACTCAGTATCACACCCAAAGCCACACCGAGGAAGGCGGCAAAGAGCACCTGAAGTGTAGGCGGCAGCAGGAAGGTGATGGTATGCGCCGGATACCAGAACAGCGGGATGGTCTTGGCGAAAACAAAGCCGTATTGGATGTCCCAGTTGATCTTCTTCGACAGGGCCTCACGGATGCCCAGCGGGCTACCGAAGAAACCCTTCAGCGAGCCACCCGTCTCGGCAATGTGGATGTCCGTAACCTTGTGGAAGGTCATGAAGACCGGCGCAAACAAGGTGTTCATCAACACGCTGACACAAAGGGCGACAAAGGCCTTGCCCCAACTGAGCTCGCCGGCAAACCACTCGGCGGCCTTGCCATTCATATGGAAGCCACCATCGAGCAGCTTCACCGTGCCCGTCTTGAAGATGGTCATGGCCGAGGCGATGACCACACCCAGCACACCCCAAACGAGCATCTTGGGCAGCAAGCCGAAGCCCTGCTTCATATACACACCCTCGCGGATGCGCAAGGCCAGCATCTCGCCAAAGGTGCCGAGGATGGCGAACTTGAAGAAGCTCATCAGCAGGCCGTGGTTTTTGGTGGTCTCGTTGAACCATTCCCAAGCGCCTGGGATGAAGGCGAAGCCACAAATGACGGCAGCCACAACGATCAAGGTAATGACATCTGATTTTTTCATATTTCCAACTTATTGAATTACGATTTTCTTGATAAAGCCACCGAAATTCGCCAGATACAAGCCCGATTTCAGGTGGGTTTGCACCATAACCGCATTGTCGCCAGGATGGAGGAAATGGTCTCCCCTATCAACCAGCCTCCCTGTCATGTCATAGATTTCCAACGTCACGATGGCACAATCCGTGAAGGTGACATGTATGGTAAAGGCCCCATCGCTGGGGTTGGGACTGACGACAACATCCTTAAACGAAGATGTATCATACGCAAACAAGGTCTGCATCTCCTTATGGAAAGCACGCGCCCTCTTGGAAAAGTATGCACTGACGCTATCCATGTCGGCCTGCCAACGCTTTTGGCTGTATGGAAAGCCAAAACGCTCGAATTGCGAAGGCACCTCTTCTTCGACAAGGGCACGATAATCCTCCAAAACAGCATTCAGTGCTTGGACACTAAACACAGTGGAAGCCAATTCTGTATAACGTTCATAGAGCATCACCTTGAAAGCATCGCTTTCCATAAATTTATTGATAATCAAGCTATTAACATCTTGATGG
Organism: Bacteroidales bacterium; assembly: GCA_017539045.1. Classification (GTDB taxonomy): domain Bacteria; phylum Bacteroidota; class Bacteroidia; order Bacteroidales; family F082; genus Limimorpha. The sequence continues at coordinate 48,126 of JAFYHS010000019.1, forward strand.
ATGGCATTGTCCAGGGCATGATAATACCACCACGAAAAGCATCCATCGCCGTCAAAGAAGATGAAGCGGAAAGGCTCGCCCGAACGGGCTTGCCATTGCAGCACATTGTTGCGAGGCCAGTCGAGATTGGCGCCGTAAAGCTCAAGGAGGCAATAGTCAATGAAGTTTGAGACGTCAATACGCGAAAAAGCATAGGCGGAATCGGACGGCTGGTTGAGGTCGGCACTTTCGATCCAGCTCCTGAAGCCCCACCAATCCGTGGCGTCGCCATAATTCGTCACACCCCAATACTTTATGATATTGACGAAGTCAAGGTCCACATCATAGTGGTCTTCCAAATAGCGCTCGTCGGGCGACTCTTCAAGGGTATAGATACCCCAATACTCCCCATTGATAAACACCGCAGCCTGTCTGACGCCCAAACAGTCGATGTTCATCTGGGCGGCCACACGTTGCGCGAGGTATTCCTGACCACCTGTCTGCATCCAATTGCTGCAACGGAAAGGATGCAAATTGATACGTTTGAAATTGGCCAGCTCCGTGGTCTCAAAGAAACGGTGCTTGAAGCGCTTCTTTCCATATTCTTCACGGGCATAGAGGCGCATCCCCTTCTGCTGGAACCATCGCGAAGAGCCACCATGGGTACGCAAGCCACATTGTTGGTTGAGGCCGCTGTTGTCGGATTCATAGAACTCCATATTGATGCAGCGTTCCCATTCCCTACCCGTCATGCAATAATTCCCCGTTCCTGTCGTATCCGACAGGTCGTAATGGATACCTGGGACAAAGATCCCTGTCTCATAGTCAAAAAGGTCTAATGAATCGGCATTAAGGGAGAGCACGGGCAGTCCATGCACATCACAGCCCAACGACTTGATCAAATAAGTCTGTGTCGCCACCGGACTCACACAACTGCCTTCATCATCAAAGGCAGCAGCGCGAATCACTATGGCATGTTTCACATCCGAAACCGCATGGTATGTAGAAGGGATGCAATTGACTATCTCGTAAATGCACGAAGGAGAGAACATCGACGGGTCGAGCGTCAAAGGACCTTCATACAGCGACGACTGCGCCGTAGGACGATTGCCATTGACGGTGTAGTGGATATGATGACCCGCGCCGCAACCCAACGACAGAGCAAAGCTATCCTCATAGAAACCTCCACTTCTTGAAAAAGTGACGAGGTCGGTTTGCGCCAACAAGGTATTGGACATCAAAGAAGCCAACACTATGAAGGCCAGTCTATTCATGCTTGTTCCGTTTGTCGAGCTCCTTGTTCTGCCAGTAACGTCCCAGCAGACACAGCAGGCAAACGCCACAGAGGATGCCACCGAGCACGAAGCCCGTCTGGCTCTCCCCTTTGGCGTAATACAGGTAGATGCCGTAGCCGAAGATGGCCAAATCGACGATAATACTAAGGACGTAGCCGATGGTGCGGCTGGTCTTGTCGGTCTTCTTCAGCAGCATGTTGTCGAGCAGAAAGGTGACGACCACCAACGCGGCATAAACGAGGTAATATGTGGATTTCTCGGTAATCATTTCTCAATACGGATTCTGGCATCCACAGCGACCACGTTCTTCGGGTTGCCAAGGAGCGGGTTGAGGTCCATCTCGGCAATCTCGGGAGCGGCCATCACCAAAGCGGCCACCCTTGCAATCTGTTCGGCATAGACGTCCACGTTGACGGGTTGCTGACCACGCACACCCTGCAGGATCTTGTAGCCACGGAGCTTGGTGAGCATGTCTTTCGCCTCGGAAGCGCTGATCGGCACGAGCGAGCTCTGCACGTCTTTCAGCACCTCGATGAAGATGCCACCCAAGCCGAAGAACACCTGATGGCCAAACTTGGCATCGCGGATGGCGCCGATATAGACCTCCGTGCCGTCGAGCATCGGGTACATCTCCACGGCATAGGTGTCCTTGATAGCCATCAAACGGTCGAACTCCTTGCCTACGGTCTCGATGTCGCGCACGTTCAAAGTCACGCCACCGACGTCGCTCTTATGCACAGGACCGACCACCTTCATCACGAGCGGATAACCCACCTCGTTAGCGAAGTCCAAAGCCTGTTGTTTCTTGTCGACGACGCGGATCTGCTTTTGGGCGATGCCTGCAGCGTCGAGCAGTTCGTAAATCTTATCCGGGCCGATGTAGCCATTCTCGCAGCTGTCGATGCACTTGCGGATGCGGGCGGTGTCGATCTTCGGCATCTCCACGTTCTCGGGCTGCGGCTTCGGGGTGTTATACACCTTGCAGATGGCATTACCAAGCACGCACTCCTCCGGGAAGTTGATGCGGCCCTTGGCGATGAAGTCCTCAATCTCGTCCTTCACGTTGATGATGGAAGGCAGCACGGGGAAGATGGGCTTCTTGCAGGTCTTCATCTTCTCGTCGAGCAGGTCGTAGACTTCTTTGTTGCTGAACAAGCCAGGCGAACCGAAGATGACCACCGAGAAGTCAATGTCGGTGTAGTCGTTCTCGACGGTGTCGATGATATAACCGAGCTGTTCGGCCGTTCCTGTCGCCAAGAAATCGATGGGATTGCCCACGCTTGAACCAGCGAAGAGCTTCTCAAGCAATGCGGGGCTGGCCGGATGTTCCTTGAGCGAAGGCACTTCCATGCCACCGTTCGACAGCACGTCGGTAAGCATCACGGCAGGACCGCCGGCATGGGTGATGACGGCGCAACGCTTGCCTTTGATCTCGGGGTGCATGAACACACCGCACACGGTGGTCAGCTCCTGACGGTTCTGGCAGCGCACGATGCCTGCCTTGCGGAACAAGGCGTCGACCACAGCGTCGTTGGTGGCCAAAGCTCCTGTATGCGACGAGGCGGCACGGCTACCTGCAGCCGAACCACCCGACTTGATGGCCGCGATATGACATCCCTTGTTGATGAGGCTACGGGAGTGCTTCAGCAGTCGTTGCGGGTCGCCAATCTTCTCCATGTAAAGCATGATGACGTGGCTCGACTTCACTGGATCGAAGGTCTCGTCCAAGTGTTCGAGCACGTCCTCGATGCCGAGCTGAGCGCTGTTGCCCACGGCCCAAACGCTATTGAACTTCAATCCATTGCTCATGCCATACTCCTTGATGAACACAGCGGTGGCACCCGAGCCCGTGATGAAGTCCACACCCTTCGGGTCGAGGGTCGGAATAGGCGTGTCGAAACAACCGGCATAGTTCACGTTGAGGAATCCTGTGCAGTTGGGGCCAATCAAGCTGCCGCCAACGCTGTTGATGGTGTCGACGATATGCTTCTCGATGGCGGCACCCTCGGCGTTCTCCTCCGAGAATCCAGCGCTGATGATGATGAAGCCTTTGCAGCCTTTCTCTTTGGCCAGCACGTCTACAGTCTGTGCGCAGAACTTAGCGGCGATGCAGATGATGGCACATTCCACCTGGGGCAGGTCATCGACCTTGGCATAGCATTTCACGCCTTGCACCTCGGTCTCTTTGGGGTTAACAGCATAAACCGGGCCTCTGAAAGGACTCTCTAACAGGTTCTTCAATGCTTTTCCACCAGGTTTGTGGATGTCTGACGATGCACCGCACACCACGATGCTTTTTGGGTTGAGTAATTCTCTTGCGATCATATTAATAAGGTATTTGTTGCAACAATAATTTGCTGCAAATATAACCAAAATAACGAAACGGAAAAATTTCAGTGTCGGTTTTGCAATCTTTCTTCGCAATCGAGGAGCAACTGGTAGTGGATTCTGTTGAAAAGACCTTCCTTACAGAGCTTTTCGATGTCCTCGTGGCTCATCCACTTCACGGAGTCCACCTCTTCCTTTTGCAGGCGCAGCATGTCGGCCGGGACATTGCTTTTCAGCATATAAAGCAAGGTGAATTTGTAGTCATAGCGTCTGATCTTCACCAGCTTCAGCTCGCTCTTGGTGGCCGAGAGGCCGACTTCCTCTTTCATCTCGCGGAGCATGGCCAAGGCGAAGTCGCGTTCGCCACTCTGCACGTGTCCTGCGGTAGTCGAATAGTAATTGCCTTTCTTCGGGGCCACTTTTTGAATCAGATACTGCCCTCGGTCGTTGTAGACAAACACCGCCACGATGGGGATCATCATGCCTGGTGGCACGCGCTTTCCCCGCTCAATGGTCTGGCCCGTGGGCTTCAGGTCTTTGTCGTACAAATCCAGGATTTCCATAATGCAGCATAGGTATTCGACTGCAAAGATAATAAAAAAGGGCGGCTCCCCAAAGGGAACCGCCCAATTTTTTGCGGGAGTCAATCCCGCGATGTCATTTATTGCATGACAGTAACGCGCTTGACGGTCACACCGCTTTCAGTGTACACGCGGACCATGTACATGCCGGCAGTGAACTGCGACATGTTCATGACATACGTGTCTTCGCTGACTTCGGTGTCGTAGACCACCTGGCCGAGGACGCTCACCACGGTGATGCGGCTCATACCAGTAGCCTCGATCGTCACGTTGCCCTTCGTCGGGTTAGGATACAGGGCCACGTTGTCGCTGTTCTCGTTGACGGCGTCGACGCTGGCGGTCACATAGTTGTGAGTCGGGTCGTCGAAGGCCGGAGCGGGTTCAGACTCGCAGTCGTTGTCATACAGGGCACGGACCTGGTAGTAGTAGGTAC
>JAFYHS010000039.1 GCA_017539045.1 Bacteroidales bacterium
GGATAGTTGCTTTGGACGACACGTTGTTTTTATCGCTGAATAATCATGGCTTGTGGCGAATGGCAGTGGATAATTTGCAATATGAATTACTACAAAATGAATCTGAATGGTACTACGAAATCCAAAACGACGACGGCAGCACCACCTACCAACACTTGGAATACACTGCAGACACCACTATCGGCACCGAAAGACCAAAAATCATCGTGCGCACCAACACCATCTACGATAGAAGCAAACATACCGAGGTGACACACGAATATGTCTTTGAGCGCGATGGAAAGGTGTATTGGTGGAACAAGGACTTGGAGGAATTCACCACCTTGTACGACCTCACTGCCGAGGCCGGTGACGAATGGGAAATCAAGGTGGGCACGGAAAGCATTCTGGTGCATGTCGACAGTGTGGGCGTGTTTGAATACGATGGCGACACCCGCAAGATGCTGCACATCAGCGATGCTGAAGGCCTCTTTAGCGGCGACATCGTGGTTGGCTATGGCCACTTGACCAGTTTCTTCCCCGAACGGCTGATGAACCGAGGCAAAGGCTACAGCGTGGAGGGTTTGCGCTGCTATTGGATTGGGGACGAACTGGTGTATCACGATGGCGACGAGGACTGCGATGCCATCTATGCCGAACTGCATAATGGTATTAATGAGGACGGCCCTTCGACGGGCTCAGGGACCTTTACAGTGTATCCTAATCCAGCAGACGGTATTTTGTTTGTACAGACGTTGCGCGCAACGTCTCTACCAGACCAGACCTACTGCATCACCAACCTGATGGGACAAACCTGCCTGACTGGCAACATTTCAGCCGAAACCCAACAGATTGACATTACCAACCTGCCTGCTGGGATGTATTTCATCAGCGTGGGCGAAACGACACAGAAATTCGTGAAACAATGAAACCAAAATCCATAATCATCAGCGTGTTTCTAGCGTTGGTAATCCTCACGGCCTGCCATGACGAGACCGGCTATTTCCGAGAGGCGGAGGCTGGCCTTGAACAAGGGCGCCAACACATCGCTGACAAGCAGACAGAAGCCGCAGCACAAAGCCTGAGCCAGGCGCTGCTTGCCATCGACCGTTGCGACCTGACGAAGCCCGAGGTGCAACGTCTGAAAGGCCTCATCGAGGACAACCTCGGCTTCGCCTATTGGAAACACGAGCTGTTCGACGAAGCCCTGCCCCTCCACACCGACGCCGCCCAGCTGTTTCGCGACTTGGGCAACGACACCCTGTTGATGAACGCGCTGCGCAACTGCGGTCGCACGGCCGCATCGATGGGCGACATCAATGCGGCACAACAGCACTACGACGAAGCATTGCAACTCGCCAAGACATTGAACGACACAGCGATGAAACGCGAACTACTTTTGGACTCAAGCCTCGATGTGCTGATGGCCAAGGAAGACTATGGGCAGGTGATAGAGCGTGTCAGCCAAGCCTTGGACGAAGGTGCCGATGCCGATGCTTGCCACTTGACCTTGGGCTTGGCACATTACTATCTGTCGCACGACAGCCTCGCCATCGTCCACCTCAACGAGGCCACACACAGCGACAAGGCAGGTGTCCGCACGTCGGCCTACCAGAGCCTCAATTATCTCTACCAGTTTGCCGGCGACTACAAGAAGGCCCTTGAATGTCACGAACTGTTCAACGACAATATGATGCAAGCCGATCGCGAGCACCGCGGCGAACAAATGCAGCACATCAAGGCGGACTATGACCTACAGATGCAGAAAAACAACCTCGAAGCTGAGCAAAAGCTGAAAAGCCTCTATCTCTACCTCATCCTCGGCGGATTGATCGTGGCCTTGGCCATAGTATTGCTGCTGTTGCGACAAAAAACACTCAGTGCCAAGTTGAAAACCGAGGAGATGAAGAACCAACTGGAGCTGGAACTGAAGAAAAACAAGGTGTATGTGACCGCCCTAGCCCTCACCGAGCAGATCACGGCCTCTACCCTCGACTTCAACCTCAATGAAAACGAATGGGACGACTTCGTTGACCTCATCGACAAGGTCTACAGCGATTTCACCAAACGACTGATGGAGAAATATCCTACGCTCACCAAGAGCGACCTGCAAATCTGCTGCCTCACCAAGCAAGGCTTCAGCAACCAGGTCATCTCCATCCTGATGAACCTGCAAACCAACAGCTACGCCCGCCGCAAGTCGCGCATCAAGCAGGAAAAGATGAACGGATTGGAGGACGAACGGAGTTTTGAAGAGATCATTAATGAACTATGACGGTAACCACCCTTACGGCTATGTCATTCCGAGGATTTTGAAGGCATAGATACACTCGCCATTTTGGCTCGGTATGACATGCCTTCAAAATCCGAAGCGAATCTATAGCCGTAAGGGCAAACAAAAGCTAACGCACATTCGCCTTCAAGCGGTCGGCGATCTTCTTCTTCAACTCGTAGTACATCTGCTCCGTGTCGTTGCGCTTGTTGGGCTTGTAGAGGTTAGGATACTTGCACGACTCGATCTCGTATTTCAGGTTGTCGAACGGTCCAGAGATCTTCAAGCCGAGTCGTACGGGCAACGGCGATTGCGTCACCGAAAGATGGTATTCCGCGTTTTGGTCGAGGGTCTCGCGGCCGTCCACCGTGACCTTATATTTCCCAATGGCGATCTGCGAAGGCCATAAGTCGATTTCGTTCTTGAAAGCGGTGAGCTGCACGTCGAGGCTGTCAACACGATACTGGCCGTTGGTGCTGATGTCCAACATGTCGGTGATTTTGGTGAAGGCGAACTTGTCGTTCACGGTCAGGTTCTTGCCTTCGATGTCGGCAGCGGCTCGCAACGTCGAGATTTTGGGCTCGTAGTTCGACTTGAGGTTGGACTCAGCACCGATGTGGAACTCGGCCTGTCCGTCGAAGGTCTTCAGCACAGGCACCAGCGTGTCGATATAAGGAATCATATGCAGCAGGTCGTTGATCTGCACATTCAGCAGATGGAAGTCCATGGCGAGGAAGAGGTTGTTCTTACGCGGCGACTGGTACATGGCCGTGAGTTGCATCTCAGCGGCTTTGTTGGTGAAACCGATCTCCTGCAGGATGAGCGTGCCGTCCTTCACCGTGGCCGTGCCTTTCAGGTTGTTGAGGTCGAAATTGCCGGTGATGGCCCTCTTGGTGTTAAGGATAAAGCTGAAGTCGATGCCTTCGGGAACCATGAAGGGGTCGTCCTCCTTGCTCTCTTTCGTTTCGGTAGGCTCGGTGTCGGATCTTCCCAAGCCGTTGGTGAGGTCCATGATCTCATTGAGGTCGAGGTGGTTGGAGCTGAGCTGCATCTCACCCTTCATCAGGTTCTTATGGTCTTCGATCCACTCCTTGATGCCGACCACGCTGCCTTGCAGGCTGAAGTCGGACTGCCCGATACGCAGGGTGCTCTTCTTGAAGTCGAGCTCGCTGGAGTTGAACAGGAAGTCGATATTGTTGATGCGGATGTCCTCGTCGAAGTCGGCTACCTTCAGCGTGGCATTGCTGAGCATGAAGTCGGCCGATGGATTCCAATGGTTGAGGAAGTCATTCTTGTTTTTGTTCTCGTTCACCGAGGCATCAACCTTCAACGCGTTGCTGTTCAAGGCATAGGCCTTGCCCATATTGGCGATGATGTCCTTGCCATCGAGGGTGATGCGTGCCTTCAGCCCTTTGGCGCTCTTGTCGGGCGTGGTGGCGATGGTTATATTAGGTGTGTTGAGATGGGCGGTGATGGTGTCATACACCACATCCAAGTGGCTGAACTTGAGGGCGCCATCCAAGAGCATCTTCTCGATGCCGCCCTTGAAGTTGTCGGCGCTGAGTTTGATGTCGGGGTTCTTCATGTCGGCATCGAGGGTCTTGCCCATCTTGGCTTGCATCTGGCTGGAGCTGATGGCGACATAGGCGCCTTTTTTACCTCTTTCCTTGGCGGAGGCAGGCAAGGTGACGTTGGCATTCAGTACAGGCGCAGTCACATGGATGGTGTCCATGTCGAAGGCAAAGCCTTTGACCTTCAGGGTAGCCTGAGCGAAGAGCCGGTTGAGGTTGTAGTCTTTCAACGACTTCATCAGCTGGTCGAGGGTGCAGTCGGTATTGAGGTTGAGGTCGGTGTGGCCAGCCAGCTTGATGTTTTTCGGGAGGAAGGGTTTCAGATCGGTCATCGGCACGTCGCCCGTCACGTTGAACTTGAAGCCCAAGTCGCCCAGCAGGTCCTTGACGGTGCCTTTGGCGTTGAGGCTCGACTGGTTGAACTTGGCGTTGAGGCCGTTGACGACGAAGTCGCCTTGTTTCTCGTTGAGGTTCAAGGTCAGCAATCCGTCGAGGTCGATTTTCGAGAAAGGATAAGGCAGTGAGGGCACATTGACGGTGGCATCGTCGGTGGTCACCTTGGCTGTGATCACAGGCATGAGGCTGTCGTTGACGGTGCCCACCACCTGTGCCTCGGTGATGTTCAGCTTGCCGCGATATTCTACGCTGCTCAGCGACTTTTGCAGGTTTTGAGGCAGGTAGGTCAGCACATCCTCGATGAGCAGGGTGCTGGTATTCAAGGCCAGGTCGAGGTTGATGTCGCCGTTGTCGGCAAGGGCTGCGTCGCCATCCACATTGATAAGGTATTGGTTCAGACCGATTTGCGCCTTCTCGAGATGGCCTTTCTTTTCTTTGAGGCTGAACTGCAAGGGCAGATTGAGGCTCAGCGTGTCGTGATCCAGATAGTCTTCCTTGAGGTTGAGGCAGATGTCGGGCGTGGCCAGATTCAAGGTTCCGGCAATCTGGTCCATTTGGGTGACGTCGCCCTTGAAGTCAAGATTCAGGTCGTTGACGGCAAGACGGATGGAGTCCTTCTCGAAGTTCAACGACCGGGAACGCATGTCAAGGTCTGCCTCGATGTCCTTTTCCTTGAAATTGCCGTTCAAGTCGAGGTCGAGGCCTAAGGCGCGGGCTTTCATTCCGTTGCGCGCATCGGTATAGAGCGCATTGGTGTTTTTCAGCTTAACCTCTTCTATGTCAACGAGATAATCAAACGATGACAAAACGGTATCTTTTTCTTTTGAGTTGAATACGTCGAAGTTGTTTTGGCCGAGTGTATCGGTATAGAGGTTGACGAGGGCGTCTTCGAGGATGCATTTCTTGATGACGATCTCTTTCTCTTTCAGCAGTTTCTTGATGTCCAAGGCGACGGTCAGGTTGTCGATATTGGCCAAGGTGTCTGACGGCGAGCCTGCCATCGGGTTGATAAGAGCGACGTTCTCGATGTCGATGCCCACGTTGGGGAAGGTCTTGAACAGCTGGAGGTCGGCCTTACCAAGTTGTATCTCACAGTTGACAAACTGCGGCGCATATTTCTTGACTTGCTTGGTGAGCCAGCCCGACGAGGTGACCAATAGGGAGGCGATGACCGCCACGATAAGGATCAGGCCGACGAGCGACGCCAGGGTGATGCCGGTGATTTTCAGTGCCTTTTTCATGGTTATTCCACTTTCGTGAGATAATGCGTTTTGCCGTAGTCGTCGTGATAAACGAGTTCAGAGGAGGTAAGGGTAGAAACGGTATAGATTTTGGGCAAGATGATGAAAGCGCCTACGTGTTCGTGCTTCAGCGTGGCACCGGTCAACGTCCAGTTGAAGAGTTGTGCCTCCTCTTCCATGACATCGTCTTGTTCGTCCCATGTGGTGCCATTGGCCTTCACGGTGTCGCCATTGGGAAGGATGCGTTCAAACTCGGTCTCATAATAACGCTCAAAGACAGAGCCTTCCTGCCACTTGCCGTAAAGCAAGTTGACGTCGAACTCGTCTTTCGGGGTCCCGCCGCCACATGAGGCCAGCCCCAACAGCAGGGCAAAGAAGAAGGCGACGTTCAGACGCGGATGTTTCTTGATGACACGCATATTGACCATTTTTTCTGCAAAAGTAAGATTAATTTTCTATCTTTGCATTGACAATACAAGAATTATGCCTAATCTCAATCTCGCCTATATCCAAGCTGACCTCCGATGGGAGGACAAGGCCGCCAACATCGAGCGTTTCGGCCGTCTGCTGGAGCAAGTGCAGCCCGGCACCGACCTGATCCTCATGCCCGAGACGTTTACCACGGCCTTCCCTGTCGACCCGAAACAATTTGCCGAGAAAGAAGACGGACCTACGATGCAATGGCTTCGTGATCAAGCCAAAGCAAAAAATGCCGTCATCTGCACCACCTTCCCTCTCGTCATCGAAGGGCACTACTACAACAGCCTTGTGTGGATGCGTCCCGACGGCAGCCATGAGCTTTATTTCAAGCGCCACACCTTCACCATGGGCGGTGAGGATAAATTGGTGGAACGAGGCGAGAAACAGCTGCTCGTAGAGCTGAAAGGTTGGCGCATCCGTCCGATGGTATGCTACGATATCCGTTTCCCGGTGTGGGCCAGGAACCGCTATGAAAACGGACAATACGAATACGATTTGGCCTTCTATCTCGCCAATTTCCCCGACTCGAGGATGATTGTTTGGAACACACTCTTAGTGGCTCGCGCCATCGAAAACCAAGCCTATTGGGTGGGGGTGAACCGTGTCGGCGACGATGCCAACGGCCTGCATTACAGCGGCGAGTCGCAGGTCATCAACGCCCGTGGCGAGGTCATCTCCAAGGCCGAGCCTTACCAAGAAGCCGTGCTGCACTGCACCTTGGATTACGAGAAGCTGCAACGTTTCAGGGAAAAATTCCCTTTGGGACCGGATTGGGATGGGTTCAACATTAACATATAAATTAAATCACAAAACCTACAAAACTTGCAAAACCTCAAGAAAAAGCGTGTGGCGGCTACACAACCGTGTCGCCGCCGGAAAGCCGCCGGTTGGCAGCTTTCTCACAACAAATAAATGTTTTGCCGGTTTTGATTGTTTTGTGACAAAAACAAGAACAATATGACTCTTTCTGTTTTCTCCGACGAATACTACATGAAACAGGCTTACCAAGAGGCCCAGCAAGCCCTTGAAGCCGACGAGATACCCATCGGCGCCGTCGTGGTATGCAACAACAAGGTCATCGCCCGCGCCCACAACCAGACCGAGACGCTCAACGACGTGACGGCGCATGCCGAGATGCTGGCCATCACCGCAGCGGCCAATGCCTTGGGCGCAAAATATTTGGATGAGTGTACGTTATATGTCACCTTGGAACCCTGTCCCATGTGCGCCGGTGCCTTGTGTCACGCCCATATAGGCAAAGTGGTTTGGGCTGCTGACGACCCCAAAAACGGCTTCTCACGCTTTGGCAAGATGCTACATCCCAAGACGAAGACAGCAACTGGCGTGATGCACGACGAATGCCTCGCCTTGCTGACGGACTTCTTTAAACAAAAACGATGAAAAAGAGGTTCCCGCCAAGCGGGCATCTCAGTCGTTATTCATCCTCCTCTTCGTTGGACTCAGGCAATTCCTCTATATCGGTGGAGGAAGCTTCAGGCTCTGAAACCTCATGATCAACTTCTTCTTCTATTTCCTTTGTGGTTGGAGGAGTCTCTAGTGTCGGCATTTCATTAGGCTTTTCATAGTAGCCAGTTTTTTTCTTGGTGTATTTACGGATCACAAACAAGAGTGCTCCAAAAAACAAAGCCACAAATGCTTCCCAGAATTCCGTAAAATAATCCCAGACCACACCCAATATTTCTTCGATACGGTTCTTTTTCCTGTTTGCGGAATCCACTTCTACAGTCACCGACAATGTATTTGTCCATTGGGTGCCGTCAATTTCTGAAAAATCCTTGGTTGGAGAAAACTCTACTTTTGCGCTAACCTTAAACACTCCTATTTTTTTAGGTTTCAAGGAAAAAGAAGCTGCTGTGCTACTTAAGGGGGACACAGTGACAATTTGTGGCGTATCAGGATCGAGGATGAAGTCAGATGCACGAGGAGTTATGCGAGCGTATTTGCGAACATCGGCAGGCGCAACAAAGAGAGAGTTGTAAACCTCTGTTGAGTCTTTCTCCTGAAGGGTTTCGGGCAACCCTATCCGAACCGTCATCTGGCCGTCGCTATCTTTATCTATATGTGGGGAGGCTCCCAAACGAACTTCGTATTTATTCTTGTTAACGGTTGAATTGTCTCCTTTTTTGCCACCGGGAGCCGGAGCATAACACAAAGGACCCCTGTCAGAAGAGGTCTCTTCATGGACAATGGTTGGCTCATAAGGATCTTCTTCATCAACAAGGACAGGCGTTTCCTCACTTGTGCATCCGACTACTTCTTGTTCTTGTTCGGACGGTTTTGGCGAACAACCGACAATAGCCATACTCAAAAGAAAGGCTATGGCGATTAGTTTAATAAGATGGCTTGAGCTCATATTATTTGGTTTTAGCGTTAGAGGTCTTAGTCTTCAGATATTTCACTCATCATGGCGCGGTAGGCCGAGAACACATTGGCTCGGGAGAGGTAACCCAGGTACTTCCCTCCTTGGATGACGGGGATGTTGTATTTGCCCGATTTCTGGAACTTGTGCACAATCTCCTCCATGGGCTCGTCGGGGTGGATGACATAATCGGGCAGCACCGCATAGTTCTGGATCGATTGGTTGTAATGACTCTCATCGAAGAGGATGCCGCGCACGTCGTCGAACAACACATGCCCGCAGAAGAAACCTTCCTTGTCGACCACAGGGAAGATGTTGCGCTTCGACGACGACACCAATGGCAACAGGTCGCCGAAAGTGCAATTGGGGTCAATGGGGCTGAAGTTGGTTTCGATCAACTGATTGATGGCCATCATGTTGAGGATACTCTTGTCCTTGTTGTGTGTCACCTCCACGCCCTTCTCGGCCACGGCATTGGTATAGATGGAGTGGTTGAAGAACAGCCTATTGATGGCGTAGGCCAAGGCGGACACAATCATCAGCGGCACGATGAGTGCATAGCCATTGGTGATTTCGGCGATGAGGAAGATGCCCGTCAGCGGGGCATGGAGCATGCCTGCCACCAGGCCGCTCATGCCTACGAGGGCAAACTTGGCTGGGTCCAAGTTGCCGATACCCAGATAGTTGACCAATGTGGCAAAGAACAAACCCGTGAAAGCTCCAATAAACAAGGCCGGTGCGAAGGTGCCACCCACACCGCCAGCACCAAAGGTGAAGGCCGTGGCGAAGGCTTTCAGCAATATCATGCCAGCAAAGAGGATGATGACCACCAAGTCCATGTTCTTGAACTGCGCAAACCAGGGGTTGCCGAGCACGGGGCTATAGTCGCCCCGCAAGGCCGAGTTGATGGCTTCATAGCCCTCGCCGTAAAGGGCGGGGAAAAGGAATATCAGGATACCCAATAACGATCCGCCGATGAGGAAACGCATCCAAGGCGACTCCACCTTCTTAAAACGCTTCTCCACCGTGAAGGTCACCTTGAGGAAATAGGCCGACACCAGACCTGCGAAAAGGCCCAGCAACACATAATAGAAGGCATTGGAGGGGATGAAGCCTTCGGCGATGACGGCGGGATACTCTACCGTCTGGCCCAAAAACCAATAGGCGGTCAGGATGGCGACAAACGAAGAGCAGATGATGGGCACCAAGGCGTTGAGCGACAGGTCGATCATGAACACCTCGAGGGCGAAGACGATACCCGTGATGGGTGCCTGGAAGATGGCTGCCAAGGCCGCCGCACCACCCATTCCGATGAGCAGGATGGTGTGCTTATAGTCGAGTTTGAGCAGTTGCGCGATGTTGGAGCCAATGCTGCCACCCGTCGACACGCTGGGACCTTCCAATCCCACCGAACCGCCGAAGCCGACGGTCAAGGCGCTGGTGACGATGCTCGACCAGGTGCTGCTGCGATCCACCTTGCCTTTGTTCTTCGAGATGGCGTAGAGGATGCCCGGTATGCCATGGCCAACATGCTTCTTCAAGATGTACTTGCAAAACAGGATAGTCAGCAAGATACCGATGGCGGGGCAGATGAAAAAGAGGAAATGTGCATATTGACCTTGAAAATTGAACACCAATTCACGGATGCCGTGGGCCAACTTCTTGATGATGACAGCGGCGGCTCCTGCGAGGAAGCCCGTCGGGATGCTGAGCAACAGCATGAAGCGGCGATCCGACATGTGGGTCGCACGCCAGGTGTTGAATTGGTCAATCCATCCGTTGAGCTTGTCCTTAAGCACTTCTCTCTCTTTTAGGCCGCTAAAATAGGAAAAAGTATTGAGCGAATTGAAAAGAAACAACTTTTTCAGTATTTTCGCAGCATGAAAATCGTCAGCTACAACGTGAACGGCATCCGTGCGGCCATCAACAAGGGCCTGCTGCAATGGATCAACGACTACCAACCCGATGTGCTCTGCTTCCAAGAGCTCAAAGCCACGCCCGACCAAATCCCATTGATGGACTTCGAGATGATGGGCTACCATCACTATTGGTTCCCAGCGCAGAAAAAAGGCTATAGCGGCGTGGGGCTCATCACGAAACAGGAGCCTGACAACGTGGTTTATGGCATGAACGAACCCTTGTACGACAGCGAGGGGCGTTTCCTCCGTGCCGACTTCGGCGACCTCTCGGTGGTGAGCGTCTACCATCCCTCGGGCACCACGGGCGACGAGCGCCAGGCCTTCAAGATGGTTTGGCTCGACTTCTTCCGCAACTATGTCAATGCGCTTAGGAAAGAACGTCCCAACTTGGTGCTCTCGGGCGACTACAACATCTGTCATGAGGCTATCGACATCCACAACCCCAAGTCGAACGCCAACTCGTCGGGCTTCCTGCCCGAGGAGCGCCAGTGGATGACCGACTTCTTGAGCGACGGCTACATCGACACCTTCCGTCATTTGGTGAAGGAGCCCAACCACTACAGCTGGTGGAGCTTCCGTGCCGGTGCCCGTGCCAAGAACCTGGGTTGGCGCATCGACTACCACATGGTGACCGACAACATGGAAAGCCGCATTGCCGGCGTGGGCATCCTGCCCGAGGTGATGCACTCCGACCACTGCCCCATCGTGCTCGATTTGAAATAAAGATTTTCCTATTCCAGAAAAAAAACGTACTTTTGCAGCGTTTTCATGGCCTAATAGTTCAAGGGATAGAACGGAAGTTTCCTAAACTTTAAATCTAGGTTCGAGTCCTAGTTGGGCTACAGCACAACGAAAATCCCTAATTGATTTACTATCGATTAGGGATTTTTTTTGGCGGGTTTAGATTCCCCTTAGGGGACGGAGTGTTGCTTGTTTTTGTTAACCGCAGCGGCAGAAGCGGTTGCTCGATGGTAACGCTTGCCACCGCCGCTTTAAACGTTTAGGGCATCTCTATTCCTTCACCACCTTGTCGGTGAACACCTTACCGTCCTGCAGCGTGACCTTCATCACGTATTGCCCTGGGGTGAGTCCTTGCAGCTCTATGCTTTCCAAGTCTTGTGTTTGCTTTCGAACGAGGCGGCCTTGCAGGTCGTAGAGCTCGATGCTTTTAAGCTTTTCTGGTGCAAGTATATGCAAAACGTCTTTGACCGGATTGGGGTATATACAAAACTCTTCGGTGATGATGATTTCATCAGTTCCCACATAGCCGTCGGAGTTGACTTTAAGGGCAAAAAGGTCATAATGATTGTCTTTGTACGCCCCACCAACAACGAGGCACCCGCCATCCTTGGTGGCCATGAGGTAAGTGGCTTGAAGAAACTTTGATGGGTGAGTGTAGGAGTGTTGCCATTTTACATTGAGTTGAGGGTCAAGTTTAGTGAGAATAAGGTTGTAAGGCGAAATATCGGGGATCCAGCCGCTATTACCATAACAACCGTGATAAACGGACTCCATAGAAAGATCGTTGTTTTTTGCCATATCAATGGCGTTGAATGAAACAGGGACTTCAACGGTGTCGTTTCTGCTGCCTATGACCAAATAATCTCTTATTTCTCCTGACATATCAGTTGAGAAAAGGATGGTTGAACGATCCCTATCATAAAAATGACCCGAGGAGGGATGATACCATGCTTCTTCAGCCCTGTCCGTAAACAACAAGGTGGTATCATTAACAAGTAAAACCGTTCCATTGGCACTTGCATGATGCAAAACTGCGTATACCGTATCACCCTCCTGCTGAGTTATGTTCGCATATTGGTGTATGGTGTCGAAAACAAAACTGTCATCAAAGCCAAATAAACGCATACATAGAGTAGCATACCCCTGTGCGAGGTATGAATTTCTATAGTCCCCAAAATAGTTTCCTTCGGGAAACTCGAAGATAGCATTGATCATGATGCCATATCCACATCCACTAGTTTCTTCGTAGAATTTCGTCAATGTTCCGTCCAAAGCTATTCTCATGTACAAACGATGAAAACCATGTTGGGCGTTTAGCGAAGCCGCATATAGAAAATCACCCTCTTTAGTCATAATAGCACGTGTCATGTTGAAACACGCATAAACACTAGGCAATTCCACTTCTGTTAGTTCCGAAATGTTCAAATCCTCATCAAAACGCAGAACATAAGGTTTACAATCCGACATGTTAGACTTGCAAATGAAACCAATGGCATAATACCAACCTTTTGCTGACGTGTCAATATATATTCCGTCGACGAAGGAAACGGTATTCTCGTCGCTAATAGAGACTCTTTTCTGGAGTGTGCCATCATCTGAAAGCTTGACCAATTCGCCTGGACGGTTGTAGTAATCGTATGCAGCCACAATAAAACCACCAGATTCGGTTTCGATGACAGAAGAGGCACACAAGGACTTTTCCCCATAATCATAGAGGCTAAAGAAGCCTTGCTGTTGCGGAAAGGCAACAGCCAATGGCATCATAAACACTATGAACAGTTTTATTCTTTTCATGGATTAATAATCGGGTCCCGTTCCAGCGGATTTGCGATCCGCTTCGTTATTCCTTCACCACCTTGTCGGTAAATGTCTTTCCGTCCTCCAACACGGCTTTTATCAGATACATGCCTTTGGGGAGGTCGCCCAAAAGGATTTCGTTGGTGTTGTAGAAGGACTTTACCCATTGGCCGAGGGCATCGAAGACTTGCACTTCGACGGGTTCAATGCCTTGGAGGGTCACTCTACCATAGGTGGGGTTGGGATACATCTGAATGCCTGTCGGTGACAGCGGCTCAGGAATACCGGTGCTGTTGATTGTATCCGTAACATGCAGCACCCAGTAGTTTTGCCCAGAATTGGGAATCTCGGCGCTGTTGGAGCAGTTGACGTCGCCCGAGGGTGTCTCTTCCCAACACATAGTCCCAGCCATGGCATATTTGTATTCGCCAGTCCTTTTGACGCTGGGATATTTGTTTTCTATCCATTCGTGATTCGTTGGCGAACCAATGCTGCGTTCCCACATCAATTCTCCAGAAGCCTCGATATGAAACACCCAAATATCATAGTCGTTTCCCGCTCTATTATGCAGGTCGCCATCGTTTGAATTGGTGTATCCGAATACTGTGAATCCTCCGTTAGCATTGGCGAAAACATTGCTAAGCAAATCGTTTGACGACCCCCCACAACTGCGCTGCCATAGGATATTGCCAGCCTCATCGATGCGAGAGAGCAATATGTCGAATTCCCCATGGGCATTTGGTCCGTCAGGACCAACATTTCCAGCCAACAAGAATCCGTCTTCAAGCTCCAATAAAATACGAGGATAGGTAGTACCTAGTGCTATACTTTCTACTATTTCCCCGTTTTGGTTTACTTTCAAAATATAATAATCGTTCAAGACTTCATTGTCGCTACCGCCAACCAGAAATCCACCATCCTTGGCTCGTATTATTTTTACTACCGCCATGCCTGCAGAGATCTTCCATTCGGTGTTGCCCTCGCCATCCAGTTTTAGAATGGTGTCCGTCCCCTGACTTTTGTTAAGATAGCCGTATGAACCACCCAAAAGCACACCGCCGTCATCGGTTGGCAGGATTTGTGTGCCGTAATACCCTGGCGTACGCCTCCATAATTCATTTAGGTTTTCGTCCAGTTTTAGAATTGTAACCTTGCCGTTAGTATGAGCATTCATATAAAACTCATTGTTATCCGTTTTGGCACTTTCAAGGGATATGAATTCCTTAAGGTAGAAATCTTCATCCCAATTCCAACACTGTTGGTTTTGCAAAATGCCTTGGCCGTCAATCCAAATCAGCCATGTATTGTCATACTCGCTCACTATGCCACATGAAACCATGCCTGTGTTTTGTGGGGCAGCAACCACACCATAAACGAGATATCCTCCATTTATTGGAAGGATGCATTGCCCGTGATCATGGCCTTCTCCTCCATAGCATTGTTGCCAATCTATGCGCATTTGTGCCGAGGAGAATAAAGGAAGGACCAAGACCAAAACAGCCAAGACGACTTTTCGATGTAATCCAAAGGGTTTGATTTGTGTTTTCATTGGTTTATTGTTTTTTGATTGTTAAACACTTTGCTGTGCGGCTAGCCGCACAGCAAAGATACTATCTTTTTTTATCTTACAATGATAAGTTTGTCGTTTTTTGAATACTTTCCGCGCACTGCGGCTGGGGTTGGCGACCATATCCGTCGGGGTACCACCCCGTCGGGTCGGTATATCGGAGCGGGTTGTAGCCGCAATAGGCGTAGCGGTTGAAGGCTTGGGCGCTTGTCGGGTCCTGAACGTAGGCGTCCACCGAAAGGAAACTGCTCGTCAAGGGATCGTAGCATCTTCCATTCATGTTAATGAGGCCGAAGGACGTCATGTGTTCGTGGCCTGTGAAGCCGCGGTCGAACATCGGCGTGTCGTTATATCCGCCGCTCCATGTCTCGGTTTTTTTTATTATTCTTTCAATCGCCATTCGTTTGTTTCGCAGGAGTACTCATAAACATATTTATCAACATCATCAAACCAATAGGCTAATAGCATTTCATCATTCTTTTCAGTCACTGTGATAATGTGTACGTATATTTCAACTATATTTCCTTTTAGATAGTAACGAGTTTCGATAATATCCATCACTTCCTCTACCTCCAATTGAGATTTTTTTTGATTACACAATGAAATATTATCAATACCAATGCTTTCATAGAAAGGCTTGTTTTGCTCAAGGATAGGGCTCGGTAGTCCGTCACTACACAAATACAATGGGATGTTTCGAGAAGTATTTTTCGAGAAACTAATGTATTTGATTTTGGTCTCTACAATACTTTCTTCAAGCAATCTAAGAAGTTGATTATCATATTGTTTATAATTAGAAAAACTTCCCATACTTTTTACTCGTTCTAAATCAAAAATAAAAGAATAATCATAAGAGTGAGGAATGTATTCCCCTTTGACAAAAGAAACTGAAAAACCAGGAATGGATTTCATTACCCTAATAGCTTCTTCGTCAAACTCTAAATATCCCGACGACTTAAGAATTCTTATCTCTGCAATTCTGCCAAGAGTGTCAATATCATAACGAAGTTGAACTATTGGCTTTGTTTGCATAGTTTGTTCGTTTAATTCATTCCAACGGGTGTTGCAATAAATGTATTCAGAGAATAATAAATCGTTGTGGTCGTACCGCGAATATTTACTTTTGTTTTTGTTATCTTTCATCCATTGAACCACTCCATTTTGGAAAGCCACTGTGATTTCGCTTTCATAAACCAAGGTCCACCAGACATTGTCATTAAAAGAATTCCCATAACCTAAATACAAAGTGTCTGAAAAATCAAGAAGGGGTCTTTTGTACAGATTACCCAAAACAGATTCCATCAGATTGTAGTTTTTGGCATCTTTGATAGCAGTTAAATACAAAGTGTCGTTGGTTATTTCAAACTCAAGAGAATAACCTCTGCCAATTGCGGTTGGAGGATCAGAAGTTTTAATCCTATTCAAGTTTTTCAACTCATCGGCATTCATTCTGCTTTCAACATCAATGAAAGGCAATATGAAGTATTTATTTCCATGCCAAAAAAGAACATCCCTTGCTTGTGGTGTCGCCTGAGCCGTAACGAAGGTTGTTATAGCTAATATTATGAATAAAATTCTTTTCATTTATTGAAATAATCTTATTAATGAAACTGGAGGTTGAAAAGTAGACTTCTTATAGTTACTATTGCCATAATTATTTAGAATATTCCATTCAGCGTATCTTCTTGCTCCTTCATAATAACCATTCAAAAAAACGTTTCCTGTAATAGTTTGTGCGGTAGGAAATATAACATCAAAGCCATTAGAAAAGAAATTAATAGTATATATGAAACTATCGTTTTGTGTTACATTAAAAGGACGATAAAAGAATTGAGCGTATACGAAAAAATTAAACACTTTTGCTTCGTATTCATAATTAAACTCTGAAGCATCATACAATGACTTGTTTTCCGATAATTGAAAAGCATGGAATAATTCTTCGCCATATGAAAAATACTGTGTAAGTTCACTTTCATCTCTAAAAGTAATTGTATTGTCTTCTGGGTTAAATTGGCCAGGCACATTACTATCCGTTTCACCAAGTAAAATTTTGTATATTACAGGTGAATTAACTAGTATTTCGTACAGTTTTTTAAATAACGCACTATTCGCAGAGGCAAATTCCATTGAACTATTAAAAACTTCTTGCTGAGATTCAGACAACTCTGACAAATCTATGATAGGTTCCCCGCTCATTCCATTGTACTCATAATTTGGTACATTCCCCTGTGTATACCCCGTGCTCGTCACCGCCGTTCCGTTGACATACCCCGAAGAACTATTAGCGCACGGATGCACGCTCCTTCCCCAAAGCACGTCGTTGGGGTCGTCGGAATGGTATCGGGCCGTGGGGTCGTAGCACTGCTGCTGGGGTTGGCGACCATATCCGTCGGGGGACCACCCCGTCGGGTCGGTATATCGGAGCGGGTTGTAGCCGCAATAGGCGTAACGGTTGAAGGCTTGGGCACTTGTCGGATCCTGCACGTAGGCGTCCACCGAGAGGAAGCTGCTCGTCAAGGGATCGTAGCAGCGGCCGTTCATGTTAATCAGGCCGAAGGCCGTCATGTGTTCGTGGCCTGTGAAGCCGCGGTCGAACATGGGCGTGCCA